>JBKDMX010000110.1:0-41738 GCA_046343855.1 Planctomycetia bacterium
TCGTTGAGCATGACGACGGGCCGGTCGCCGCCGCTGCGGGCGAGCAGGCCCTGGTCGAGCAGTTGGTGCGTGAGATTTTCGGCCGCCCGCTGGTCGAGCGTGGCGAGCAGGCCGAACGTGGAGAGCCGGTCGTGGCCATGCCGCTGGATGCCTTCCGTCTTCGCGCCCCGCAAGACCTCGCAGACGTGCCGCACGCCGAACCGCTCCCCGACCCGCGCCACGCAGGAGATGATCTTCTGCGCGGTCACCGTGCCATCGGGCAGGCTCTCCGTCTCGCCGAGGCAGACGTCGCAGGCGCCGCACGGCTCGGTGCCGTAGGGCTGCCCGAAGTATTCCGAAAGCGACGCGTGGCGGCATCGCGAGGCCTGGGCATACCGCCGCATCGAGTGGAGGTGCTCGGTCTGGCCGGCGACGAGCCGCGCCAATTCGTCCGGCTCGAGCTCGGCCTCCTCGGCGCTTTTCCGCACGAGCGATTCCCAGCTGAAGACGTCGGCCGAGGAATAGAGCAGCACGCACTCGGCGGCCAGGCCGTCGCGGCCGGCCCGGCCCGTCTCCTGCTGGTAGGCCTCGAGGCTCTTCGGCAGCGAGGTGTGGAGCACGAGCCGCACGTCGGAGCGGTCGATGCCCATGCCGAAGGCGACGGTCGCCACGACGACGTCGATCGTCTCGCGGGCAAACGCCTCCTGCGTCTTGTGTCGCTCCTTGGGATCGAGGCCGGCATGGTAGGGCCGCGCGAGAATCCCCTCGGCCGCGAGCCGGGCGGCGAGCCGCTCCGTTTCCTTGCGCGAGATGCAGTAGACGATCGAGGCCTCGCCCGCATGCCGCCCGAGGATCTCGAGCGTCTGCTGGATGCGGTCGGTCCGGGGCACGACCCGGTAGCAGAGGTTGGGCCGATCGAACGTGCCGACGAGCACGTCGGGGCTCCGCAGCTGGAGCTGCGCGGCGATGTCGTCGCGCACCCGCGGCGTGGCCGTGGCCGTGAAGGCATGCAGGCTGGCCGTCGGAAAGCGGTCGCGCAGCAGGGCGAGTTGCCGGTATTCGGGCCGGAAGTCGTGGCCCCACTGGCTGATGCAGTGGGCCTCGTCGATCGAAAACCGCTTCACGCCCACCTGCGCGAGCAGGTCGAGCAGGCCGGTGTTCACGAGCCGCTCCGGAGCCGTGAAGAGCAGCCGCAATTCCCCCGCGGCGAGCCGGTCGCGGATCTGCAGGCGTTCGTCCTGCGACAGGCCGGAGTGGATCGCGGCGGCCGGGTAGCCGATCGCCTCGAGCGCATCGACCTGGTCTTTCATCAGGGCGACCAGAGGCGAGACGACCACGTCGGTCGATTCGCCCACCAGCGGCGGCAACTGATAGCAGAGGCTTTTTCCCCCGCCGGTCGGCATGACGACGAGCGAATCGCGGCCGTCGAGCGCCGCGTGGATCGCCTCGGCCTGCAGCGGCCGCAGCTGATCGAAGCCCCACCACTTCGCGAGCACCTCCGCGATCCGCGGATCGGCGTTCACGCTCTCGCTCGTCGACGTTGCCTGCCCTGGCACTGATGCACCCTGCTGTGGATTCCGGGAGCGGCAGGATACCAGATTCGTAGGACGGGCTTTGGCCTGTCGCCATCGATGACAGGCACGGAGGCCTGTCCTACTCTCCCAAATAGGCGTCGCGGACCCGCGGATCGGCGGCAAGGTCGGGGCCGCTGCCGGTGAGCGTGATGCGGCCGGTCTCGAGCACGTAGCCACGTGAGGCGAGGCGGAGCGCCGCCCGGGCGTTTTGCTCGACGAGGACGACGGCAATGCCGCGGGCGGAGAGGCTCGCGATCACCTCGAAGATCTTGGCCACGATCAACGGCGCGAGCCCGAGCGAGGGCTCGTCGAGCAGCAGGAGCTTCGGCCGGCCAACGATCGCCCGCGCGAGTGCGAGCATCTGCTGCTCGCCGCCGGAGAGCGTGCCCCCGAGCTGGCTCATGCGGGTGCCGAGCACGGGAAAGAGCTCGCAGGCCGCGGCGATGTCGCGCTTCAGCTGCCAGCCGTCGGGCTGCGTGAAGCCGCCGAGCTCGAGATTCTCGCGGACCGTGAGCCGCGGGAAGATCCGCCTGCCCTCGGGGGAATGGCCGATGCCGAGCCGCATGATCTCGTGGGGCTTTCGTCCCGTGATCGATTCGCCGCGAAACCGCACTCCGCCCCCGCGAGCGGGCACGATGCCGGAGATCGCCATCAGGAGCGTCGTCTTGCCGGCGCCGTTGGCGCCGATGATCGCCACGAGCTCCCCTTCGCCGACGTCGAGCGACACCCGGTCGAGCGCCCGGATCGGCCCGTATCCCGCCTCGAGTTCGCGCACCTCCAGCATCGGCATCGCTCAGGCTTCTCCCCCGAGATAGGCCTCGATCACCTTCTCGTCGCGCTTCACCTCGGCCGGCGTGCCCTCGGCAATCTTCACGCCGTGGTCGAGCACGGCCACCCGGTCGCTGATCCGCATCACGACGTTCATGTGGTGCTCGATCAAAAGCACCGTCACGCCGCGGTCGCGGATCCGCTGCACGAGCGCGGCAAGCTCGGCCGTCTCGGAAGGATTCATGCCGGCGGCCGGCTCGTCGAGCAGGATGAGCATGGCGCCGGTGGCCAGCGCCCGGGCGATCTCGAGCCGCCGCTGGTCGCCGTAGGGCAGCTGCCCCGCGATGCGATTCGCGCTCGGGGCGAGGCCGACGAAGTCGAGCGCGTCGAGCGCACGTCCGCGGGCCTCGGCCTCGGCGCGGCGATTGGCGGGCGTCTTGAAGAGCATGGCCAGCGTGCCGCCGGGGATCGTACGGTCGAGGCCGACGAGCACGTTTTCGAGCACGGTCATGTTGGGGAAGAGGCGGATGTTTTGAAACGTTCGCGAGATGCCGGACCGCGCCACCACATGCGGCGACCGGCGGCCGCGCTGCCAGACGGCGAGCGTGCCGGCAGCCCCCAGGAGCCAGCCGGCAACGAGACCGGTCCAGCCGCGCAAGCGCACCCGCTGCTTCCCGGCGGCGAGCCGGTCGAGCACTTCCTCCTTGATGGCCGGCCGCTTGACGGCGTCGGGTGCGGCGCCCGCGAGGTCGCTCGAATCGGGCACGGTGCCGGGGCCGGCCCGACGGGCGGTGACCTCGGCCTGCAATGCGTCGCGGAGCGCCCGCGCCTCGCCGAGATCCCGCTTGATCGCGAGCACGTCGCTGCCATCGGCGCTCACCACCCGCCACTTGCCGGCCATCTGGTCGATCGCGAGTTCGGCCCGGAAGTAGCCCCGCAGTCGGGAAGCAGCGCTCGCGAGCGTGAACGGCTCGTTGACGTTCATCCCCCTTTTCACCACCGCGAGCCAGAGGCGGTCGATGTCGACGGCGGCGGCGGCGAAGAGGAGCCCGGTGAGGAGGCCCACGCCCATCGCAGACCAGAACGTGCCGGCCGTGAACGCCCGTTCGAGCCTGCGGCCGCGGAACCGTACCGAGCCGCTCGTCGGCGAGTAGATGCCGCTGATCGTGTTGAAGGCGGTCGTCTTGCCGGCGCCGTTGGGGCCGATGACCGAGACGATCTGCCCTTCGGGCACGTCGAGATCGAGCTCCGACACGGCCACGAGTCCGCCGAAGCGGACCGTCATCCGATCGACGTCGAGCAGCGGAGCCGCTCCGATCGGCGGCGCGTTGCCCGCCGGATGCTTCGAGCTTCGTCTCATGGATGCGCCTCCCGCAATTCCGCGGCCAGCCGCCGCGATGGCACGAGGCCCTCCGGCCGGTACCGCATCACGAGCACGAGCGCCAGCCCGAAGATCGCGAGCCTCCATCCGCTGAAGGAGAGCAGGCTCGAGCCCGTCGGGTTGATGTTCATCTGCTGGATCCAGGAATCGGCCCACGGCGCGAGCACCGTGTCGAAGCCGACGAGGATCGCCACGCCCAGGAGCGTGCCGGGGATGCTGCCGAGCCCGCCGAGGATCACGGCACAGAGCACCATGATCGAACGGTTGAAGTCGTAGGCATTCGGGTCGGCCGTCGTGGAGAGGCTGCCGGCGTAGAGACACCCGGCGAGCGCGGCCACGGCCGACGACATCGCGAACGCCGAAAGTTTCACGCGGGTGGCCGAGATGCCCATCGCGGAGGCGGCGAGTTCGTCTTCACGAACGGCCACCCACGCCCGGCCGAGCCGGGAGTTTTCCAGTCGCCGCATCGCCACGACCACGCCGGCGAGCGCGAGGAGGGAGAGATAGTAGAACCACCGCGGATCGATCGCGAAGGCGAGGCCGAGATCGGTGCCGCCGATCGTCACGCCCGCGCCGGGCGGCGGGACGGGATTGAGCCCCTTCATGCCGCCGGTGATCTGCTCGAGGTTGCGGAGCGTCACCTTCACCACTTCGCCGAAGCCGAGCGTCACGATCGCGAGATAGTCGCCGCGGAGCCGCAGCGTCGGGGCGCCGAGCGCGAGCCCGATGCCCGCGGCGGCGAGCACGCTCACGATCGCCGCCGTGAGCCAGCCGACCTGGAAGGGATACATCGGCACGGTGAGGATCGCCATGAGATACGCGCCGATCCCGAAGAAGGCCGCGATGCCGAGGTGCACGAGCCCCGTGTAGCCCACCATCACGTTGAGCCCGAGCGCGAGGATGCAGTAGATGAACAGGGTGGTCACCTGCCCGCCGAGTGCGCCGCCGAGCGCAGGAATCACGAGCGGCGCGACCGCCAGCACCGCGAGCGTCACCAGATCCCAGCGCTCCCGCAGAAAGCCGCGCATCAGACCTTCTCCTTCGTCCGGCGTCCGAGCAGCCCTTCGGGGCGGAAGACGAGGATCACGATCAGGATCGCAAACACGATCGCGCCGGTCCACCGCTCGCCGACATACGCGCTCGACAGCGCCCGCACGAGGCCGATCACCAGGCCGCCGAGCACGGCGCCCGGGATACTGCCGATGCCGCCGAGCACGGCCGCCGTGAAGGCGTAGAGCCCGTTTTGGAAGCCCATCTGGAAGCCGATCGTGTTGATGTAGAGCCCGTAGATCACGCTCGCCGCGCCGCCGAGGAAGCCGCCGATGAAGAAGGTCGCCGCGATCACGCGATCGACGTCCACGCCCACGAGCGCGGCCGCCGTCGGATCCTGGGCCACGGCCCGCATCGCCTTGCCGAGCTTCGTGCCGCGAACGAGCAGCGAGAGCGCGATCATCAGCGGCACGACGATGAGCACGACGAGCAGATCCTTCCAGCTGAACTGCAGCCCCTCGCCCGGCAGCAGGTTCGTCGATGGCAGAAGTTCGGGAAACGAGCGGTCGGCCGGCCCGAGCCAGAAGAGGCCGATGTTCATGAAGATGAAGGAGACGCCGATCGCGGAGACGAGCGGCGCGAGCTTCGGGGCATTGCGGAGCGGCTTATAGACGATGCGGTCCACGGCCACGTTGAGCCCGCCACAGAAGAGGCCGCAGAGCACGACGAGCACCGCGATCCCCGCCCACGTGGCCGCCGGGCCCGCGGCGGCCAGGCCGAGCGCGGCCACGAGCGAGAGCGCCAGGCAGGCCCCGAGCATGATCAGGTCGCCGTGGGCGAAATTGATCAGGCCGATGATGCCGTAGACCATCGTGTAGCCGAGTGCCACCAGCGCGATGAGCGCGCCATTGGTGAGGCCGATCAGACACTGCTGGAGGAGAAACTGGGCGGACACGTCGTTACCACAGGGTTTGAACAGGGTACCGGCGCACGACCGGATCGTCGGTGACGATCACCATACCGTGGCAGTTGGCCTGGGCCACGAGCACGCGATCGAACGGATCCCGGTGGATCGGTGGCAGGCGATGCAACTGGCAAACCTCGGGCTCGCCGATCGGCAAGAGGTCGATTCCCGATCGCTCGCGCATCCTCGGCACGTAGCGATCGGGTTCTTCGGGGAGCGGGAGTTTGCCGAGTCCGTATTTGATGGCGATCTCCCAGGCAGAGGCGGCGCTCAACCACACCTCGTTTTCGGTCGACGCGATGGCCTGACGGGCGGCCGTCGACAAGGCCGGATCGTCCGTGATCATCCAGAGAAAGGAATGGGTGTCGAGCAGCAATTTCATCCGCGCGCCTCGAAGCCGGCCAGCACGTCTTCGGGCAGCGGCTCGAAAAACGCCTCGCGGACGCGAAACTCTTCCTTGGCGAGACCGAACTTCCGCGGCCTGGGCCGAGCCTGCGGCAAGAGGCGAACCTCGGCCACCGGCCGATTGCGATTGCAGATGATCAGACGGTCGTCGGGCTTCATCCCGGCGAGGTGCCGGGAGAGATGGGTCTTCGCGTCATGCATGTTGAGCCGCGTCGAACGCATGGACCCATACTAAACTAATAATCGAACTAAGTCCAGGCTGCCATCAGCGGGGGCCGGATGAATCCGGGGCACTTGCGTCGAGGACCTCCTCGAACTCGAATTTGCCCCCTTTGACCACGCTCACGGTCAGGGTCTGCATCGTCGTATCGCCATTCTCGTCGAAGCCCCAGCGGCCGAGGGTGCCGTCGAAATCCTTGATCGCGAGCGCCGCGTCGGTGATCGCACGGCGGTCCTTCACGCCGGCGGCGCGGATCGCCTCGAGCGCCACGCAGGCCGCCTCATAGCCATAGACGGCATAGGCTTCGGGAAGCTCGCCGAACTTCTGCTTGTAGCGGTCCACGAACTCGCCCCCCTTCCCCGTGAGCTTGTCCGGGGGCAGCCCGCCGAACGTCACGAAGCAACGGCCCTCGAGATTCGCCGCGCCGGCCGAGTCGATGAACACCTGCTCGCGGCAGCCGTCGGGCACCATCAAGAGCGCCGTGATCCCCGCGCTGGCCATGTCCTTCGCGAGCTGCCCGCCCTTGCTCTGCGTGGTGCCGCCGAAATAGACGAGGTCGGGCCCGGCCGCCTTCACGCTCGCCATCAGCGACTTGAATTCCTGCGCCTTC
Source organism: Planctomycetia bacterium (assembly GCA_046343855.1). Classification (GTDB taxonomy): domain Bacteria; phylum Planctomycetota; class Planctomycetia; order Pirellulales; family UBA1268; genus RGVT01. The sequence goes on from JBKDMX010000110.1 coordinate 6,892, forward strand.
GCGTCGATCGAGTCGTGGCCGAGCACATCGATCCCGATCTCACGACACCGCTCGTCGAAGAGGTCGGCGAGCCCTTTGCCATACACCTCGTTGTCGTCGAGGATGTAGACCTTCTTCACGCCCCGCTTCTTCGCCCAGTCGGCCGAGAGCGGCCCCTGCAGGTCGTCGGCGGGCACGACCCGCGTGTAGTTGAGCCGGCCGGTGGGCCGATAGACCTCGGGCTCACCGGGCGACCCCAGCCCCGGCTTCGTGAGGCCGACGGCCGTGTTGGCGGGCGACACCATGAGCAGGTCGCCGAGGTTCAGGATAGGCATCGACACCTTCGCCGCGCCCGAGTTGAACGTGCCGATGTAGGCCACGACGTCGGGATCCTGCAGCGCCCGCCTCGCATTGGCCGCCTCCGCCTCGCTCGTCCACTGACCGGCGGCCGCGGTGGAATCATCGAGGTCGAGATACTCGACCCGAAACGGCCCGACCTTCCCTCCGGCCTCGTCGATCGCCATCCGGATGCCGCGGACGATCGTGTCGGACTGCTGCTTCGCCGAGCCCGTCCGCGGCAGGCTCGAGACGATCTTCACGAGCCCCGGATCTGCCGGCCTGCAGCCCACGAACGACGACACGAGGAGCAGGAGGGCTCCAGTTCCGCGCTTCCAGACTGTTCTCGACGTCATGGAACGCGAATGTAGGCCCCCGATCGGAGCCCGGTCAAACCGTCGCCATTTTCACCAGCCGCCAGCAGCGGTGAATCCGCTCGTTGCGGAAGTCTTCGGGAATCGTGCGGTTGGTGATCTCGCGGATCGTGTAGCGCTTCGAAAGCTCCTCCGCGGTGAGGTGAAACCGGCGAAAGTTCGTCGAGAAATAGACGACGCCCCCCGGCGACAGGTTCTGCGCGACGAGGTCGAGGAGTTCCGCGTGGTCACGCTCGACGTCCCACGGCGTCTCGCTCTTCGCCGACCGCGAGAACGTGGGCGGATCGCAGACGACGAGATCGAACGGCGGCTCGCCACGCTTCGCCCGGTGCTCGAGGAAGGCCCGCGATTCGTCGCGGACGATCCGGTGCCGGCCGGCATCCTTGAAGCCATTCTTGGAGAGGTTCGTCCGCGTCCAGTCGAGATAGGTATTGGAGAGATCGACGCTCGTCGTCTCGGTCGCCCCACCCGCCGCCGCATAGACGGAAAAACTTCCCGTGTAGCAGAAGAGATTCAAGAACCGTTTCCCCTGCGCCTCGTCGCGGACCATGGCCCTCGTCTGGCGGTGATCGAGAAAGAGACCCGTATCGAGATAGTCGGAGAGGTTCACCTCGAACTCGAGCCCCCCCTCCTGCACCGTGAGCGCCGCCTCGCGATGGCCGACCTTCTCATACTGCCCGCCGGCCCGCTGCCGCTTCCGCACCTTGAGAAACGTCTGGTGAACGGGCACGCCGAGCTCGAGCGCCGCCGCCTCGATCATCTTGTCGAGCCAGACATCGTGCTCGATCTCGGTTCGCTCGTGCGGCCGCTCGTATTCGGCGGCATGGAGCCAGCCGGCATAGAGGTCGATCACGAGCGGAATCTCGGGGATGTCACGGTCGTAGACTCGGAAAGCCTCGATCCCTTGGCGACGGGCCCACTTGGAGAGGTGCTTGTATCGTTTCGCGAGCCGGCGGCGGAAGTCGCCGATCTGGTCGTCGGTCGTGCGCGGACGCGGTCGGTTGGGGCCGCGCGTCAGGTGGTCAGGGCCGTTGGCAAGATCGCCGGGGCCGTTTGCGCCGTCGGCGCCAGGACGGCAGAAGTCTCCTCGCGGGGATCTTTCGCCATGGGGGTGCTCGGCGGGGCGATCCTCTTCAGGGCGAAAGCTCCCATGCTCGTCGAGCTTCAGCCGATCCTGGCTTGCGGCGGCAGCGCGTGAGTTGGGGCTGATTTGCCCGTGGTCTTCGACCGGGGATGGGTGAAGGATGGATCTGGGCCGGATTTCCACCTCGAGAAGTCGGCAGGCGATCGGGCCGTTCATGAGCGGGATGCGGTGTGATGGGCGCAGGCCGAGCTGGCCGGCGGCGGGGGTGTCGGGGGCGATGATCGCCGCCCGCCAGCCGCCGCACTGCTGCACGAGCCAGTCGCCGATGCGGCGAAACAGCGCGCCTGCCCGCGGCAGCGCGAGCCTTTCGCCGTAAGGGGGATTCGTGACGACGAGCCCCGCCGGCGCCTGTGGCCGCGCCTGTTCGAAATGCTTTTGCTCGATCGCGACGCTTCCTGCGACGCCCGCCGCCTCGGCGCAGGCCTTCGCCGCCTCGACCGCCTTTGGGTCGAGATCGCTTGCCTGAAACGAGCCCGCGGGCTCTGTCACGCGGGCTTCGAGTTCCTGCGCGAGCCGCGCGGCGAGCTGCCGGTCGCAATCGCGAAACCGGAAGAAGCCGTGCCCCTTCCGCCGCGCCCGCCAGAGCCCCGGCGCCATGCCCGCGGCCACCGTCGCCGCCTCGATCACGAGCGTGCCCGAGCCACACATCGGGTCGAGCAGCGGCTCGCCCGGCCGCCAGCCCGCGATCTCGAGGATGCCCGCCGCCAGCACCTCCGAGAGCGGCGCCTCGACCTCCCCCGTCCGCCAGCCCCGCTGGTGGAGCGACCGGCCGGCCGCATCGCGAAACACGGTCGCCACGTCGCCCACCAGATGGAGCGCAAGCCGCAACGTCGCGCCGCGCAATTGCACGCTCGGCCGCTTGCCACTGGGCGTGCGCAGTTGGTCCACCACGGCGTCCTTCACGATCTGCGCGGCATAGAGCGAGTGCGTGAGGAACGTGTCGTGGATCGCCGCATCGACGCGGAGCGTGTCGGACGTCTTCAGCTGTTCGGTCCAATCGACCTCCTGCATCGCGCGATAGAGCGACTCGGGCGATTCGACCTTGAACCTCCCCAGCGGCTCGAGCACGCGGATCGCCGTCCGCGATTCGAGGACGGCGCGGTAGAGCGTCTCCTTTTCGGCGCCCGGCGCCGCGGAAAACTCGATCGTCCGCCGGCCGATCCGCAGGTCGAGAGCACCGACGGCCTCGAGTTCCCTCGCAAGAATCCACTCGAGCCCCTCGAGCGTCCGCGCAGTCAGCCGCGGCGGCTCGTCGAGCGACGGCGCGGGGAGCGGCCGGGGAGCCGGGGGCACGGACGGAAATTGCTGCGACATGCATTCCAGTCTACCGGCGCCTGGCTACCCATGCCCCGTCGCCGGACGTTCGCTACGAGCATCCATGCCCTTCGCTCACTCGATGCTGACGGCGCTCCGCCATCCTGGCTCCGCTTGTCAGCAACGCCGGCGAGCGGGGCACGGGCAGCCAGACGCCTCCCCCGGTGTGGTGCAAGCGTTGAGGAGGCTCGGGGCTGCCTGTACCCTTTCGGCGGGCTATGGGAGCGAGCGCAGGCAGGATGCCGCAAGCGGAGGCGCTCTGGCTGGCGAGCGGACATGCAGTGAGCGAAGGACAGGATGTCCGCAGCGAACGTCCGCCGAGAGGGTACAGGCAGCCCCGGGCCGGGTTGGGCGCGTTGATTCCAGGTGCATAAAGCCCGCGGGAAACGGCCTACGGAATCGGCCTTCCCAGCCGGTATATTCAGTGCGTTTCAGTTCTCGGGTGGCTGGTGCGATCATGCGTGTCTCATTCCTCACCGCGGTCTTGCTCTTCGGCGCCGTCGCCGTGGTCCGCGCGGAGGAACCGCTCATCGATCCGCCGCCGGCCGTCGCCGCGCCGACGCGGGAGGTCGCCGCCGACGGCACGGTCTCCGTCGTCGTCGCGCCACCGACGCAGACTCCACCGGCTCAGCCAGCCGCTCTGCCCCAACAGCCGGCCGAGCCTCCAGCGCAAGCGCCCGCCGACCCGTCGGCCGCGCTCCTCGAGCGGGCAGCCGCGCCGCCGGCGCCCTCGTCGCCCGAAGCGCTCGCGAGCCGGCCGCTGCCACTCGTCGAGGCGCTTGTGAGGTCCGGCGACCGCTCGCGGCGGCTCTGGATCGCGCAGGCCTACTGGAAGGTCTCGGCTGCCTTCGGGCAGGTGCACTTCGCCGCCGCGGCCGTCGAGCGGCTGGAGATGGTCGCGCCGGGGGCGGCGCCACACGATCGCGCGGTGCTCGATGCGGCGACGGCCGCCGCCCGCGCCGAACTCGCCACCGCCCGCGCGGAACTCGCCGCCGCGCAGCAGGAGCTCCTGGATCTCGTGCGGCTGCCGATTGGCGAGCCGCTGCCCTGGCCCGTCGATCGGCCGCTCACCATGCCGTACCAGACGCACTTCGACGCGATCTTCGCCGCGCGGCCCGCCACGGGCCGCACCCGTGCCATCAACCGCATGCTGCCCTCGCGCCACGAGGCGCTCGCGCAATCCGCCGTCGCGGCGACCGCTGCCGAGGAGGCGTTTCGGATGGCCGAGGCAGACCACGCCAAGGGGGAGCGGCCGATCGAGGCGGTTGTTGCCGCGCACGAGACGCTCGTCGCCCGCGAGCGGGAGTTTGCGCGGGCATGCAAGGCGTATAACTGTGACATCGCCGAATACGTGATGGCCGTGGCCGACCTCTCGCTGCCGGACGACCAGTTCGCCGCGATGCTCATCGGCAGGCCGACGCCCTGGCAGCCGCTGGCTCCCGTCCAGCCGGCCGGGCTGGTCGCGCCGGCGGTCTCTGCGTCCGCACAGCCTGTGCCCCCGTCCAACGCGCCTCCCGCCGGTTTCGTTCCCATCGTCCCCGCCCCGGTGGCCCCCGTCGCCGCGCCATGATCGCCACCGCCACGAATGAACAGCTCCCGGCGGTCTCGCCGCTCACGATCGGATCGGTCGTCGTCGATCCGCCGGTGCTGCAGGCGCCGATGGCCGGCTACACGAACTACGCCTACCGGCAGGTGGTGCGGGAGTTTGGCGGCGCGGGCCTGCTGGCCACCGAGATGATCGCGGCCCGCAGCGCCACCTGGCTCGAGACGAATCGCGGCGAACATCCCGACCGGCTCTGGGGCGTGCGCGAGGAGCCGCGGCCGCTCGCCGTGCAGATGTGGGACAACGACCCCGACAATCTCGCGCAGGTGGGCCGCCGATTGGCGAAGGACTTCCGGGTGAGCGTGGTCGATCTCAATTTCGGCTGCCCCGTTCGGCAGGTGACCGTGAAGGCCCACAGCGGCTCGTGGCTGCTCCGCGATCCCGAGCGCGTCGGCATGATCGTGCGACGCGTGGTGGAGGCGTGCGATGGCGTGCCGGTGTCGGCGAAGATCCGGCTGGGCTGCGCGGAAAGCTGCCGCACGGCGGTCGAGGTGGCCCAGCGGATCGAGGAGGCGGGCGCCTCGTGCCTCACCGTGCATGGCCGCGTGGCCGCGCAGTTTTTTTCGGGCAGCGCCGACTGGGATGCAATCGCCGCGGTGAAGCGCAGCGTGTCGCGGCTGCCGGTCGTGGGCAATGGCGACATCGACTCGGCCGAGACGGCGGTGAGGCGGCTCCGCGAATCGGGCGTCGATGGCGTGATGATCGCGCGGGAGGCGCTCTCGCGGCCGTGGATCTTCGCGCAAGCGGCGGCACTTCTTCGGGGTGAGCCGAAGCCACCCGATCCATCGCTCGACGAGCAATACGAACTCGTGCTCCACCACTACGATCTGGTCTGCCAACGCTTCGGCGTCGAGCGGGGCACGCTCTTGATGCGAAAATTCGCCTGCACCTACGCCCAAGGCCTGCCGGGCGCCCGCGACTTCCGCGGCAAGGTGTCGCGCGTGCTCTCGCGGGAGGAATTCCTCGAGATCATGCGGACAAGCTTCCCCGGCCGCGCAGTCGGCGAGCCAGTTCCAGAGCACGAAAATCAGGCTCTTTGACATTTTTCGCAAGGAACCTTGTCATTATTCCGACACCCCATATAAATTGGGTGTCATGAGCCATTCCGCCCCCCATACCGACGGTCGTTCCTCCGACGCTGCCCTGATCGAGCTATTGAGGGTCGAGGCGTCGCTTGGCATTGGCCATATGGCCGAGGCGCTGGGCGTGACGGCCACCGCCATCCGCCAGCGGCTCGATCGGCTCATGCGTCAGGGCATCATCTGTCGCGAAACCGTGGCTTCAAGCGCCGCTCATGCCGCTCATGGGCAATCGCGACGCTCTGGCCGCGGCCGCCCCGCCCACGTCTACAGCCTCACCGAGAAGGGGCGTCGGACCAGTGGCGACAATTTCCGGGACCTTTCGCTCGTGCTGTGGCGCGAAATCCGTCAGGTCCGAGATCCCGCGATCCGCCAGGGGCTGATCGCTCGCGTGGGCTCCGCAATGGCGGGCATGTATCGCGACCGAATGACCGGCGACACGGCGGCCGAACGGCTCGAGAGCGTGGCGCACCTGCTCCGCGAACGGCGGCTTTCCTGTGACGTTCAGCCGGGCGACGCGGAAGGCGGCCTGCCGGTCCTCACCGCCTATGCCTGCCCCTACCCCGAGCTTGCCGAACAGGATCGCGGCATCTGTGCAGCGGAGCGGATCATGCTGCAGGAGCTGGTCGGCTCCTCCGTCCAGCTCTCCGAATGTCGGCTCGACGGAGCGGCCTGCTGCAAATTCACCGCCACCGGTCAGGGGCTTGCAAATACCCCTGTTGAAGCATCGAATGCCGTGCGTTTGATGCCTCAGTTGACACAACAAGAAGAAAGAAACGGAGCCAGCCGATGACCCAACCCCTTGCCCCCTCGAAGCCTTGGATCGAAGGCCGCTTCGAGGAAAACATGGTCCTCACGACCGTCGAGCAGGCGATCAACTGGGCCCGCCAGTCGAGCATCTGGCCGATGACGTTCGGCCTGGCGTGTTGCGCGATCGAGATGATGGCCGCCGGCGCGAGCCGCTACGACATGGATCGCTTCGGCGCCGGTGCCTTCCGCGCGACTCCCCGTCAGGCCGACCTGATGATCGTGGCCGGCACGGTCACCTACAAAATGGCCAGCCGCGTGCGTCGGCTCTACAACCTGATGCCCGATCCGAAGTACGTGATCGCGATGGGCGCCTGCACGACCGGCGGTGGCCCGTATTTCAAGTGGGGCTATCACGTCGTCAAGGGCGTCGATCTCGTCGTGCCCGTCGACGTCTACGTGCCCGGCTGCCCGCCGCGTCCGGAAAGCCTGCTCGAGGGCCTGATGCGGATTCAGGACAAGATCCAGGGGCAGCGGATCGCGAAGCGGAAGGACGGCGTCGGCAAGATCGACGACGAACTCCCCGTGCCCCACCACTCCGGCTACGTCGTCTCGCCCGTGAGCGAGGGCGGGCTCGTGTTCGATCACCAGAAGGTTCAGGCCTGAGGGAACAATCCATGACCGCACCGCAGCACGCCGTCGAAAAGCTCATCATCAAGGATCTCCACGTGGCCGTCGAAGGCCAGGAGATCTTGAAGGGGGTCGATCTCACGATCGGCCGCGGCGAAGTGCACGCGCTCATGGGGCCCAACGGGTCGGGCAAGAGCACGCTCGGTTACGCGATCATGGGGCATCCGTCCTACGAGATCACGTCGGGATCGATCGAGCTGGTCGACGCCGACGGCAAGCGGCACGACATTCTCGCCATGGAGCCCGACGAGCGGGCTCGCGCCGGCATCTTCCTCGCCTTCCAGCGGCCGATGTCGATCCCCGGCGTCCGCGTGGCCGATTTCCTCCGGCATTCGGTGACGAACGTCCGCAACCCCGACCGCAAGGAAGGGGAAGAGCTCATGCCGATGCGGGAATTTCGCGACGAACTCAAGAAGAAGATGTCCGAGCTCTCGATGGATCCCGAATTCGCCCGCCGCTACGTCAACGACGGCTTTTCGGGTGGCGAGATGAAGCGGGCGGAAATCCTCCAGCTCGCGATGCTGCGGCCGAAGTTTGCGATTCTCGACGAGACCGATAGCGGCCTCGATGCCGACGCCGTCCGTCTGGCCAGCCAGTCGATCGCCAAGATCGGCGGCGAAGGCGCTCGGGGCGGCGCAGAGATGGGCATCCTCATCATCACGCACCACGAGCAGCTTCTCGAACACAACATCCCGCTGAAGACCCACGTCATGCTCGGCGGACGGATCGTGGAATCGGGCGGCCCCGAACTGGCCGCCGAACTCCACAAGAAGGGCTACGAGCGGATTCGGTCCGCCTATCCCGAGGCCGCCCCGGTCTGACGATCGCACACACACCCAATCCAGGAGGCAGCACCATGGCCACGGGAATCGACGAATCCTCGACCGTCATCGGCGAGATCAACAAGTACGACTTCCGCACCGATGCGCCCGCCGTCTTCAAGGCCCGCAAGGGAATCGACGCCGAGATCGTCACGCAGATCTCGGAGATGAAGAAGGAGCCGGAGTGGATGCGCGACTTTCGGCTGAAGTCGCTCGAGATCTTCGAGTCGAAGCCGATGCCGTCGTGGGGCGGCCGTCTCGGCATCGATTTCCAAGACATCTACTACTACCTCAAGCCCACCGACAAGCAGGGCAAGACCTGGGACGAAGTGCCCGACTCGATCAAGCAGACGTTCGACCGGCTCGGCATCCCCGAGGCCGAGCGGAAGTTTCTGGCCGGCGTGAAGGCGCAGTTCGAGAGCGAGGTCGTCTATGGCTCGCTGCAGGAAGACCTCGCCAAGAAGGGCGTCATCTTCACCGACACCGACACCGCGGTCCGTGAGCACTCCGATCTGCTGCGGGAATACTTCGGCACCGTCATTCCGCCGACCGACAACAAGTTCGCGGCCTTGAACTCAGCCGTCTGGTCGGGGGGCTCGTTCATCTACGTGCCAAAGGGCGTGAAGATCGAATTCCCCCTGCAGGCCTACTTTCGCATCAATGCGGAGAGCATGGGCCAGTTCGAGCGCACGCTCATCATCATCGACGAGGGGGCCCAGGTGCACTACGTCGAGGGCTGCACGGCCCCGATGTATTCCACCGAGAGCCTCCATTCGGCCGTCGTCGAGATCGTGGTCAAGAAGCACGGCCGCTGCCGCTACACGACGATCCAAAATTGGGCCAACAACATCTACAACCTCGTGACGAAGCGGGCCATGGCCTACGAGGGCGCGCTGATGGAGTGGATCGACGGCAACCTCGGCAGCCAACTGACGATGAAGTATCCGGCGGTCTACCTGATGGAGCCGGGGGCCCGCGGCGAGATTCTCTCGATCGCGTTCGCCTCCGCCGGCCAGCACCAGGACGCCGGCGCGAAGATCGTCCATGCCGCGCCCCACACGAGCGGCCGGATCGTCTCCAAGAGCATCTCGAAGAATGGCGGCCGGGCCAGCTACCGCGGCCTCGTGAAGGTGGAGCCGGGCGCGAAGAAGAGCAAGTCGAGCGTCGTCTGCGACGCGCTCATCCTCGACGACAAAAGCCGCAGCGACACCTACCCCTACATCGAGATCGAGGAGCAGGATGTCTCCGTCGGCCATGAGGCGAGCGTCTCGAAGATCGGCGAGGAGCAGCTCTTCTATCTGATGAGCCGTGGGCTCTCCGAGGCCGAGGCGAGCACGATGATCGTCGGCGGGTTCATCGAGCCGCTCGTGAAGGAACTCCCGATGGAATACGCCGTCGAGATGAACAAGCTGATCCAGCTGCAGATGGAAGGATCGGTGGGCTGATCCGCCCGGCACACGCACCATGACCACAGCCATCGCCCCCGAGGTGAAGACCGGCGGATTCGACCGCGAGGCCCTCGAGCAGATCATCGCCGCCCACCCGCTGCCCTCCTGGGTGGCGGACCATCGGCGGGCTGCGCTCGAGGCTTTTTCATCGCTCGGGCTGCCCGATCGTCGCAGCGAAAACTGGATGCGGACCGACCTACGGCTCTTCAAACCGAAGGCCTGGGGGCTGCGGCCGAAGCCGGCTGCCGGCAGCACGGTGGCAGAAGGCCTGCTGACGGCAGGAACATCGCTCGTGGGTCGGATCGTGTCGCTCGACGGGCACGTGGTTCGCGAGGAACTCGATCCCTCGCTCGCCAAGCGGGGCGTCCTGTTTGGCGCGGCCGAAACGCTGCTCGCGGAGCATGGCGACGCGATCAAGCCCCACTGGTTTTCCGTCATCGATTCCAAGAGCGACTATTTCGCGGCGTTGCACGCCGCCTTCCACCGGGCCAGCGCGATTCTCTACGTGCCCGCCGGCGTGAAGATCGCCGATCCGCTCCACGTGATGGCGGCGATCGGCGAAGGCGGCGTCGACACCTCGCACGTGCTCGTCGTGCTCGGCGAGGGCGCCGAAGCCACGTTGCTGACTGAAACTGCAGGCGGCGGCGCGGCGGCAAGCGCCGCCGGTGGCTTCCACTGCGGCGGCACCGAGATCGTCGTCGGCCGCGGGGCGTTTCTGCGGATGGTCAATCTCCAAAACTGGAACACCGGCGTCTGGCACTTCGCCCGGCAGAAGGCGGTCGTGCACGAAAACGGCCGGCTCCAATGGACGCTCGGCGCCCTCGGCAGCCGGCTCTCGCAGGTGGCCCAAGACGTGGCCCTGGCCGGCCGCCATGCCGATGCCCAGGTCAACGGCGTGATGTTCACCGAAGGCCGCCAGCATCTCGTCTACAATACGCTCCAGCACCATGAGGCCCCCTCCTGCAAGAGCGACCTGCTCTACAAGGGCGCCCTGCAGGATCGCTCACGGCTCGTCTGGCGCGGCATGATCAAGGTCGACAAGGCCGCCCAGAAGACCGACGGCTACCAGCGCAACGATAATCTCATGCTCTCGAACGAATCGCGGGCCGACTCGATCCCCGGCCTCGAGATCGAGGCCGACGACGTGCGGTGCACGCACGGCGCCACCAGCGGCCGCGTCGATGCCGAGCAGATCTTCTATGCCCAGGCCCGCGGGCTCACGGCCGACGAGGCGGCCCGGCTCGTGGTGGCCGGATTCTTCCAGCAGGTCTTTGATCGGATCACGATCGAGCCCGTCCGCGATGCGCTCGCCCGCGCGATCGGCAGCCGCATCCGGCGGGTGTCGTGAGCACCATGGCAGACTTCATTCGCGTTGCCGACGTGACCGAGATTCCCGACCCGGGCAAGACGCTCGTGGAGGTCGATGGGGAGATGGTCGCGGTCTTCCACGTCGAGGGGCGGTTCTATGCCATCGACGACGTCTGCACGCACGACGGCGGCCCGCTGGCCGACGGCGAGCTTCGCGACCACAAGATCTCCTGCCCGCGGCACGGGGCGAAGTTCGACATCCGCACCGGTGCCGCGCTCACGATGCCCGCCGTACGGGCGACGCGGGCGCATGACGTGAAGGTCGAGGGCAATGGCGTGTGGGTGCGGCTGCGGGCCGATGCCACCGCCGACGGCCCGGCGGCCCACGCCACGGCCACCGCGGCGCCGACGGCCACCCCGGCAAGCCCCGCGGCGGCGACGAGCGACGCATCCTCATCGCACGAGGCGGCGGCCCCCGCCGCGACGAAATCAGGCCCGCTCTCTGAAGACTCGATTCGCGAGATGCTCAAGGACGTGAAGGACCCGGAGCTCTTCGTGAATATCGTCGATCTCGGCCTCGTCTACGGCGTCACGCTCACGCCCGCTGACGACGTCCCTGGCAAGCAGAAGATCTCGGTCGACATGACGATGACGAGCCCCGCCTGCCCCGCCGGCCCGCAGTTGATCGGCGACACGAAGCGGGTGCTCGCGGCGCACGCCGACGTGTCGGCAGTCGAGGTGCGGATCGTGATGGACCCGCCATGGACTCCCGACCGGATGACCGAGGCGGCGAGGGATCATCTGGGGATTTTTTAGCGGCTCTCGAGGTGACCTCTTGGGGCGGCTTGAAGCGACCCGCATTGCCGCCGAAACGGCAGAAGTCTCCTCGCGTGGATCTTTCGCAACTGCGACACTCGCGGTGCTTTCCTTGTGTGAGCGAAAGCTCCAATGCTCGTCGAGCTTCCGCCGATTTCGGCGTTCAGCATCCGCGCGTGAGGAACAGTCGGACCATGCGAGTTCTTTTGTATGAGTGGTGCTGCTCCGGGGGGCTTGCCGGTGCCGCACCGGGCGAGTGTTTGCCAAACATCGTCGCCGAGGGGCGGGCGATGCTCGAGGCGCTCGCCGCGGATGCGGCGAAGGATGCGGCGCTCGATGTCACGGTGCTCGCCGATCCCGAGCGTCCTGTGGCTCTTCCGCGGGGGGTTCTCGAGCGCGAGGTGCCGGCCGGAAGGGAGGTCGAGTCACTCGTGGCCGCGGCGCGCGCGCATGATTGGACGGTGATCGTGGCGCCCGAGACGGATGGGATCCTCGCATCCCGCGTGGCGGCTGCGCGGGCCGCCGGTGCGCGGGTGCTCGCGCCGTCGGCGGCCTTTATCGACATCGCAGCCGACAAGCAGGCAACGGTAAACGCTCTCGCGGTGGCGGGGGTGCCGGTGCCGGCGGGACGGACGCTCGCGCCGGGCGAACCTGTGCCGGTCGGCTTCCGCATGCCGGCCGTCCGCAAGGATCGCGCGAGCGTCGGCTGCGACGGCGTGCAGATCGTGCGCGATTCGAACGTCGCTCCGGCGGCAAAGTCCGCTCGGCTCGAGGCCTTCGTCGCCGGCACGCCGGTCGGCGTGTCGTGTGTGTGTGGCCCGGAGGAAGTCATCGTGCTGCCGCCGATGCGGCAGCGATTCACGACGGGCGACGCCCCGCGGTATACGGGGAGCGATCTCCTCGCCGATCCGGGGCTCGCCCGGCGGGCAGAGGGCCTGGCGCGACGGGCCGTCGCCGCCGTTGACCGGGCCGCCGGTGGCCACGGTGCCTCGGGATGGGTGGGAGTCGACATGATCCTCGGGGTCCGCGACGATGGTCGCGCCGACCGTGTGCTCGAGGTGAATCCGCGGCTGACGACGTCGTTCGTCGCGCTCGCCGCACGGTCCGGCACGAGCATCGTGCGCACGATGCTCGCACTGGCCGCAGGCGAGCGGGTGAGCGATGGATCTGCGTGAACAAAGCGCCGCGGTGCTTGCATTCGACGTCGGCGGCGCAAACATCAAGGCGGCCGACGGCCTCGGCTGGACACGCGCCGAGCCTTTTGCATTGTGGCGGCATCCGGCGGACCTGCCCGCCGCACTTGCCCGCATTGCCAGACCACGATGCCCGCGGCGGATCGTCGCGACGATGACGGGCGAAATCGCCGACTGTTTTCCATCGCGGCAGGTCGGCGTCGAACGGATCGTCGATGCGCTCGCGTTCGCCGCCACCGCAGTCAGCCCGCCCGCCGATCTCGGCATCTATCTTGTCGATGGCACGCTCGCAACGCCCGCGGCAACGCGTGCCCGCCCGCTCCTGGCCGCCGCTTCCAACTGGCACGCGATGGCCCGCCTCGCCGCGGCCCATGCGCCGACCGCCCGGTCGCTCGTGATCGACGTGGGATCGACCACGACCGACATCATCATGCTCGAGAACGGCCGCCTCGCGCCCCTCGCCCTCGACGACGTCGGGCGGATGGCGTCAGGCGAACTGGTCTACACGGGGGTCGAACGCACCCCGGTCGCCGCGATCGTGCGGTCGTTGCCCTGGCCGAGCGTCGCGGGCCACCCGCGACGGACGGTTGCGGCGGAACGGTTTGCCGACTCGCGTGATGTCTGGCTTCTGCTCGATGGAATCCCCGAAGATCCCGATTGCACCGACACGGCCGACGGGGCTCCGGCGACGCGGCACCATGCCCGCGTGAGGCTCGCCCGGATGCTGCTGGCCGATCCCGAGGATTTTTCGGACGCCGATGCGCAGGCGGCCGCCGAGTGGTGCGCGGAGGCGCAGGCGCGGCTCGTTGCCCGCGCGGTCGCCCGCGTGATCGCGACATCGGGAGCTATGGTCACGAGCGTGGTGCTCAGCGGCCACGGCGAATGCCTCGCGCGTCGCGCGCTCGATCGGCTGGGCTGGCACCTCCCGGTCGTGTTGCTCCCCGAGCGCATCGGGCCGGGCCCTGCCCGCGCCGCGCCGGCGCACGCCCTCGCGCTTGTTGCCCGGGGGCTGATCGCATGAACGCGACCTCCCCGAGCGCATCCTGGCAGCATGGCGCGATCCGCAGGTGTTCCCGCGGCACAACGGCTTCTGCTCCGCTCGTGATCAAGGTGGGGGGCAGTCTCCTTGGACGGATCGATTGGCCCCGGCTGGTAGGCGACCTTGTTCAAGAAGCGACTGCCGATCGCGGCTGCCTGCTCATCGTCGGCGGCGGCGGCGTGGTCGAGAGCCTCCGATCGAGCGACGCCAAGCGGCCGCTACCGTCGGAGCGGATGCATCGCGCCGCCATCGACGTGATGGGGGCGACCGGCTGGCTCGTGGCGCGGCTCCTCGGCCTGCCACTCGTGGCGGAGCCGGCCAGCCAGTCCGCACGTGAGCCCGCAGTGCTCGACGTGCCGGCATGGCTCGGGCGTGAAAACCGGCTCGAGCGGCTGCCCGTCGGCTGGGATGTCACGAGCGATTCGATCGCGGCACGTGTCGCCGCGTCGCAGGGCAGCGGGCTTCTGTTGGCCAAAAGCGTGCCGCCGCCTGTCATGGGCGAAGACACCTGCGAGCAGCTCGCCGATCGCGGCTGGATCGACCGGTATTTCCCGCGGGCGGCGGAGCCGCTCGACGAGATCGCGTGGGCCTGCCCGCGGTCAGTCCCACCACCAGTTGTCGGCGGGCCGCGAGGCGAGGGCGGCGGATCGGCCAATGTCGTCGGCTGATTCGACCGTCTGCCCGGCGAATTCCCAGGGCTGAACCTGCACGCCGCCGGAGGCGCTCACCACCCAGCGGCCGCCCTTCTTGACGCCGCTGGCCACGGTCGACGTAGAGGCTGCGACGTCGTAGACCGGAACGGCCAATGTCTTCTCATCCATGAGCGGGCCCAGGTCGAGCCCCGCCCGCTTGTCGAGCTGTCGGCCATGGATCAGCGCGGCTACCACCGCGAGATCGATGCAGTTGACGAGTTCGGCAAATACCGGCTGCCGGGCGGCGAGCGCGTCGTAGTGGCTGGTCATCGCGGCGCACCACTTCTCGGCGACCTTGTCGGCGGGAGCCTTGCCCCGCTCGATCACGTTTTGACCACCATCCTTGGCGAGAACATCGTTCTCCGTGAGGCACTTCATTCCCCGACCGTTGATCCGCCAGGCAAGCTCGTCGGCATCACGGACGATCGGCTCGTAGGTGGCCTCGAGCCAGAACCGGGGCAGCGTTGCGCCGGTGCTCGAGCCGGGCGGCACCATCGAAAGATAGCTCGGCAGGCCGGGCACGCCCGAAGGCTCGAGCCCCATGCCGATTCGCTTCATCCGGTAGTCGGCCGCCACGAGCACGCGGGCAAACCGGCTGCCGGCCGGCACGCCGCCCACGGTCACCCGCTGCTGCCCGAGCGACTCCTCCATCGAGCGGAGCGTGACATCTGGATCGCCGATGGTCTTCAGGCTGCGAAGATATTGCTGGAGTTTTGCAACGCCTTCCGGCGTCGGATCGATCGAGCAGCGGATGCCCCCCTGCCGCGCGCCATCGATGGCCCGCAGGGCGACCACGAAGTCCTCGAGTTGCAGCAGCGGCCGGCCGCTTGCGGCGCCGACGACGTTGCCGGCCGCATCGACCGCTGCGGTGTCGGCCGGGCCGGCGAGGATGATGTCATGCCCATCGGGATCGACGAACACATGCGTGATCCTTTCGAGGCCTCCCAGGAAGAGCACCTCCGGCGGCAGGGCCTTGCCCGACGCCGCGAACGCATCGACCGCGGCGACGAGTCGCGCGAGCGAAACCCGTCGCAGGCCGCCCGGCTTGCCGAGCCGCAATTCCTTGACGGCATCGCGCCGCTCGGCGGCGAGATCGGCGGCGATGTTCGGATCGAGATTGCGCACGATGCCCTGGGCGTCGACGGAGATGCCGCCGACGGCGGCTCCCATCCGCATACCCATCTGTGCATGCGCCGGGCGGTGGCTCGCAAGGCCAGCGGCAAGAGCGGCGACCGCGAGCACGAGGGTCCTGAGGCCGAAGAAGCCACGGGAGGAACGATCGATGGAAAGGTCAGGGGAACTCATGGATTGGCTCGACGATGGCGGGGCGTGGCGGGTGAACGGGACGGAACCTTCACCAGCATGGTAGATCGGCCGGCCTTTTCGCGGCAAACCCGATTGGCGGCCTAAAACCATGGTTTTTCGGCCGACTCTAGGGCATGATGCAGGGAAAGAGTCTCTCTGTCGTGCATTCCCCCGCCTACATCGTGATCCACGATCCCGTCATCGGCCGCAGCGTCATTCACCTCGTGGATGGCGAGCGGCCGACACTCGGCCGTGCGCCGACGAACGCAATCGTGATCCATGACGAGCGAGCGAGCCGGTTTCATGCCGAGATCTTCCAGGCTCCTGCCGGCTGGTCGGTTCGCGACCTGCAGAGCCGCAACGGCACCCTGCTCGACCGGCAGCCGCTCGAGGGAGACCACCTGCTCGCCTCCGGCGACACGATTTCGATCGGCCGCACCGAAATCATTTTCCGCCAAGGGGATCCACCGAGCGATCCCGGCAGCGGCGAATTGGGCGGCACCTCGACCAACGAACTTCATGCCGAATCCGGCGACTGGCATGCGTCGATCACGCACCGCCGGACGCAGAGCCGCCTGCTTGAAGACATCCGCGAGACACGGGAGATCGTGCCACGGCTCGGTCAGGCCGTGGCCGAACTCTGCCGGCTTTCGTTCGCGCTCGGCCGCGCCGCCGACGTGCAGGCGATGGCTTTGCTCGCGCTCGAATCGGCGGTGCAGGGCGCCGGTGCGGCGCGAGGCATCGCTATTCTGCCCGCGAACGGCCCGGCGCGGCTCACCGACAAGGCCGAGCGGATCGCACCGGAATCGCTCGCGACGGCGGCGATCTTTCCGGCCTCATCGCCAGCCGCCGCACTTCCCCCCGGCATGATCGCCACCGTCCTCGGCACCAACGAGGCCGTGCTCTCCTGTTCGTCGCATCCCACGACGGCGAGGAAGCTTGCCTGCATCTCCGCACCGGTGCGGGCGGGCGGGCGGCCGGTCGGCGTCGTGCATCTCGAGGTTGAGGCCGACGGCCGCGAGGCGACGCCCGACGACCTCGAGTTCGTGATGGCCGCCTGCGACGCCCTCGGCGTCGCCGTGGAAAATCTCTCGGCCCGCGAGGCGCTTTCGACACGGCTCGCCAGCACCGCCGACGAAATGGAACGGCTCAAGCGGCGGCTCGGCGAGGAGTCGCAGATGGTCGGTGGGAGCGCCGTGCTCGTCGCGATCAAGGATCAGATCGCCCGGGTCGCGGGCACGAAGGCGACCGTGCTGGTGCGCGGCGAAAGCGGCTCCGGCAAGGAGCTCGTCGCCCGCGCGATCCACGAATCGAGTGATCGCAGTCGCGGACCATTCGTCTGCATGAATTGCGCCGCGCTCTCCGAGACGCTGCTCGAGAGCGAGCTCTTCGGCCACGAGAAAGGCGCCTTCACCGGCGCCACCGAACGCAAGGCCGGCAAGTTCGAGGCGGCCCACAAGGGCACGCTCATGCTCGACGAAATCGGCGAAATGAGCCCGGCGATCCAGGCGAAATTCCTGCGGGTCTTGGAGGGGCATCCCTTCGAACGGGTCGGCGGCAGCAACCGGGTGCAGGTCGACGTGCGCGTGGTCGCGGCCACCAACCGCAACCTCGAAGAGGCGGTCTCCGCCGGCGAATTCCGCCGCGACCTCTACTTCCGGCTGAAGGTCGTGGAGATCCTCGTGCCGCCCCTGCGAAAACGGCCCGAGGACATCGAGCCGCTCGCCCGGCACTTCCTTCATCGCTTTGCGATGGAAACGGGACGCAAGGTCCGCGACTTCACGCCGCAGGCGCTCGACGCACTCTTGTCATACCACTGGCCGGGCAATATTCGCGAACTGCGAAACTGCATCGAGCGGGCGGTCGTTCTCTCGCTCGACGAGGCGGTCGACGTGCACGAGCTCGCGCTCAGCCACCTCTCGTCGCCGGGTGAGACCGGCCGGAAGGCGGGCGAGAAGCCTGGGCCGTTCGTGCCCGAGACGCTCGACGACATGGAGCGGCGGCATGTGATGGCCACGCTCGAGGCCGTCGGCGGCAACAAGACGAAAGCGGCGGCGATCCTCGGCATCGAGCGGTCGACGCTCGACCGCAAGCTCGCCCGCTGGGCGAAACCGTCGTAAACCGCTTGCAAAGTAGACCGCTTGCGGAGCAAGCGGTCTACAAACCGAAATACCGCTTCCAGGCCTCCACGTCGTGCGGCCCGGGCTCCGCGGGCTTGGCATCCTGGTCGGCCCGCGAACGGTTGTTCGCCCGCAACTCCGCCAGCCATTCCTCGCAGCTTTTTGCCTCGGCACGCTTCCGCCTGGCCGCCACCTGCAGCCGCCGATCGCTCGACACCACGACCAGGCTCGAAGGCGCATGGTCGTCGTCGACGAGCTCCTCGATCAGCGAATCGGCATCGGGATATTCCCGCGCGAACCACACGCGGATGCCCCGATGCGTGGTTCGGCCGGGCAGGCCGTCCGGTGCCCGCGCGGCATCGAAGACGACGATCGTCTTCGCCGCCTCGGCGCCGAGCCGGTCGGCGAGCATGTCGAGGAGCGCCAGCCGCGATTGCTCGAAGCCGCGAGGCCCGCGCTCCTTGCCAAAGACGCCCGACGCATGCAGCAGGTTGTAGCCGTCGATGATGACAGTCATCGCCCGTCGCTCGCAAAGAGGGCGGTCAGTGGCCGAGCCGATACTTCACACGGCCGCCCACGATCGTGGCCACCGCCCTGCCCTTGAGCGTCCAGCGGTCGAACGGCGAATTGACGCTCTTCGACTGAAACTGCCGCACGTCCACTTGCCAGGAAAGGTCGGGGTCGATGAGCGTGATGTCGGCGACGGCGCCGGGCCGCAGCGTACCCCGGTTCACCCCGAGGATCCGCGCCGGCAGCGTGCTCATCGCCTCGACGAGCCGCGGCCAGCCGATGCGGCCGGTGGCCAGGAGCCGCGTCACACAAAGCCCCACGGCCGTCTCGAGCCCGAGGATGCCGAAGGGCGCCCGGTCGATCTCGAGCATCTTCTTCTCGCGGGCGTGCGGGGCGTGGTCGGTGGCGATGCAATCGATCGTGCCATCGACGATGCCGGCGATGATCGCCTCGACGTCGGCGGCGGTCCGCAAAGGCGGGCTCATCTTGTGGTTGGAGTCGAAGCCTCGCAGGCTCTCGTCGGTGAGCGTGAAATGGTGTGGGCACGCCTCGGCGGTCACGCGGGCGCCGCGTTTCTTGGCCGCCCGGATGAGATCCACGCCGCCGGCGGTCGAGACGTGCATCACGTGGAGCCGGCCGCCGGTGGTTTCAGCCAGGGCGATGTCGCGGCCGATCATCACGTCCTCGGCCGCGGACGGCATGCCGGTCAGGCCGAGCACCAGTGACACCAGGCCCTCGTGCATCACGCCTCCGCGGGAGAGCTCGAGCACCTCCTCGTGGGCCAGGATCGCCTTGTCGAACATCCGGCAGTATTCGAACGCCCGCCGCATCAGCTCGGCGTCGTAGACCGGTGCGCCATCGTCGCTGAATGCCACGGCGCCCGCCTCGACGAGCTGACCGATGTCGGCGAGCTCCTTGCCCTCGCGGTTGCGGCTCACGCAGCCGACCACGAAGACGTTGCAGGTGTCGGCGCGGGCCGCCTTCTGGTGGATGAATTCGACAGTCGACTGCGAGTCGATCGGCGGCTCCGTGTTGGGGATGCAGGCGACGCTCGTGAATCCGCCGGCGATCGCCGCGCGGGTGCCGGTCTCGATCGTCTCGTCCTCCTCGCGACCGGGCTCGCGGAGGTGCACGTGCATGTCGATCAGGCCCGGAGTGACCACCAGCCCGGTGGCATCGATCGTGTCGTCGGCTTTGCCGAGCGGCTGCGTATCGGCGTGGCCGATCGCCACGACGAGCCCGTCGCGGACGAGCACGTCGTCGATGCGGTCGATTCCCTGCGAGGGATCGACCACGCGACCGCCGCGAATCAGAAGCGTGCCCATCAGACGATCCTCCCTGTCGGCTGCGTGGCGGCCGCTGCGGCGGCGGGCGTGCGTGGCCCGCACGTGAGCCACAAAACTCCCATCCTCACGGCCAGGCCATTGGTCACCTGGTCGAGGATGAGGGACTGCGGGCAATCGGCCACGTCGGCCGTCACTTCCACACCACGATTGATCGGCCCCGGAGCGAGGATGAGGAGATCCTTCTTCGCCCGCTTGAGCCGCTCCTTCGTCATCGCGTAGAGGTGGGCATATTCGCGAACCGACGGAAAAGGCCGGGTGTTTTGCCGTTCGAACTGGATCCGCAGCAGGTTGAGCACGTCGCAGCGGGGCACGATCGCGTCAAGATCGTGCGACACCTCGACCCCCAGTTCGCGCCAACGCTGCGAGACGAGCGTGGGGGGGCCACAGAGGATCACTTTCGCCCCAAGCTTCATCAGGCCCCAGAGATTCGATCTCGCGGTGCGGCTGTGGGCGATGTCGCCCACGAGCCCGACCGTGACCCCCGCCAGATCGCCGCGTCGTTCGCGGATCGAGAAGATGTCGAGCAGGCCCTGCGTGGGGTGCTCATGCGGGCCATCGCCGGCGTTGATCACGCCGACATCGAGGTGCTCCGCCAGCAGATGCGGCGTGCCCGGGGTGGCGTGCCGCACCACGACGGCGTCGATCCCCATCGCCTCGAGATTCTTGGCGGTGTCGATGAACGACTCCCCCTTCGAAAGGCTGCTGCTCGATGCCGTGAAGTCCACGACATCGGCCCCGAGCCGGCGGGCGGCCAGCGAAAAACTCGTGCGTGTACGGGTCGAGTTTTCAAAGAAGAGGTTGACGATCGTGCGTCCGGTGAGCACGGAGAGCTTGCGGCGGCAGCCATCGGTCGCCTCCTTGAACCGGGCGGCGGTGTCGAGGAGGAGCCGAATGTCTTCGGGCGAAAGCCGCTCGAGGTCCAGCAGATGCCGGTGGGTCCAGCCGGGGGGGAACGGCTCGTGATCGATGGTGGCGGAGGGCATGCGGGGGGTTTCCGGCGGTCGGTGGGCCGGATTCTAGCCGGCTTTACCCGCTGGCACCAAAGGGTTTACGCGGTCTGGCAGCGGCAGGCCAAAACCGGCCATCTGGCCTTGCTCCGGTGCTTCAACAATTTCTACCCTTCCGCTTCCCGAAACCGGGCCAGGCGGCCCGGGCGGCGCTCGGCAAGGCTCACACACACCACCGCGATGAACACCAGCGATCAGAGCAACGCGTTCTCCAGGCCTTGTCCATCGATATGGCCCCTCGCCGGCCTCCTGCTGCTCACGCAGGCAGGCTGCACGTCGGCAATCACAACGGCGGCGATGCGCGAGGCCTTCAGCGGCACGCTGGCGTCTCTGGCCCAGCCGCTCCCCCACGCCGCCAAGCGCGATCCGGCGAGCGACGAAGAGAACAATGAAACGGTCGACGTGGCCGAAGCAGGCGACGCAGACGCCGCTGAAGAGGCGCCGGCAATCGCCGCCAAGCCACCGCTGACACTCGACCAGGCGGTCGAACGGGCGGTGAGCCGGCTGTCGGCCGCGGGGCAACTCGACGCGGCCACGCAGGCCACGCTGCTCACGTTGCTCGAGAGCACGAATCCCGAAGACTGGCCCGCCGCGATCGATGCCTTCACGGCGTCGCTCGAAGCCAATCGCCCGCCGATCCCCGCGCAACCTGCGGCTGCTCCCGCACCAGACAACACTGTCTCTCGAGCCGAGCCCGCCTCCGTTCCCACAGTCGAGGCCGATGTCTTGACACTGCCCGACCCCACGGAAGGAGCCGTCGATGCGCCGGCGGAGCCCGCGCCGTTCGTCATCGAGCCGGTGGCGCACACCGCCAAACAGATCACTCCCGAGCTGGAAGATCCGGCGGATGAGCCGGTCGATGAGCCGGTCGCGCCGACACTTGTCGTTCGCAACCCCTGCTTCGTCACCAAGGTGAAGGCCTGGGGCGTGGTCGACCGCTTTCCCACGCAGGTCTTCCGCCGCGGCCAGGACGTGATCGTCTACTTCGAGCTCGAGCAGCTCTCGTGCCGCAGCGATGCAACGGGCCATTCGACGAGCATCGACACGGCGTTTCGACTCGTCGGCGCCGACGGAGAGCAGATTCGCAGTTGGACGTTCGAGCCGGTTGACGAGACCTGCCTCTCGCAACGGCGCGATTACTTCGCCCGCTATTTCCTGCGCATGCCCGACGACGCGCCTACCGGCCCCTGCCGTCTCGAGTTTGTCGTCACCGACAGGCTCGCCGGCGCCTCGACCCAGTCGCATCTCGATCTCGAGATCGCAGATCGAAAGTAGATCGCGTCGTACCGCAGCGGCTCCCGGGCGGCAGAAGTGGCCTCGTGGTGGCCCTCGAAGACTCGGTCCAAATGCTCGTCGAGCTTCCGCCGATCCGCTCGCCTCCCCTCCGCAGGCCGTACGATCACGGGGCGGGCAGCGGCTTGATCGCATCGGCCGCCGGCTCGTCGGGAAAATTGGCCGGTGGTGCCTGATCCTTCGCCGCGGCCGGTGGCGCCGGGATGATTTCGTCGGCAGCCGCGTTGGCCGGCACCGCAGCGGGTGCGTCGGCGGTGGGCGGAAAGACTTCGAGCTGGAGCAGGTCGGCGATCTGCACGGCGCCGTTCCAGCGGTCGGCCTGCGATTCCACGAAGGCGAGTTCCGTCTCGGTGAGGATGCGCTGCGCCTGCAGCAGGCTCAGGAACGTCACTTCGCCGCGGGCATACAGCGTCTGCGTGAGCTGCACCGTCTCGCGAGCCTTCGGCAGGATGTATTGCTCATACCATTCGACGAGCCGCTGCGAGGTGCGGTAACTGGCGATCGCTTGCGCCGCCTGCGTGGCGAGATCGAGCTCGATTGTGCGCAGGTCGGCCCGCGAGGCGGCGATGTCGGCCCGTGCCGAGCGGATGTTGCCCTGATTGCGGTCGAAGAGGGGCACGGCCATCATCACCTGCGCGAGCCCCTGATCCTGCGGCGGACCACCCACCTGCCGCTGGTAGCCGCCCATGAGATTCACGTTTGGGATCGGCTGGACGGCGGCACGCTCGAGCGCCCACTGCGCCCGGGCGATCTCCGCCTCCGCGGCCCGGGGCTTCGCGTTGGCCCGCACAACCGCTTCTTGCAGGTCCTTGAGGTCGAAGATCGGCAGTTTCTGGAAGAGATCAGCCTCGAGCCGGCCGATGTCGGCCCGCGGCAGGCCGATCGCGGTGGCGAGCTGCCGGCGGCCGGTCTCGATGTAGACCGAGGCATTGAGCAGCCGTACGTCGGCACGGTCGCGCTCGATGCTCCAGAAGAGCACGTCGGCTTTCGTGCCTTCCCCCGCGTCGGCGAGTTGCCGGCCAATCTCGTACGACCGCTTCGCGATGTCGAGCAGCAGCTTGTAGATCTCGACCCGCCGTTGCGAGACGAGCAGGGCGTAATAGCTTTGCCGCACTTCGCGAAGGACGTCGAACCGGGCGCGGATGAGCTCATACTCCGCCCGTTGCACCTCGCGCAGGGCCGCCTGCTGCTGCAGTCGTAGCTTTCCCCCGGTGACCAGATCCTGTGCCACCGTTCCGCTCCACTGGCTGTCCAATCCGGCTGCCTGCGGCGTGAAGCCAGCGATGACGGGATTCGGATAGAGCCGAGCCTGCACGGCCTTGCCGCGTGCCGCCTCGATGGCGGCCATCGCCTGCCGCAGCTTTGGATGGCTGCGCATCGCGAGATCGACGAACTCCGGCAACGTGGCTGGCGACGGCCCGTGGATCGACTCCTCGGCGAGGTCGGTCGGCAGCAACGCCATGGCATTTTCTGGAGAGCCCGACAGCGGCACGCCGGGCTCCGCCATGCGGACCTCGGTTCCGGGCTTCGGCCATTCCTCGGCCCCGCACCATCGTGGCATGACAACGGCTGCGACGATCCAGCAGGCCATGCAGAAGCGCGAGACGACGGACAGCTGCGGCGGCGTTGTGAAGCGAAGATGCATGGAAATGATTCTTGGGTGGCCGCCTGAACAGAACCGAGAACGACACCTCTTGGCCATCGGCATTTCCTGCCTGACCGCTTCAGGAAACGAATCCCGCACGACTGGTACGACCACCCGAAGCGACAGGGCGGGAGATTTGGGTAGATTGTGATGGAGTTTGCGGCCCGCCTTTCTTCCGGAGCGATAGCCCTTCCGTGTCGATTCTCGCAGCCGAAAACCTCGAAAAGACATTTGGACCGGGCGACCTGTCCGCTGCCGGAGTGCCGGCAGTCCGAGGGATCGACCTGGCCGTCCGTCAGGGGGAGTTCGTGGCGATCACCGGCGCCTCGGGCTCCGGCAAGAGCACGCTCCTCCACATGCTCGGCGGGATCACGCGGCCCACGTCCGGCCGCGTGCTGCTCGAGGGTATCGATCTCGCGTCGCTCGACGACGATGCCCTCGCGGTCGTCCGCCGGCGGCGAATCGGCTTCGTCTTTCAGCGGTATAACCTGCTGCCGGAGCTCTCACTCGCGGAGAATGTCGCCCTGCCGCTGGTGCTCGACGGCGCATCGGAAAAACGTGCCGACGAAGCCGCGCTCGCGGCGCTTGACATGGTCGGCATGGGCCACCGCGCCCGCCATCGCCCCGACGAGCTTTCCGGGGGCGAGCAGCAGCGCGGCGCGATCGCGCGGGCCCTCGTCGCCAAGCCGGCGATCGTCCTCGCCGACGAGCCGACAGGCGCCCTCGATTCCGTCAACTCGCTGCGCGTCGTCGAATTGCTCGGCACGCTCGTCGCCGAACGCGGCCAGACCGTGATCCTCGTCACGCACGATGCGAGCGTGGCCGCCGCAGCGGGCCGCACGATTCGGATCAGCGACGGGCTCGTCGCCTCCGACTCGGAAAACGGCCCCCGCGGCAACCGGCCGCTGACTGGAAGCGAGCGATGAATCTCGGCCGCCTTCTGCTGCGACAGTGGCGCAACCGCCCCGGCCGGGCGCTGGCGACGGTGGCGAGCGTGGCCGTCGCGGTGGGTGCGGTCGTCGCCACCTGGGTGGCCGCGGATGCCTCGCGGGCGGGCTATCGCCGGCTCACGGAGACCGTCGAGGGCGTGCCGTCGATCGACGTCTCGGCCCGAGGAGGCGGCCGGTTCGACATCGATCTCCTGCCGAAGCTCGCCGACATTCCGGGCGTGCGGGCAGTCGTGCCGCTCTTTTATCGCCCCACGCTCTTGCGCGTCGGCGAGAAGCGGGTGCGCGAGATCGCGGTCGGCGTCGATGCGGAGGCGCTCGCGGCGAATGGGCTG
Source organism: Planctomycetia bacterium (assembly GCA_046343855.1). Classification (GTDB taxonomy): domain Bacteria; phylum Planctomycetota; class Planctomycetia; order Pirellulales; family UBA1268; genus RGVT01. The sequence goes on from JBKDMX010000110.1 coordinate 31,983, forward strand.
CTCGTGCTCGAAGCCGGCCGCCCCTGCAGCGGCACCGGCGAGGTCGTGCTCGACGCCGCGGTCGCCGAGAGCCTCGGAAAGAAATTGGGAGACGACGTGATCTTCTTCGCACGGCGACGGATCATGCGGCTCGAAATCGTCGGGCTTGCCGATGGAAATTCCATCCGCTGGTTCGCGGAAGGGTCGGGCGTGATCGTCGACATCGCCACGCTCTCCGACATGTCGCGGTCGCTCGGCTACATCGACCGCGCGCGGGTGGTCATCCGGCCCGAAGCCTCGCGCGGGCAGGTGCTCGACCTCGTCGCGACGCGGCTCCCCGAAAGGCTCATGGCCGAGATCCCCGCCGGCCGGTCGAGCATGGCGGAAGACGTGATGCACTCCGCCAACCTCGGGCTCGACTTCGTCACGGGGCTCACGATGGCGATGGCCTGGTTCATCGTCGGCAATGCGATGCTCATGAACGTGACGGAACGCCGGCGCGGATTTTCGCTGCTGCGGCTCCTTGGGGCGACCGGCCGACAGGTTCGCCGTTTCGTCACGAGCGAAGCGGCGATCCTCGGGGCGATCGGGGCGGTCGCGGGGGCGGCGCTCGGGCTCTTGGCCGCCGGCCCGATCTCCGCGGGGATCTCGCAGGCGCTGCAGGCGCCGACGGCCGCGCTGATCGTGCACCCGCTCGTGGTGCCGCTGGCGATCGTGCTCGGCACCGCGATCGCGGCGGCAGCGGCCTGGTGGCCCTCGCAGGAGGCGACGGCCATCGATCCGCTCGAGGGGCTTTCGCAGGCGCCGGCGGCCGCGCGGGGCGTGCCGCTGAAGTTCGTGGCCGTCGCCCTGGGCCTCTGGGCCGCGGCGGCGGCGATCATGGCGCTGGTGCTCACGGAGCGACTGCCGCCGCGGGCGGCGGTACCCGCCGGCATCGCGATGCTCCTGGCCTTCGTGGCGACCACGCCGGCGATGCTGCCGCCGCTGGCCCGCGCGATCGCGTCGTTCATTCCGCCGCGGTGGCGGATCGAGGGCGCCCTCGCGCTCGAGCAGATCCTGCGGCAGCCGATCCGCACGGCGCTCACGACGGGCGTGCTCGTCGTCGCGGTGAGCAATGGCATCGGCCTGGGCCATGCGATCCGCGACAACGTCGACAACGTGCTCGGCTGGTATGCTCGGATGATGCGAGCCGACTGGATGCTGACCCACGCGGGCATGATCAGCGTGGCGGCGGCCGCCGACGGCCCGGAGACAAAAACCGCCGAGGAGGAAGTTCGATCGCTGCCCGGCATTCAGAGCGTGGAGGGCATCGGCATCGCCACGGGCCGCGTTGGGGGCAAGGCCTGCGTCGTCGTGGCCCGCGACATCGCGGCCGACAAACCGCTGCCACTGGAGCCAGTGGGGGCGACGGAGACCGCGGTGCGGGAGGCGCTCGCCCGCGGCGACGCGGTCGCGGGCACCGTACTGGCCCAACGCACGGGAGTGAAAGCGGGCGACGAGATCGCCTTGGAGGTGTATGGCCGGACTACGAAGGTGCGAATCGCGGCGCTCGTCGTCGACTACACCTCCGGCGGAGCGTCGATCCATCTCGCGCGTGATACCGCCAGAAAACGCTTCGGCATGAACGTCGCCGACATCCTGCTCGTCGCGGCCGAGCCGGGCAAGGCTGCGGCGATTCAGGAACCGCTCGCGGTAATCGCCGACGAGCACTCCATGGTGCTCAAGTCATTCGCCGACGTGCAGTCGTTCATCGACACGATCGTCAGCGGCGTGGTCGGCTCGCTCTGGGCGATCCTGGGCCTCGGCTTCGTGGTCGGCAGTCTCGGCGTCGCCAACACCGTCACGATGAACGTGCTCGAAAAGAAGCGCACGCTCGGGCTCCTGCGCACGGTCGGCATGACAGGTGGCCAGGTCACCCGGATGGTCGTGCTCGAGAGCCTGCTGCTCGGGATCGCCGGTGCCTTGATCGGCCTGCTCGGCGGCATCGTGACGGCCCTCTTCATCCAGATGGCGAGCCAGCCGCTGCTCGGCCATCCGATCCGACCGTCGTTTCGCCCCGGAGTGGTCGCGGCCAACATGGCCGCGGCGGTCGCGATCACGATGCTCGCCGCCTGGCTGCCCGCCCGCCGCGCCGCCCGGCTCGACCTGCTCGAGGCGATCTCGGCGGAGTGATCGCCCGATTGGCCTGCTGCGCCGGTCCGCACGAAGTGTCTCTGCTCTCGCGGCCGGTCAATCGCGGCCCGAGCGCGAACCGAAGCCATCAAATCGCTGGGACGATACCGTCTCCTGAGCCGACGCCAGAGCCGGCCCATCGACGCGTGAGGCGGTTCCACCATGCAGACAGCGCCCCAGGTTTCCTTCGACGACATTCCCCTGGACGAGGCCGTTCGTGAGGCCGCCCTGCGGCACATCGAGGGTCTCGAATCGGTCTACGATCGGATCACCGGCTGCCACGTCGTGATCGCCCAGCCCCATCGCCACAAGCGTGAGGGGCGGCTCTATTCCGTCCGCGTCGATCTCGTGGTGCCGGGCAGGGAGATCGTCGTGAACCGCAATCATCCGTTCGACCATGCCCACGAGGATGTCTACGTGGCGATGCGGGATTCGTTCGATGCCGCGCGGCGTCAACTGGAAGACCATATCCGCCACCTGCGGGGCGCGGTGAAGCCGCATGCGCCGCGGGCGATCGGCCGGGTGACACAGGTCTTTCCGCTGCAGGGCTACGGCTTTCTCGCCACCCCCGACGGCCGCGAGATCTATTTCCACCAGCACGCAATCAGCGAACACGATTTCCGCATGCTCGAGATCGGCTCGGAGGTTCATTTCAGCGAGGAGGAGGGGGATCAAGGGGCGCAGGCCGCGCACGTGCAACTCGTGCATCCCCACAGCCACGCCGCCCGCCGCGGCCACGTCTGACGCCCCCCAATCCCCGGAGACACGAATCCATGACACTCACCACCGCGGTCACCGCATCGGATGTCTCGATCCCGGCCCTCGCGGCCTCGGGGAGCCCCATCAGCCTGCCGGGGCGACTGGCGCTGCCTGAAACCGCGCACGGCCTCGTCCTCTTCGCACACGGCAGCGGCTCGAGCCGGCTGAGCCCGCGCAACCAATACGTCGCCGGCGTGCTCCATGAATCGTGGCTCGGCACGCTTCTCTTCGACCTGCTCACCGAGCGGGAGAGCTTCGACCGCGTCAACGTCTTCGACATCGGACTCCTCGCGGAGCGGCTCGCCGCCGCGATCCGGTTCGTGGCCGGCCGCGAGGAGACGGCAGCGCTGCCGCTAGGGCTCTTCGGCGCGAGCACGGGCGCCGCAGCCGCGCTCGTGGCCGCGGCGCACGAGCCGCGTGTGAAGTCGGTCGTCTCGCGCGGCGGTCGGCCCGACATGGCCGGCGGGGCCCTCGCCCGCGTGGCCGCCCCCACGCTCTTGATCGTCGGCGGACATGACGAGGAGGTGCTCACGCTCAACCGGCTCGCCTACGAGCAGATCACGGCGGAGAAGCAGCTGGCCGTCGTGCCGGGGGCGACGCACCTGTTCGAGGAGTCGGGCACGCTCGAAGAGGCGGCACGGCTTGCCGCGGAATGGTTTGCCAGGCACCTGAGGAGCCCATCATGAACCAGCTCTTCTTCACCGATCGGGATCATGCCGGCTGGATGCTCGTGGAGCGGCTTCGGCAGCGCGGCTTCGCGGGAACGGAGAAGCCGCTCGTGCTCGCCATCCCGCGCGGCGGCGTCGAGGTGGGGGCGGCCCTCGCCCGCGGACTCGGCGCCGAGCTCGATGTCGTGCTCTCCCGCAAGCTGCGGTCGCCCCACCAGCCGGAGCTCGCCCTTGGAGCCGTCTCCGAATCGGGCGAGGTCTATCTCAACCACTTCGCCAGCGCCGTCACCGACGCCGGCGACGCCTACATCGAGGCCGAGCGGAAGCGGCAGATGGAGGAGATCGAACGCCGCAAGGCGATGTTTCGCGCCGTCCGGCCGCAGGCCCCGATCAAGGGCCGCTCGGTGATCGTCGTCGACGACGGCATCGCTACGGGCGCCACGATGATCGCGGCCCTGCACACCGTGCGGGCGGCCGGTGCGCGGGAGATCATCGTCGCGCTGCCCGTCGGCGCCCCCGACCGGCTCGACGCGATCCGCCCGCTCTGCGACCGGATCGAATGCCTGCTCGAGCCGATCGACTTCTGGGCCGTGGGGCAGTTCTATCGCAACTTCGAGCAGGTGAGCGACGAGCGGGTCGTGGAGCTCCTCCGCGACTTCGGCTCGCCCGCGACGAAGTGGGAACGCGAGGTCGCGTAATACGCTTCGACCCGAATCTCATCCCCGCCGGCTCGCGGGCGGCAGAAGTCGATTGCTTCGCAACTCCTTCGGATTCTCGCGGTGGCCCTCGAAGACTCGGTCCAAATGCTCGTCGAGCTTCCGCCGACCCACGAGCCTCCCCCTACTCGACGAGCCATCAGCCCCTACCCCTTGATCACGCCGAGCGGACGCAGGCGAGCGACCTTCGTCGAGAGCCCGGCGCGGTGGACCACGTCGACGACGATGTCGACGTCCTTGTAGGCCAGCGGCTGCTCCTCCGCGAGCCCTTCGCGGCTGCGGCTGCGGGCCACGACGCCGCTCTTCGAGAGTTCGTCGCGGATGTTGCGGCCCTTGGCGGCCTTGGTGGCGGCCGTCCGCGAGAGGCAGCGTCCGGCCCCGTGGCAGGTGGTGCCGAACGACCGCTCGAGCGCCCGCGGGCCGCCGAGCAGCACCCAGCTCGCGCGGCCCATGTCACCCGGAATGATCACCGGCTGGCCGATGTCGCGGTAGCGGAGCGGGACATCGTGGTGGCCGGCCGGGAAGGCACGGGTGGCCCCCTTGCGGTGCACGCACACGGGCTTGCGCGAGCCGGCCACGTCGTGCTCCTCGATCTTCGCGATGTTGTGGGCAACGTCGTAGACGAGTTCCATGCCGAGCGTCTCCCAGGGTTTGGCAAACACCCGCGCAAACACCTCGCGCACCTGCCACATCAAGAGCTGCCGGTTGCAGAAGGCGTAGTTGGCCGCGGCCCGCATCGCGCCGAGATAGTGGCGGCCCTCCGGGCTTTCGACCGGCGCGCAGACGAGCTGCCGGTCCGGCAGCGCGATGCCGTATTTGGCCGGCGCGTCGCGGAGGGCCTTGAGGGCGTCGTCGCAGACCTGGTAGCCAAGGCCGCGCGATCCCGAATGGATGAGCACGCAGATCTGGCCGGCGTGGAGGCCGAACCGGGCCGCGGCCACGGGGTCTTCGACGCGATCGACCACCTGCACCTCGATAAAGTGGTTGCCGGCGCCCACCGTGCCGCATTGGTCGTTGCCGCGGGCGAGCGCGCGGTCGCTGACGAGCTCGGGGCGTGCCTCGGCGATGCAGCCCTCGGCCTCGGTGCAGGCGATGTCGTCGGGCGTGGCGAAGCCGCGGCCGCGGAGATAGCCCACCCCTTCCTGCATGAGCACGCGCAGCTCAGCCGGCGAGAAGATGTGGTTGCCCCCCTGCCCCACGCCCACGGGGATGTCACGGATCATCTGGTTGACGAGCTGCACGAGGATCGGCTGGACGTCGGCCAGTTCGAGATTCGTCCGCACGAGCCGCACGCCGCAGTTGATGTCGTAGCCCACGCCGCCAGGCGAGACCACGCCGCCGACGGCCGGGTCGGTGGCGCAGACGCCGCCGATGCAGAAGCCGTAGCCCCAGTGGATGTCGGGCATCGCCAGGCTCGCCGACTGGATGCCGGGCAGGAAGGCGACGTTGGCCACCTGCTCCGGCGCCCGGTCGCTCCGCAGGTGCGAGACCAGCCGCTCGTCGGCGAAGATGAGCCCGTCGACGAGCATCCCCGGCTTATACGACTTCGGGATGCGGTAGCAGCAGTCGTCGACCCGCTCGAGCGGGCCGGTGAACGAGCGATCGCCGGCGGGCATGGTGTCGGAGGCTTGCACGGGCATCGGTCGGCTTGCTCGCTCAGATGTCGACGATCAACGTGGCCTGCCAGCCTCCGGGAAGCTCGCGCACGTCGAGTTCGTGCAGCGTGATCGCCTTGATTTCGTGGGCAAGTGTATGCACGGCCGGATTGTATCGCTCGCCACGGGCCGTGGCCGTGAGCCCGCGATCGTGGACAGCCACGTCAAACTCGCGGAAGAGCAGCCGGTCGATTTCAAAGGCGGCGTGCAGTTCGCCGAGCCAGTCGAGCAGGAGATAGGTGGGATCCTCGCCGGCGATCGCAAACGAGCGGGAGACCTGCGGCCGAATCTGGGCGAGGTCGCCGGCGATGATCTCGAAAAACCCCTGGGCCGCCTCGGCGAGGAGCGCGGGAAGCGAGGCCGCCTCGACGCGGAGGCCCAGGTCGGCGGTGTGTTCGAAGACTTCGTGCATGGCGTGATCACCGGCCATGATACGGTGCGACGCGGAAGCCGCGCGGCATGCCGATTTCCCAAAGCCGCGGCCCGAAATCGGTCGAAATTGAAACGGTTTCCAAAGGGAGGGCGCGGTGGACAATTCCGGCAATCAAGACATCGCGGCGCTCCTGCGGCGGCTCTCCGCCACGAATGCCGACGAGCGGGCGGAAGCGGCCGAGGCGCTCTGCCGCGCCGGCGAGGCGGCGTCGGGGGCCGCGGCCGATCTCGTGCGGGCCTGCGGCGATGCCGATGATCGCGTTCGCGAGTGGGCCGCTGCGGCGCTCGAGGAACTCGGGCCCCCGCCGCCAGACGCGACGAAAAACCTCGCCGAGCTTGCCGGCTCGAGCGATCCGCTCGTTGCGTATTGGGCCGTGACGCTGCTGGGGCGAACTGGGGCGAGTGCGGCCTCTACGGCAACATTGTTGGCCGGCCTGGTCGATGCGGCCGTCGACATCGCCGTGCGGCAGCGAGCGGCCTGGGCCCTGGGAAAAATCGGCCCCGGGGCGAGTGCGGCCCGCGATGCGCTCGCGCGGGCGGCGGGGAATTCAGATCCCCGGCTGGCCCGGCTGGCGGCCGAGGCGCTCTCGCTCGTCGGTGGCTGATACGGACGACGGGAAATCGTTGCCGAGTCGACCCCGTCCGAAGGCCGATACAAGGGGCGGAGGGAACGGCGTGGGGAGCGCTCAGCGTATGGCCAGAGGTCTCGTCGCGGTCGTGGCGGTCTGCGCCTGGCTCGTCGGCGCCCCTGTGCCCGTGGCGCGGGCGGCGGGCCCGACCGTCAAGCCGTGGGACGGCGTCCTGATCGCCAGCTTCAACATCCAGGTCTTCGGCGAATCGAAGATGGCGAAGGCCCACGTCGTCGAGGTGCTCGCGCGGGTCGTGCGGAATTTCGACATCGTCGCGATCCAGGAGGTGCGGGCGAAGTCGGATTCGATCATCCCCGATTTCGTCCGCGCCGTGAACGCCGACGGCAGCCGCTACCACTACGTGATCGGCCCGCGGCAGGGCCGCACCGTGAGCAAGGAGCAGTATGCGTTCGTCTATGACACCGACCGCATCGAGGTGGATCCTTCGTCGGTGGGCATCGTGCCCGATCCGGGTGGCAGACTGCATCGCCCGCCGATGCACGCCCGCTTCCGCACGCGGATCAAGCCGGCCGAGATGGCGTTTACGTTTTGGCTCGTCGACATCCACACCGATCCCGACGAGGTGCCGCAGGAGCTCGACGCGCTCAGCGATGTCTTCCGGAGCATGCAGGCGGCCCGCCCCGACGAAGACGACGTGATCCTGCTCGGCGATCTCAACGCCGGCCCGCCGCAGTTCAGTTCGTTCCAGCGAATTCCCGGCGTGGGCTGGGCCGTCGCGGGCGTCACGACCAACACCCGTCGCACGAAGACCTACGACAACCTCGTCTTTGCGCGGCCGGCCACGGCGGAATACCTCGGCCTCTGGGGCGTGCTCGATCTCCAGCACGCATTCGGACTGCCGCTCGACAATGCGCTCGAGGTGTCGGACCACAATCCGGTCTGGGCGGCCTTCCATCCCTGCGAGTCGCGCCCCGCGCCCGGCCAGGCGTTCCCCGGCATGGCGGGCGCGCCGCCGACCCGCCGCTAGAAAGCAGACCGCTTCCATGCCCGAGACATTCTTCCAGGTCACCAACACGCTCGCGCTTGTGGCCTGGATCCCGTTGCTGCTGTTCCCGGGGAAAAAGCTCGTGTCGCGCGTGCTCTGCGGCGTGGTCGTGCCCGGCCTCCTGGCACTTGCCTATGCAAGCGTGATCGGCTGGAAGCTTGCCGAGAACGGCCCGCCGCCGGGAGATGTCATGACGCTTGCGGGCCTGCGTGACGTCTTCCGCGACGACTGGGTGTTCGCCGCGGCCTGGACGCACTACCTCGCCTTCGACATGGTCGTCGGCGCCTGGATCGCCCGCGACAGCGTCAGGCTCGGGATGCCCTGGATGCTGAGGACGGTCGCGCTCGTACTCACGTTCCTCGCCGGTCCGGTTGGGTTTCTCATCCACATCGTCGGCCGGGCCGCCCTGCGGCGCGATGCGAGCGTCACGCAGACCTGACGGCAGTCTTGGCGGGCCAGACCTTCCGAGCGATGTCGTCGGCAAACAGTCGCGCTCGCTCGAGGTCGCGGTCGTCGGGGTGATTCTTGTTCAAGCCACCGGTGAGCCAGAGCGGGCCCCACGTATCGAAGCCTTGGCAGGCAAACGCTCCCAGAACGTCAAAGCCCTTCCCAGCCAGGAGCCGTCGCAACGGGGCGGCCCAAACCTTTGCCAGAAACGGCAGGCCTGAGGTGGTGAAGATAAACGCGGGGATGGTGGCCGCCGCGGCATCGGGCAGTCCGCGGAGCCACTCGACAAGCGCCGGGTGCATCCCGCCGTAGTACACCCCCGAGCCAAAGCCAACGACGCCGCAGTCGGCCAGGCTCGCATATGGCACTTCCTCAGGCGCGGCGACACGCCCGCCAAGGACTTCGCGCATGGCTTCCGCGACCTTGGCCGTGCTGCCGTGGTGGACCGACTTGCACAGAATGAGACACTCGCGGCGTGGCATGCGGGATTCTACGCGCCGGCCCGATCACGAACTGCTGGGCCTGCTCCCTGCGCTGCGCGACCATCGGGCTATCGAAAAAACTCCTCGAAACCCGAATGCTTGCGGCCCATGCTCGCAAGGATTCCGAACAGGACAGCCGTGTTGAGCCCTGATGCAAGCATTCCCGCGCTCGCCTCCATGGCCTCGAACCCACGGAAGGGAGCAACGAGCACATGGCGGCCCGTTCCCAGCGTCGTGTAGGTCGTGCCTGAGAAGTACAGCGCTTCCTGAAAGCCGTCGAAGGGGCCGAATTGCCAGAGCACCAAGGCCCACAAGGTGACCTGGATAAAACTCGACAGTGCAATAAACACAGTCGCCGCCAGGATCGAGGGCACGAGGAGCGCGGCGCCGCTGGCCTTGGACAAGACGCCTTGCCTGAGCCAGACCTGCGACTTCAGGATCAGAAACATGAAGAAGGCATGAATCGTCAGGCTCACCCCGACGAGCAAGACGCCGATCAGGATCACGAGCGCCGATTCGCCTTCATACACTCCAGGCATGGCTTTGATGGTCTCCACGGAAGTAAAAACACAAGTGAATCATTCATGGCGCAGGCATGCCCAGCAACTGCCCCAGCGGCAGCAGGTCCAGCATCAGCCGTACCTGGGCCCGATACGCCTCGTTCATTCTTGCACCAGCGCCCGGGGCACGACGATCTCGTACTTCGCCACGTAGGCGCCTTTGGGGACGATGCTCCGGGCGCCTCTGCCAAGGTCGATCCGGTTCCGCGCAAGCTTTGCCACTACCGGCAGCCCAGCCCGCTCGGCCAAGA
>JBKDMX010000111.1:0-34332 GCA_046343855.1 Planctomycetia bacterium
CCGTGAGGGCGCTGCCGACCATCGGCAGGTGTTTCTTGCGTGTTTTTAGATCGACCGCGACCGCGTGTCGGGCTGCGTCATCAATCGATTAGATGGCGTGTGAACGTAGCGCTCTAACCAACTGAGCTAGCTGCCCGGCAAATCATCTCCGGCGGATCGTAGCATCCGCCGGCAAGGCCGTCACGATGGGCTCGTTTCTCCCGCATCCGATGGCGGGTCGAACCGCGGGGCCGCGGCCGAAGGCTGGCCGCCGTCGTCGTCGAAACGGCGTCCCACACGCTTGGCCGGCGCCGCGTTGAGATGCGCGGCCAAATCCATGTCGCGGGAGAGCGTGGTCATCTGCTTGCGAAGCTCGCCGATGCCCTGGCCGACCGAGCGACCCACCTCGGGCAGCCGCTTGCCATAGAGCATCACGGCGATCGCGCCAATCACGACGATCTCGACGGGGCCAAGTCCAAACATATGCCGCTCAGGCGGTTACGGGGCAGGGAAGGGCAGGCAGGACCGAAGGGCGATCAGTGGCGGCCTTCGCCGTGGCTGGCACTGTCATCCTCGATGCCCTGCACGCCGCGCTTGAATTCGACGATGCCTTCGCCAAGCGACCGCATCACCTTGGGAAGACGGGAGCCGAACAGGAGCAGGATCACGCCTGCCACGATGATCAACTCGACCGTTCCCAATCCCATGAACGCAAACATTGGTTGCACCTGACACTCCCTGCTGGGCGAACGAGCCACGATGCAAGTCTAATCCCACGGCCCCGAGAAGCAAATTGATGGCGATTCTTTCGGAGGCGATGGGATGGACCAGACAGGCAAGGAGGCCTGTCCTACGGAAGCGTTGCCGCGGCACCAGCGGCCTGTCGATGCATCGGCAGGTGGCGGTAGTAAACCTCGAGCGTCATCGCGGACAGTGCGGTGGAGTAGACGCGGCCACCGTGGCCGCCCCACACGGGATCGGGATCCCAGCTGCCAGCGAGGCTGCCAGGCTCGCGGCGCTGCAGCGGCAGAAGCGCCGAATGCAGCCGCTCGTTCCAACGATCCCACTGCGGCCCACCCGCATGAAACGAGGCGAGCGTCGCGTAATACCAGGCATAGGCATTGGGGCTCTCGCGGGCCGGCGGCGATTGCGCGAGCATGTCGACCGCCTCGAGCGCGGCCGGGTGGTCGGGCGGCATCCCGAGAAACAGCCGGCACGCGAGCGCCTCGGCCGTCATGGCCAGCGTCGGCCGCTCGCCGGCCCGGTAGGCGGCCAGTCCGCCCGCCCGGCCCGACGAGACCGTCCGCAGAAACCCGCGCGCCCGCGACTCCGCCTCCTCGAGCCCGCCGATTCCGGCCTGGCGGGCGCTCGCGAGCACCATCACCTGCCAGCCGAGCTGGCTCGTGTCGCCGCGGTCGCCGGCGGCATACCGCCAGCCGCCCGTCGCCGGGCTCTGCATGGCGAGCGTGTAGCGCACGGCGCGATCGAGCGGCGGCTGCAGGGCTTCGTCGCCCGTCATGGCGCAGGCCTCGGCCAGCGCGATCGTCGCCATGCCGTGGCAATAGAGCGACGCGAAAAACTCCGCGTCACCGGCGAGCGAGCCGTCGGACCGCTGACGATCCACGAGCAGCCGCAGTCCGCGGGAGACAGTGCCGGCATGCCCGCCGTCGGTGTGGGTGTGGCCGGCGCCGAGAAACGCCAGGAGCGCAAGCCCCGTGACGCCATGATCGCTCTTCGCGCCGGCGCCGTGCCGATGGTGCCCCTGCACCGACCGCTCCACGCCGGCGCCATGCGCGGCGGCGCTCCAGCGGCCGTCGGGGGATTGCGCGGCAGCGAGCCAGGCGAGCGCCGCCTGCACCGCCCGCTCCGTCTCGAGCGAACCACCGCGGGCAGCCGCGGCCGCGGCCCGTCGCCCCCCGACACGATCCGCATAGAGATCCGGCACGGCCCGACGGGCCGGTTGCTGGTCTGCAGGCTTCGGCGGCGCATCCGTTGCCTGCGGGCTCTCGGGCTGCTTCTCGGCTTCGGCATCCGCCAGGAGTGGCACGAAGTCGTCCGGTGGCGCCGTGGCGGCGAGGTCTTCGGGCGGATTCATCTCGGGGTCGTCGGATGCTTCGACAGTCGCCGCCTCGGCGGGCGCGGGCACCGCCTCGGTTGTGGGCTCATCGGCCAAGACGACCATCATCGTCATCGGGCCCTCGTCGGCCGTTCCCCACGACGCGGGCCGCGTGCCGCCGACGGTCGCGGCCACGACCGCCAGCAAGGCATGAAACGCGACCGAGAGCAGCACGCACTTCTTCAGCGTTTGCGACTGGAGCCAGCGCGTGCGCACGATCGCCGCGCCGACGGCCACGCAGATACCGAGGAAACCGCCCCAGACGATCCAGCCGGAGCCCATCGCAAAGACCTCGTCATCTGCGGGTGGCAGCGGGCCGCGCGGCCCGCGCGTCGGACCGAGCTTGCACGGAGATCGCCACGTGCCGCACGCCGGCCGTCCGGCAGGCCTCGTAGACCTCCGCCATCCGGCCATGGGGCACCGTCCGATCGCCGCGGATCATCACGGCGAGCTCGGGCTTCGTCTCGCGGAGGGCCGTGAGCTTCGCGGCGAGCGCTGTGTCGGCCACTTCTTCCCCCGCGAGCCTCAAGCCACCCGACGCCTCCACCTCGACGATCTCCGGACGCCCGGCGTCCACCGCCGCCGCGGCCTCGACCTGGGGCAGCTCGAGATCGAACTTCCGCTCGTCGCCCGAGAACCGCGTGGCGCACATGAAGAAGATCGTGAGCACGAGGACGACGTCGATCATCGGCGCGAGGTTGGGTGCGGGCTCTTCATCGTCGCTCAGGCGGACCAGCGGCATGCTCAGGCCTCCAGCGAGATTTCGTCGATCACCTGCTGGCAGGTCTCGTCGAGCCGCATGGCGAGCCGATCGACGCGGCTCGTGAAGACCCAATGCAGCACCATCGCGGGGATGGCCACGAGCAGGCCCATCGCCGTCGTGATCAGGGCCTCGCCGAACCCGCGGGCGAGCAGGTCGGGCCGCCCCATCGCGCCGGCGCCGGCCACGTCGTTGAACGACCGGATGAGGCCGAAGACCGTGCCGAGCAGGCCGAGCAGCGGGCCGATCGTGGCGATCCCGTTGAACACGCGGCGATACCGCCGCAGGTGATTCACCTCGCGCTCGCAGGCATCGATCGCCGCCTGCTCGATCTCGACGGCCGGCTTCCCCCAGCGGCGCACGGCGGCCGCGAAGACCTTCGCCGCGGGGCTGCCGTTTTCCTCGCAGGCGTCGATCGCCTCGCCGCGGGAGAGCTGCCCCGATTGCAGCTGCTCGAGGAAGTGGTTCACGAAGAGCTTCGGCACCACCCGGCCCCAACGCAGGCTCACCATCCGCTCGAAGCCAAACACGGCCAGCAAAAACGAGCAGCCGATGAGCGGCACCATCAGGATTCCGCCATCGCGGATCGTGGCCAGCAGGTTGCCGGTGGGGATCAGCGGCTCCGCGGCCGGCGTGGTTACGGCGGCATCGCCGGCGGGCCGCGATTCAACCGCTGCGGCCACCCGTAATTCGCCGCGCTCGCGCACGGCGGCCTCTGAGCCAGCCCATGCACGGGTGCCCTGCGCAATCGCGTGCTGCCCGGCGGCCATCGACATGGCGCAGGCGACGAGGCAGCCGGCCGCAAGCCAGGCGCGGGGATGTGGGGCCGTCCGTGGCACCATCTGAAGGATTCCGGAGCGCGGCCGCCCCGTTCCCTCGAGGCAATGCTCCGCGCATCGGTAGGAATCGACTGCCCCGGCCACACGCGACCAATCCTTCGGTGGCCCAACACCTCGCCGTCACGACCGTCACGACCGGCGTGGAACTCTGAGGCGGGAAGGCGAGCGGGTCGGCGAAAGCTCGACGAGCATTGGGCCGCCGCGGCCCACCGCGAGGAGACTTTTGCCGCCCGCGAGCCGGTGCTACGCCAGATTCGTCAACCCTAAAAGTTCGCGTCGCAGCCGGTGTCGACGTCGCCCACCATGTGGAGGTGGTCGTGATCGATGTACACGACTTCCTGGCAGTCGTCATCGACGAGCGTGTGGGGCACCGGCCAGCCGATCCGCTTCACTTCCTGGAAGTAGACCGTGCACTTGTAGTGGGCATGGTGGAGTTGGGCGGGGCCGACCAGCGGGTAGTGCCGCGGCGGATCGATGTAGTCGGAGATCTTGCACTTGGTGATCCGCACGTGGTTGCGCTGCACCTCGTAGAGGAAGGGCCAGTTGCCCTGCACGGGGCGGGCCTTCTCGAGCGCCCGCATCACCTCGTCGTCGCTCGGCTCGTCGAGGGCCTCGCATGGGCCGCCGGCCTGCAGCGGGCCAAGGATCGGGGCCCGCTCATACCGCTCGTAGTTCCAGAACTGGTCTTCCTTGCTCTTCTGCATGAAGACGGGAACGGGGATCGGGAACGCGAGCGGGCCGAGATTGGGGCCTTGCGACGTGATCCAGAAGCAGCCGCTCTGCGAGACGGCGCCGGAGGCAACCAGCAGGGCCATCGCGAACAACCGGGCACGAACCTTCATGGCGATCTCCTCGGGCGGCTTTTGAAGCGGTCGATCTCGTCGACCCTGCCGGTTGTATCGGCCATGCCAGCGCCACACTTGCGGATTTCTTCGACTGCGCAAAGACGGAGGGCGGCGTCCGACGGCATGAAAAAACCCACCCCCGCCGGAGCGAGGGTGGGCTGTTTCGTGTCAGGCATCCCGGGTTTCGTGTCAGGCATTCCGGGGCCGAGGCCTAGCGGTGGTGGCTGTGCATGTGCCGCTCGTCGAAGTCGAGCCACCACCAGCCGTCGTCCCATTCGAGGGAGACCCGCCGCCAGCCAAGCGGCACCTGCGGATAGGGATAGAAGGGACCGATGTAGGGCCAGGCAGTCGGCGAATACTGCGTGGGATATTGGAGGGCTGCGTAGTTGGGATACGAGGCGTAGCTGGGCCAGGCGTAGTTGGGCATGTTGGGCCCACCACCGCGGACCGGCACTGCCATGCCGCCGCCAGCACCACCCGGGCCACCCATCGGCATCGGCCTGCCTCCCATGCTGCCGGCCATGCCGGGCGGACAGTCGGCGGCCCCCGCAGGCCCCTCGGTGAATCGCATCGAGCCGGGCACCATCTGGCCGTCCCCGACGCCGCCATCGCTGGAATACCCCTCGCCCGCAACGCCGCCGTCGATCACCCGCTCACCGACCACGCCTTCCGAATAGCCGCCCGGTCCGGGCAGATCCATCGGCTGACGCATGCTCGTCCGCACGGCCTGTGGCCGGCCACCGCCGCGCTGCTGCATGGGGCGGGCCGTCGGCGCACCGAGTGGACGCGGGCCTGCCTTGGCCATCGCTGGCGACTTCGACCCATACGTGGCCTGGCCACGGGCCGTCGATTTCCTGCCCTTCGCGGCGGGGGCCTTGGCGACCTCCTCCACGGCGGCGGTGAGCTGGATTGGCGACGCCTCCTCGGCAGCCGCGGTGGTTTCGTTCGACTGCGTCTCGGCAGCCACGGCCGGCATGCCGGCGAGCGACCGGATCGACGAGGGGAGCGCGAAGGCATTGCCCTCGGCCGAGGCCTCCTTGTCGGCGATCGAGAGGCGGTTCACCACCCGTTCGACGCCCTCGACATTCTCGGCGGCGGCGACCGCCGCCTCGATCTGCTTGGGATTGGAGACCACGCCCTCGAGCCACACCGTGCCCGACTTGGCCTTCACGTTGACGCGATACCCCTTCATGGCGCCCGTATCACGGAGCCTGTTGGCAACCGTGGCGGCGAGGTCATCGGCCCGAACCGCCGCCGTCACAAACGACGCCGCGACGATGGCCGTCAGGAATGTTGCTCTCGAGATGGACATGGAAGACTCCTTGAAGCGGCGTGCGGATGGAAGCGCCGCCATGGGAATCTTTTTCGGCCACGACCACTGCCGAAGGGGAGTTTTTTTCCGGTTTGCGCGGAGGCGCCAGGCGCCGCCACAAGCCAGGAAAGATAGGCAAGGAGTCAGACTGCCGGTCGGAAATCGACGACGCAGATCATCGTCATCACGGTGAGCGTGACCGCGCAGGCGGCGCCGGCGGCGGCGCCAAACTGCAGCGCGAACCCGCAAAGCCCGCCGACGGCCGCCAGCGCGAAGACGAGCAGCCACTGACAGGCCCGCTCGTGCCGCGTGCCCTCGGCCATGCGCACCATGCCGGCGGCGATGAGCCCGAGAATCTGCACTCCAGTCATCGCACAGGCGAGCGGGCTGATGGCGGCGAACAAAGGCATGAGCGCAAGCGGTGCGAGCAACATGGCGGGATCAATACCGATTCACCGCCGCCGCCGCAACCCGGCTCGCCGGCCGCCTATTTCGCCCCGAGCAGCGAGTCGAGCTTCTTTTCCAAGTCGGTGATCACGAGATTGCGATCGACCACCTTGCCGTCGGCATCGATGAGGATCATCGTCGGCAGCGTGAGCACGCCGAGCTCCTCGGCAAGCCGGCCGTCGAGGCCGCCGGATTCGTGCAGCTGCGGCCAGGGGATCGGCTTCGCCGTGAGGAACTTCGTGAGCTCGGCCTTGTTGGAATCGAGCGCAATGCCAACCACGGCAAATTTCTTCGGCCCATACTTGGCATACAGCTCGCGGATCTGCGCGATGTCGACCTTGCAGGGCTCGCACCAGGTCGCCCAATAGTGCACGAGCACCGGACGACCGCGGAGCGATTCGATCGCGACCGGCTTGCCGTCGATCGCGGTGCCGGAGAGGGCGAGCGGCTTGCCGACGCTCTCGAGCCGGCGGGCGGCGCCGCGGGCCTTCTTCGCCGAGGGGGATTCGGGGAAATCGGCGACGATCGCCGTGTAGCGGGCGAGCGCCTGCTTCTCATCGCCGGAGAATTCATCCGCGATGCCCATCTGCAGCATCGCTTCGGCGGCATCGGGGGCCTTGGGATATTTCTCCACGAATTGCTTGAGCTCATCGAGCCAGGCCGACTGCACCTTGCCGATGTCGGCGCCCGACTGCTGCATGTTGGCCGCATAGCGGGCCGAGGCCAGGCGAAACGCCACGAAGGCCGCGAGTGAATCGTCCGCCGCCACGGCCGTCGCCAGCCGCTCGAGCCGGTCGATGCCATCGGGCAGCGCTCCCTCCTGCACGCCGGCGGCCACCGTCTCCGCCAGCTGCTTCACCCAAAAGGGCTGCTCGGCGGCTTCCGCGGCGGCGACCACCTGCCCGAGGAGATTGGCCTGCTCGGCGAGCAGGCCGGGCCTGCTCTGCGCGCTCGACGCCGAAAGCTTGCCCTCGATCTCGCGCAGTGTGGCGAGGATCGGCTTGAGCTTCTCGCTCTCCTGGCCGCCCAGTTCGCTGACGCCGCGGTCGGCGATCCGCGGCGAGAAGAAGCCGACCGAATCGGCGAGCTCCCCTTGGGCGCCCGGCACCTGCGGGAGATCGATCGGCCGCCATGTGTCGCCCACCCTCACGAGCGAACCGACGTACACCTGCCCGCCCTTGCCCCCCTCGGCATCGACAAGCGCCACCACGTTGTCGTAGGCCACGACGTCCTTGGCGACGCCATCGGCACCGGCGGGCAGCACACCGGGCTGCGGGGCGAGCATGTTGTTCCATCGCACCGCGGCACCGAGCTGCTTCTGCGCGGCAGCAGCCACGACCGGAAAACTTTTCTGGGCCGCCGCCACGCGGCCGGCGAGCTCCGAGAGCCGCGGCTCGGCGAATCCGGCCGCCTCGAGATCGGCCTTGCCGGGCAGCAGCCGCGCGAGCACAGCCGGATCCCGACTCCGCAACGCCTCGACCAGCTCCGCGGTGGCCTCCTCGGCCGACAGCGACTTCCAGGCATCGAGGGTGCCGTTTTCATCCTCGTCGATGCCCCAACGGCTGCCGCCGGCATTGAGCCACCGGGCCTGATCGGCCTTCGCATTATGGTTGGAATCGATGTCGCGGTAGACCTCGGCGCCGTCCTTGTAATAGCTCCAGCGATCGACGACTCGATCGCCGTTGGTGTCGGCAAACGACCGCAGTACTTCGCCCCGCGGCCCGCGCACGACCCAGGCGTTCACGCCCCCTTCCTTTTCCATCTTGATCGAGCAATTTTTCGCGTCTTCGGCCGAGACCTTGTCGAAATCGACGTTCTTCTGAAACGGGGAGAGGCCGAGCGCGTATTCGACCGTCGGCTGTGCCGAAGCCGTGGCGGCCAGCGCGGCGACGAGGATTGCGGCAGCGAAGAACGGGGCGGCGGACCTACGGAAGGCGAGGCGGGTGGAGGGGAGGCGGGCCATCGTGGTCATGGGAATGTTCCTTCGGGGACGGAGACCCTCAAAACGTAGCGAGAACGCCCGCCGGCGCCAGCCCCACTTTTCCGGCACCGCCCGCCACAGGGCGAATCGCCCACCCCTTTGAAATCGCCGCCGGCAGACCTACACTCGGAGCATCGGCGGCGACGATATCTCGTCTCTGCGGCCCCGAGCGCGCGTAGCTCAGTTGGTTAGAGCGCCACCCTGATAAGGTGGAGGTCCCAAGTTCGAATCTTGGCGCGCGCATTCAATCCAAGCGGATTCAATCCCAGCGGGGACGTAGCTCAATTGGGAGAGCACCGCCTTTGCAAGGCGGGGGTTGTGGGTTCGATCCCCATCGTCTCCATTTTTTCATCGGTGAGCTGCCGCGGATGCTGGAGACAGACCATGTGACCGGCCTCGCGCCTCGCGGGGAACTGGAACGCTGGTTTGCCAACCTGGCTGGCGGCCCGAGCGCCATCGCGGCAGTGTTGGCCGACGTGGTTGGCCTCAAGGCGATCAACCGTCAAAGCGGCTTCGCCGCCGGTGACGCCGCGCTGCGGGCGGCGGCGGTGCGATTCGGGGCAGCGGCCAACGGAGCGGCGATCCTCGCCCGACTCGGCGGCGACGAGCTGATCGCGGTTTTCGTGGGGCCCGAGTCCACGAGCCTCGCCCAAGCGGCCGTGGAGCGAATGCGCGGCGATGCCGGCCTGCCGGCGCTCCGCGCGGCCGCTACGGCGGCGGGCGATCGCGAGCCGCTCGGCCAGCTCATCGATCGGCTCTATACAACCGTGCGGCATTCCTGAATAATCATCTTTCTCCCGCTGGTTTCCCCTCCCTCCGTGCCGCGGCCGTTTTCTCGCCGCGGCCTCTGACCCCCCCAAGCACCGTTTCACAGGGTCCCGATCCATGTCTGCCTTCGCATCCGCCACCGCCCCTGCCGTCGAACGGCGGACCGACATCCGCAACATCGCGATCATCGCCCACGTTGATCACGGCAAGACCACGCTCGTCGACTGCCTGCTCCGCCAGAGCGGCCAATTCCGCGCCAGCCAGCTGTCGGGCGAGCGAATCCTCGACTCCAACGATCTCGAGAAGGAGCGTGGCATCACGATCCTCGCGAAAAACATCGCGGTGGAGTGGAAGGGCACGAAGATCAACATCATGGACACCCCCGGCCACGCCGACTTCGGCGGCGAGGTGGAGCGGGTGCTGCGGATGGCCGACGGGGCGCTCGTGCTCGTCGACGCCGCCGAGGGCCCGATGCCGCAGACGCGGTTCGTGCTCTCCAAGGCCCTCGAGTGCCGCCTGCGGCCGGTCGTGGTGGTCAACAAGATCGACCGTCCCGATGCCCGGCCGCTGGAGGTGCTCGACGAGATCCTCGGGCTATTCCTGGAACTCGGCGCCGACGACGACCTGGCGGACTTTCCCTACGTCTATGCGTCGAGCCGCGGCGGCTACGCCTCCCACGACCCGTCCGTGCGCGAAGGCACGATGCAGCCGCTCCTCGACCTCGTGCTCGAGAAGATCCCGGGCCCGGTGGTCGATCCCGCGGCGCCGCTCAGGATGCTCGTGACCACGCTTGACTGGTCCGACTACGTGGGCCGGATCGCGATCGGCCGGGTCGAGTCGGGCACGCTCACCAAGGGGTCGGCGGTGGTTCGCTCCACGGCGGCCGGCACGCTCGCGCCGGCGAAGCTCGTGGGCGTGCAGTCGTTCGACAAGCTCGGCCGCATCGATGTGGAGCAGGCGACGGCAGGAGATATCGCCGCCGTGAGTGGCATCGAGGACGTGGAGATCGGCGACACCATCTGCGACGCCGCCGACCCGCGGCCGCTCCCGCGGCTCACGGTGGACGAGCCAACGCTGTCGATGGTCTTCGGCGTGAATTCGTCGCCGCTCGCCGGAAAGTCGGGGAAGTACCTGACGACCCGCCATCTGCGCGACCGGCTCACGAAGGAGCTCGAGAAAAACGTCGCCCTGCGGGTCGAGCCGATCGAGGGAAGCGAGCAATTCGCCGTCTCGGGCCGCGGCCTTCTCCATCTCTCGGTGCTCATCGAGACGATGCGGCGGGAAGGCTACGAGCTCTCGGTCGGCAAGCCCCGCGTGATTCTCCACAAGGAGGGCGACAAGACGCTCGAGCCATTTGAGACGCTCGTCGTGGAGGTTCCCCACGAGAAGCTCGGCCCCGTGATGGAGCTCACCGGCTCCCGCCGCGGCCAACTCGTGCACATGGGCAACCGCGGTGAATTCGCCCACGCCGTCTTTTCGATCCCCGCCCGCGGCCTGATCGGCCTGCGCACCCGCGTGCTCAACGCCACGCAGGGCACGGCGATCATGCACCATCGCTTCGAGAAGTGGAGCCCGATGGAAGGGGAGGTCGCCGGGCGGGCCAACGGCGTGCTCGTCTCGATGGTGCCGGGGAAGGCGGTGGCCTTCGGCCTCGACGGCCTGCAGGAGCGGGCCGAACTCTTCATCGAGCCGGGCGACGAGGTCTATGAGGGCATGGTCTGCGGCGAAAACGCCCGCAGCGAAGACATGATCGTCAACCCCACCAAGGAAAAGAAGCTCACCAACATGCGGGCCACGGGCAGCGATCGCAACATCCTGCTCAAGCCGCCGCGCCGGATGTCGCTCGAAGAGGCGCTCGAATACATCGAGGAGGACGAGCTCGTGGAAGTGACGCCCGACGTCATCCGCCTGCGCAAGATCCTGCTCTCCGAGCACGACCGCAAGCGCCAAAGCCGTCAAAAGTAGACCGCTTGCTCCGCAACCGGATCCCGGCCAAAAAGGTGTCAGGACTCTTTTTCGGCCTCAACTCCACCGCCTCCCGGAAGACGTGGACCGAAAAAGAGTCCTGACACCTTTTTGGCCCGGGAGAGCACGGCATGGACGAACCGGCCCCGGGGCGTTATCCTGTTGGGCTGTCTCAGACCCTTCCAGACGTCGGATTCCGCATGGTCAAACTCACTGTTCGCGAACGGGAAAGCATTCAGGAAGCGGTGCGCCGCTTCCGCAAGTTGGTCGAGCGCAGCGGCATCAAGAAGGAGATGCGTCGCCGCGAGTTCTTCGAGAAGCCCAGCGAAACAAAGCGCCGCGCCCGCCTCCGCGCCGAGCGCCGCACCAAGCGCAACCGCCTCCTCGGCGTGTAGGGACGCAACCGCCTCCTCGGCGTGAGTCGCATGTCGGCTTCGACGTATCGCCGAATGTTTCGCACCGCCGGCCGCCTGGATGGCGGCCTCGCGCATGCCGGCGGAGCCGGCCAAGCGAATATCGGCAGGATGCAGATGTTTCGCGTGAAGCTAGTAACTGTGCGTCAGCCGAAAGAAGAAGCCGTCGTAGGCGAGGCTGGAGTTCGTCAGCGGCACGGACGAGAGTTCGCCAACGGGGCCGGTGTCGATCGTCTCGGAATAGCCGAGGTGCCCCCAATACATGAGCATCCAGCCGGCGGAGATGCTCGTCCGCTCACGCCACTGCCAGCTCGTGCCGAGTGAGATGTCGAAGTTAGGCACGACGAGCGTCCCGCCCACGGTTTGAGACTGCACGAGCCTCGAGAAGCCGTTGACGGGCAGTCGCTCCCGGGTATCGACGTTCTGATAGTTGCCCACCAGCAAGGCGGCGCCGCCGGTGGCGAACGCGCTCCAGCGACGCCGCGGCCCCAGATACCGCCGCCCCTGGAGCGCCAGCCGCGGCCCCACACCTTGAAACGTGCGAGCCGTGGTCGCGAAATAGTTCGGGCAGAGCGGGCAGTAGTTGTCGATCGTCGTCGTGACGGCCGTGTCCATGAACCGGATTCCTGCGCTCCCTGCCGTATCCCACCGCGGGGTATTGTTCACGTCGGGATCAAGCTCGAATCTGCGGGCCAGCTCCATGTCGTAGACGTCGAGACTGACATTCGACGACGAGCGGATCGACGCCGAGTCTGGGAGCGCCTCCGTGCCCATGGGGCCAAATATGGCCGTGCCATCGCCTCCATCCCAGTTGCCGCTGGCGACCCCAGCGACCGAAGTGGCCGCATCGATACCAAGGTAGCTGAATCGAGCCAGCGTGTCGCGAGAGAAGTTGTAGCCAAGGAAGCCCCGCACACCGCTGGCAAATCCGAAGTCGTAGTTCAACGCGGTGGTCGCAATCGATTGACCACCGGCCGCGGTCGCCTGGTACAGGGCCGTCGAGTTGCTGAATGACGGCCGGAGCAGCAGATAATCGGCACCGAAAGTCCAACGCGGCTGGCAGTCCGAAGGCGGCGGACAGACCGACTCAGCCTCGCTCGGTGCGCCATCGTCGTCGGCGAAGGCGAATTCGGGAATGACGAGGGAGTCGGTCGCTCGTGCCACAGGGGCACATGCGACGGTCACAGCCCACGCGTAGGCACATCGTACGACAAAACTCGAGCAAACCCGTGAAAACGACATGGCAGCGAACTCCAAGCGGACGAGGAGCCGGCGAACCCCAAACTCCCGCTTATTGATCGTCCAACCACAATCGAAAAAACCAGAAACATCGCCAAGCTTTGCCAGGCCTGCGCAGGCTGCCCGGCCTCTGGCGAACTGGGTTTAGGGCGGAAATCAGGCGCGGCGTCGTCGCATGGACTTTGCAGCAACGATTGCTGCCGCCGTGCCCGCAAGCAACAGCGTCCCGGGCTCGGGCACCGGCGTGATCGGGATGTTTTCGGACGTGCCCGACGGCGTGATCGTGTCGGACGGCCGGATCGGAAAATTCTGCAGGTCAACCGTCGCGGTTTCAATCCCGGGCCCGACAGGCCGCCCGGTGTTGTCGAAGATGAATGGGCGATCACCTCGGTCAGCAAACATATTGAAAACGCCCCCGCCGGCGGGGCTGACCATGCAATTGATGTCCGCAGGGGAGAAGAGCGTCTGGTTCATGCGGTACTTGTTCTCGACCCCGGCTTTGGGGGCGGTGGTCAGCCGCACCACCAGCGCTTTCCCGGGCAGCAGCGGATCTTTGAACTGGAACGTCGCAGCCTGAAGTTGCTCCTGCCATTGCCAGGATGTCTGCTCCGGGCCGTAAAGCAGCGTCGCGGAATCGATTTTGGCATCCCACTTTTTTAGGTCGAGTTCGAAGCCGACCATCGGAGTACTGGATTCGTTCGTGATGCGAACGTATGGCTGCGACTGGGCGTTCCATCGTTCCAACGTCGAAAGCCGGACGCTTGAGTGGGGCACACCTCGCACGCCCTCCAGCTCCTTCCAGACCGGGAAGTTCGATATTTCCAGTCGGATCGCTTCCGCCGAGGCTCGTGGGGCCGGAACGACCGCGACGAGGAGCAGCGCCGCGCACGCAGCCAATGCCAATCGCCTGACGCCGCGTGGAGCGACGATCGCTGAGCATTTTCCGACGGTGGCTGGAAACATTGCCGGCTTGTGGCGCGGCTCGAGAATTCCTCATTCAGCGGTCGGGCCGAGCAGCCGCTGGCCGAAGCCGAGCGACAATGGGCACGAAAGGGCGAAGAGAGCGGCTGAAGAAAAAGGCTGTCCGGAGAACTCGGCTCAACTTCGACCACGCGCCCGGAAACCGGGACGACCGCGGTCAGAGGAACTCACGAGCGGACTACCTACTACGAGAACGCCTCGGGAAACTCTCCCGACGACAATCGAATGGTAGTCAGCACCGCGTCGACCCGTCAACTGTTTGGTTCGAAATTTTTCCAAGCCTGCTGCGGGCCGGTAAAAAGCCCGGAAAATCCGCTATTTCCCGCTTGACCAGTCCAGAGCCACATCGAGCCAAGGGGCATCGTGGGTGGGCCAGCCGGTGCTTACGCGATCGACCCCGGTTTCGGCGATCAGGCGAACAGACTCCGGCCGGATTCCCCCGGAGGCCTCGAGAATGACCCACGGGGCGACCTTGGACCTCAGGTCCACCGCCTGGGCCAGATCTGCGGGGAGCATGTTGTCGAGCAACACCACGTCGGGGCCGGCGGGCAGTACCGATGCAAGTTGCTCCAGCGAATCGACCTCGATCTCGACCACGGTCGCCTCGGCGCGTTCCCGCGGGAAGGTTTCCGCCACGAATCGCCGCGCCCGCTTCACGGCCTCGTCCGGGCGGAGGCCCGCCTCCGCAGCCGCTGCGAGATGATTGTCCTTGATCAGGATCGCGTCGTAGAGGCCCATCCGGTGGTTCCAGCCGCCGCCCAGCCGCACGGCCAGCTTGTCGAGCAACCGCCAGCCGGGCACCGTCTTCCGCGTGTCATAGACGCGGCAGCCGGTGCCGTCCACGGCATCGACGAGCCGCCGAGTGGCCGTGGCCACGCCCGACATTCGGCCGAGCAGATTGAGCACGACACGCTCCGCCGTCAGCACGCTGCGGGTGGGGCCGTACAGCCTCGCCACCACGGCGCCCGCGTCGACGACCGCGCCATCGGCCACGATCGGCCGCCACTCGAGTTGGTCATCCGCCACGCGGGCCACGATGGCGGCCGCCTTGAGCCCGGCGATCACGCCCACCTTCCTGGCCACCACGTCGAGCTCGGCCATGGCCTCCGCGCTGACGAGCGCCACGCTCGTCCAATCGCATTCGTGCCCCAGGTCTTCGGCGAACCAGCCCCGGGCCAGATCCTCCACGTGGCGAGCCAGGTGATCATCCCAGCCGGACTGCCGGAATTCACGAGCGGTGTGAGCGGGAGGGGAAGGGGGCATGCAGGAGGGCCGTCAGGGGAGCCGCGAATCCACGGGGCGACAAGGGAGGGGATGCCTGGGCTATCCTACAGCAGACGTTTGCCGGCTCCAGCCCGCCTCCATTCCTGTGAACCCATCGCCCCAATCTTCGTCCCAATGCCTGCATCGCCGCCACGAGCACCGACCCCCGAGCCATTCATCGCGCCCGCCGCGCAGACAATCATCGCCGGCGCGGTCGCCGTCTGCCTCGCGGCCACAGCAACATGGCTCACGCTCGCCGGCGGTTTCTCCGGCCAACTCGTCGATCACGACGCCCCGCCGGCCGCGACCGCCCGCTTCACCGTCAACGTGAATACAGCCTCCGCCGTGGAGCTCGCGCAACTGCCCGGCCTCGGCCCCGCGATGGCCCAACGCATCGTCGACCACAGAACCGCCCACGGCGACTTCCCGTCGCCCGAGGCGCTCCTCGACGTGCCGGGCGTGGGCGAGGCGACGCTCGCCGCCATCTGTCCGCACCTGCGGCCGATCACACCGCCCCCAGCGCCGTCGGGCCGCGCCGATACCGAGTGACCCGTCACGATGCCCTTCGACCAGACCATCTTCGAACTCGTCGCCCCCTACGCCCCCGCCGGCGACCAGCCCGCGGCGATCGACGCGCTCGTGCGCGGCGTCGAGGAGGGGAGGGCGTCGCAGGTGTTGATGGGCGTGACCGGCTCCGGCAAGACGTTCACGATGGCCAACGTGATCGCCCGGGTGGGCCGCCCCACGCTCGTGCTCTCCCACAACAAGACGCTCGCCGCCCAGCTCTACGCGGAGTTTCGCGACTTCTTCCCGCACAACGCGGTGCACTATTTCGTCAGCTACTACGACTACTACCAGCCCGAGGCCTACATTCCGCAGCGCGACATCTACATCGAGAAGGATGCCGCGATCAACAAGGAGATCGACCGCCTGCGGCTCGCGGCCACCAGCGCCCTGGTCAGCCGGCGTGACGTGATCGTGGTGGCGAGCGTGTCGTGCATCTACGGCCTCGGCTCGCCCGACGACTACCGCGCGATGGTGGTCCGCCTGGCCAGCGGCGTCCAGCTCGGCCGCGACCGCCTCCTCGAGAAACTCGTCGCGGTGCACTACGAGCGGAGCGACATGGCACTCGAGCGCGGCAAGTTTCGCGTGCGCGGCGACTCGATCGACATCTGGCCCCCCTACGACGAGCTGGCTGTGCGCGTGGAATTCTGGGGCGACACGGTCGAATCGATCGCCGTGATCCATCCCACGAGCGGCGAGGTGGCCGCCCGCAAGGACGAGATGTATTTCTATCCCGCCCGGCACTTCGTGATGCCGGAAGACCGGATCAGGGCGGCGGTCTCGACGATCCGCGCCGAACTCGACGCGCGGCTCGACGAGCTCAAGAGCCAGGGCAAGCTGCTCGAGGCGCAGCGGCTCAACGCCCGCACCCGGTTCGACATCGAGATGCTCATGGAAGCCGGCTTCTGCCCCGGCATCGAGAACTATTCGCGGCCGCTCTCGGGCCGGGCCCCGGGCAGCACGCCGACGACGCTCTTCAACTATTTCCCGAACGACTTCCTCTTCTTCGTCGATGAGTCGCACGTGACGGTGCCGCAGGTCCGCGGGATGTATGCCGGCGACAAGAGCCGCAAGACGACGCTCGTGGAGCACGGCTTCCGGCTGCCGAGCGCCCTCGACAACCGACCGCTCACATTCGAGGAGTGGGAGAAACGGCTCCACCAGACGATCTACGTGTCGGCCACGCCCGGGCTCTGGGAGCTCGAGCGGACCGGCGGCGAGGTGGTGGAGCAGGTGATCCGCCCGACGGGCCTGCTCGATCCCGTCATTGACATCGTGCCGGCGAAGCAGCAGGTGCCGCACCTCTCCGGCGAGATCGAGAAGACCGTCGCCGCCGGCCAGCGGGTGCTCGTCACGACGCTCACGAAGAAGCTCGCCGAGGACCTCACCACCTACTTCCAAGAGCGAAATGTGCGCTGCCGCTGGCTGCACAGCGAGCTCGACGCCTTCGAACGCGTGGAATTGCTCCACGACCTCCGCGCGGGCAAGTTCGACGTGCTCGTCGGTGTCAACCTGCTTCGCGAGGGTCTCGATCTGCCCGAGGTGGCGCTCGTGGCGATCCTCGACGCCGACAAGGAGGGCTTCCTGCGAAGCGAAACCTCGCTGATGCAGACGATCGGCCGCTCCGCCCGCAATGTCGATGCCCGCGTGATCCTCTATGCCGACACCGTCACCGAGTCGATGCAACAGGCCGTCGACGAGACCCGCCGCCGCCGCGCGTTGCAGGAGGCCTACAACGCTGCCCACGGCATCACGCCCGAAACGATCCGCAAGGAGATCCGCGCCGGGATCGAGTCGGAGGCGGCCTCGCGGGCCGTGGCATTCGAGGCCGTGGGGCAGGGGGAAGACGACCAGCGCCGCACCGCCGAACTGATGGAGGAACTCGAGGCCGACATGATGCAGGCCGCGGCGGAGCTCGACTTCGAACGGGCCGCGTCGATCCGCGACCAGATCGCCGCGCTCAAGACCGGCGGGCGTGGCACGGCGGGCCGAGGGGGCCGCGGCCACCGCGGCCGCGGCGGGGCGTCGAGTGGTCGGATTCCACGGCCGAGCCGGTGAAAGGAGACCGCTCCAGGAGACCGCTTGCTCCGCAAGCGGTTTTGGGATCCGCTTGCGGAGCAAGCGGTCTCCTGTGTTGGCCGATAGAATTTGGCAATGTCTCCCGATATCCCCGTCGAGTCGCTCTGGCAGGCAGTCTGCACCGTCACGAGCAGCTACATCCTCGTCATCGATCGTGCCGGCACGCTGCTCTTTGCCAATCGGCTCGAGCAGGGCCGCGCGCTCGAGGAGATCCTCGGCCGCAACATCCTCGATTTCGCCCCCCCAAAGT
The DNA here is from genome assembly GCA_046343855.1 of Planctomycetia bacterium. Taxonomy (GTDB): domain Bacteria; phylum Planctomycetota; class Planctomycetia; order Pirellulales; family UBA1268; genus RGVT01. Next base: position 17,802 of record JBKDMX010000111.1, read on the forward strand.
CGGAGCAGGAGATCCGAGACTCGCTCGAGGCGGTCTTTGCCGAGGGGGGCGTGCATGCCTTCGAGACGGTCGCGCGGCAGCTCTCCGGCGCGCTCGCCTGCTATGCCGTGCGGGCCTGCCCGATCGAGGTCGGTGGCCAGCGCGTGGCGGCGCTGCTCTGCGTCGATGACGTCCTGCCGCTGAAGACCTCGGAGGAGACGCTCCGCCACGAACGGCACGTGCTCGGCCAACTGCTCGAGATCCAGGAGCGCGAGCGGCAGCTCGTGTCATACGAGATTCACGACGGCCTTTCCCAATACCTCGCCGGAGCCATGATGCACCTGCAGGCGCTCGAACACGCCTCGTCCACGGGCACGCTCGAAGAGAGGCGTCACAAGCACGACCTCGACGAGAGCCTGCGGCTCCTGCGGGCCGCGGTGGACGAATCGCGACGGCTGATCGGCGGCCTGCGGCCTCCCGCCCTCGACGAACTCGGCATCGTGGAGGTGATCGAATCGCTCGCCGCAGAGGCACGCGGTTTCATTCCGCAGGTCGATTTCCGCCACCAGCTGAATCGGGGCCGCCTCCCTCCGGCCATCGAGACCACGATCTTTCGGATCGTGCAGGAATCGCTCTCCAACGCCCGCAAGCACGCGAGCGCACACGCCGTGACGATCTCGCTCGACCAGCCCGACGCAGGGCATGTGAGCCTCGTCGTTCGCGACGACGGCGTCGGCTTCGACCCGCGGCTCGTTCCGCAGGATCGCTTCGGCCTCGAGGGGATTCGCCAGCGTGCGCGGCTCTTTGGCAGCGAAGCCGAGATCACGAGCGCCCCGGGGCAGGGCACGACGATCCGCGTGAGCCTCCCGCTCGCCGCCGCCGTCGGCCGCTGACTCGCGCCGGCGCGGGCGGCCTTTTCACTGCTGCTGGATGTCGTCGTCTGCGTGCGCGGGTGCCACCCGCACGACCGCGTGCATCGGCGCGTCGAGCGGCGCGAGCTGGTCGTGCCAGGAGAGCGACGGGAGCCGGTCGAGCGTGCGGGTGGCCACCCGCACCTGGATCGTCTCGTCGCCGGCGCCGCGGTAGGTGCCCTTGTTCGGCGGCACGTCGGTAAAGTCGCGGCCCACGGCCGTCTTCACGAAGTGGCCGTTCACCGGGCAGCCGTTCGTCGGGTCGAAGCCCGTCCAGCCCACGTCGGGCAGCCAGACCTCGCACCAGGCATGGCTCTGCGATTCCTTGTTGGGCCGGTGGATGTAGCCGCTAACATACCGCGCCGGCACCCCGAACGACCGCAGGACGGCGATCATGAGATGCGTGAAGTCTTGGCAGACGCCCTTGCCGTGCGCGAGCAGGTGGTCGATCGGCGAGGTGGCGTCGGTGACGTCGCGGGCATACTCGAAGCGGCCGCGGATGCTCTCGGCGACCTGGCAGACCCACATGCCCACCCGCATCCGCGGCAAGGGCCGGAGCTGCGCCAAGAGCGGCTCGAGCAGCGGGCTCGCCCGCACCGGGCCGCGGAGCGGCAGGTAGTCGAGCGTCTCGAGCGGCAGCTGCCATGCCTCGGCGGGCGGGCGATCGGAAAAGACTGCCTGGCTGGCGATCGGGCCAACGCCAGCGTCTTCGGTCTCGACCACGCTGGCGGCCAGGATGCGAACGGTCGTGGGGGGCTTCAGCAGATTGAAGTGGTGCACCCGGTTGCCGAAGCCATCGAGGTAGTTGCTCATCGTGACCGGCAGACCGACGCTGATTCGGAAGGAATGGCAGCGCTGCGCGGCGTCGCTCACCGGCTCCATCCGCAATTCGCACAGCCACTCGCTCACCGGCTGCGAGTATTCCATCGCGGTTTCGTGCTGGATTTCGAGGATCATGGGCGTCTCCGGGACAGCCCCGGCGCGGGGCGGCCGGTCACTGGAGGGAATACTGCTGCTGGAGCAGGTGGCCGATGCGGGCGCACCGTGCGACCGCGTCGGCGAGGAAGGGATGCACGGCGGCCGCATCAAAAGCCGTGTCGTCGAGATAGACGAGATCGTTGAGCAGCCGGCCGACCGTGCGGACGACCTCGTCGTCGCAGCGGTCGGGGAGCCGGCCGCTGATCTCGGTGAGCGACTGCATGATCCGCGACAGACAAAAACGCACCGAGTGGGGGAAGTCGGGATTCACGAGCAGGAATTCCACCACCCGCTCCGGCTCGACGCGGCTGATGTAGAGCCGCTGGTAGGCCTCGAAGGCGGCGCAATTTTTGAGCACCGCGGCCCACTGCAGCGTGCTGATCGGCAGATCGGCCGACTCCGACCGCTCGAGGAGGCCGAAGCGGCTGTCGAGGATCCGCAGCACCTTGTCGGCCCGCTCGAGATGACGGCCGAGCTGGATGAAGTGCCAGCCCTCGTCGTGCGTGAGCGTGGCATCGCAGACGCCGTGAAAGAGCAGCACGCCCAGCTGTGCTTCCTCGCAATAGTCGTGCGGCGATTCGGCCACGCGAGCCTGCAGAGAGGGATCGGAAAGCCGCCAGTGGAGCTTGTTGAGCTCCCGCCACATGGCCGGGCTGATGGAGCCGCGGATGCTGCGGGCATTGTTGCGCGAGCGGTTGACGCATGAGATCACGCTCCCAGGATTGCCCGCCTCGACGAGCAGCCAGCGCTGCACCGCAGCAACCGGATGCTCTCCCTGCCGCATCTGCGGGGGCGGCTGCCGCAGGAGCGAGAGGAGCGAATTCCACTCGAGCTCAGCCGGATTGGCGAGCACGCCATGCAAATCGAGCTCGTTTTGAAACGTCACATCCACCGCCCGCGCAAGATGATCGGCCCGCTCGAGATAGCGGCTCATCCAAAACAGGGCGTCGGCGACACGGCTGAGCATGCGCTGCCTCAAGGCCCCGGGGCGCGTGACGGGGAATGGGGAGGAGAACGATCGGCCAGGATCCAGGTATCTTTGCTGCCGCCCCCCTGGGAGCTGTTCACCACGAGACTGCCCTTCGGCAGGGCCACCCGTGTGAGTCCGCCGGGCGTCACCGTGACCCGCTCGCCGCAGAGCACGAACGGCCGCAGGTCGAGATGGCGGCCTTCGAGTCGGCCGTCGATGAAGGTCGGGTGGGTCGAGAGTTGAATCGTCGGCTGCGCGATGAAATCCCGCGGGTTCGCGAGGATCGCCGCGCGAAATTCCTCCCGCTGCTCCTTCGTGGAAGCCGGGCCAACGAGCATGCCGTAGCCGCCCGACTCGTTCACCCGCTTCACGACGAGCTTCTCGAGGTTGTCGAGCACGTGGCTGCGCTGGGCCGGAATCTCGGGGCGGAAGGTTTCGACGTTGTTGAGCAGGGGATCCTGCTTGAGGTAGTAGCGAATCATGTCGGGCACGAAGGGGTAGATTCCCTTGTCGTCGGCAATGCCCGTGCCGATGCTGTTGGCCAGCGCCACCGTGCCGGCCCGATAGGCATTCACGAGGCCCGGCACGCCGAGCGCACTATCGGGGCGAAACGTGAGCGGATCGAGGAAGTCGTCGTCGATCCGGCGGTAGATGACGTCGACCCGCTGGCGTCCCCGTGTCGTCCGCATGAAGACCCGGTTGCCGTCGACGAGCAGGTCGCGGCCCTCCACGAGTTCGATCCCCATCCGCTGGGCGAGGAAGCTGTGCTCGAAGTAGGCGGAGTTGTACATGCCCGGGCTGAGCAGGACGACGGTGGGCTGCGGCACCGATTCCGGGGCGATGTATTGCAGCACGTCGAGCAGGGCCGCGGGGTAATCGTCGTTGGGCAGGACGTCGTAGTCATTGAAGAGCGACGGGAAGACCCGCTTGAGCACCTGGCGGTTTTGGAGCATGTAGCTCACGCCGGACGGCGTTCGGGCGTTGTCTTCGAGGACGAGATACTCGCCTTCAGCCGAGCGGATCAGGTCGGTGCCGCAGATGTGGATGTAGATCCGGCGGGGCACGTTGGCGCCGACGAACTCGCGGCGAAAAAAGCCCCCTTGGAGCACGAGCGGCGCGGGCACCACGCCGTCGCGCAGGATGTGCTGCTCGTGGTAGACATCCCACAGGAAGAGATTGAGCGCGTGAATCCGCTGGATGAGACCTTCCTCGATCCGCTGCCACTCGGAGGCCGGGATGATCCGCGGCACGGGATCCATCGGCCAGACCCGCTCGATCCCCTCCTCGGCGCGGTAGACAGTGAAGCCGACGCCGTCCTGCCGCATCGAAAGATCGGTCATCGCCTTCCGGCGACGAAAGTCGTCGACGGTCGTCTGCCGCAGCCGCTCGTGGAGGGGACGGTAATGCGGCCGCGGCACGGCCTCGCGACCGGCGCCACAGGCAAACATCTCGTCGTAGGCGAGGCCGAGCTCGTAGTCGTCGAGCAGCCCCGACGCCGACGAAGCATGGTGGCCCGAGGCGTGGTCAACGGTGACCGAAGTGGATTTCATGAAATGCCTGCCCGACCGGCCAAAGGCTAACAGGAACCAGCCTCTCATGCGCGCAAACCGGGCAACGAATGCCCGCGCTCGCGGCACGAACGATCATGCGTTTGTGGGAAGAATCCGCCTTTTTCCTTGACGAAAAGAACGTGTCGCTTAGTCTGCGAACGTCTCAACGTTTCATCCTGCAACTTCCGCGCCAATCCTTCACCTCCGAGGCTTCCTGATGACCTATTGCGTCGGCATTCGCACCCACCAGGGGCTTGTCATGGCCTCCGATTCCCGGACCAATTCGGGCATCGACCAGGTCGAGGTCTGCCGGAAGATGCACAACTTCGTGACGCCGGGCGAAAGGATGTTCACGATCCTCTCCAGCGGCAGCCTCTCGCTCACGCAATCGGTGATGACCAGGCTCGAACAGGAATTTCGTGCCGGTGAGGGCCTGGCCAGTGCGGCCAACTTCTACGAGGCGGCGCGGTGCGTGGGTCGGCAGGTACGGGAGGTCGGGGCGATCGATCGGGAGTTCATGGAGCGCGACCACATCGCCTTCTCGGTGAACCTGCTCGTCGGCGGCCAGATCCGCGGCGAGCCGCCCCAGCTCTACATGATCTACGCGCAGGGCAACCCGTTGCGGTGCACGCGGCTCTCGCCCTACCTGCAGATCGGCGAAAGCAAGTATGGCCGCCCGATCCTCGACCGAGGCATTCGCTTCGGCGAAACGACGCTCGAGCAGGCGGTGAAATACGCGATCATCTCGCTCGACTCGACGATGCGATCGAACGTCGCCGTGGGGCCGCCGATCGATCTGCTCGTCTACGGCAACGACGACCTCGCGGTCAGACGCTACCGCCGGCTCGAAGCCAGTGATCCCGAACTCGGCGAAATCCGCTCGAGCTGGGAGCAGGCGTTGCGGGGCGCGATCAAGACGCTGCCACAGATCGACTTTTCATCCCCGCCGCCCCCTGATCAGCTCGGCGTAATCTGCGCCGACCCTCGCTTTGCGAGTTAGGCGGCCTTGCGCAGGCCGTCGAGCGATCGGCCGAGCCGGCGGCGGCCGGTCGTGGCCGTTGCCGTGGCGGTCGTTTCGAGAACGTCGGTCGCCTTGGATTCATGCTGCACGGCCAGCCGCTCGCGGAGCGACTGGGCGAGCGCCGGGCCGAGATCCTCGCCACGCGTCCGCGTGCCGACGTCCTCGACCGCATCGGCCAGCCCAAGCACCACAGCCTGACGAACCCCCTCGCGCAGCCAGTCAAAGAAACTCATCGCAGCGTCTCCCCCTGAATCCGATTCGATCCCATGCCCGCACGGGTTGGTATCGGCCTCGTCAGGGCGAGGATTGCACCGATCGGTCGCCACGGACGGCCCTCGGCCTCTGGGCAGACTCTGCCGCCGCCCCCGCCGAGCGGCCGAGGCAGACCAGGCACATGTCGTCACTGCGGACCTGGCCGGCGGCATGCCGCTCCACATCTCCCAAAACCCGCCGTCCCAACTCCTCGGCATTCTTTACCGGATCTGCCAGGATCCGCATCAGCCTGCCGAGGCCATAGGTGCGGTGCTCGTGGTCCATGGCCTCGCTGATGCCGTCGGTGTAGAGCACGAGCGTCGCCCCAGGCTCGAAATCGACGTCGACCCCAAGATAGTCATGCTCCGGATCGACGCCGAGCGGCAGCCCAGACTCCTCGGCGCCGACCGTGCGCACCGTGCCCGCCGCATCGCGCATGAAGACGGGAAGGTGCCCCGCGTTGACGATCGACAGACGGTGAGAAGACGGATCGAGCACCGCGACGACGAGCGTGGCGAAGCGGTCGTCCCAGCCACTGCGACAGAAGCTCTCGTTGATCCGCGACACCGCCTGGGCGGCATCGCGTTCGATGGCGAGGCAATACCGCACGTCTGCCGACAGCGTTGCCATGACGAGCGCGGCCGAAACCCCCTTGCCGGAGACGTCGGCCAGCACGACCGCCATGCGGCCATCCGGCAGCGGCACATACCCGAAAAAATCGCCGCCGATCTGATGGGCCGGTTCGTAGTAATCGAAGACCTCGTATCCCGGAATCTCGGGCGGGCGGGAGGGCAGAAGCCCCTGCTGCACGCGGTGGGCGAGTTCCAGGTCGCGGTTCAACTGCTCGCGGTTGATCCGGTCGTCGTGGGCGAGCGCCTGCTCGATCGCCTGGGCCAGTTGCCCCGCGATGCCCGCCAGCACGTCGAGATCCTGTTTGCCAAACACATGCCGGAGATCCTGCGAATCGATCTGCACGACGCCGAGCACGCTGCCATCGGAGCCGATGAAGGGCACGCACATCACCGAGAGGATGCGGCAATCGGCCACGCTGTCGTTCATCTTGAACCGGCTGTCGTTCGTGGTGTCGGCCGAAAGGATGGCGCGGCGCGACTGCAGCACCTTGTCCATCAGCGACAGGCTGAGCTTCAGCGGCCCGGGCTCGATACCTCCCCGCTGCTTGCGGGCGCGGAGCACGAGCCGATGCGACTTGGAGTCGGTGAGCAGCACGAACCCCCTCTCGGCGTTCGGGAAGATCTCGAACAGACCGTCGAGGAGCCGCGGCAGGACCTCGCCGAGCGAAAGGGACGCACCAACCGCGCGGTTCAGGCCGAGCACGGCCCGCAATTTCGCTTCCGCAAACGCACCCACGTCGCCGTCCGAAGAGGGCCGGGAAACCTCCACCTGCGACACGATGACGGAGTCGCCATTGCCCGATTCGACGATCTCCGCGCCGAGGCCGAGCGCCGAGTCGGAAAGCATCCGCTCGGCGGAAAGCGGCGTGTTCGAGGAGAACCGCAGCCGCTGGTCGCAGATCTGCACTTCGTCGCCATCCTCGAGCAGCCGCTTGCCTTCGAACGGCTTGCCGTTCACGGTCGTGCCGTTGCGGCTGCGGAGATCTTCGATGAACGCCATCAGGCCGACGACGGTGATGGCGGCGTGCTGGCGGCTCACCGAAGAGGCGTCGAGGACGACGTCGCAGGCGGGATGCCTGCCGATAACCGTGCGCTCCTGAAAGAGCCGAAACCGCTCGCCTGCACGAGGCCCGTTCTTGATCTCGAGGGCACACGTTGGCACGAGTCACTCGACTGCTGATGGTGGCGGACTGACGGCGGCGGAGTTGGGCGAACCTACACCCGCGGGGCAGGGATCGCCCAGGCCTCGCGGCCCGGCGAGCGGAATTGCCTCGCGACGAACGAGTAGGTACGCTCGTTGCCAGAGGACCGCAGCATACCGACTGCGGCCGTTCCCGTGCGATGGCCCCGCGTCTCCCCCGGCGCAGAAACCCGGCCAACACGGCCCCTTGGGGAATGGTGTAACGGTAGCACGACTGGCTCTGAACCAGTTAGTCTAGGTTCGAATCCTAGTTCCCCAGCTTTATCTCTCACGCGCCGAGGGGCTTGTTCGAGAGTACCTCACGCGCCGGTGGGCTTGCCGGGGCAGATTCTGAGGCGTCAGGCCCGGAGGGCCGGGTATCGTCCAGCGAGCGGAGCTCGCCGAGGAAAGTTCGGCACGATGCCGAGACTTTCCGTGAAACAGCGGGCCGGGTCAGCACCAGCCGGCGGATGCCGGCCAAGCGAAAATCGGCAGGATGCCGATGTTTCGCGTGTAGTCAGTGCCAGCGGCGGAGCCAGCCGCGGCGCCAGAAGAGCGTCACCATGCCCACCGTCGTCGCGAGCATGATGCCGGCCGCCACGAGCCCGCCATAGCGGAAATTCAAGAGCGGCATGTTCCACGGCGACTCGGTGTTGAAGTTCATGCCGTAGTAGCCGGTGATGAACGTCAGCGGCATGAAGATCGTGGCGATCACCGTGAGCACCTTCATCACGTCGTTCATGCGATTGTTGAGGCTCGCCAGATAGATGTCGCGCAGGTCGCTGCCGATCTCGCGATAGCTCTCGGTGAGGTCGAGCAGTTCCATCGTGTGGTCGTAGCTGTCACGAAAGTGCTGCCGGGCATGGTCGCCGACGAACGCGGTCGCCTCGCGGCCCAGGGCGTGGAGCACGTCGCGGGTCGGCCAGAGGGCGCGGCGGAGCGTCATCAGGTCGGTCCGCACGTCGTGGATGCGGCCGAGCAGGCCGCGGGTGGGATTGTCGAGCGCCTCCTCCTCGATCGTCTCCAGGCGGTCGCCAAACTGCTCGAGCACCGGAAAATAGCCGTCGATGACGGCGTCGAGGAGCAGGGCGCAGAGATGGTCGGCCCCCTGTTCTCCCAGCCGGGTGCGGCCGTGGCGGATTCGCTCCCGCACGCTGGCGAAGCCGTCGGGCACCGTCCGGTCGTGAAACGTGATCACGTAGCGGTCGCCGAGAAAGATCGCCATCGGATCGGTCACGATCGCCTCGCCGTCGTATCGCGCCATCCGCGCGGCGATCAGCACCTGATGACCGAAGACCTCCACCTTCGGCCGTTCGTCGGGCGTGACCGCGTCTTCGAGCGCGAGCTCGCCGATCTCGAACAACTGCCCCACGGTGCGGATGGCGGCCGCGTCGCCAAAGCCATCGACGTCAAGCCAGACCACCGGCCACTGCTCGCGGGCAATCGTGAGTTCCTGCGGCGCCGCCACCGTCGATTCCTGGGTGGTCTCGCCGTCGCAGGCGATCAGCCGCAGGATCGTGGGCTGGCCGCCCACCTGGCGGTCTCCGGACGCGGCTGCGGAATCACGATGCGAGAGGCGGCGACGGCGACGGCGGTGCTTGCGGGGTGCCATGCGAGGGTCTCCGGCATCCCACGATAGCGGCCTGCCGGGGCTCCGGTCGAATCCAGTCTCCGGGCATGCACGCCGACCGCTGAGCGCGGTATTCTCGCCGCATGGCCCGTGATTCCCACATCTCTCCGATCGGCGAAGCGCTCGGCTGGGTTTCCCGGATCATGGCGATCGGGCTGACAATGTTCCTGCCGGGCGTCGCCGGCAACTGGCTCGATGCCAGGCTCGGCACCTGGTTTCTCGGGCCCCTGGGGCTCGTGGCGGGATTCAGCGTGGCGATCCTGTCACTCGCCCGCCTGCGAAGCGGCCGCGGCGGGCGGAATCGCTGAGCAGGAAATTGACGGCAGGGAGCGGGAACTGATGTTGAAGGGTTTGCTGATTCCGGTGGCCGTCATCGTGGCGGCAGCGGGTGTCGCTTTCGGCATCGGGCCAAACAGTCCGGAAAGAAATCGGGCCATCGGCTTCGCGGCCGGCGTCTGCGCCGCCGGAGCGTTCGCCGCCTGGTTCGCGACGCTGCTGCCCGTCACGAGTGCCGCGGGCCGCGTCGCCGCTCCGCTGGCGGCCGTCTCGCTGCGGATTTTTCCGGCGCTCGTCGCGCTGGGCTGGCTCCAGGCTCGCGGCTCCGGCCTGCGGGCAGCGGGCGCTGATCGTTTTCTCGTCGGGTTTTACCTGGCCATGCTTGCGGCCGAGGTGATCCGAGCCATCATGGAGGGGCGGCGAGGTGCCCGAATCCGCGGGAACGACGAAGTGATTTGACGCCGCGGCCGCCGATGCCGCACACTCTCTGCCCCGCTCACTGATCTGCCCCCACGGGCGACAGGCAGTCTGTCAGGAACGAACCCAAGCGATGTCCGACCATAATCCGATCTACCACCTCAAAGACGCCTACTTCTTCGAGGTTCCGAAGGCCTTGTGGCGGCAAAACTGGCAGTCGCTCGACGACGTGCCGCAATTCCTCCGGGATGGGCGGCCCGACATCACCGACGTGGCCGAGTTCAACCACGCGATGGACGGAAAAATCCTGATCCCGCAGCCCTTCGGCGTGCTCGACAGTCTGTTCGAGAAGAAGTCGGGCTTCTGCATCTCGAAATACATGCTGCTGGAATTGCTGCTGGCCGGCATTCTGCTCGTGCTCTTCTCGCGGCTGGCGAAGCGACTGCGATCCGGCGAGCCGGCGAAAGGCGCCTTCTCCAATCTCTTTGAGGCGATGATCCTGTTCGTGCGCGACCAGATCGCCCGCCCCGCCATCGACAGCCACGACCATGGCCACGATGACCACGGGCATCACGATGACCACGGGCATGGCCACGCCGCGCTCGCCGGCGCCGGCGGCCCGATCGTCGAGGTGCATCGGGAGGTGCACGAGGGAGACCGGTTCGTGCCGCTTCTGCTCACGCTCTTCTTCTTCGTGCTCGGCTGCAACCTGCTCGGCATGGTGCCCTGGGCCGGTTCGCCCACCGCCTCGTTCTCGGTCACGCTCGCGCTTGCGGGCGTCACGATGCTGACAGTGGTCGTCGCCGGCATGCTCAAATTCGGCTTCTTCGGCTTTTTCAAGAATCAGGTTCCCTCGATGGATCTGCCGCTGCCGCTGGCGATCCTGCTCAAGCCAATGATCTTCGCGATCGAGATGCTCGGCCTGTGCATCAAGCACCTGATCCTGGCCGTGCGACTGCTCGCCAACATGGTGGCCGGCCACCTCGTGTTGCTCGGCATCATGGGGCTGATCTCGGCGGCCGCCACGTATTCGATGGGGCTGTGGGCCACCGTGACGGGCATCAGCGTCGTGAGCTGCACGCTCTTCAGCGTGCTCGAGTTGTTCGTCGCGTTTCTGCAGGCCTACATCTTCACGTTCCTTTCGGCCCTGTTTATCGGGGCATCCGTGCACCAGCATTGATCCCGCAGCCAGGCCGAAAACCAGCGGCCAAAAGCACCGCCCTTCAAAGTTGCCCGAAAATCCCTAGAACACCGTCCATCGAACCCGTTCGTCTTCAATTTTCACCCGTATCCGGGCAACCGTCCGGTCCCTCGTTTTCCAAGGAGTTTGATCCAGTGATGATCCGATCCCTCTTCTCGACCCGTTCGCTCGCCGCCCTGGCCGCCATCGCCCTCACCTTCATCTGCGCCGACATGGCCAGCGCCCAGGAAGCCGCCGCCGCCGGTCGCTCGCTCATCGACCTCACCTCGGCGTTCAGCGTCGGCCTTGTCGTGATCGGTGCCGCCTATGGCATCAGCAAGCTTGCCTCGGCCGCCTATGAGGGCATGTCGCGTCAGCCCGAAGTGGCCGGCAGCATCCAGACCGCGATGATCATCGCGGCGGCCCTCATCGAAGGCTTCACGTTCTACGCGCTCTTTATTTGCTCGCAGAAGGCCTGAAGCTGTTTCCGGCGATTCGCAGCTCCGCTGCGGCCGGCCGGCATCCGTCCAGCAGACGGGGCGCAAGGGCTCCTGCCCCTCGCCCCGTCTCGCTGGGACGGGAACAGGGCGAACGTGTCCGGGAAAACTTCCCGACGCGATCGCCGATCCGCATTCGATTGACTCCACGACCGCTTACACACGCCCGCTCAAGACAAGCCCTGCGGAGTTTCCCCGTGACCGCGACCAGCCTCTGCCGAGCCATCTGCCTGACGGTGGCACTCCTCGCCACCGCATCGCTCCCGCTGCCGATCGCCGCAGTGGCATCGCCTGCCGCCCATGCGAGCGACGCGCACGGCGACCATGGCCATGGCCACCAGCCCGAGATCGGCCACAACGCCCCCGCCGGCGTCAGCCAGAAGGATTTCGAGAGCCCGGCCTGGTTTCAGACCGACCTCGCCGTCTGGTCGTTCGCCGTGTTTCTCGCGCTCCTCGGCCTGCTGACGAAGTTTGCCTGGAAGCCGATCATGCAGGGCCTCGAGAAGCGCGAGGAGGGTATTGCCCGCCAGATCGCCGAGACGAAGGCCGCCAACGACGAAGCAAAGCGGATGCTCGTCTCCTACGAGCGGCGGCTCGCCGAAGCTTCGGAGGAGGTCCGCGGCATGCTCGAGGAGGCGCGGCGCGATGCCGAAGTCACGCGGCAGTCGATCGTCGCCGAGGCCCGCAAGGCGGCGGAGGACGAGCGGGCGCGAGCCACCCACGAAATCAAGCTCGCCAAGGACGACGCCCTGTCGCAGATCGCCGAGAAGGCCGGTCAATTGGCCGTCGATGTGGCCGGGAAATTCCTGCGGGAAAAACTCGGCTCCGATGACCAGTCTCGTCTCGTCCGCGATTCGGTCGCCAGCCTGTCGAGCCGTCCGAGCGTCAACTGATCCGCCCCACCGGCAGCCCACACTCATGTCTCGATCCCCCGACACCCAGGCCGACCGCGACCACGTCGATATCGCCGTTGATCGAGTGGCGAAGGTCTACGCGCAGGCGATCATCGAGGCGGCGGACGACGCGAAGTGCGTCGGCCCGGTGCTCTCCGAACTCGCCACGCTGGCCCGCGACGTGCTGCCGCGCGTGCCCGAGGCGCAGGCCGTGTTTGCGTCGCCCAAGGTGGCGCCCGAGGAGAAGGCGGCCCTGATCGACAAGATCGCCAAGGGACGTCTCAATCCGACCACCGTCAACGCCCTGCACGTGCTCGCCCGGCACGGACGCCTGGGGATTCTCGCCGCCGTGGCGGCCGCCGCCGAGCGGCTCGCCGACGAGCGCGAGGGCCGCAGGCAGGCCACGTTCACCACGGCCGTGCCGCTCGACGCCGCGGAGCAGGGGAGGGTCGTCGCCGACGTGGAGCAGTCGCTCGCGGCCCGGCTGAAGCCCACCTTCCGCGTCGATCCCGACATCATCGGCGGACTCGTCGTCCGCATCGGCGACACCATTTACGACCAGTCGGTCGCCACGAGCCTTGCCCGGCTCGGCGGCCGTCTCCAACAGCGAAACATCCACGCCATCCAAAACGGGGAGTATTCATGGCACAGCTGACCGACGAAATCGCATCCGTCCTGCGCGAGGAGATCGCCCGCTACCAGTCGGGCATCGACGTCCGCGAAGTGGGCCGTGTCCTCGAAGTGGGCGACGGCATCGCCCGCGTCTGGGGTCTTTCCGGCGTCATGTCCGGTGAAATGGTCGAGTTCCCCGGCGGCATCACCGGCCTCGCGTTCAACCTCGAGGAAAACTCGGTCGGCGTGATCATTCTCGGCGACTACCTCAAGGTGACCGAGGGCGACGAGGTGAAGAGCACGGGCCGGCTGCTCAGCGTGCCGGTGGGCGACGCGGTGATCGGCCGCGTGCTCGATCCGCTCGGCAATCCGCTCGACGGCAAGGGGCCGGTCGTCACCGAACTGCGTCGCCCCGTCGAGACGCTCGCCCCGGGCGTCTCGGAGCGGTCACCGGTTCGCGAGCCGCTCCAGACGGGCATCAAGGCCGTCGACGCCATGACGCCGATCGGCCGCGGCCAGCGCGAGCTGATCATCGGCGACCGCAAGACGGGCAAGACCGCGATCGGCATCGACGCGATCATCAACCAAAAGAACAGCGGCGTGAAGTGCTTCTACGTGGCCGTGGGCCAGAAGGACTCGTCGGTCGCCGTGGCCATCGACACGCTGAGGAAGTACGGCGCGATGGATTACACGACCGTCATCGTCGCCGGTGCCAGCGCCGCGGCCCCGCTGCAATACATCGCCCCCTACTCGGGCACGGCGATGGCCGAGCACTTCATGTACAACGGCCAGCACGCCCTGATCGTGTATGACGATCTCTCCAAGCAGGCCACCGCCTACCGTCAGCTTTCGCTGCTCATGCGGCGTCCGCCGGGCCGCGAGGCCTATCCGGGCGACGTGTTCTACGCCCACAGCCGCCTGCTCGAGCGGTCGGCCAAGCTCTCGAAGGAGCTCGGCGGCGGCTCGCTCACCTCGCTGCCGATCATCGAGACGCTCGAAGGCGAGGTGTCGGCCTACATCCCGACGAACGTGATCTCGATCACCGACGGCCAGATCTATCTGCAGCCCGACCTCTTCTTCGCGGGCCAGCGGCCTGCCATGAACGCCGGCATCTCCGTGTCGCGCGTGGGCGGTGCCGCCCAGACGAAGGCGATGAAGAAGGTGTCGGGCGGCCTGCGTCTCGACCTCGCGAGCTTCCGCGAACTCGAGGCCTTCGCCCAGCTCGGCACCGACCTCGACGCCGCGACACAGCAGCGGCTCGACCGCGGCTACCGCATGATCGAGCTGCTCAAGCAGGGGCAATACGCCCCGATGGACGTGGTCGATCAGGTGATGAGCATCTATGCCGGCACCCGCGGCCACCTCGATGACGTGAAGCGCGAGGATGTCGCCGACTGGGAGAAGGGCTTCCTGACGTTCGTCCGCGACCAGGTGCCCGAGTTGCGGGCCCGGATCGACTCCTCGAAGGAGCTCGACGCCGAGAGCGAGCGGCAGCTCGAAGCGGCGATCGCTGAATACAAGCGGCAGCGGGCCGCGAAGGGCGGCGAGGCCCGGCAGCTGGCCGGCGCACGGTAGACATCGCTAGAAACACACGACGGCAGGAACACGACGGCAGCCACACGCTGAAGGTCGCACACCATGGCAAAAGCCAGAGCACTCGATCGACGCCGGAAGTCCGTGAGGAACATCCGGAAGATCACGCGCACGATGGAGCTCATCGCCACGGCCCGGTTCAAGAAGGCGATGGATCGCTCGATCGCCGCCCGCGACTACACGAAACAGCTCGCCAAGATCCTCGAAAACATCGCCGGCGCCGGGGCCGATGTCGTCCATCCGCTGCTCGACGTGCGGCCGACGGAGCGGGCGGCCGTGCTCGTGCTCACCGGCAACCGCGGCCTGTGTGGCGGCTACAACTCGAATGTCGTCAGGCAGTCCGTCGCGCTCCTCGGCCAGTGGAAGAGCGAGCACGTCGATGCCGACCTGGCCGTGTCGGGGAAGCGCGGCATCTCGGCGCTCAAGTTCCGCGGCTACGACATGGCCGAGCGCTACACGAATTTCGAGGACAAGCCGGAGTTCGATGCCGTGGCCCCGATCGGTCGGGCCTATCTCGAGGCCTATGCCGCGAAGAAGATCGACCGGCTCGACGTCGTCTACACGAAATTCCACAGCATCGCCCGCCAGGAGGCGGTCACCGAGACGCTCCTGCCGCTGAAGCCGCCGGAGGCCACGGGCGGCCCGGATGCGACCGGCAAGGCCGGCCCGGCCGCGAGCCTCGCCTCGAACGAATACGACTTCTACCCGTCCGCAGAGAGCATCCTCGAGGAGATTCTGCCCGCGAGCTTCCTCTCGCGGCTCTTCAAGTGCTTCCTCGATGCGGCGGTGAGCGAGCAGGTGGCCCGAATGGTGGCGATGAAGGCCGCCACGGAAAACGCCGGCGGCCTGATCAAGAGCCTTTCGCGGCAATACAACCGGGCCCGACAGTCGCAAATCACCGGCGAGATCATGGAGATCCTCGGCGGCGTCGAGGCCCTCAAAAAATAAAAAAAGGTGTCAGGACTCTTTTCTGCCCCTTTTTCATCACACATCAAAAGAACAACCAAAAAAGTTGGGACCAGAAAAGAGTCCTGACACCTTTTTTCAGACAGGACTCGACATGTCAACGGCAACGGCACAGAAGGCTCCCGGCAGGATCACCCAGGTCATCGGCTCGACGTTCGACGTAGAGTTTCCCGAGAACGCCATCCCGGCGATCTACAACGCCGTCCGCATCGACAGCGACAAGAAGGGCGTCGCCATCCGCTTGGTCGGCGAAGTGCAGCAGCACCTCGGCGGCGGCAAGGTTCGCTGCGTCGCGCTCGGCTCGACCGACGGCCTGGTCCGCGGCGAGACCGTCATCGATACCGGCGCCCCGCTCTCGGTGCCCGTGGGCAAGGCCACGCTCGGCCGCGTGTTCAACCTGCTCGGCGAGCCGATCGACAACCGCGGTGACGTCGGAACGCAGGAGCGCTGGCCGATCCACCGCGATCCGCCGCCGGTCACCGAACTCTCCACCCGCACCGAGCTCTTCGAAACCGGCATCAAGGTGATCGACCTGCTTGCCCCCTATTCCAAGGGCGGCAAGATCGGCCTGTTCGGCGGTGCCGGCGTGGGCAAGACGGTTCTGATCCAGGAACTGATCAACAACATCGCCAAGGTACACTCGGGCTTTTCGGTTTTCGCCGGTGTCGGCGAACGCACCCGTGAAGGCAACGACCTGTATCACGAGTTCATCGAATCCGGCGTCATCAACATCGACGACCTGGAGAAATCCAAGGTCTCGCTGGTGTACGGCCAGATGAACGAACCGCCGGGCGCGCGCCTGCGCGTGGCGCTGCCCGGTCTGACGATTGCCGAGCAGTTCCGCGACCAGTCCGGCACGGACGTGCTGTTCTTTGTCGACAACATCTTCCGCTTCACGCAGGCGGGGTCCGAAGTGTCGGCCCTGCTGGGCCGTATCCCGTCTGCCGTGGGCTATCAGCCGACGCTGGCGACCGACATGGGTGCCCTGCAGGAA
>JBKDMX010000112.1:0-7524 GCA_046343855.1 Planctomycetia bacterium
CGTCTGCGACGGCCAGGACGTCGATCTCGGTGCCCAGAAATACCTGCTCTCCCCGCAGGACCTGGCCGCCTATGCCCTGACGCCGGAACTCATCGCCGCCGGCGTCTCGTCGTTCAAGCTCGAGGGCCGGCTGAAGACGCCCGAATACGTGGCCAACATCACCCGGCACTACCGCACGGCGATCGACACGGCCGTCGCCGGCCGTCCGGTGCAGTTCACGCCGCGGGAAGTGGAGGAGATGGAGCTCTCCTTTTCCCGCGGCTTCTCCCCGGGCTGGCTCCACGGCTGCGACCACAAGCTGCTCGTGCCGGCGACGAGCAGTGCGAAGCGGGGCGTGCGGCTGGGCACCGTGGCGGCCGTGCGGCGGGGCCGGGTGGCGGTCGACCTCGTCGGCAGCGTGAAACGCGGCGATGGCGTCGCGTTTGATGCGGGGGCCACGAGCGACGAGGCCGTCGGCGGCCGCGTGTTCGAGGTGTTTCAGGCGGGCCACTCGCTCACCGATCTCGTCGATGCCGGGCAGGTGGAGCTGACGTTTGGCCCGAATGCGTTTGATTTTGCGACGCTCAAGCCGGGGCAGGCCGTCTGGAAGACCGACGATCCCGCGCTCACGTCCCGGCTGCGGAAGACGTTTGCCAGCGGCGAGCTCAGGCGGCAGCAGCCGATCGATCTCGTCGTGACGGCCGCCGTGGGCGAGCCGCTCCGCGTGAGGGCGAAGCTTGCCAGCGGCGCGGAGTGCGAGGTCGTGTCGGAGGAGGTGGCGGCCGAAGCGGAGAAGCACCCGCTCGACGAGGCCACGCTGCGGGCGCAGTTGGGCAGGCTCGGGGCGACGCCGTTTGTGCTGCACGGGCTCGAGGCCAGGATCACCAGCCGGCCGATGCTGCCCTTGAGCGTGTTGGGGAAGGTGCGGAAGCAGATGGTGGAGCGGATGATGCACACGGTAGGACAGGCTTTAGCCTGTCGAAACACGGCTCGTGACAGGCTAAAGCCTGTCCTACCGGGGACGGGTGACAGGCTGAAGCCTGTCCAACCGGAAACGCCCGCCATGCACCTGCTCGTGCGATCGCTCGAGCAAGTGCGCGCCGCGATCGCCCTCGGCGAGCGGAGCCTCTACGCCGATTTCGCCGACATCCGCCACTACCGCGAGGCGATCGAGCTCGCCCGCGCGGCCGGCGCCGCGCTCCTGCCCGCCACGCCGCGGATTCAGAAGCCCGACGAGCTCGGCATCTTCGCGCTCATGGCCAAGCAGGCGCCCGACGGCGTGCTCGTTCGTAATTTCGCCGGCCTGCGTTACTTCCGCGATCGCGGCCTGCCCGTCATCGCCGATTTTTCGCTCAATGTGACGAACGAGCTCTCGGCGGAGTTTTTTCTGCAGGAAGGCGTGGGCCGTGTGACGGCGTCGTACGACATGAATCGCGAGCAATTGCTCGCGCTCGTCGCCGCCACGCCGCCGGGCTGGCTCGAGGTGGTGATCCACCAGCACATGCCGATGTTTCATATGGAGCACTGCGTGTTTTGTGCGGTGCTGTCGCCGGGCACGAACAAGACGAATTGCGGACGACCGTGCGACGAGCATGTGGTGAAGCTCCGCGACCGGATCGGCGTGGAGCACCTGCTCACGGCCGACGTCGGCTGCCGCAACACGCTCTACAACGCCGTGCCGCAGAGCGCGGCGGAGGCGGTGCCGGCGCTATTGGCCCGCGGCGTGGGGCATTACCGGGTCGAGCTGCTCGATGAATCGGCCGAGGAGATCGGTCGGATCGTGAAGGCGTATCGCGGGCTGCTCGCAGGCGAGACGACGGGCCGCGAGGTATGGACGCGGCTGAATGCGGCCAATCGCGTGGGCGTGACGCGCGGCACGCTCGAGGAACGGCGGAATCCGCTGGCGATTTTGTAGGACAGGCCTCTGTGCCTGTCTTGAGCGGAGGGATTTGGATGACAGGCACGGAGGCCTGTCGTACTTACCAATACACGTAGTGGAGAAACTTCTCGCGGTCGGGGGCGGGGAGGGCGCTCACCTGCGGCACGACGTAGCGGTTCTCTTCCGTGTCGATCAGCATCTTGCCGTCAGGGCCGAAGTCGATCGCCTGGCTGCCGGTCCAGCGGGTCGTGAATTGCTGGCGGCCCACGTCGGTCTCGACGTCGAAGTCGAGATAACCGTGGCCGAGCTTCACGTCGTGCACGGCATGAATCGTCCGCACGAGTGACCGCCGCTTGAGCGCGGTCCGCACCGCGTTCTGGCTCTCGGCGGGCCAGTCGGCGAGCGACCGCAGCATGCCGAGCTCGATCTCCTCGCCCGAGTCGTTCCAGCCGCGCACGGAGAGGTATTCCTCGGGGTGCGTGGCGGGAAAGGTCCGCACGACGAAGACGGAAACTAGACCGCTTTCCTTCTCCAAGAGCTCGATCCGGCCGTGGGTGCCGATGCGGAATTCATGCGTGGCGGGGTCGAGCCACTGGAGCGTGTTCTTCGGCGTGGCCTTCGTGTCAGCCTCCTCCTTCGCGGGCTTCTCCTCGTCCTCGAGCAGCAGCGTGTCAACGGTCGGCTGCTTCGAGACCTGCGTCTGGATCTTCACGAGCCGGGCGTAGATGCCGTCGGCGGCAAGCAGCTCCGCATGCGTGCCCTGCTCCACGAGCTTGCCGCGGTCGAAAGCAAGGATGCGGTCGGCGTTGCGCAAGGTCGAGAGCCGGTGGGCGATGGCGATCGTCGTGCGGCCCTTGATGAGCGTGGCGAGCGCCTCCTGGATGCTCTTTTCGGCCTCCGCGTCGATGTTGCTCGTGGCCTCGTCGAGCACGAGGATCCGCGGGTCGTAGAGGAGCGTGCGGGCGATCGAGAGCCGCTGCTTCTCGCCGCCGGAGAGGCCGGCGCCGTGCTCGCCGAGGAGCGTCTCGTAGGCGAGCGGCTGGCGGCAGAGGAAGTCGTGGGCGCCGGCGGCCTTCGCGGCCGCGAGGCCCTGTTCGATCGTGGCCTGCGGCCGGCCGTAGGAGAGGTTTTTCCAGATCGTGCCGCGGAAGAGGAAAGAATCCTGGAAGACGATGCCGAGCCGCTCGCGCAGCTCCTTCGTGGAGAGGTCGCGGATGTCGATGCCGTCGATCTCGATCCGGCCTTCCTGCACGTCGTAAAACCGGCCGAGCAGGTTCACGAGCGTGGTCTTGCCGGAGCCCGAGCGGCCCACGATGCCGATCATCTCCCCCGGCTTCACGTCGAACGACACATCCCGCAAGACAGGCTGGTTGCGGTCGTAGCCGAAGGTCACGTTGTCAAACGTGATCGCGCCCTGCACGTCGTTCCAGGGCACGGGCCTCTCCGCCTCCGCGATCGTGACGGGCGTGTCGAGCAGTTCGAGCACCCGCTGGCTGCCGGAGAGGAAACTCGTGAGCCAGGTCGTGAAATTCGAGAGCGCGCCGAGCGGCGCGTAAAACATCGCGAGGTAGGCGAGAAACGCGATCAGCTGGCCGAGCGTCATCTGCCCGCCGATCACGTCGCGGCCGCCCACATACCAGACGATCAGCCCGCCCAAGCCGAAGACGAGCTGCATCGTGGCGGCGTAGGTCGAATTCGTTTGCTCCACCCAGAGCCGCCAGTTGGAGAGGTGGTCGCTCGCCTTTTTGAAGCGGTCGCTCTCGCGCGGCTCCTGCGCGAAGGCTTTGACGACGCGAATCCCGGAGAGCATGCCCGAGAGGGCCGCCATCTGCTTGCTGGAGGCGTCCCAGAGCCGGTAGTGCCGCGGGTAAACATGCCGCCAGAAGACCCACGAGCCGAAGAGCACCAGCGGCACCGGGATGAGCGTGAAGAGCGCGAGCTTCGGGTTGATCCACACGAGCATCGCCCCCACGCCCACCAGTTGCACGATCTGCAAGAGGAAGCCGCCGGTGAGCTGGTGCATCAGGCCGTGGAGCACCTCGCTATCGTGGGCCACGCGGCTGATCATCGAGCCCACCTGATGGCGGTCGTAGTAGGCGATCGAGAGATTTTGGAGCTTCGTCACCATCTCGGCGCGGAGCGTGCCGGTGAGTCCGGTGCCGATCGCGGTCGCGAGCCGCCCCTTGAGCACGCCCACGATCGAGAGCACGATCCGCGAGAAGGCGAGCGCGAGCACCACCACGAGCAGGGCCGTCTTGAAGTCGGGAAGCGAGTTGCCGGCGGCTCCTTCCGCAGCGCTCTGCGAGAGGATGTTGTCGACCATGTATTGCTGCAGCTTCGGTGGCACCAGTTCCGCCACCACGCCGAGGAGCGTCAGCAGACAGAGCAGGATCGCGCCTCGGGTGTAGGGGGCGAGCAGTTCGCCCACGCGGGCGAGGATCCGTCCCTTCTGCATGCAGCGAGGGCAGGATTGCTCGCGGGTTTGGAGCCTGAGGCTGCAGGAGGGGCAGCGGGGCGGGTCGAGGGCGTCGTCGCCATGATGGCTCGCGGAGCCGCCGGCCGCCGCGAGCAGCGGCGTGGTCTGGCTCGCGATGCCGTCCTTCGCCTGTTCGAGCGCCCGCGAGACCTTGTGAAACCGCGTGGCGAAGGCGTTGGAATAGCGGAGGAGATCCACCCAGTCGCCGTCGGTCTTCACCTGCAGCGTGCCACCGCCCACGCCGGCGGTGGTGCGGATTTGGTCGACTTGGGACCAGGGGATGTGGCGAAGGCCTACGCCACGTACGGTGAGGGCGTCGGGGGTGACCACGAGCCATTCGCGGGCGGGCGTGCCGTCGAGGGCGACATCCGTGTCGATCTCGAGAAGCACCGGCGGCTGGGGCGGAGCGGCCCCTTCAGCGGCAGGTGGCGGGCTGGCGGCAGGGATCGTATCCTGCTTGAGGCTTGCGGTCGCGGTGGCGATCGGAGTGTCCTTCTCGGCGTTCTCAGGCGCAATCTCGGGCGAAATCAGGAGCCTGTTCATGGCATACGCAGCGTGGCGGTCGTTGGTTCGTGGCGTGTTGGTGGCGGCGGTGCTCGTGGCGGCCGGCATACATGCTTCCGCGGATGAGCCCGGGTTTGTTTCCTTATTTGACGGCAAAAGCCTCGCCGGCTGGAAGCCAAGCGAAAACGTGCAGAGCTGGAAGGTCGAAAACGGCGAGATCGTCTGCCACGGGCCGCGGAGCCACCTCTTCTACGTGGGGCCCGACGAGGCCCATCCGGCCGAGTTCAAAGACTTCCATTTCAAGGCCGACGTGATGACGAAGCCGGGAAGCAATTCCGGCATCTTCTTCCACACGAAGTTTCAGCCGGAGGGCTGGCCGGCGATCGGCTACGAGATGCAGGTGAATAATTCGCAGGGCGATCCGGTCCGCACCGGCAGCATCTACAACGTCGTGAAGAATTTCACGCCGCCGGCACAAGACAACGAGTGGTTTACGCAGGAGTTGATTGTGAAGGGGAAGGCGTTGGCGGTGGTCGTCAACGGGAAGGTGCTTTTCGAATACGTGGAGCCGGAGGGGGTGACGGGCACGAGGAAGCTCTCTGCGGGCACGTTTGCCCTGCAGGCCCACGACCCCGGCAGCGAAGTCCATTATAAGAACCTGCAGGTGAAGCGGCTCCCGTAGGACAGGCTTCAGCCTGTCTGGATTTTCCGTACGACAGGCCTCTGTGCCTGTCTGGATTTTCTGCATTTTCGTCAGACAGGCAGGGACGCCTGTCGTACGGTGACGGGCAGAGACGCCTGTCGTACCTCATGTTGACGCCGATTGCGGGAAATCTCTAAAAACCGGTTCCCAATCGAGGAGGCTCTCGCATGATCAAGGCCACGTTGCCCGTCGGCATCCGCGACGACATCACCCAGTGCATCGGCCGCACGCCGCTCGTGCGGCTCCGCCGCGTCACCGAGGGCTGCGTGGCGAGCGTGATCGGCAAGATCGAAAACATGAATCCGCTCTGGAGCGTCAAAGACCGCATCGCCGCGGCGATGATCGACGCCGCCGAGGCGGAGGGACGGATCGGGCCAGACACCGTCGTCATCGAGCCCACGAGCGGCAACACGGGCATTGGCCTGGCGTATGTCTGCGCCGCCCGCGGCTACAAGCTCCGCGTCACGA
Source organism: Planctomycetia bacterium (assembly GCA_046343855.1). Classification (GTDB taxonomy): domain Bacteria; phylum Planctomycetota; class Planctomycetia; order Pirellulales; family UBA1268; genus RGVT01. Next base: position 6,010 of record JBKDMX010000112.1, read on the forward strand.
TGCCCGAGAGCATGAGCCTCGAACGTCGCCGGATGCTCAAAGCCCTCGGGGCCGAGCTCGTGCTCACGCCCGCGGCCGAGGGCATGCCCGGCGCGGTCCGCCATGCGGAGGAGATCAGCCGCTCGAGCACGCAGTTTTTCATGCCGCAGCAGTTCAAGAATCCGGCCAATCCCGAGATCCATCGCCGCACCACGGCCGAAGAAATCTGGGCCGACACCGACGGCCAGATAGACATCCTCGTCTGTGGCGTGGGCACCGGCGGCACGATCACCGGCTGCGGCGAGGTGCTGAAGCAGAAGAAGCCGGGGCTCAAGGTGGTGGCCGTCGAGCCGCTCAATAGCCCGGTGATCTCGCAGAAGCTCGCCGGCGAGCCGATCAAGCCGGGGCGTCACACGATCCAGGGGATCGGCGCGGGCTTCATCCCGGAGATCCTCAATCTCAACGTCATCGACGAGGTGATCAAGGTCGACGATGAAGACGCGATGGAGACAGCCCGGCAGATGGCGAAGCGCGAGGGTCTGATGTGCGGCATCAGCTGCGGCGCGGCGGCGTGGGGTGCGCTCCAGGTGGCGAAGCGGCCGGAGAATGCCGGCAAGATGGTGGTGGTGGTGCTGCCGGATCTGGGCGAGCGGTATCTCTCCACGCGGCTGTTTCCCGAGTAGGACAGGCTTCAGCCTGTCGCAAAGTAGTCGAATGTGACAGGCTAAAGCCTGTCCTACTTGATGCGGGATTCCGCGCGTCTCGCGGCTTCGAGATTGCCGCAGCGTTGCCACGATCGGTAGGCGAGCAGCCAGGCTGATTGTGCGGTCTCGTGTGCGCCATCGACCTCGGCCCGCGTGGCGAGCTGCTCGGCGGCTTCGGCGACACGGATCGTCTTGCCCGCGTCGAGCGCCCGCAGCGGGATCTCGGCGAGCGAGTCGAGCTCCATGGCGAGCGGGTCAAATTTATAGCTCGCCGACGCGAGCGCGATCGCGCGGCTGATGCATTCGGCCCGGCCGGTGTCGATGGCGAGGCGGCGCGATTCGCTGAGCATCAGCCATTTGAGCGCGGCATCGGTTTCGGTGATGGCCGACGAATAGAGCACGTCGCAGGCGAGCGTGGCGCCGGCGGCGGAGTCGGCTCGGGAGAGCAGGCCGCGAAATCGGGCCTTCAATTCCTTGCGGGCGTCAACGAGCTGGCGGTCGGAGGGAGGGGCGGGCAGGCCGCCCTCTGGGAGCTGCCGCATCACGGGCCGCGGAGTGGGCGCCGCCTCGTCAGCGAAAGCCGTCGCCGCGACGAGTGCGAGAAGCAGGGTTCGCATGCCAGTAGGACAGGCCTCTATGCCTGTCGGATTCTACTTTCGGCCGCGCTAGGACAGGCACGGAGGCCTATCTTACAAGACAGGCACGGAGGCCTATCCTACCGTTGCGGGTAGAAGTGCGAGAGGTTTTGGAACGTCGAGGCGTGGCCGGTGGGGCGGATCGTTTCGTCGATCTGCCGCATGCCCGTACCGCGCTGGATCTGCTGCACCTGGTT
>JBKDMX010000113.1:0-3149 GCA_046343855.1 Planctomycetia bacterium
TCGGCATCCTGCCTGCGCTCGCTTCCATAGCCCGCGAGAGGGCATGTGCAGCCCCGTGCCTACCCGCCCTCTGAAATGCAAACAGTGTGGCGAGGCTTCGGGTGACCCGGACCCTGATCGCCGGCGTATGCCGCCAAGCGCAGCCAGGATGGCCAAGTGGAGGCGCTCTGGCTGGCGAGCGGACATGCAGTGAGCGAAGGACAGGATGTCCGCAGCGAACGTCCGCCGAGAGGGCATGTGCAGCCCCGGGCCGGATTGGGCCAATTGGCGCATGACAGCCTGACGCCTGGCCCACGTTTCGTGGTTGGTACACTCAGTAGCATGACGTGCCGCTACGACTATGACGTGCTCGTGATCGGCGCCGGTCATGCCGGCGTGGAGGCGGCCTGTGCGGCGGCGCGGCTCGGGGCGCGGACGGCGCTGCTCACGGCGAATTGTGACACCGTCGGCCAGATGAGCTGCAATCCGGCGATCGGCGGCGTCGGCAAGGCGCAGCTCGTGCGCGAAGTCGATGCGCTCGGCGGCGTGATGGCGGAGGCGATCGACGCGACGGGCATCCAGTTTCGCGTGCTCAACCGCTCGAAGGGGCCGGCGATGCACGGGCCGCGGGCGCAGGCCGACAAGAAGCTCTATCAGATGGAGGTGAAGCGGATCGTCGAAGAGACCGCGAACCTCGAACTGCGGCAGGAGACGGTCGAAGACCTGATCGTCGAGCCGGTGGCAAACGCGGGGCATGGTCGGCCGCAGTGGCGGGTGACGGGTGTGCGGGTCCGCGGCGATGCGGAGTATCGCGCCGCGGCCGTCGTGCTCACGACCGGCACGTTTCTCCAGGCGGTGATGCACACGGGCGAAGCGCAGACGCCCGGCGGCCGGGCAGGGGAGGGCACGACGAGCGGCGTAAGCCGGGCGCTCGAGCGGCTCGGCATCCGCATCGATCGCTTCAAGACCGGCACGCCCTGCCGGCTGCTCGCGCGGTCGATCGACTTCTCACAGCTCGACGTGCAGCCCGGCGACGCGGAGCCGCAGCCCTTCTCGTTTCTCACCGACCGCATCGACCGCGAGCAGTTCGTCTGCTGGATCACGCGGACGACGCCCGAGATCCACGAGCTCATCCGCGCGAATCTCCATCGCGCGCCGATGTATACCGGACAGATCGAGTCGCGCGGGCCGCGCTATTGCCCGAGCATCGAAGACAAGGTCGTGCGATTCGCCGACCGCGACAGCCATCAATTGTTTCTCGAGCCCGAGGGGCGGCGGACGCAGGAGATCTACGTCAACGGCATCTCCACGAGCCTGCCCCGCGACGTGCAAGACGCGATGATCCGCATGGTGCCGGGGCTCGAGCGGGCGCAGGTGATGCGGTATGGCTATGCCGTCGAATACGACTATTGCCCGCCCGATCAGCTCACCGTGACGCTCGAGAGCAAGCGGGCCGCGGGGCTCTTTTGCGCCGGGCAGATCAACGGCACGACGGGCTACGAGGAGGCGGCCGCGCAGGGGATCGTGGCCGGCACGAATGCCGCGCTTGCCGTCGCGGGCCGCGGGCCGCTCCTGCTCGAGCGAGAAGACTCCTACATCGGCGTGCTCGTCGACGATCTCGTGACCCGCGGGGTCGACGAGCCCTACCGGATGTTCACGAGCCGCGCCGAGCACCGGCTCGCCCTGCGGCATGACAACGCCGATCGCCGGCTCACACCGCGGGCGGCTGCGGTCGGTCTCGCCCAGGCCGGGCGGATCGCGCGGCTCGAGGCGAAGACGGCCGAGATCGAGTCGACGCTCGGCATGCTGGCCGCGCATCGCGTCGCCGGCGTGTCGCTCGCCGAGCTCCTCAAGCGGCCCGAGTTTGGCTGGGATGAGGCGGTGGCGGCGCTGCCGTCGCTCGCTGGCGTGTCGCGGGAGACAGCCGGGCAGATCGCGAGCGACATCCGCTACGCCGGCTACCTCGCCCTCGAACGTGAGCAGATCGAGCGGCGCCGGAAGCAGGGAGCGCGGGTGATTCCCGAGGGTCTCGACTACGCGGCGGTGCGGCACTTGCGGGCCGAGGCCCGCGAGAAGCTCGAACGCGTCAGGCCGCGGACGCTCGAGCAGGCGGGCCGCGTGAGCGGGATCACGCCGGCCGATCTCGCGATCGTGCTCGTCCACCTCGAGGGACGCGGCGGGGCGTGAGCCCGGCTGGCCAATCGCAAAGCCTCGCCATGCGCATCATCCAGATCACGGCCGGGGCAGGGGGACGGATCTGCGGAGCGTGCCTTCACGATAACGCGCTCGTGCGGGCGCTGCGGCGGCGCGGCCGCGATGCGATCCTCGTGCCGGCCTACGTGCCGACGACGACCGACGAGGAGAACGTCGCCGAGTCACGGATCGTCTGCGGCGGCGTGAATGTCTGGCTGCAGGAGCACGTGCCGCTCTTTCGGCACACGCCCTGGTGGCTCGACCGGCTGCTCGATTCGCGCGGCCTGCTCGCCTGGCTCTCGAGCCGCACCGGCGCGACGAAGCCCGCCGACGTGGCCGGCCTCACCGTCTCCACGCTCCGGGGCGAGGCGGGCCACCAGCGGAAGGAAGTCGAGAAGCTCGCGCGGTGGCTCGCCCGCGACGTGCGGCCCGATGTCGTGCAGCTCTCCAACGTCCTGCTTGCCGGCCTGGCGCGACGGGTGAAAGAGGCGACCGGCGCGAGGATCGTCTGCAGTCTCTCCGGGGAAGACATCTTCATCGAGCAGATTCCGGAGCCGCAGTACACCGAGCTCAGGCGGCTCTTGCGCGAACGGTCGAAAGACATCGACCACTTCGTGGCGCTCAACCGTTTCTTCGCCGACTTCATGCGAGAGTATCTCGACGTGCCGGCCGAGAAGATCGCGGTCGTGCCGCACGGCATCGATCTCGAGGGATTTCCAGACCAGTCACCCGATCTCGTGGCACGCCGCGCGAGTCGCCCGGGAAGGTTCATGATTGGCGCGCTCGCGCGGGCCTGCGCTGAAAAGGGCCTCGAGCAGGCCGTGCGGGCGCTCGCGATCGTGGCCCGCACCCACGACGTGGAGCTCGTCGCCGCGGGGGCGACGATTCCGGCGGAGGAGCCTTATCTGCAACGCTGCCATGCGCTGGCGGCCGACCTCGGGGTCGCCGACCGCTTCAAGTGGCTTGGCCAGGTCGAT
>JBKDMX010000114.1:0-91244 GCA_046343855.1 Planctomycetia bacterium
AGCCCGGGCCCCACCCGCCTGGGTGGACTGCCGGCGGTGGGTGCACGCGCGGGGGGGCGCCGCCCGCGGCCGCCCCCACCGCGGAGTATGGCGTGCCACGCGACCACGCGGGCCGCTCCCCCGCGACGAGGTTGTCCCAAAACTCCGACTCCGTCGGTCCGAGGCTCGCGAGCACGACGTCCACCGGCGGGGCGTCGCGGCCTGCGGCCAATTCCTGCCGCAGCGAGCCGGCGAGTGATCGCAGCGCTGCCTTGGCCGCGCAGTATTCGGCGTGAAGCGGCAGCGGATGGTGGCCGAGGATCGAGCCGACGAGCACGATGGCCGGATCGCGGCTCTGGAGCAAGAGCGGCAGCGACTCACGGACCAATTCCGCCGGCGCGAAGAAATCGATCTCCATGATTCGCCGCAGCGTGTCGGGATCGCCGCCGGCAAACTCCCCCACCGCGCCACTGCCGGCCGCCGCGACGACGATGTCGAGCCCGCCGAGCCTCCGCGCCACCTCATCGAGGATCGCGCGGCGGTCGTGGGGCGACGTGATGTCTCCCGCACTGACGAGAATCCCGGGCGTCCCCGTCGGCAGGGGCTCGGCGGCGAGCGCCGCGAGCCGGTCTGCACGCCGGGCGGTGGCCAGCACCCGCACGCCACGGCGGGCCAGGTCGAGGGCGATCGCGCGGCCGACGCCGGACGATCCGCCGGTGACGAGCGCCGTCGATCCCGAGAGCGCCCGCTGGCCGCGGCGCCGCTGGGCGTCAGGTGCGGACGGAGGTGGATTCCACGGCGTCGTCATGGGGGGTGGCGGCGGAGGATTCGGGCTCGGGAGGTTCTCCTTCGGTGCGGCCGTGCATCCGCACGGTCGCTTCGTCAGGCGGGATGCGGCCAAGCAACGCGGCGGGGATTCGGCAGTGGATCGTCATGCGATCATCGGCAAAATGCCGTGAGAGCACCTCGCCATGCGCGCCGAGCCAGGCGAGCAGCCGCCCATTGCCGGGGCTCGTCTCGACATCGACATCGCGAAATCCGCGGCCGAGGCAGTCGCTCACGAACTGCGCGAGCGCGGGCAGGCCGGCGCCGGTGCGGGCGGAGATCGTCACCGCCTGGGGATAGCGGGCCACGAGCGCGTCGCGAACGACCGGGTCGGCGATCGCGTCGACCTTGTTGAGCACGAGCAGCGTGTCGGTCTCCGCGACGCCGATCTCCGCGAGCACGCCGCGCACGGCGGCGATCTGCGCATCGACGAGCCCGCTCGAGGCATCGGCCACATGCAGGAGCAGGTCGGCCTGACGGGTCTCCTCGAGCGTGGCCTTGAAACTGGCGATCAGGCGGTGCGGGAGGTCGCGGATGAAGCCGACGGTGTCGCTGATCAGCACCGGCCCCCAGCCCGGCAGCCGCCAACGGCGGGTTCGGGTGTCGAGCGTGGCGAAGAGTTTGTCCTCCGCCAGCACGTCGGCGCCGGTGAGCGAATTCAAGAGCGTGCTCTTGCCGGCGTTGGTATAGCCGACGAGCGAGACGGTCATGTGGTCGTGCCGCGCCGCCACCTGCCGCTCGCGGCGGCCGTGAATCTCGAAGAGCTCCTGCTTGAGATCGTGAATCCGCTTTTCCACGAGCCGGCGATCGACCTCGAGCTGCTTTTCGCCCGGGCCGCGCATGCCGATGCCCATCTTGAGCCGCGAGAGATGGGTCCACATTCGCTTGAGTCGTGGCAGTGAGTATTCGAGCTGGGCGAGCTCCACGGCGAGGCGGGCCTCGTAGGTGCGGGCCCGCGCCGCGAAGATGTCGAGGATCACCTCCGAGCGGTCGAGCACCTTCGTATCGAGGGCCCGCTCGAGGTTGCGGGTCTGCGCCGGCGAAAGGTCGTTGTCGAAGATGACGACGTCGGCGTCGTGGTGGGCGATCAGGGCGGCGAGTTCCTGCACCTTTCCCTTGCCCAGGTAGGTCGTCTGGTCGGGGCTGTCGCGCCGCTGCGTGAGTTCGGCGACGACCTGTGCGCCGGCCGTCTCGGCCAGTCCGCCGAGTTCGTCGAGCGGATGCTCGGGATCCACGGGCTGCTCGAGCAGCACCCCGACGAGCACCGCCTTTTCGCTCCGCACGCTGTTGGTTCTCTTGCGCTCCGTCAATCCGCCTCCTCGTCGAGTGCGAAGTCGTCGTCGGCCGCTCGGCCGGCTCCCGTCTCGTGGCCCGCGAGATGGCAGCAGCTCTCCCAGCGGCGGGTGTCGAGCAGGCCGTCGGCGACGGCATGCTTCACGGCGCAGTCGGCCTCGTGGGTGTGGGTGCAGTCTGGGAAGCGGCAGTGGTTGGCGAACGGCCGCAGGTCGCGAAAGGCCGCCGGGACCTCCGCCGGCACGATCTCCCAGAGTTGAAACTGCCGCACGCCGGGCGTGTCGACGAACGATCCGCCCCGGGCGTGTGGGATCAGCCGGGCGGTGGTCGTCGTATGCCGGCCCTTGTCGTTGTCACGACTGACGTCTCCCACCGGCAGCGCGAGCTCCGGGGCGATCGCATTGAGGATCGACGACTTGCCGACGCCACTTTGGCCGACGACGGCCGTCACGCGGCCTTCGAGCTCTCGGACAAGCCGCGCGACGCCCATGCCCGTGACGGTGGAGCAGAGGATGACGGGATAACCCATGCGGGCGTAGACGCCGGCCAGCGGCACGAGGCTCGCGGCCGGCACGAGATCGATCTTGTTGATGCAGATGAGCGGTCGGATGCCGCTGGCCTCGGCCGCCACGATGAGCCGATCGACGAGCCCGGGCTTGAGGTTCGGCATGGCCGCACTCGAGACGATCAACGCCTGGTCGATATTCGCGACGATCACGTGCCGCCGGCCACGGCTCGAGCGGCAGAGCGAATTCCGCCGCGGCTCGATCGACTGGATCGTGCCCTCGCGGCCCGCGCCCCGCACGTGCACCCAATCCCCCGCGGCCACCGGATGCCGCTGCTCGGTGGAGAGCGTGCGCAGGAGGCGGCGGGTGGTGCAGCGGACGATCGTGCCGTCCGCCGCGCGGACGAAGCTCTCGAGCCCGTGGACGTTGAGCACCTGACCGCGCCAGGTGCCGGTCGATGCCGGCTCGACGACGAGCCCGTCGGCGCGGCGATCACCATCGGGAGCGATTCCATCGCGGGCCACCACCGTCCGCTTGCGAGTGAGCTCTCCCTTGCCTGAGATGCGCTCCGTGGCGGCGAGGTCGGCAGCCCGGTCGAGATCGACCTCCACCGTCCGCGTCAGGTCGACCTGCCGGCGGCGAGCGCCTCGATTCTTGCGGAACTCGACGCGCAGCTTCCGGGGTTTGGCCATGCCGGAATTGTATCAGCGCCGTGGCTGCTGCCGTGGCTGCCGCGGTTCAGTGACCTGCCGCGCCTCGAGCCCGGCGGTGGCCAGCAGACTGCGGCTGAAGGGGTCTCGGGCCACGGTCTTCTCGGGGGCGGCCGCTTTCGCGCCGAGCTGGGCGGGCTCGTACGAGAGCTCAAATTCGTGCTTGGCCACCGAGAGCTTGTCGCCGGGTTCGATCCGTTGCTCGCTGACCCGCGAGCCGTTCACCTTCGTGCCATTGCTGCTGCCGAGGTCCTTCACGAACCAGTAGCCATCCACGAGCGACAGTTCGCAGTGGTTGCCCGAGACATTGGGAAACCGCAGGACGATGTCGGAACTCTCTCGACGCCCCACGACGAGGCTCGTCTTGAGCAATGGGATCGGGTCACCGCCGCCGACCGGCTGCAATTCACCATACATGGGCACACCTCGGCATTCCGAAGCAGGTCACAAACGATCGGTCCGGACGTGGACGATGTGGAGGGACGTCCGCCCCGCCCACACTTTCCTCACAATCGCAAGAGTAGGCCAAGGCTGCAAAACAGTCAATGAATCATTGCTCGCTCGAATCGCGCCGGGAATTCATCCCGCCCGCCGGGTATAACTGAACTGGTTCGACTGAAGCGGACCGGGTGATCGCCGGTCGGCGGGCAACCGTCGGCGGGAGGAAAGTCCGGGCTCCAGAGGGCGCGATGGTGGGTAACGCCCACCGGCCGCGAGGCCAGGGATAGTGCCACAGAAAGCAAACCGCCTGCGGGGCAACCCGCCGGTAAGGGTGAAACGGTGAGGTAAGAGCTCACCAGCAGGCCGGGTGACCGGCCTGGCTCGGAAAACCCCATCGGGAGCAAGGCCAAGCAGGAAGAAGTTCGGTCCTCCGGGACCGGCGCGAAACGGCCCGTTTCGCACCCGCTTCCGGGTCGGCTGCTGGAGGCGTCGGGCAACCGCCGCCCTAGAGAAATGGTCACCGTCCTCCGTTCCTTGGAACGGCGGGACACAGAACCCGGCTTACAGGTCCGCTTCAGTCGTCCACTTCAAGGCCTGTTGCGCAGGACAGCGCCTGGACCGGTCGGTTCGACGCCAGATCGCGGCGGCCCCCGTCGTCCAGCATCTTGAGGAGTTTCGAGATGCAGAGGGTGTTGATGCTCACCCGCATCTCCTCGGCCTCGGCTTTGAGGGTTTCGTGGAGGGATCTGGGCATCCGGACGGTGACGACCCGCTGTGCCTCCCGCTCGGCCGGCCGTTCCCGCTGGCGGTTGCGGAGGTCGTCGAGCAGCTCCCGGATGCGGGCATACTCAGGGGAGCACTCGAAACGGATCAGGTCGTCGGGCTCTTGAAACGTCCGGCGGACGACCCCGTCCACGCCGAGCACCTCCCGGAAAAAGACGACCCATTCGGGATCCATGGAGTGGAGCCGCTCGGCCACCTGCAGAACGGCCTTGGCGCCGTGGGTGGCTCCATTCGTCTTCTGGGAAGCTGCCCCGAGCAATTCTGAAGTTTTGGTCGCCATCAACGTATGTCCTTTCTCGTCCGGTGGTCCCGCGTACGCCTCGATGATGTCGCTGCGGTCAAGCGACAGCATCAAGTGCTTGCGGATCAATGACTTGCGTCATGCGGCAAGAGGGCGACTTCTTTTTGTGCAGCGGTGCCCGCAGGGGAGGCACGCCGTCAGTTGCTCAAAAAGGAGGCAGGTCGGGCGAGTCGCAGTTACCAAATGTCCGGCCTGTAGGGGCCGGTGGATGTCAATCTGGGAAGGTTCTGGCCGCGACCTTTTCGAGGTAGTCAACGACGAGTCCCGTGACATCCCGACCGATCGCTCCCTCGAGGCCCCGCCAGCCGGGCACGGCATTCACCTCCAGCACCAAGAGCCTCCCGTCGGCGGCGGGCAGAAGGTCCACCCCGGCGATCGAGGCCCCGACCGCATCGGCCGCCCGCCGGGCGAGCGCGACCCACTCGTCGGGCGGCGTCCACGATTCCGCCCTCGCGCCCCGGCTGACGTTGAGCCGCCAGTCTTCATTCGACACCCGTCGCATCGCCAGGGCGTCGTCGCCGATCAGGAAGATGCGGGCATCCCAGCCGTCGTGCGGGACGAATTCCTGGAGATAGCAGGCCGCCGGCGGTCCATCCAGCGCCGGATTGCCCGCGCGAAGCCGGGCGGCATCGAGGTAGGGGGCCAGGTCGGCGGGGGTGGTCAGCCGTTCGATCCCCCGGCCCTGTGATCCGAAGAGCGGTTTCACGACCGCGATCCGGCCGAGATCGTGCCAGGCCTGCTCGATGCCCGCGGCATCCTGGGCGACGATCGTCCGGGGCACGGCGATCCCCGCCTCCTGCATCCGGGCAAGCGACAGATATTTGTCGATCGCCACCTCGAGCGACCGCGGGCTATTCACGATTGCCGTGCCGCGCTGCGCGAGCCGGCCCAAGACGTCCATCCGAAAGATCACATCCTCCAGGGCGCCGGTGGGCATGCCGCGCACGACCACGCAATCGGCCCGGCCGACGGCCTCCGGCAGGAAGCGTTCGCCGGCGGCAGCGTTTCCGCCGACTTCCGCCGCGAGTTCGTTCCAGCGGACCGGGCAGGCCTCGTGACCCCGACCACGAATGGCGGCCGCGAGCCGGCCGAGATGCCAGCCCGTCGGCTCGCCGAGGAGCGCCATCCGCAGCACGTCAGGCTCCCGTGGCGACCGATCCGGCAGGGGCTGCGAACGAGGCCCGCACGATCTCCGGCGCGAGGCCGCCGAAGCGGTGCCGCAGGCCGGTGTCGAGATTGACGATCTCGACGAGCGCCGGCGCGAAGAGCGCCGGATCGAGCGCGTAGAAATCGTGGCCGGCCCGTTCGAAGAGCTGGCAGAAGGGGGCGCCGTAGTCGGCGGAGGCCCGACTGACCATCCGCGGGCCGATTGCGCGGATGCTCTCGTCGTCGCCGGTCATCTCGAGCGTGACCAGGCCGCCATAGAGGATCGCGTCGTTCGTGCGGCCGATCGCCGTGAGATCGTCGCCCGGCACGGGGGCGAGCGGCGCGCGGCCGCTGCCGCGCCGGATCCGCCGCAGGTCGAAGTGGAGATCGTGCAGCTTGTGGAGCGCCGTCTCGAGCGACCGCGCGATCACCTGCAGCGTTCCTGCGGGGCTTGCCGTGCGGGCCACGAGCAGCACGAGCGCCGCGGGATCGATGCCGGCGTCGGCGGCGAGCTGTCGGCAGACGTCTTCCGGCGGGAGCTTCGAGGCCTCGAGGAGGCCGACGGCCACAGCCGCCCGCTCGCGCATGCCGATGTCGTCGAACAGATCCTCGCGGCCGATGGCAGCGCGGATCGGGCCGCTCGCCATCGCGAAATACTTTCCGGCCGACACCTTCCAGCCGGCATACTGCGAGGCAAGGCAGGCGGCGAGCGGCTCGTCGCTCTCGACGGCGACGAGCGGCCACTCGCACCCGGGCCATGCGGCCGCATACGCCTCGCCATGCGCGCCGGGCTCCTCCACCCACACGCGGCCAAGCCCCGCCATCGCCGCACGGGCCAGCATCAGCCCCGCCTCGGCGCCGCCCGCGGCTTTTGTGCCGCAGTCGATCACGCGCGCCCCGCCGGTGGTGTGCACGACGAGCCCCAAGCGGGCGGCGTCGGCGATCGTCCGCTCGGCGATGCCGAGCGCTGATTGATTGAGATTCATGGCGGAGCACCCCGGGTGGAGCACATAATGGGTCGAAATCGGCAGGGCGGCAATCCCCGCGGCTGCCGCCCCACCAGCAGAGCATTCCGCCTTCACGAGCCCGGTGCCACCGTGCCTAGCCTGACCGTCGAAAATTATGTGAAGACGATCTATCAGATCGTGTCGGCGCAGGACGGCCGTGCCGCGACCACCGGGCAACTGGCGACCGCGCTCGACGTCTCTCCTGGCACGGTCACGAGCATGCTGAAGACGCTCGACGCCGCGCGGCTCGCGACCCACCGACCCTACGAAGGCGTGGCGCTCACGCGGGCCGGCCGCGTGCTGGCGCTCCGCATGATCCGCCGCCACCGCCTGATCGAGCTCTTTCTTCTGCGCACGCTCGACATGAGCTGGGACGAGGTGCACGATGAAGCCGAGCACATGGAGCACGCCGTGAGCGACCTCCTCGTGGACCGGATCGACGCCTTCCTCGGCCATCCCGACGTCGATCCCCACGGCGATCCGATCCCGCGCGGCGAGGGTGAAGCGCTCCAGCCGCCAAAGGAAGAGCCCGCCCGCTCGCTCGCCGAATGCGCCGCCGGCACGTCATTCCGCCTCACCCGCGTGCTCGACCAATCGGCCGGATTTCTGCGCTACCTCACCGACTCCGGGCTCGTGCTCGGCGCCGTGGGCGAGGTGGAGCGGAATCCCGACGGCGCGGGACTGATGCGGGTGCGGGTGAGCAAGCGTGTCTTGTCGCTGGCGATCGAGGCAGCGGGCAAGCTCGTCGTCGCGGAGGTGTGACGAGTCGTCGCGTCCGCTCGCCCAAACCGGCTTCGGGTGACCCGTACCCCGTCGCCGGACGCTCGCTACGGACGTCCTGTCCTTCGCTCGCTCGGATGCTGACGGCGCTTCGCCATCCTGGCTGCGCTTGTCAGCATACGCCGGCTCCCGGGGCACGGGTCACCCAAAGCCTCCGTTATCGTAGGACAGGCGTCTCCGCCTGTCCTGCATGAATGCGGAGAGGCTCGGGCCTGCACATGCCTTCTCGCGGGCTATGGGAGCGAGCGCAGGCAGGATGCCGAAAGCGAGCGGACATGCAGTGAGCGGAGGACAGGATGTCCGCAGCGAACGTCCGCCGAGAGGGCATGTGCAGGCCCGAGCCGGGTTGGGCGAGCACGGGCAAGACAGGCTGAAGCCTATCCTACGGGCGACGCTCCCAGACGGCCGATTGGCCGAGGCATTCGTCGACTTCGATTCGCAGGCTGCCGGTGACCGGGCTGCCGGCTGCGTCCATGGCCGCGAGCAGTTCGTGGCCGATCCAGCGGGCGATCCACTCGGCCGTCGTGTTTTCGACCGGCAGGAGCACGCACTCGTCGGCCGGGAAGACCCAGCGACGGTTCTGGAACCGCACCGTCACCTCGGCGGCACGGCCGCTCGCTGCCGGCGTGTGCTCGACCGCGAGGAAGCGATTCTTCGTCGGCAGGAGCATGTGATGGTCGAGGCGGGCGGTGATCGCGGAGAGGAGGTCGCGGAGCTTGATGAAGTCGACCACCATGCCGTGGTGGTCGGGCGGGCCCTCCACGTCGGCGCCGACCGTCCAGTTGTGGCCGTGCACCGCCTCGCAGATGTCGTCGGTGAGCGTGATGAAGTGGCCGGCGCAGAAGACGTGGACCGCCTTGCGCATCCTCACGTGGAAATGTTCATTCATGGTCGGTCGTGTCGCAGGGTGGAATCGATCGTGGGCGCGTCGCCGAGCAGGCTCGTGAGCCGGTCGGTCACGATGAGAATGTACAGCGCCGCCGCGACGAGGTCGGCGGTCGTGCCCGGGTTCATCCGTCGCTCCCGCAGGAAGCGGTCGAGCTCGGCCGCCGCGGCGGGCCAGGTGTTTCCTGCGGCGAGGACGGCCGCCGCACGGGCCGAGACATCCCTGGCGGCCGCGAGGCCGTGCTTCCGCGCGATGAGCGTGTCGGGGTCGCGGGCGAGCTGCATGAGGTGGCCGCGCTCGATCGCCGCGCCGAGCGAAAGGCTGCGCTCGATCTCGCCGGCGATGTCGGCCACGGGGCCGGCGAAGAGCGGTTCGTAGCCCCGCGCCCAGAGCCGTGCGATCTGGTCGCGGTCGGCGGCGGCATGCATCGCGTCGAGCAGGCTCGCCGGCGCGGGACCGGCGATGTCCCACTCGTCGCGTCGGCCCATGCCGCCGGGAGCGGCCATCGTGATCGCCGCGTAGACGTCGCGGGCATCGTCGGGCGTGGTGCCGGCGAGAACGGCGGCTGCGGCGGCGGGACAGAGCGCCTTGCCCTGGGGCACGGCGGCCAGCGGCGCGATCGCGAGCACGATGCCGAGATTGGCATTCGACCGTGTCGCTCGGCGCGAGGCAGCGACGGCGTCGAGGATCGTGCGGCCGAGTGGCTGCGCGCAGGCGCGGTCGATCGCGGGTGCGATCGCTTCGCCCGCCGCGACGAGCTCGTCGTGCGAGAGATCGGCGAAGGCGGCAGCTGGATGCACGTTGCCCACCTTCGCCGCCGTGGCCTCGAGCCGGCAGGCGAGCGCGGCGGCTTCCCCGCGGCCCAGCCGAGCGGCTACGGCGGGTGGTCCGGACACAACGATTGCAGCGGCGGTGCGGTCTCGGATGCGAGTTTCCCGTGTGGTTCCGGGCTCCGGGCTGCTGGCGGGCGGGTGGCAGAGGTAGACTTGAGTATTCCGCGACTGTGATTCTTCCGCTCCACCTTACAACGCACCCGTTCCACACGACAGCATGGCGACCGACGCAGCCCCCACGGAAACCCGGTTCGGAGCGGAGTGCTTCCTGAATCGCGAGCTGAGCTGGCTCGAATTCAACGCCCGGGTGCTCGAGGAGGCGGAGAACGCCGACAACCCGTTGCTCGAGCGGCTCAAGTTCCTGGCGATCTTCAGCTCGAATCTCGACGAGTTCTTCATGGTGCGGGTTTCCGGGCTCCGCGAGCAGGCGTTCGGCGAGAGCGCGCCGCAGGACTACTCCCCCGACGGCATGCGTCCGCTGGAGCAGTTGGAGCGGATCGCCTTCCGCACGCAGGAACTGGTGGCCAGGCAATATCGCTGCCTGAAGGAGAGCATCGGCCCCGCCATGGAGGCCGAGGGATTCGAGCTGCTGCGATATGAGTCGTTGCAGGGGCCGCAATTCGAGCAGGTGGACCGCTTCTTTCGCGAGCGCGCGCTGCCGATCCTCACGCCGATGGCGGTCGATCCCGCGCATCCCTCGCCCCGCTACCACAACCGCGGCCTCTATCTCGGTGTGATGCTCGAGCACGGCGCGGACTTGAACGGCGAGGCGCTGGGGCCGAAGCGGCTCTTCGCGGTGGTGCAGGTGCCGCAGGTGCTGCCGCGGATCGTGAGCGTGCCGCCGACGGCCCCGGGGCGGACGTCGTTCGTCTTGCTCGAAGACATCGTCGCTGCGCGGCTGCCGGATCTGTTCGGCGGCTTCGACGTGCGGTCGTGGACGGCCTTCCGCATCACACGCGACAGCGACATGGACATGCTGGAGCAGGAGTCGGACGACATGCTCCGGCTCATCGAGGAGCGGATCAAGGCCCGCCAGCGCGGCCAGGCCGTGCGGATCGAGATCGCGAGCAAGGCGGATCAATCGCTCGCGCAGCTGATCATCGACGAGGAGGCGCTCTACAGCGACCCGACCGGCGATCGCTACAGCGAGGTCTATCGGATCGACGGGCCGCTCGACCTGACCGCCCTTTGGGAGCTCTACAAGCTGCCCGGCAACGACCGCCTGCGCGACAAGCCCTTCACGCCGCGGATTCCGCGCGGGCTCGGACGGCGCGGCGAAGACATCTTCACCGCGATCGCCCGACAGGACATCCTCCTCCATCATCCCTATGAGTCGTTCGATCCGGTCGTCGATTTCGTGACGAGCGCCGCGAACGACCCAAAAGTGCTCGCCATCAAGCAGACCCTCTACCGCACGAGCGGCGACTCGCCGATCTCGCGGGCGCTGATCACGGCGGCCGAGTCGGGCAAACACGTGACGGCGCTCGTCGAACTCAAGGCCCGCTTCGACGAGGCGAACAACGTCAGCTGGGCCCGGCAGCTCGAGCGCGCCGGCGTGCACGTCGTCTTCGGGTTTCTCGACCTCAAGACGCACTGCAAGCTCTCGCTCGTCATCCGGCAGGAAGGGCAGGGGCTGCGGCGCTATGTGCACCTCGGCACCGGCAACTACAACCCCACGACCGCGCTCACCTACACCGATCTCGGGCTCTTCACGGCCGACGAGGCGATGGCCGAGGACACCTCCGCGCTCTTCAACCTGCTGACGGGCTATTCGCAGGGGCACCAGTGGCAGCGGCTCGTGGTCGCCCCCAACGACCTCCACCGACGGACGCTCGAACTGATCGAAGACCAGGCACGCCGTGCGAAGGAGGGGCGGCCGTCACGAATTTTTGCGAAGCTCAATTCGCTCGTCGATCATCGCGTGATCGAGGCGCTCTACGAGGCGAGCCAGGCGGGCGTGCCCATCGACATCGTCGCCCGCGGCATCTGCTGCCTGCGGCCGGGCGTGCCCGGTGTGAGCGAGACGATCCGCGTGCGCAGCATCGTCGACCGATTCCTGGAGCACAGCCGGGTCTACGTGTTCGGGCCCGACGAGGAGGCGCAGGTCTTCCTGGCCAGCGCCGACTGGATGCCGCGGAATTTTTTCCGGCGGGTGGAGGTGATGTTTCCGATCCTCGCCCCGGAATTGCGGCAGCGGATCCTCAAGGAGATCGTGCCGGTCTATCTCGCCGACAACGTGCGGGCACGGCAGCTCGACCCGGCGGGCGTCTTCCATCTGCAGCACCCGACGGACGGGCAGCCGCCGGTGCGGTGCCAGCTCGAATTTCTCGAGCGGCGCATGGCGGCCGACGCCAACGTATCCGCTTGACGTGAGCGCCTCCGCTTGACGTGAGCGCCTCCGCTTGAAGCGGCCGACGAATCATCCCTAGAATCGCCGCAGTTGCTCGAGGCCGCTCCAGTCCCAAGGCAGGTTTCATGGCGGAGGACTATTACCAGACGCTCGGCGTGCCGCGCACGGCTTCCGCTGAAGATATTCGCAAGGCTTACCGCGAGCTCGCCCGCAAGTATCACCCTGATCTCCATCCCGACGACGACGCCGCGAAGGAGAAGTTCAAGAAGGTGCAGACCGCCTTCGACGTGCTCAACGACCAGAGCAAGCGGGAGATGTATGACCGCTATGGCAGCTCGTTCGAGGGCGTGGGGGCGGGCGGCCCCGGCGGCGGCTGGGGCGGAGGCCGCGGCCCGTTTCCCGGGGGCGGCTTTCCCGGGGGCGGCTTTCCCGGGGGCGGCGAGATCGATCTCGAGAGCCTCTTTGGCGGCGCGGGCGGCTTCGGCGACATGTTCGGCCGCGGCGGTACGAAGGCCCGCGGCCGGCGCCGGCCAACGCAGGCGCCCGGGGAGGACGTCACCGCGCGGATCGACATTCCCTTCAGGCTGGCGATCGACGGCGGCAAGACCGACGTACGGATCGAGCGGGATGGCAAGACCGAGACGATCAGCGTGACGATCCCGCAGGGGCTGCCCGACGGCGCGCGGATGCGGCTGCGCGGCCAAGGGCTGCCCGGCACCGGCGGCGGCCCGGCCGGCGACCTGCTCCTCGAGGTGAAGGTCGAATCGCATCCCGTCTTCCGCCGCGACGGCGACACGCTGGAACTCACGCTGCCGATCAGCGTCGCCGAGGCGATCCTCGGCGCGAAGGTGGACGTGCCCACGCCATGGGGCACGATCAGCTTGAAGGTTCCGCCGAAGACATCGGGCGGCCGGAAGCTGCGGGCCGCGGGGATGGGCGTGCGGCACGCCAATGGCGCGAAGGGCGACCTCATCGCCGAAGTGCAGATCGTGCTCCCCGAGCAGGCCGACGCCGCGGCGCTCGACAGGCTGCTCGAGGCCGCACAGGCCGCCGAGGCCGCGGGCGGGGCCGGCCCGCGCGGCCAGTTGCGATGGTGATGGCAACACCCAAAAAGTTTCCCCGGTCGGCGCGGCTCCACTCCCCGGCGGAGTTTGCGCGGGTCTACGAGCACCGTCGCAGCGCCGCGGCGGGAGGGCTCGTCCTCTACGCGCGGCCCGGCGAAGGGAATGCCGTGCGGCTTGGCACGTCGGTCTCGCGGCGGATCGGCTCGGCCGTCGTGCGGAATCGCTGGAAGCGGCGACTGCGCGAGGCGTTTCGCGCGGTGCGCGACCGGTTGCCCCCGGGCAATGATTTCGTCGTCGTCGTGCGGTCGAGCGCGGTGCCGGCCGGCGCGACGGGCGCCCGGGCTGTCGAGGAAAGCCTCGTCGCGCTCGCGAAGCGGGTGGTGAGCCGGCCCGGGTATGGCGGAGAGCGCGCATGACGCTCTTCGGTCGCTGCGCCCGGGCATGCGACCGCGCCGCCTCCGCGGTGCTCGTCGGCCTCGTCATCGTCTACAAGGCGACGCTCAGCCCGCTGCTCGGCCGACACTGCCGGTTTCATCCGACCTGCAGCGTCTACTTTCGGCAGGCCGTCGAGAAACACGGCGCCCTGCGCGGAACGCTCAAGGGCATCGCCCGGATCTGCCGCTGCCATCCCTGGCATCCGGGCGGCTACGATCCACCGTAATCGTGCGCAAGCATCGCGAGAATCGGCGCGTTTGGCGCCGGGAAGTCGAGTTGCGGCAATTGCCCGATCGGAATCCACGCGAACGGGGCTTTCGGCACCGCCGCCGGATCGACAGGCGTCGCCCACTGAAAGCTCACGAAGAGGTGTGGCCGAGACTGCGTCGAGGCGACGCCGAACGAGCGGCCGCTCACCCGGATGGCGATGCCCGCCTCCTCGAGGCACTCGCGGACCGCGGCCTCCGCCGCCGTCTCGTGCTCCTCCACCTTGCCGCCGGGAAACTCGGCGAGCCCCGGCGCCTCGACGGCATCGAGCCCGCGCCGGCCCACGAGCACGCGGCCTTCATGCACCACCACGGCGACGGCGATCGTGCGGAGCGGTTCGGTCATCGGCAGTCGCCGCGGATGCCTACTGCGGCTTCTGCACGAGGTCGAGGAGGCGTCCGGGCGAGCCCATCACGTTGTAGCCGGCATCGACGTGGAGGATCTCGCCGGTGATGCCGCCGGAGTCTTTCGAGAGCAGGAAGGCGCCGGTCTTGCCGACTTCCTCGTGGGTAATGTTGCGGCCCATGGGCGACATGTGCTGGTAGAGATCGAGCATCTCCTCCACCCCCGCGCCGCGGCCGGCGAGCGTCCGCAGCGGGCCGGCGCTGATGGCGTTGACCCGCACGCCTGCCGGGCCGAGGTCGTAGGCCA
The DNA here is from genome assembly GCA_046343855.1 of Planctomycetia bacterium. Classification (GTDB taxonomy): domain Bacteria; phylum Planctomycetota; class Planctomycetia; order Pirellulales; family UBA1268; genus RGVT01. Next base: position 14,258 of record JBKDMX010000114.1, read on the forward strand.
TGTATCTCACGCAGGCGTCGAGCGTCGCCTTGCAGACGCCCATGATGTTGTAGCCGGGCACGACCTTCTCACCGCCGAAGTAGGTCAGCGTGAGGATCGAGGCGTCCTTCGCGAGGATCTTGCGGGCGAGCCGGCCGACGGCGAGCAGGCTGTAGGCGCTCGTCTCCATCGCGATCCGGAAGCCCTCGCGGCTGCAGTCGGTCGTCTCCCCCTTGAGGTCTTCCATCGGCGCATAAGCGATCGAGTGGACGACGAAGTCGAGCGTGCCAAACTCCTGCTTCGCGCGATCCATGACCGCGGCGATCTGTTCGTCGCTCGAGACATCCATCGGCACGAGGAACTTGGCGTTCGGCTCGGGGTCGGTGAGCAGGGCCACGCGGCGACGGTTGCGCTGCCGCTCGTCGTCGGGCTTGTCGGGCAGGTGGGAGAAGCCGATCTGCGCACCCTCGGAGAGCATCTCCTTGGCGATGTACCAGGCGATCGAGTGGTCGTTCGCCACGCCGAGCACGAGACCCTTCATTCCGTCGAACCGGCCCATCGGGAAACCTCCGTTGTCTTGGTGAGTGGGCGGAGGCTTCGAGTGCCTGCTGCGCCTGGGAACGCGGAAATGTACCGGGCCGGCCGAAAACCCTCAACGCGACCGCTCGGCGCAGGCCGCGGCCCTTGCCGAGCAGCCCGCCGCGGGTTACAAAACGGACATCAGCCTCGTTAGCTCAATTGGTCAGAGCATCTGACTCTTAATCAGAGGGTTCTTGGTTCGAGTCCAAGACGAGGCACTGCCAAAGTAGACCGCTTGCTCCGCAAGCGGATCTCCATCGGTGCCGCACCGGCTCACGGGCGGCAGAAGTTGCCTCGCGGTGTCCCTCGCGGACTCGGGCCAAATGCTCGGCGAACTTCCGCCGACCCGCTCGCCTCCGTCCAGCGTAGCCCCCTCGCCTCCTCCGTAGGACAGGCCTCCGTGCCTGTCACAAGAAAACCGCTTGCTCCGCAAGCGGATCGTGCCCCGCAGAATAACAGCCGCGTCCCCAGTGCCCGGCAGCGCCTTGGCAAGGCGGGGGGCTCGGGCGCAGTGGATTGCCTGCGGAGTCTGCCGGGGATGCTCCCGGAGCCGCCCGCCGTTCGTGAGACAGGCGGCTCATTCGGCCGATCTTTCCTGCCAGACGGGGTCTGGATGTGGATCCCTGCGCCATCGTGAAGGAGTGGGGCGGAGGTAGCGATGCAAGGCGGCAGGCGGATCGAGCGATTGGTCGGACGACTCTCCGGGAAGGCGCTCGTGGTTGCGGGGCTCACGCTCGCGGCGCCGGCCGTCGCGCAGGTCGAGCCCTTCGTCGGCCAGCCCGGCACGGTCGGCTCGTTCGAAGCCCGCGATCCCGTGCTTGCCGACGAGGTGATGACCGGCGTGATCCCTTCGGGCCAGGACTGGTATCTCTTCGGCGAGCCCGCTCGCGGCGGTGTCTACGGCTGGCTCAACGGCGGCTTCATCGGCAACTTCGCGAACCCCGGCAGCAAGTTCAACGGCCCCTACAACTCCGTCGATCGCGCCAACGAGCCGATGATGAACCAGGTCTATTTCATCGGCGAGCGGCTGCTCCCCACCGACGGCTCGGTGGGCGTGGGCGGGAGGGCCGACCTGCTCTACGGCGAGGATTTTCCGCTCGCCACGTCGCTCGGCTGGGAAGACACGCTCAGCGGCCGAAACCAGTGGAATAGCGGCGAATACTACGGCCTCGCGATGCCGCAGCTCTACGGCGAAGTGGGCAACCAGGAGTTCTCGGTGAAACTCGGCCACTTCTACACGGTCGTGGGCTACGAGGGCGTGCCGGCCCCCGGCAACTTCTTCTACACGAAGTCCTATAGCTACATGTTCGCCGGCCCGTTCACCCACTGGGGCGGTCTCGCCACCTGGCGGGCCACCGACAATCTCGAGGTGAACGGCGGGCTCGTGAACGGCTGGAACGGCCTCGCCTCCCCCTACAGCAAGGCGAACTTCCTCGGCCGCGCCCGCGTGCGCAACGACGACAACTCGCTCGCAAGCACGTTCGCGATCGTGACCGGCGACGAGGGCAATGACTTCTCGCCGCTCTACCAGCCGGCGCCGGTGCTCGAGTCGGCCAACCGCACCCGCTACAGCCTGCTCTTCGAGGTGCGGCCAAGCGACCGCTGGGAATATGTCTTCCACCAGTGGCTCGGCACGCAGGCCCAGGGGCTCGCCGACGGCGGCACGGCCCTCTGGACCGGCATCGATCAATATCTCTACTGGGCCGCCAGCGACACCTGGAAGTGGGGCGCCCGCTTCGAATGGTTTCAAGACACCGACGGCACCCGCGTGGGGCTCAATCGCCCGAGCAACCCGAACCACGTGCCGCTGCCGGGCAACTATTATTCGCTCACGCTCGGCGCCAACTGGGTGCCGACCGCCAACTTCCTGATGCGGCCGGCCTTCCGCTGGGACTTCTACGGCGGCCCGCAGGGCGGCCCACCCTCCGGCCCGCGGCTGCCCTACAACGACGGCGCGAGCTGGAACCAGACGATGCTCGGCTTCGACGCGATCCAGAAATTTTAGGCGTGTCGCAGGTGCCAGCGGGTGGCGAGCTTGCGAAACGTGAACATGAAATAGAGGTTCGGCTTCGAGAAGAGGAGCCGCGTCACGAGCCCCCAGAGCCCGCGCTTGTGCTCGTATTCGATGTGTTCGTCGATCCGTGTGACCGTCGGCGAGACCGCGGTGAACGTGTGGGTGTGCTCCCACTTCGCGGCCGGCCCCTCCGCCTGGATGTCGGTGAAGCCGGACGGCGACACGTTCTCGTGCACCGCGGTCCATCGCAGCGGCAGGGGGCCCACCCAGAGCGTGAATTTCGAAACGGAGCCCTCGCCGAGCGGCTCGATCGAATGCAGTTGCACGATCGTCGGCGGGGGGGTGAGCCGCTTCAGGGCGCTCGTGTCGTGATGAAAGTCGCGGACGGCCTGGAGCGGGGCGGAGACGGTGAACGAGTAGTCGAAGATGGGCATCGAAGCGGTGGGCTCGTGGTCGTGGCTGGGGCGGTCAGGCAATACCGTGACGGATCGCCCAGACGGCCGCCTGCGTGCGATCCTCGAGGGCGAGTTTTCGCAGCAGATTCTGCACGTGCTCCTTCACCGTCTCAATGCTGATTTCGAGCGATTCGCCGATCTCCTTGTTGGAGAGCCCCATCGCGATCTGCCGCAGCACCTGCGTCTCCCGCGGGGTGAGGGGAACATCGCTGTTGGCGGGCGGCTCCCGCTGCGACATCGCTCCCGCGATCCGCTTGAGCTCGCCGGCCCGCGTGGGCGAGGCACCGCTGGCGGCGCCCACGAGGGCATCGAGCAATTCCTTGCGGGTGGCCGACTTGAGCAGATAGTCGTGGGCGCCGGCCGACACGGCCCGGGCGACGTAGGTCGTGTTGTCGAAGGCGGAAAGCATCACCACGCGGGTGTTCGGTGCCGCGGAGCGAATCCGCCTGATCGAGTCGAGGCCGCCCTTGCCCCCCATCCGCACATCGAGCAGCACGACATCGGGCTTATGCTTGCGGGCGAGCTTCGTTGCCTCGTCGCCGTCGGCCGCCTCCGCCACGAGCCGGATGTCGGAGCCCGCCACCAGGCTGGCAATGCCGCGGCGAATGACTTCATGGTCATCGACGACAAGCACGGTGACGGCCATGATGGAATCCCGGAAAGCCCCGCGAGGCGAGAATGTTCAAAAGACTTGATCCGTAAACCCCACCATAGCGGAAGGGGCCGACCATATGAAAGAGGGGGGGCGGATGTTTTTCCCCGGGCCTGAACCGACCGTCTTGGCGACCGCCTCTGGCGTGGTGGCGATCGACAAGCCGGCAGGGTTGCCGACGCAGGCCCCGCCGGGCATCGACTCGGCCGAGACCTGGCTGCGCCGCTGGCTCGCCGCCGCGAAACGTCCCGACGCGAGCGTCCATCAAGGCTACGTCGGCGTGCCTCATCGGCTCGATCGGCCGGTCTCCGGCGTCTTGCTTCTGGCCGCGACGCCGCGGGCGGCAAGAAAACTCTCTCGCCAGTTCGAGCGCCGGCAGGTCGAGAAGACCTACCTGGCCATGCTGGCCGCCGGCGAGCACAGCGGCGAACGGCTGCGGCTCGAGCAGGCAGGTGCGTCAGGCCTGGAGTGGCGCGACTGGATCGAGAAGATTCCCGACGAGGCGCGGGCACGGGTGACGGTCGCCGATGCGCACACGGCGCGCGAGGCGGTCACGCGGGCGCGGCTGATCGCCCCGCTCGCCGCTGGCAGGCTGCTCGTGGAACTCGCGCCTCACACCGGCCGCATGCATCAATTGCGGCTGCAGGCTGCGGCCCGCGGGCTGCCGGTGGTGGACGATCCGCTCTACGGGGAACCGGAAGGAGACGCGGCCGGCTGGGCCGCCACGCCGCCCGACGATCCGCGGGCACGACCGATCGCGCTGCATGCGTGGCGGATTCGCTACACCGATCCCGACACGCTCGCGCCGGTCACGATTCAAGCGCCGCTGCCGGCGTTTTGGCCGGCTGAAGTCCGCGGCATCCCGCTTCCGGCACGTTCCGACGCCAGCGCGTAAGCGGTTTCGCGCTCACCCCGGCGGCGCGAGCCAGCCGGCGTGCTCGAGCCAGCGGTGCAGCCACGGCTGCGTCCAGGGAGTCCACGTCGGGTAGGCCACCGACACGACTGAAAGGCCGAGCAGCACGATCGCCACAGCACGCCCGGCGAGGCTCCTGCCGAGGGCATCGGCGGCGGGAACGGCGGCCGCCGCCCAGAGTGGCGCGAGCCAAAACACCCAGCGAAAGCCGCTCGTCATCCCGCCGTAATTGCGGTCGATCGGCGGTCGCGCGAGATAGAAGAGGATCACCACGGCCGACACGATCGCGATCGCCAGCGCGATCTCCCGCTGCCGCGCGGCCTGTCCGTTTCGGCGCGAGGCCAGGCCCATGAGGCCGGGAATGACGAGCAGCCAGGCGGGCGTGAGCGAGACGATGCCGTGATGGCCCACGAGCGCGTGCCAGGCATACCGCGCCGCCGAGGGCTCGCCCCGGTCCTGCCCCTTCGGATTGCGCCAGTAGCTCTCGAGCACGCGGCCGTTGGGCAGCGTGATCGAGTAGTCGTACCAATTGGTCTGGCCAGCCGCGGCGGAAGCCGCGCGGTGGGCGTATGGGGGCAGCGCCGTGCCGTGGGCCAGCCAATTCGTGCCGAGCGCGGCGCAGGCAACGACCGCCGCCGCGGGCACCGCGGCGAACAGGCCGCGGCGCAGGTCGGCCGCCGCGAGCAGGCCGAGCACGGCCGCGCACCAGGCGAGCGCGGGCAGGTCGAAGGCGGCGGCGAGCGCGGCCGTGCCGCCGGCGATGGCGAATGCGGCCCACGACCGCAGGCCTTCGCAGCGGATGCGATAGAGCAGCCAGCCGCTCGCCGCGGTGCAGGCGGCCGCCGGCAGGTGGTTGGTGAGCACGACGGCGAACGTCGTCAGGAACGTGCCGCAGGCGATGATCGCGGCCGCGTAGATCCGTCCCCAGTCGGTCGTGCCGATCGCGTCTATCAACCGGCACGTGAAGAGGATCGTCACCAGGAGCGGCACGAGCCCGTAGAGCACCATCAACATCCGGCCCATCTCGAAGGGATGGTCGCCGAGCGTCCAGCCGGTCGCCCGCGCGAGCAGCCAATAAGGGCCTGCGCAGAGCACGGAGAGCAGCGGCGGCTTGCTCGAATAGAGCCGCATCCGGCCGCTCGCATCGGGGTGGGCGACGGCGTCGATCGTGTCCCAGCCCGGCTCGGTGACGAGATCGTCGATCTCGAAGCGGCCCTGTTCGACGAGCGATCGGATCGTGAGCCAGCGGCTGCGGTCGTTGGCCGAGAGGAACGGCCGCAGCAGCCGCTTCTCGCGGGCGATCCGGTCGCGGATCGCGGCGGCGTCGACCGGCAGGCCCGCCGCGACGGCCTTCGCCACCGCGTCGTTCACGAGCCGTTGTTCGAGGGCGATCTTATCCACGCTCGCGACCGCGGCGATCCGTCCGAGCACGGCTCCCGCGGCGAGCGTGGCGAGCAGGGCATAGATGCCATGACGCAGCCGCGCCCGCGACTCGCTCCGCGGCCAGCGGTCGCTCCCGCTGCGGCCTCCGCTGCGCAGCGCCACGCGAACCAGGTCGTAGAGGCCGGCGAAGAACCGGGCGACGCCGTATTTCGAATGCCCGTGTATCCGGGGGCGGTGGTGCACCTTCATCTCCGTCACCCGGAACCCCTCCGCGGCCGCGAGAACGGGAATGAAGCGGTGCATGCCGGTGCCGAGATCGATCCTGTCGGCGATCTCGGCCCGCAGCACCTTGAGGCCGCAATTGTGGTCGTGCAGATGAAGGCCCGTCGCGAAACCGACCAGCGCATTGAACACCCGCGACGGCAGCGTCTTATGCCACGGATCGAGCCGCGGCATCTTCCAGCCATTGACGAGGTCGATGCGTTCGCGGCGCGGCGCATCGTCGTCGATCAGTGCGAGCATCCGGGGGATCTCGGCCGGGTCGTCCTGGCCGTCGCCGTCGAGCATCGCGATCCGCGGCGCCCGGCAGCGGGCAAAGCCACTGGCCAGCGCCGCCGATTTGCCACGGCCCCGCTCATGGCGGATCCCCTGCACCCGGCCATTGGAGGCGGCCGCCATGATCTCTCCCCACGAGCCGTCGGTGGAGCCATCGTCCACCACGAACAATTCCCAACGCAGGCCGGCCGCATCGAGCACGCGGCGAATCTCGTCGACGAGCGGGCCGATATTGCCCGCCTCGTTGCGGACGGGGGTCACGATCGAGACATCGAGGTCGTTCATGAGACGCCAAGAATACCCTTAACGGCACGAGAGCGTCACCGCCCAAAGTAGACCGCTCGCTCCGCAAGCGGATCCCTGCTGGCTCACGGACCGATTCCCAGGCACCGGCTCACGGGCGATTTCATAGGCACCGGCTCACGGGCGGCAGAAGTTGCCTCGCGGTGTCCCTCGCGGACTCGGGCCAAATGCTCGGCGAACTTCCGCCGACCCGTTCGCCTACCCGCGATCGAAGAGAAGCCCCCTCTCGTCATTGGCAGACGTGGCGCTCCGCGGCCCGCGGGTTACACTGTGGTTTGGTTCGCTGACTCCGGCCACGACTTCCGGGAACTATCGCGCATGACACGTCTGGTTTCGCTCGGGGTGATCCTGGGGCTGATCGCGGTCTTCGGGCTCCTTTCGCTGCGGGTCATGTCGGGCTTCCTGTTGCCGCTCCTCTTGGCGGCGATGCTCGTCGTGATCTTCGGCCCGCTCCATCGCTGGCTCCGCGACCGCCTGCAGGCGCCGGCGTGGGTTTCGGCCGCGGCCACCACGCTCTTCGTGCTCCTCATCGTGCTCGTGCCGCTCTTCCTGCTCGTGGCCCGCGCCGGCGGCGACGCGGTGGCGATGCTCCGCGCACCCGACGGCCTGCGGCTCGACCCTGCCGTGCTCGACGGCCTCGTCGAAACGGTCAACAACGCCACGGGCCTGCACCTCACCGCCGAGGCCGTCAATGCGGAGGTCCGCGGCCTCGCCGAAGACTGGATCGGCCCGATCGCCGCCCGTACGCCAGTCGTCATCGTGAAGCTCATCATCGGGCTGATCGTGATGACGGTGGCGCTCTTCTACTTCCTCGCCGACGGCGGCCGGATCCTTGCGGCGGCGATGCGGCTGATCCCGCTCAACGTCCGCTACCAATGGCAGCTGCTCGAGGAATTCGAGGAGGTGAGCCGGGCGGTGGTGTCGTCCACGCTGCTCGCGGCGATCGTGCAGGCGGTGCTCGCCGGATTCGGCTTCTACGTCGCCGGCCTGAAAGGCGTCTTCCTGCTGACCTTGCTGACGTTCTTTGGCGCCCTCGTGCCCTTCGTGGGCGCCGCTGCCGTCTGGGGCACCGCGAGCCTCTACCTGCTCTTCTTCGTCAAAGACACCTGGTCGGCCGCGGGGCTCGCGGTCTGGGGGCTCTGTGTGGTCTCGACCGTCGACAACATCATCAAGCCGATCGTCCTCCACGGGCAGTCGAAGCTCCATCCGCTCCTGGCGCTCTTGAGCGTCCTGGGCGGCGTCGGGGCGCTCGGGCCGATCGGCATCTTCGTGGGTCCGATCGCCGTCGCCTTTCTCCAGGCGGCCCTCACGATGCTGCAGACCGAGCTCGACAGCCTCGCGGAGGGCTCCGCGTTCGCGGGCCTGGAAACGCCCGGAAACCCGCCGCGGCCGCCGGAGTTGCACAAACCGGTGTCGAGAGGGTGAAATCCTCCTGCACGTAGCCCCTTTCTGGAGAGGTTTCCCATGGTGTTGGAGATGGTGTTCATGCTGGCCGCCCTGCTCGCGACGGGCATCGAGGCGGCCTACGTGCCGACGGAGGGCGGCGGCGGCGACTACCTCGTGCGCGTCGAGCCTGATCTCGTGAAGAACGCCTCGCCCTACACTTTTACCAGCGATGTGCCCGCCGACGCCCGCGATGTCCGCCGCGTGAAGATCTACGTCGCCGATTCATGGCCGCCGGCCGTGGAGCGGTCGGTGATCGAAGCGGCCCGTCGGCCGCGGGCCGCCCCGGTGGCACTGGCTCCGTCGCAGTCGCTGCTCGTGGGCGTCGATTCGAAGGCCGCCCACGACAAGCCCTGGGGCTGGCTGATCGGCAGCCTCGTGGCCCTCTTCCTCTCGCTCGGCCTCAACGCCTACCTGAGCATGCTGCTCGCCCAGATGCGCCAGCGGTACCTGCGCCTGCTCCACGAGACGACTGAAGAGTAGCTCTGCCTTCAGTCAACTGGCCCAAGCCGGCTTCGGGTGACCCGTACCCCATCGCCGGACGCTCGCTGCGGACATCCTGTCCTTCGCTCGCTCGGATGCCGCCTGCGCTTCGCCATCCTGGCTGCGCCGACCAATCCGCTAAAGCGGATCGGTGCCCGGGCATACGCCGGCTCCCGGGGCACGGGTCACCCGAAGCCTCCGTTTACGTACGACAGGCGTCTCCGCCTGTCGGGACAGGGACGGAGGCCTATCCTACAAGAATGCGGGTAGGCCCGGGGCTGCCTGTACCCCGCTCGCCGGCGTTGCTGACAAGCGCAGGCAGGATGCCGGGAGCGCAGTCAGCATCGAGCGAGCGGAGGGCATGGATGCCCGAAGCGAGCGTCCGGAGAGCCGGGGTACAGGCAGCCCCGGGCCGGTTTAAGCGCGTTGACAGCAGAGCCTCACGCCACGCGGGCGATCACGCACTTGAGATACTCGCCGTCGAGGCAGCTGGCGCTCACCGGGTGATCCGGGGCCGCGCCGCGGCATTCGAGCAGCTGGATCGTGCGGCCGCTCCGCTGGGCGACGCCCGCGAGCATCATCAGGAAGTCGTCGCGCGAGACGGCGCCCGAGCAGCTGTTGGTGACGAGAATCCCGCCCGGCTCCAGCATGTCGACCGCCAGCCGGTTGATCCGGTGGTAGGCCCGCATCGCCTCCTCGAGCGAGGCGCGGCTGCGGGCGAATTTGGGCGGGTCGAGCACCACCATGCCGAAGCGTTCGCCCGCCGACTTGAGCGCGTCGAGCCGCTCGAAGGCGTCGGCCGTCTCGACGACGAGATTCGCCGCGCCGTTCAGATCGGCATTGGCCTTCGCGAGGGCCGTGGCCTTGGCGCTCGAGTCGACGGCCAGCACCCGCGCCGCGCCGCCATGGACGGCGCAGGCGAGGGCGAAGCCGCCGGAATAGCAGAACATGTCGAGCACGCGGCGGCCGCGGGCATGGCGGGCCGCCGCCTGGCGGTTGTCACGCTGATCGAGATAGAAGCCGGTCTTCTGCCCCTCGGCGAGGTCGATTCCGAATTTCAGCCCGTGCTCGGTGATGAAGACCGGCCCGGTGGGCGCGGCGCCGCGGACCAGGCGGTCGGGCAGGTGGAGCCCCTCGAGCTGCGAGAGGCCGCGCTCGGCGCCGCGGAGCAGGATGCCCCGGGGCGCGACGGCCGCCTCGAGGGCGTCGCAGACTTCCTCGAGCCGGTTGGCGATGGCCAGTGCCGTCACTTGCACCGAGAGCCAGTCGCCATACCGATCGACGATCAGCCCGGAGAGATCGTCTCCTTCGCTGTTGACGATGCGGGCGGCGCCAGTGCGATCGTCGAGGCCGAGCGTCTTCCGCAGGGCCACGGCAGCCTCGATCCGCGCGCGGAAGAGGGCGGCGTCGAGCCGGGTGGCGGGGTCGAAGGCATAGAGCCGCACCCGCAGCTTGCTCGCGGAATTCCACAGGCCGCGGGCCACGAACGTGCCGTCATGCGTCGCCATATCGACGACGTCGCCATCGCGCGGCGAGCCCTCGACGCGGAGCACGGCCGAGTCGAGCACCCAGGGGTGGCGGCCGAAGAACGGACGCGCCCTCCGCGGCTTGAGCATCACGGTCGCGGTCGGCAATCCATCGCCAGTTTCGAGTTCCGGCGATCCCTCAGGCATGCACGACCTGCTTGGCCGCGCCAGGCATCACGTGGGGCGCGGGGAGCGCGTCGCTGCCGGGATCGGCCTTCACCTTGCGGCGGCCTTCGCGCTTGGCCTTGGCCCGCTCGATGCGGAGCACACTCCAGCCGAAGACGGCCCCGAGCGGGCCGGCCAGGAGCGCCGGCAGGAGCACGAGGTTGCCCACCAGCGCGACGGTGAGCATCGCGAGCATCATGTGGCCGAATCGCTGCGTCGGCCCGAAGGGGGAGAGCGAGAAGACCGAAAGCCCGATGCCGATCACGCCCCAGCTCTGATACATCGCCCGGGCGCAGCCCTTGTAGGCGAGCATCACGGCCTGCTTGCGGTCGAGGCCGTCGGCGATGCCGCGGCGGAACCAGAGCATGAAGTGGACGACGTCGTCCACGGTCACGCCGAGCGCCACGCTCGGGGCCATCACCGTGCCGATGTCGATGAGCAGGTTGCCCGTGCCCATCGATTTCAACAGCGCATTGCCCCAGCCCATGCCGCCGAAGACCATCACGGCCGGAAACGCGGCCGGCAGCAGGAGCACGAGACCCGCCGAGGCGGCGCGGCAGAGGGCGATCATCACCGCCACGATGATGGCAAAGTCGCTGATGAAGCCGACGATCAGTCCGTCCAAGAGCGAGTGCTGCGCCTTGTAGACCAGCGGCACGAGACCGGTGTACTCGACGCGGACGCCCGTCACGCCATCGCCGCGGAGGCGTTCGAGGATCGGGTCGATCTTCGTCCGCAAGTCGCGTTGGAAGAGGGCATAATCGACCTCCTTCGTGGCGCTGACACGGGCGCTGATCCGCCAGAGTTCCTCGTCGCGGCCTTCCGGAGACTTCGCGTCGCGGAGGTAGTCGCCCTCGAGGAATTCGTCGCGATGGGCGGTGAGCCGGCGATTGAGCACGCTCCGCTTCGTGCGGGCACCGAGGCCGAAGGCCCGCGCCGCCGCGCCGCCGAGGCCGTCGCCACCGTTGCCGGTGTCGAGGCTGCGGCCGAAGGTCACGGTGGAGAGCGAACTGCCCACCTCGTCGAGCCCGCCGATCTCCCGCTGGATGTCGCCGACGAGTTCCATCCGCTCGAGGAAGTTGAGCGAGCACTCGTCCTGGTCGATGCGGACGAGAATCTCCATCGGGACGAGCGGGCCGAGCTTCGTTTCGAGCCAGCGGTAGTCCTCGCGGATCCGGGCCTTCGGGGAGAAGAGCCGCATCAACTGCACGCTGCTCTCGACTCGCGTCATGCCGTAGCCGACGGCCGCCATCACGAGCAGGCAGGCCGTGGCCACGAGGCCGTTGTGCCGCGTGATCCACTGCCCGACGTGCCACCAACGGCTCTGTTCGATCGGCTTCCAATGGCTCGTGTCGTCATCCTCGCCGAGCTTGCCGAGACGCAGCTTCGGCGGGAAGAGCTCGAGGGCGGCCGGCATGAATGTGACGAGGATGACGAAGCTCACCACGACGCCCACCGCGGAGAAGATGCCGAACATCTTGATCGGCACCAGTTCGCTCACGGCGAGCGTCGCGAGGCCCACGGCGGTCGTGCCGGTGGCGAGCGAGAGCGGCAGGAGCGCGTGGTGCACGGCGCGGCCCGCCGCGCCCTCCTGCACGCCGGTCTCCGCGAGCTGATCGCGGTAGTAGTTGGCGAGATGGATCGCGCCGCTCGTCGTCGCGACATAGACGAGCGACGGCATCGTCAGCAGGATCGCATCGACGGGGTAGCCCGAGTACCAGACGACGGCCAGGCTCGCGAACATGCTGTAGACGCCTGACGCGAGCACCATGCCCACGAGCGCCTTGCTCTTGAGGCTCCACCAGCTCACGAAAAACCCGACCACGAGCGACAGGCCGAAGAGGATCGTGACGCTCGTCTGGCCGGCCCGGTCGATCGAGACGTTGTCGACCGGCGGCCCGCCCATATGGAGCGACTTCTCGGGGATGCCGCATTCCTGCTCCGCCACGTTCTTGATCGTGTCGATCGTGCCGTGGAGGTTGGCGCGGGCCGTGTCGGCGAGCGTGAGGACGAGGCAGGTCTGCCGTTGGTCGAGGTTGTCGCCCGCGGAACCGGATGCCACTCCGGCCGGCGGCGGGCCGATGAGGGCTCCAGTGAGCCTGGAAATCGCCTCCTCCCGGTCGAGGTTGAGCGGTTCCGCCGTCATCCGCTCGACGGCCCTCGGGCCCGTCTGGGCGGTCTTGAAGTAGATCGGCCGGTCGATCCGGGAGGCCTCCTCCGGCGGCGGCAGGAGCTTCTGGGCCAGGAGTTCGAGTCGCGGGTCGGCCATCGTGCAGCCTTCCCAGGAGATGAGGATGAACTCCTCACCCTGGAAATTCTGCCGGAAAAACCGATAGACCTGCGTTTCCGGGTATTCGAGGGGGAGCCAGCCCTTCACGTCATTGCGGTTGTTTCCCTTCGCCTTGATCGCCCCGACGACCACCATCGGCAACAGGAAGACCAGGATCGCCATGATCCCGACGCTGTACCGCTGGTAGATGTTTGGCTTGTGGGGCGACATCAGGGACGTAAACGCCGGGGACAACAGGCTTTGACCGCCATTCACCGCGGAAATCCACGAGGCGAACATTCAACCGTACAGGGGATTTCGAAGCCAGTCCATATCGCTCCGGCCGCCCGGAGGGCAATTTTCCACCTCGCGCCATGCCCTAAGTGTTTTGCAGGGAAGACTTTCCGCTCGCGGAGCAGCCTGCGCAGCCGCTACAGACAAACCCCCCCCGGCTATTGTCCAGGGGCCGTTTCTCCGGCCACAAATCCGCAGGTTTTGTGGCTGCCATCACAGAATGGCCGGGTCTTCGTCCCATTGCAGCGGCAAAACGCCACGGCCTTCTTGCCGCTGGGGATCTGGAACTCGTTGCCCAGGTGATCCGTGACCCGCAGGTAGACGCCTAGGGCCTCGGCGTCGGGTGGCAATTCCAGGACGAGCGGCCCATCGAGCCGGCAGCGGACCGTGACCGATCCGGGTGGAAACGTTCGCACGGGCTGCGGCTGGTCGCTCATGGCCGGCTCGCCGGGACGGGCGGGGGCGAATGGACGGGAGGCTGCCAGCGGCTGGCGAACAGGGCGGCAACGAGCCCCACGGCCAAGGCCGCCGCCAACGCGATCAGCTGCCAGGCCTGCGGGGATTGGTCGGCCGCGTGATTCGGATCGGCAGACTCGATGTCCTCGCGGGCCTCGGCCCGTTCGTGGGCGATCCGCTCATGCTCGATCCGCTTGAACTCGGTCTCCACCTCAGCGTCTTCGGGATCAGTGTTTGCCATGCGGCGGCCCTGGCATAAGGGAAGGCGGAAGGGTTCGAGAAGGCGGAATCGAGCCGAGTCTATCAGAAAGCAGCCACCACCAGAGGGCCGCCGCAAGCGCGAGAAGCACGATCGACACCAGCTGCGAGATCGAAAGCGGTGTGCCCAGGGCCGGGGGCTCGTCGATCCGGATCGCCTCGAGCAAAAGCCGCGAGATCGGGTGGAGCGTCAGCACCAGCGCGAAGACGGCGCCGGTGCGGCGGGCCAGCGGCGTGAACGCGACGGCGAGCGCGGCGAGGATCGCCGCATCGATTGCGGCATAGAGCTGCGCCGGGTGCACCGGCAGGCTCCACGGCCTGACGCCGTCGGCATCGGGCGGCGGCAGGAGCCCGCGCGCCGCCTGGTCGATCCAGGGCGGGCTGTCGGGGGGAAACCGCACGGCCCACGGCAGGTCGCACGGTCCGCCATAGCAGCAGCCATTCAGGAAGCAGCCCACCCGGCCGATCGCGAGGCCGAGCAAAAGCCCCGGCGCGATGCAATCGGCCAGCGCGAGGATCGGCAGGTCGCGGCGCCGCGCAAACCGCCAGGCGGCCAGCGCCGCCGTCGGCAACGAGCCAAACACCACGAGCCCGCCGCCCGCGACGTTGAGCACCTCGCGCAGCGATGCCAGGAGGCTGCGGCCGGGTGGAAAAAATTGATCGTGGTATTCGATCACGTAGAAGAGCCGCGCCCCGACGAGCCCCCAGAGAAAAATCTCCATGCCGAGCGCGAGGATCGTGTCGGCATCGAAACCGAGCGCGCGGCCGCGAACGACCGAGAGCCAGGTGCCCGCCGCCGCGGCCAGAAGCAGCATGCATCCGTAGCCGCGGATCGGCACGCCCTGCCCGTCGTCGAGCAGCGGAAAGAGCCAGGCGATCACCCCGCCGGTGATCACGAACGGCAGGCCGAGCGAGAAGACAAGATCGACGAGCCGACCGCGCCAAGCGGCCCGACCGGCAGCGACCAGGCCAGCCAGGGCCCAGATCGCCAAGAGCAGTCCCCAGCCGAAGAGCGGCAGCGATGCGCCGCCCAGGTCGATCTGCGTTGGAATATGGAAGAGCGTTGTGAGCATCACGCAGGTGCCGGGCGGCGTGGCAGGAATGCATTGTCGATGAGCCGCGTCGTGCCGAGCCGGCCGGCCACGAGCACGACGGCGGGCCCGGCTTCCGAATCGTGCGCGGCGAGATCGTCGAGCGAGTCGGGATCGACGACGGCAACGTAGTCGCAGTCGATGCCGCGGGCGGCGAGCGCATCGCGCACCGCCGCCTCGATCGCGCGCGGGCTTGCCCCCGAGTGCCAGAGCTTCGCCGCCCGCTCCAGCCCCGCGGAGAGCGCGACGGCGCGGCGGCGTTCCTCCGGCGAAAGATAGGCGTTGCGTGAGCTCATCGCGAGACCGTCGGGCTCGCGGACGGTCGGGCAGACGACGATTTCGATCGGCAGCGCGAGGTCATCGACCATCCGCCGCACCACCACGGTCTGCTGCCAGTCTTTCGCGCCGAAGTAGGCCACGTCGGCGGGCACGGCGTGGAAGAGACGATACACCACGGTGGCCACGCCGTCGAAGTGGCCCGGCCGCATCGCTCCTTCAAACACAAGCGCGGGCCCACCCACGACGATCCGGGTCGCGTTGCCGGGCGGATAGATCTCCTCGACGGCCGGCGCGAACACCCACGTCGCCCCCTGCCGCTCGAGCAATGCGCAATCGGCGTCGAACGACCGCGGATAGCGGCTGAAGTCTTCGTGCGGCGCAAACTGCGTCGGGTTGACGAAGATCGACACGGCGACGTCGTCGCACGACCGCGCGGCCTCGGCGGCGAGGCTCGCGTGACCGGCATGGAGCGCGCCCATCGTGGGCACGAAGCCCACGCGGCGGCCCGCGGCCCGGGCGGCCTGCACCACTGCTCGCATGCGGGCTGGCTCGCGGACGATCTGCATCACGCCATCGCCTCGACCGCGGCGATGGCCTCGAGCGCCGCCTGCCCGAGGTCGCCCGAGTCGATGACGACGGTTGCCTTGGGCGCTGCCCTGCCGGCCGGGGCCCGCAGCCGGTGGGCGAGCCGTTCTTGAAGCCGCACAAGCATCGCGACCGAGGCGGGGGCCGCCTGGCAGGTGGTCGCAGGCGACGGCGCGACGTCGGCGAAGAGATCGGTCTGCGGCGGTGGCCGCCGCGCGCGAAACGCGATCCGCTCCTCGAGCACGTCGGCCGCGGCGAGCAATAGGATCACGACGTTTGGCGCGACCGTGGCGGCCGCGTGCCGCGCGAAGGCCGCATCGAACCGCGCGAGCGACGCAGCGGGAAGCATCTCGCCGGCGGCGAGCCGCTGGGTCTCGAGCCAGTAATCGGCGACCGTGCCGTGCGGGTCGCGCGGCCAGCGGGACGCCTCGAGCGGCTTGGCGCGGGCGGCCAGCGATTCGAGCCAGGTTGCTTCGAGCCGCGCTTCGTCGGTGTCGGCACGGTCGGCGAAGAGGAGCGTCGCCAGCGGCGCGGGATTGCGAACCAGCCGCGCGAGCAGCGCGTCGGACACCGCCGCTGCCACTTCCGGTGCGCCTGCGCCCGGCACGCCGACCACCGCCACGTGGGGATGGTCTTGCGAGAGGTTGTCGAGCAGCGCCTGCACCGTGCACCCGGCCGTCGGATGCACGAGGTTGCCGGCAATCTCGGCGGCGGGCTGGAGCACGAATCGCCGCGTCGCCATCCGGGGGTGCGGGAGCACGAGTTGTTCAGAGTCGAGTACCACGTCGTCGTAGAGCAGCAGGTCGAGGTCGATCGTCCGCGGCCCCCAGCGTTCCTCGCGTTCGCGATGGAGCGTGTTTTCGACCGCCTGCAGCATCTCGAGCACGGCCTGCGGAGGCAGGTCGGTCTCGATGAGGCAGGCGCCGTTGAGAAAAGCCGGCTGCCCCGGCGGCCCGCCCACGGGCCTGGTTTCGAGCGGCCGACTGACGGCCAAGACATGGACGCCCGGCATGAACCGCAGGAGTTCGACCGACTGGTCGAGATTGTCGCGTCTTCGGCCCTGATTGGAACCGCAGCCGATCAGGCATCGTGCCATGGAAAAGTGCCCCGAGAACGAGACGATTCTAAGGGCGAGCCACCCCGCCAAGGCAAATCTCTCGGGCAGAAGTCCGCCGGCAGGCCCCGCGGACCCTGCCGGCACTCGGAAAAGGGGGGGACATCCAGGCCACGACCAAGGTCGTCGACTGTCGATCCCTCAAGTCGTCGCCCCCCGTTGTCTCCGAGACCAACTCCTGATTTGGTGTCGCCGTCGCCGCCGCCTGTAGTCAGTCTGCGAGGCATTTGTCTGACGCGGGTCATTCTTCTGAGGGAGCGCGAGTTGTCAAGGACTGGCGCGGTCGCATGGTGGCATCGATGCCAGTGTGGCCATCAAACCCCGATCAAAACGCAATCGTCATGCGCAAAAAATTTTTTTTGACAGCAGCGATAGCAGGCCGCGCGAAGAGTATGGCAAAGGGGGCATTGTCGTGCGGCTTGCCAAGAGCCTTCTCTTTCCGCGAAAACAGCGGTGAAAGCCCGCGGCGCGAGTGGACGATCGCCGCGGCAGCAGTTGCCCACGAGCCTTGCCGGATGCCTTCTCCAACCCCCGACGATCGCGGTGCACGCGGTTTTGATCGTGAATCAGCCAGTGACCTTGACGAACAGTTCGAGGGTCTTCTCGACGAGTTGGGCGACCGTGATCCGGCTGATGCCGACGACGCCGAACAGGCTGGCGGTGACCACGAGTCAGCGTCGCAACAAGCCGGTTCAGCCGACGATTATTGGAGCATTTCCCGCACGCCGCTCACGAGCCTCGTCTTCACGCTGCCGCTCGTGCTCGCCTACGAAGGGGGCGTACTCTGGCTGGGGCGAGGGTCGCCCCGCAATGGGGCCGATGTCTGGCTGCGGCAATTTCTCGATCTGATCGGTTTCGGCTCGTATTTCCTGCTGCCGGTGCTCACGCTGCTCGGGCTGCTCGCCTGGCACCATATCGAGCATGACCGCTGGCGTTTCCGCCCGGCCGTGCTTGCCGGCATGGCCTTCGAGTCGGTCGTCTGGGCGTGCCTGCTCGTGGGCATCGCGCGGCTGCAGCACCGGCTCTGGCCACTGGGGATCGTGGACGGTCTGTCGGGGATTTTTGCCCGATTCGTGGGCTATTGCGGGGCGGGGCTCTACGAGGAGGTGCTGTTTCGCCTGATCCTCTTGCCGATCGTGATCTGGGTGCTCGAACGGGCCGGGTTCTCGACCGCGGCGTCGGCTTTCTGGTCGATCCTGCTCACGAGCCTGCTGTTCAGTGCCGCGCACTACGTGGGCCCGCTCGGCGACGCGTTTGAGCTGTATAGCTTCACGTTTCGCACGCTCGCCGGCATCTTCTTCGCCACGCTCTTCGTCGTGCGCGGTTTCGGCATCGCTGCGGGCGCCCATGCGGCCTATGACATGCTCGTCGGCCTTTTGTGAGCCAATCGCGGTCTTTGCGTACAGCCGTCTTGGAGGTTCCCGCGTGACAATTTTATAATCGGGCCACTCCCAGGAGATGCGTCGCTTGCTTTCGGTTCGCCCTAAAGTCGCCGAGTTGGTCTTTCAGCTCTACGGCCGCGGGCTGCATCCCGAGCTCTTCGAGATCGTCTCCACGCGGTCGGTCGGCCGCGGCAACTACGAGGCCACGATCTCGATCACCAGCGCCGGCCATCTCGTCACCTGGCGCCGCGAGGGTCTCACGCTCTCCGAAGTGGCGGCCAGCGCCGCCCAGCCACTGCCCCAGCGGCGGCGGCTGCTCTCGTACCGGCTTGCCGGCGAGCGGAGCGACCGCATGGAGTGCCGCGGCGGCGTCACCTACCAGACCTGCTTCCAACTGGAGACGGTGCCGGCGGAGGTCTTCTGGACGTTTCAGCAGGAGCTCTGCGGCGAAGGCATCAAGCACGGCATGTTTCACCGCTTCGAATCTCGCGGCCGGCTGGCGCTCGGCGCCATCAGCTGGATCAACGTCGAGACGCGGACGAAGAGCCTGCTCCTGCAGGCCTTCCACACGTTTCCCGACGACCTTGCGATCGTGAAGAGCCAGTCGCTCTTCGAACTGCCCTGATGGGCCCAGAGTTGCTGATGGGCCGAGAGACGCCCGCCCGGACCGCAGACCCACCCCCGAGGACGCGATGCCCAAATCCGCCGCCCCCCGCAAGAGCCGCGTGCTCATCGCCGACGACAACGAGCCAAACCGCGAACTGCTCGAGGTCTATCTCGCCGAGATCGATTGCGAGATCGCCACGGCCGTCGATGGCCGCGACACGCTCGACAAGGTGGCCTCCTTCAAGCCCGATGTCATCCTGCTCGACGTGATGATGCCGAAGCTTTCGGGCTTCGAGGTCTGCCAGCGGCTCAAGGGGGATCCGGCCACGAGCCCGATCATGATCCTGATGGTGACGGCCCTCGGCGAGCTCGGCGACATCGAGCGGGCCGTCGAGGCGGGCACCGACGACTTCCTCTCGAAGCCGGTCAATAAAGTGGAGCTCGTGAAGCGGGTGGAAAACATGCTCAAGCTGCGGCACGTGAGCGACGAACTCGAGCGGCTCCGCAGCTACATCAGCAGCATGGACGACGACCTCCCGCCCCGGTGACGGAATGTGGCGTATGCCTCCGGCGTGCGAAGCGATAGCGGTTACAGGCCTGCCTGCTCGAGCACCCGCACCGTGGCGGGCGACTTATTGAGCACGTAGAAGTGGATGCCCGGGACACCGGCGTCGAGCAGCTCTTTCACCTGTCGCGTAGCAAACGCGACGCCCGCCTCGAACTGAGCCGCCTCGTCGGAACCGGCCGCCTCGAAGGCCCGCGTGAAGTCGTCCGGCAGCCGCGCCTTGCAAAGCGTGGCGATGCGGCGGATCTGGGCATAGTTTGTCACGGGCATCACGCCCGGCACGATCGGCGTGCGGATGCCGAGCGCGTCGCAGCGGTCCCGAAACAGGAAGAAATCGGCGTTGTCGTAGAAGAGCTGCGTGACGATCACGTCGCCGCCGGCGTCGCACTTTCGCTTGAGATTCTCGAGGTCGGCCGCGGGGCTCACGGCCTCCTGATGGGTCTCGGGATAGCCGGCGACCAGGATGCCGAAGCCGGGGAATTCGCTGCGGATGAGCGAGACGAGTTCGGAGGCGTAGCGGAGGCCGCCCGTCACGGGCTGGAATGTCGTCTCCCCCTTTGGTGGATCGCCGCGCAGGGCCACGATCGCGCTCACGCCCAGCGCCTCTGCCTCCCGCAGGTAGTCGCGGAGCTCGTCCACGGAACTGCCCACGCAGGTGAGGTGGCTCGCCACGGGAAGGCCGTGCCGTGCTCTCACTCCCTTGAGCACGTCGAGCGTGGTGCCGCGGGTCGATCCGCCGGCGCCGTACGTGCAGGTGATCATCGACGGCTCGAAGGCCATCAGGTCATCGACCGTCCGCCACATCATCGCCTCGGATTCGGGCGTCTTGGGCGGAAAGAGTTCGAACGACAGGCCGAACCGGCCATTGGTGTAGGTGTCTTGCAGTGACATGCCCCGTATCGTAGTCCGCTCCGCTGCCAAGCGAAATGGCCGATTTCCTCAGGCTGCGGGCTTTCGTGTGCTGCCGATGCTTATCGAGCGAGAGCTTCGAGCAGCTCCCGATCGGCCGGCATGATCTCCAGGCCCCGGCGGCCCATCATCCGCTCGAGGATCGTGGCGGCCTGCTCGGCCGTGGAGCGGCCGTTGGCGAGCGAGTTGGTGAATGCCGTCACCATCTCGGGCACCGCGCCGCCGACCGTCGCGGCCACGCCGATCCGCGCGCCGCAGGGGATCGACGCGTTGATCGCCGTCTTCGCGAAGTCGCCGATCATGGCGCCGAGAAACTGCCGGCCGGTGTGGATCGTTTCGCGACTGCCGTCGGGGAGCATCGTATGCAGCCGGATCGGGCCATACGTCGCCTTGAGGTTGCTCGTGATCGTGCCCGCGGCGATGTTCACCCAGCTGCCCACGTGGCTGTGGCCGAGGAAGCCGTCGTGAGGCTTGTTGGAGAAGGGCTCCATGATCGTCGCCTCGATCTCGCCACCCGCGCGGCAGGCCATGCCGAGCGCCGTGGCGGCGCGGATCCAGGCATGCGGATTCACTCTTGCGCCGGGTCCGACGAAGGCCGGGCCGTCGACGCAGACGAAGGGGCCGATCTCGGCGCCCGCTTCGACGACCACCGGTCCGTGCCGCACGACGACCTGCTCCGCGACGCTCGCCCCGTCGGCCACGAAGAGCCCGGGCTGCGTCTCGCGAAAGCGGCCGCTGTCGATCCGCATCGCGAGCGAGCCTTCGATCGACTGCTCGTGGGCCGAGATCACGTCGTACGGTTCGTGAAGCAGATCGAGGTCGGCATCGAGCTCCTCGAGCGCCAGCGCCTCGAGGGCAGCCGCGGAGCCGGTGTCGCGAAGGGCATCCCAGGCCGCTCGGTCGTCGCTGCCGCCATCGGCCGCGAGATGCAGCACGGCCGCAGCGATCGTGTCTCCCGTGCGCACGGCGCCGCGGTGGCCGGCCTCGACGAGGTTGCGCAACTGCTGGATGTTTCGGCGGCTCGGCACGACGCGGGCGTTGACCACGAGCGCCGTGGCGCCGTGCCGCGATGCAGGCACGTCCGTCGCCACCGGCGGCGTGGCGCCGCCCCAGAGGGTGATCCGGCGGCCGGCGAGCCCGGCGATGTGGCGGGCGAGGTGCGGCCGGACGACCCGCTCCACGTGGCCGATGTGGGCGAGGGCGTCGTGGAGCGAGGAGGCTCCGATCATGAGGTCGCAGGCCGGCCGCGCGGCCGTGAGCACGCCGAGCCGATCGACGCGGCCATCTTCGAAGGCAAGTACGTGCATGGCTTCACCTCGAGACAACACTACCACGGGCAATCTCCCGGTGCGGAGGCCGGTGCTGGCAAAAGGGGGGCCGGCGGCGTAATCTCGTCGGAGCGAGATCGCCTCTCACGAGCCGGAGTGGCGGAATGGCAGACGCGGCGGACTCAAAATCCGTTGCCCGCAAGGGCGTGTGGGTTCAAGTCCCTCCTCCGGCACTTGCACATTCGACGGGAAAGCATGGGGGGCGGGATCGTCTGGGCGAAATGGGTCTTTGCCGCCCCGGTCATGATCTTGTCGCCCGAGGGGTGCGGCTGCTATCCCCCGTCCGACCATGCCGCCTGCCACGTTCCCACTCTCCGCTTCGCCCCATGGCCGCGGCACCGCCGCCGTGCTTGCGGTGCTGCTATTGTTCACGGCCCTTGGTGCAGCGCGGTCGGCCGGTGCCGGAGAGGGGCCGTTGGCGCCGCTCGACATGTCGAGCCCGCGGGCCACGCTCGACAGCTTCACCGCCACGGTCGACCGCGTGGCGGCCAACTTCAAGCACCTGGATCGCGTGGGCGGCGTTCGGCAGGAAAACGCGCGGCTCATCCGGATGGTGCTCGGCTGCTTCGATCTCTCTGCGACGCCTCCGTCACTGGTGGACATGAAGGGCCGCGAGGCTGCCGTCCACCTCAAGGAGGTGCTCGACCGCATCCCCCTTCCGGCGCGCGACGCGGTGCCGGATGCGGCGCTGGTGAAGAGCGCGGGGATCGACCGCTGGCGGCTGCCCGACACGGAGATCGCGCTCGTGCGGATCGCGAGTGGCCCACGCGCCGGCGATTTCGTGTTCTCGGCCGACACCGTGGCCCGCGCCGAGGAGTTCTTCGAGCGCGTGCGCCATCTGCCGTACCGCGCCGACGCCGGCAGCCCCGGCCTGTTCGACTCCTATGTGCAGTTCGGCGGTTGGATGATCCCCGAAACGCTCATCCGCCGGCTGCCCGCCTGGGCCCACGTCATGATCGGCGGTGAGACGGTTTGGCAGTGGGGGGCCACCGCCCTGCTCGTGCTGGCGGCCGCGTGGGCCGTGGCAACGGCGGCGCGAATCCGCATCCGCGCGGCGGGCGACGTGCTCAAGATCGTGGAGCGGTTGCTATTGCCGGCAACGCTCGTCGCGGCGGGGGTGGCGGTCGATTCGCTCTGCACCTGGCAGATTCGTCTCACCGGCGACAACCTCCTCGCGACCAAGGTGGTCGCCCGGGCGGTCATGCTCGCCGGCGTGGTGACCGGGGTGCTCGACGCCGTCGCGTGGGCCACCGAGCGGTTTCTCGTCTGGAGGAGACTGGGCAACGACTCGATCGAGGGGCAGCTCGTGCGTCTGGCGACCAACGTCGGGCGGTTCCTCGTCGTGGCCTGGATCCTGATCGCCGCCGCCGACTCGTTCGGCGTGCCGGTGACGCCGCTCGTGGCGGGGCTCGGCGCCGGCGGTCTCGCGATCGCGCTGGCCTCGCAATACACCGTCGAGAACCTGATCGCCGGGCTCGTGATCTTCGCCGACAAGCCGGTCCGGATCGGCGACGAATGCCAGTATGGATCGGTGCGCGGCCGGGTCGAACGGATCGGCCTCCGGTCAACGCGGATCCGCGGCATCGACCGGACGGTGATCACGATCCCCAACGCCGAGTTCGCCAAGTCGCAGCTCGTGAACTTCTCCGGCCGTGACCGGATCCCGCTGTCGATCACCCTCACGCTGCCGACGACGGCCGGCCCTGCGGCGGTGCGGGAACAACTGGAAAAGCTGCGGGCCCTTGTGGCGGCCCATCCCGGCCTCGATCCGGCCGCGTCGAGCGTCACGCTCGGTGATCCGGCGGGCGAAGGCGTGACGGTCGAGATCGCGGCGGTGTGCCCGGGGGCCGACGAGCGTGCGGCCCGGGAGAGCCGCGAGCGGCTCCTGCTCGACGCCCTCGCGGTGACTGGTGGCACGGCAACCGGCGGCGGCGACGCCTCGCTGCGGCTCAAGGCCGCCTGAGCACCACGTGCCACACTGGCGTTCCTGCCTGCGGCGGGGGTCAGTATTGGATCGCGATGCCGGCGTCGGAGAAGAATGGCGCGGCCACTCCCGCGAGGCCCCAACCGACGCGGAGGCCGATTTCGACGTTGCGGGTGATGCTGAAGTGGGTGCCGGGGCTGAAGAAGGGCTGCTGCGTGTCGTCGAGGAGCCCCTGCGTGTAGGAGCCGAACCACTCGGCATGCACTTCGAACCGCTCCGTGACGGGCATCCGCAGGACGACCGATGGGCTCCAGCGGCTGTACCAGCCCGCGTGGCCTTCGGCGTAGGCGTAGCGGATCGCACTGTCGAGCCGCCAGTCGGCAACCAGATCCCAGCCGGCGACCATCGTCGCCACCGGCACCGTGCCAAACACGTCGCCATACGTGGGCGTCGAAGCCTCCATGATGAAACAGCTGTCGGGAATCAGACCGTCTTGGTGCGACGTGCCGAGCTTGAAGCCGTAGAGGATGCTCGACTCGTACAGCGTGCTGCCGTCGAGCGTGCCCTCGCCCACCTCGACGCTCGTTACGATGTTTCCCTGCGATCCGATGCCGTAGTTCACGCCGAACCGCCACTCCAGCCACTCGTTCGCCGCCTGCCGCACGAGGAGCTCGGGATAGTTGTTCGTGGGGAGCCCCATCGGATTGTCGATGAACACATAGGAGCCCTCTACGAGCCCGCTTCCCGCATCGACGCAGAAGGCAGAGGGGGTGAACGCGTCGCGATCCGCATCGAGCTCAAACGCGATCGCACCGCGATGCCCGGGCGCCGCTGCGAGCACGGCGGCGATGGCCGCGGCGAGCACGGGAAACGGGGGCTGGAAGTGGCGACGCACGGTGGGCCTCGGCATTCACGCGGAATGCACGGGAGGTCGGCCTTTCCGGCGGTCTGCGGGCAGGCTTTCGGAGGGAATCCTCACGGTTTGTGTGGCCTGCCCGCCCGGCATGCTCCGGCCAGTCATTTTTCGTGGCGGTGCGAAGGGCCGCCGCCGCGAGGCCGAGGGCAACCTGGGCAAGCCCTGCAGGTGGTGACGACCGGGCCGGGTCAGTCGAGGCGGCGGATGAGCCACCAGCCGATGGCGAGCTGCGCGACAATCGCGATGAGCCCCGACTGCGGGCTGCCCGTGGCGAGCTGCAGCCCGCCGAACGCAAGGCTCGCAGCGAATCCCGAAAGCTTCGTGCCCACCTGCAAGAGGCCGAATGACACGCCGTCATGGCCGGGCGGCGAGAGCACGGCGACGGCCGCACGCAAGAGGCTCTGGATGCCGCCGAGCACCAAGGCCAGCAAGACCGCGAGACCGTAGAGCTGCTGCGTCGAGTTCACGAACCAGGCGAGCACGAGCACGAGAATCCAGCCGCTGAAGCAGAGCAGCGTGGCCGGTCTTCTGCCGAACCGCGTCGAGAGCCAGCCGACGACGATCGCGCCCGGCAGCGCCACCGCCTGCACGAGCAGCACGAGCCGCACGAGCGCAGGGCCGTCGAGATCGAACCGCTGCAGGGCAAGGCTCGAGAACTGCGCGATCGCCGTCTGCACGCCGCCGAGAGCGAGCATCGCGCCGCCGAGGACCGCGGCGAACGCGCGGTCTTGGGACCCAGGCAACGCCTGCCACAGGCGCGCGGCAAACCCGATGAGTTCGCGGCTGGGCGTGGCGGCATGCCGGGCGCCGTCGCCGGAATCGAAGTGGACGACTGCCGCAGGCATGGAGAACAGGAGCCACCAGGCCGCCGTGACGGCGAACGCGAGCCGGAGGCCGCCCGCCAGGTCGAGGCCGAGGCGCCCCTGGGCCGCGACGACGGCCGTGGCAATCACCAGCGCAATCGCGCCGCCCGCATAGCCGGCGGCGAAGCCGAAGGCGGAGAGGCGATCGGCATCCCGCTCCCCGGCGACTCGCCGTAGCAGGCTGCCGGTGAACACCTGCGCGATGTCGAACCCGACATTGGCCGCGACAACCGCGGCCACGACGGCGATTCGGGCCTGGGGCGGCGCGGCAGCCAGCAAGGTCAAGCCTCCCACGCCGACGCAGGTGGCGATAATGAGCGCCCGCTGGTGGCCGTCGCGGCGATCTGCCCACGCGGCGGCCCACGGCACCAGCACGGCGGAGGCGAGCATCGCCGCCGCGAGCGTCCAGGCCCAGATGACGCCGGCCTCGACGCCCCAGCCACCGTGCGCGAAGACGAGTTTCTCGACATAGGCCACGACGAGCGTGATCAACACGGTCGAGAACGCGCTCGCGGCCCAGTCGAGCAGGATCCAGGCGATGCGGGCGACGCGGCCGTGGCGCGGCACCAGAGGCGTTTGGCTGGTCATGCCGACACATTAGCCAATGGCGGAAATGCCGTGGGCCGGGCCATCCTTTGCCGGCATGTCGAGCCATGCCCCGATCCCCCCCCTGACGGTCAAAAAACGTCTGCTGAACGGCGTTTGCGGCCCTCTCTTTTTTCCACTTCCCTTCTTTTTGCGGCAGCCGCTAGGGTGACGCGGCATCCGGAGCCGGCATTCGTTTCGCGGGCTTTGGGCAACTGAATCACCCTTGGAAGAATTTCACTTCGAGGGATTGCGATTCGGTTCGGTTTCTCTCGAGGAGTTTCTCAATGAAGCGTTTTTCCACGATCTTTTCGATGGCCTTCGTGTTTGTGATGGTCGGCCTCGTGGCCGCCGACACCGCCTCGGCCGCCGGCCGTGGCCGTCGTGGTCGCACCAGCTGCGACTGCGGTCCGACCTGCGCCGCCGAACCGGGCTGCGCGGCCGATGCCTGCGCGGCTGAGCCGGCCTGCGGTGCCGCTGAAGCCTGTGCCTCCGAGCCCGCCTGCGGCGCGGCTGCACCGACCTGCTGTGAGCCCCGTCGTGGCCGTGCCCGTGGCGGTCTGTTCAGCCGTCGCAGCAAGCAGAGCGGCGGCGAGAGCTGCACCAGCTGCTGCAGCGAGCCCGCCTGCGGTGCCGAGCCGGCCTGCGGCGCCGAGCCGTGCTGCAACGCCGGCTGATTCCATCAGCCGTTCGAACGATGCGTGAACAGGGCCGGGCCTTCCTCTGGAAGGCCCGGCTTTTTTATTCCGCAAGCAGAGGATGGACCCCGTAGAGAGCGTCGACCAGTTTTCGGGTGCGCGGGCCCGGCAGGGCGCCGGGATGCATGGCGCTGGGGACGAAGGCGAAGCCGAGGCCCAGCGATGGATCGGCGAAGGCAAGCGATCCACCCGCGCCCGGATGGCCGAAGGCGCCTGGAGAGGGACCGTAGACACCGTGATCGTTGGTCATGAAGCCGGCCGAGAAGGCGGTAGGGGCCATGAGCACGCGGTCGAGGCCGCTGCTCGACGTCGTTTGCATCGCGGTGCGCGTGTCAGCGCGAAAGAATGTGGTCTGGCCACCGGCCAGGAGCGCGTAAAACCTGGCGAGTGCGTCGGCGGTGCCGATCGCGCCCAGTGACGGCAGCGACGCACCGCGCATGGCGGGCGTATTCATCGCCGCGGGCGTGAGAATCCCGCCCGGTTCGCTCAACGCGCGACGCGTGAGGGACGTCGGGTCGGCGAAGGCCCGCGAGAACGGGCCGGGGGGCGGAGGCGACTTGGGCGCAATGACGGTGGCCGCCGCGTCGGCGAGCGGCTCGGGAAGGCCGAACCAGCAATCGAGGCTGAGCGGAACGCGGAACACCCGCTCCCAGTAGGAAGCGAGCGATTCGCCGGCGAGGCGGCGGACGATCTCGTCGAGCAGAAACCCGAACGTGCGGGCGCCGTAGCCATGCGATCCATCGGCTTCCCAGTTGGGCGGCTGCTCGGCCAGGGCCGCCGCCACCGCATCGTGATCGGTGATCGCGAGCCCTGTGCGATCGATGGCGGCCAGCCCGGCCCGATGGGAAAGCAGTTCGGCGAGCGACGTCCGCTCCTTGCCCGCAGCCGCGAACTCCCGCCAGATGTCGGCAACGCGGGTCTCGAGCGGGATCGCGTGCGCGTGGAGCGCGTGCAGCATGCAGGCGGCGGCGAGACCCTTGCTGGCCGACCAGATCAGGCAGGGTGTCGCCGCCGTCCAGGGGCTTCCCGCACGTGCCTCTCCCCCCTGCAGGGAGACGAGCGGCTTGCCATCCTGCCAGACGGCAACCGCACACCCGCCGCCACATCCGGAGGCCGCTGACTCGTCGACGATCTCCGCAAAGGCTCGCGTCAGCCGCTCGGCGGCCGTGCGCGGCCGAAAACCGTTCGCTGTCCCGGCGCCGTCATCGCTCCTCATTGCCGTGCATCTCCCGAACGTCAGCGGCGGATCTGAATGTCACCGGCGGAACAGGATGTCACCGGCGGATTTGGCGGGCGACCATCCGGCGGAATGCATCGCGGTAGGGTGGCCGCATCCGGGCGAGCACCTGCTCCACGAACCACGAACTGGGCTCGCGGAAGACCGGCTTCATGTGGCTGAAACGGCGAAAGCCCTCGATGCCGTGGTAGACGCCCATGCCGGAGGGGCCGATGCCGCCAAACGGAAGCTCCGTCATCGCCACGTGCATGATCACATCGTTTACGGTCACGCCGCCCGACGTGGTCCGCGCGAGCACTCGCTGCTCCTCGTCGCGATCCTCCCCGAAATAGTAGAGGGCCAGCGGTCTCGGCCGGGCGTTCACATACGCGATCGCGTCGTCGATGGTCTCGTAGGTCTTCACCGGCAGGAGCGGGCCGAAGATCTCCTCCTGCATCACCCGCATGGAGTCTTCTGGATCGAGGATGAGCACGGGGGCCAGCTTGCGAAGCGAGCGGCCGAGGTCCTCACCGGCCGGGTTGGCCTCGACGAGCCGTGCGCCGCCGGCACGCGCGTCGGCGAGCATCGCCTGCAGGCGTTCCACATGCCGTTCGTTGAGAATCGACGTGTATTCGGGATTGTTGGCGAGCGTGGGAAACATTCGGGCCACGGCCGCCACGGCCGCCTTCACGAATGCCTCGCGCCGGTCCGCCGGCAGAAGCACATAATCCGGCGCAATGCAGATCTGGCCGGCATTCATCGTCTTGCCCGCCATGATCCGCCTGGCCGCAGACTCGATATCGGCCGACCGCCCGATGATCGTCGGCGACTTGCCGCCGAGCTCGAGCGTGACCGGCACGAGGTTGTCGGCCGCCGCCCGCATGATCTGCCGACCGACCCCGGTGCTCCCCGTGAAGAGCAGGTGGTCGAAGGGAAGCCGGCTAAACGCCTCGCCCACCGCCGGGCCGCCGGTGCAGACGGCGATCTCGGTCTCGTCAAACGCTCCCGCGACAAGGCGGGCAAGCAGGTCGGCCGTCTTCGGCGTGTATTCGGATGGCTTGATGAGGCAGCGATTGCCCGCGGCGAGCACGCTCGCCAGAGGGGAGAAGACCATGCTGATCGGGAAGTTCCAGGGCGCGATCAGCCCCACCACGCCGACGGGATGCGGCTGGATCTCAGCGCCGCCGCCGATCCAGCCGATGATCGCCGGCGTGGTCGCTCGGCGCTCCCTCCGCATCCAGCGCCGCACGTTGCGGCGGGCCTGCTTGAGCGGATCCAGCGACGCGGAGATGTCGGTGAACTTCGTGAGCAGCGGCGAGCGGCAGCCAAAGTCGGCATCGACGGCAGCGGCGAGTTCGTCTTGATGATCGACGAGCAGCCCGATGCAGCGGTCGATGCGATCGATCCGCACCTTTGCCGACGGCG
This sequence comes from Planctomycetia bacterium, assembly GCA_046343855.1. GTDB lineage: Bacteria > Planctomycetota > Planctomycetia > Pirellulales > UBA1268 > RGVT01. The sequence continues at coordinate 43,471 of JBKDMX010000114.1, forward strand.
GCCCGTCGCGGAGGAAAGCCTCGCGCTGCCGGGCGAGCAGGGAGCGAAGCGTTTCTTCGGATGCTTCGCGGATCACTTGCGGCTCTTCAAAAACTCGATGACGTCGAGCAGCTCGGTGGGCGAGAGTGTTGCCGCCAGGCCTTCCGGCATGCTGCTCTGCTTGAGTTTCACCCGCTCCTCGATCTCGGCAACCTTGACCGTCTTCTTCTCCTTGCCATCGAAGATCACGATATCTTCAGGTGTTTCGCTCACCAGCAGGCCGGTGATGCTGCGGCCGTCGTCGGTGATGAGCGTCGTGGAAACGTACTTCTCGTCGACCGAGGCATTCGGATCCACGATCGATTCAACCAGTTTGTAGGGAGTCAGCCTCGAGCCGACGGTCGTCAGCACAGGCCCGAGGTCGGCGCCTTCTGTCCCGATCTTGTGGCAGTTCGAGCAGACACGGCGAAACACCTCACGGCCACCGTCGATGTTGCCTCCCTGGATACGGGTAATCGAGTGCATCGCCTTGTCGCGCTGCTCGGCGGTCGTCGGATCCTTGCTCAGGAGCACCGAGAGATACTGCCTCACCTCGGCCGCCTTTTTATCGACGCCGAGCACGCCCTCGATGATCTTCGACGCAGGCGAGCCCGTCGCTGCCAGCGTGCCGGCCTGGTAGGCCGCCTTCCAGACGGGTATGTGCGCGCCCAGAGCGGCATCGCAGGTGTATTCCAGGAAGCGATCCGACGGGGCCACGTTGGCGGCGGTCACCACCCCGGCCATGGCGTCGGAGGTTGGAAAGAAACTCAGGCCGCGCACCGCCTCGGTGCGAACCCGCAAATGGCCGTCGCGGGCCTGGGCGATCAGCAGCCGTTCGGCGCCCGGGATCCGCTCGCGCTCGTCGGCGAGCAGGCGTGTGGCTGCGGCCCTGGCGTCGGGCGTTTTCGCCGTGAGCATCTTCTCGAGCAATCGCCCATCGACCGCATGGAAGCTCTGTTGCAGCCAGAGTTGCTCCATCGTGAGCCGGTCGATGGCGGGGTCAGACGCATTCCGGGCGACCCATTCGCCGGCCGCGGCGAGCACATCCGCCTTGGGCCGCGACTGCAACTCTGCCCGGGCACGATACCGCGTGCGCCACTCCGGGCTCTTCAATTGATCGAGCACGGCGGCGGTCGGCTTGCCCGCCTGAGTCTCCGGCACGACCAGCGGTTTCGTGGTCGAGACCAGCCGGTAGATGCGGCCGTGTTTTTTGTCACGGTTGGGATCGCGCTGGCTGTATTGCATGTGGCCGATGAGCGGATTGGCCCAGTCGCCGAACCAGAGGGCGCCGTCGGGCCCGATCTGGGGATCGACCGGCCGGAAGTGCTTGTCGGTGCTCTTCAGCAGGTCGAAAGGCTGCGGCTTTCCATCGACCTCATGGCGAATCCGATCGCCCTTGTAGCCGGCTCCGTCGTCGGCGATGCGCCACCGGGGCATGCCGTTCATGTTGATCACGCAGGCATAGATGAACTGATCCTGCACGTCGTCGGGGAAGTGCCGTGAGCGGAGATATTCGCTGCCCACCACGGGCCGCATCCCGTCGGTCGGGAAGACCGGATCCATGCCTTTGCGTCCCGCGTATTGGGCGCCTGAAAGCGGCGTATCCCAGTGCTGAGCGGCGCCCGTGCCGTCGCCCACGATGCCCTGGCCCCATTCATTGAAGACGTAGCACCACGGATTGCCGTAGCCGGGCGTCTTGTAGTGGCGAATCTTCCACGTGCGGGGGTCGATGACGTAGCAGCCCGGGTCGGCAAAAGTTCGGAACGGGCCCCACGGCGTTTCGAGCGTCGTGCTCATCGCCACGCCCTCAAGCGCGTGCAGCAGGCCGCCGTTGCTCATCTCGAAGGCGCCCGCCGTATGGTGCGTGTCTTCCGTGGCCCAGCCGTCGAGCACCTGCACCACCACGTCGGCCGTGTCGTCGCCGTCGGTGTCTTTGAGCCACAGGAGCCTCGGCTGATCCATGACGAGCACGCCGCCGTCGAAAAATTGAAACCCGGTCGGGCAGTGAAGCTTGTCGTAGAAAACCGTCTGCTTGTCGGCCTTCTCGTCGCCATCGGTGTCTTCCAGGATCACGAGCTTGTCGGCCGGCCGGGGAGCGCCCGGCTGCCACTGCGGATAGCTCGGCATCGTGGAAACCCACAGCCGCCCCTTCGAGTCGAATGCCAGTTGCACGGGTTTGGCAATCTCTGGGAAGGTGCGTTCGTCGGCAAAGAGCTTCACTGCAAAACCCGGTGGCACGGTGCAGGTCTTGATGAATTCCTCCGGCGGCAGGATCGTCGGCCCGCGATCCTGCTGCTCGCTGGATTGCTGACGTGGGTCGCCAAACCGCGTTTGCGGCTCGACGAGTTCTCCAGTTCCCGAATCGTCTGGTACGGGCGGCACGGGCCTGCCGGCGGCGATGTTCCACACATAGCGATCGCGCACGGCCGCCATGTTGCGAAGCTTCAGATACTCATATGGAAACGTTTCCGTGTCCCAAGTACGGCGGCCGCCGTAGACGTACCACCCGTTGACCATCCGGTAGTCCTGCAGGTGCACCCATGATTTGTCGTTGACGGCCTCGCGGAGCTTCGCGAAAGCCTCGGGGGCGAGCCGATGCGAGGCGGGGCTGCCAAACAACGCGCGGTCGAGCGGCTCGGCGACTGCGCGGTCGCCAGCTTCGTTGACGTGGCAGCCGTTGATCGTCAACTGCCTTCCCGGCTCCGCCGCGAAGGCCTGCCGAGTGGCGTCGAAGATGTCGACGAAGGCCAGTCCCTTCGCCGCCGCCACGTCGCGGGCCGCATCGCGATAGAGGGCGATGTGTGTGTTCTGGGCCTCGGCATCGGGCATCAACGGGTCGCCGGTCGCCTCGACCGCGATCGGCGAAACGATCACGAATCGCGGCGCCGCCTTCGTATCGTCGCGCGGATACCGCGCCTCGATGTCGGCGAGGAGCTTGTGGTAATCCGCCTTGAACTTCTCCACGCCGGCCGGTCCGGCGAACGATTCGTTGAACCCGAAGAACAGGAAGTAGGTGTCGGCCCCGAAGGCGGCCATCGGATCGTCGAGCCTGGTGTAGTCGGTGGCCCGCTGGCGGTTGCCGACCTCGTCGGCGGGGCGGCCGAAGTTGCGGACCACGAGATTCTTGTCCGGAAACCGCTGGTGGAGCAGCGACTCGAAGTGGCCGAAGAGATTCATCCGCTCGGCGGTGGAATTGCCCACGAGGGCGATCCGCTCGCCATCGATCAGCTCCAGCGGCAGGCGGCTCGGCGGCAGGGCCGGGCGGGCAGGTCGGGCGGGCAGTCCCAGCAGCCGATGGGCGGTCTTGAAGGGATCGGCTTCGACCTTTGCCGGCGAGTCAGCCGCACGTGCGGGAGCGACCGCCACGAATGCCAACCCGACAGCGAACGCGAAAGCGATGAATCGTGCAAACGCCATCCTGCGCACTCCTGAACAAGTAACGAACGCGCGACAGCTGCGCCACTGTGAGAGTACCGGACCACCGACCGTCAGGCCAGCAATTCCTTCACCACGCGGGCGTGCTCGACGCCCGTGAGCTTCTGGTCGAGCCCGAGGTGGCGGTAGGTGAACCGCTCGTGGTCGAAGCCCATGAGCTGCAGCACCGTGGCGTGGAAGTCGCGAATATGGACCGGATCCTTCACGATGTTGTAGGAGAAATCGTCGGTCTCGCCGTAGATCTGCCCCGGCCGCGTGCCGCCGCCGGCCATCCACATCGTGAAGCACCGCGGATGATGGTCGCGGCCGTAGTTCTCCTTCGAGAGGCCGCCCTGGGAGTAGACCGTGCGGCCGAACTCGCCCCCCCAGATGACGAGCGTCTCGTCCAGGAGGCCGCGGGCCTTGAGATCCTGCACGAGGCCCCAGCAGGCCTGGTCGATGTCCTTGCACTGGCTCGGCAGCCGGCCGCCCACGTTGGAATGCGTGTCCCAGTTGTTGATGTAGATCTGCACGAACCGCACGCCCCGCTCCACCATCCTGCGGGCCATGAGCGCCGTGTTGGCGAACGTGCCCGGCTTCTTGGCCGCCTCGCCGTAGAGGGAGTAGGTGTGGGCCGGTTCACTGGCCAGATCGGTCAGGTCGGGCACGCTCGACTGCATCCGGAAAGCCATCTCGTATTGGGCGATCCGCGTGCGCGTCTCAGGGTCGCCGATCTGCTCGAGCGTGCGCTGGTTGAGGGCCTGCAGGCCGTCGAGCGTCTTGCGACGCACCTCCGCGGAGACGCCCGACGGATTGTTGATGTAGAGGATCGGGTCGCCGGTCGAGCGGAAGCTCACCCCCGCGTATTCGCCGGGGAGGTAGCCGCTCGACCAGAGCCGGGCGCCGATCGCCTGCGGCTGGTCGTTCTGGGTGGGCCGGGCCACGAGCACCACGAACGTCGGCAGATCCTTGTTGAGCGAGCCGAGGCCGTAGCTCAGCCACGACCCCAGGCAGGGGCGGCCGGAGATCTGGTTGCCCGTCTGCATGTAGGTGATCGCCGGCTCGTGGTTGATCGCCTCGGTGTGCATCGAGCGGATGAAGCACATGTCGTCGACCATCTTGGCCGTGTGCGGCAGAAGCTCGCTCACCCACATCCCGTTCTGGCCGTGTTGGGCAAACTTGTATTTCGAGGGCGCGATCGGAAACCGCGCCTGCCCCGATGTCATCGTCGTCAGCCGCTGGCCGTTGCGGACGCTCTCGGGGAGGTCCTTGTCGTACCAGTCGTTCATGACCGGCTTGTAGTCATACATGTCTTGTTGCGGCGGCCCGCCCACCATGTGCAGGTAGATGACATGCTTGGCCTTCGGCGCGAAGTGGGGCCCGATCGCCCCGGCCACCCGCTCGATGCCCGCCGTCGCCGACGAAGAGGCATTGCCGAAGGCTGCGCTTTGCCCGAGCAGCGTGGCGAGTGCCGCGCCGCCAAGCAGATGGCCGCCGGTCTCGAAGAACCGGCGGCGGGTGAGATTCAAGCCCAGTTCATCGAGCGAGGAACGGATGGGAGGATTCATGGCTGCGGAGCTCCTACTTGCAGAGCACTTCGTCGAGGTTCATGAGCTGGTTGGTGAGCATCGTCCAGCTCGCCAGCTGGACCAGATCGGTGCCCCGCGGCTTCGAGTCACCCACCACGATCAGCTGCTTCGCCTCGTCGGGGTGATCCTTGTACCAGGCCGACAGATCCGCGAGCGATCGCTTCACAACGGCGATTTCGTCGGCGGTGAAGGGGCGGGCGAGCAGCCGCTTGGCGATGAAGTCGATTCGCGCCTCGTCGGTGTCGCCCGCCACCTCGAGCGCCCGGTCGGCGAGGAACCGCGCCGCCTCGACGAACTGCGGGTCGTTGAGCGTGACGAGCGCCTGCAGCGGCGTGTTGGTCCGCTCCCGTTTCACGCAGCAGTTTTCGCGGGACGGGGCGTTGAAGATCTCCATCGAGGCCGGCGGGGCCGACCGCTTCCAAAACCAATACATGCTGCGGCGGTAGACCGCCTCCCCCTTGTCGCGGGCGTATTTGCTCGTGTTGCCCCCCATCGAAACGGCCTCCCACACGCCGTCCGGCTGATAGGGCTTCACGCTCGGGCCGCCGATCTGCTTCACGAGCAGGCCGCTGGCGGCGAGGGCCGCGTCGCGGACCATCTCCGCATCCATCCGGAACCGCGGCCCACGCGAGAGCAGCCGATTGGCATTGTCTTTAGCGAGTTTCTCCGGCGTCGCGGCGGCCGACTGGCGGTAGGTGCTGCTCATGACCATCGTCTTGAAGAGCTTCTTGACGTCCCAGCCGCTCTCGATGAACTCGAGGGCAAGCCAGTCGAGCAGTTCCGGGTGGCTCGGCAGTTCGCCGGTGACGCCGAAATCACCGCTCGACCGCACGAGTCCGGTGCCAAACACCTCCTGCCAGAAGCGGTTCACGGTCACGCGGGCCGTAAGCGGATGCTCCTGGAGCAGGAGCCACTGCGCGAGGCCGAGGCGGTTCTTCGGGAGGTGTTCCGGGAACGGCGGCAGGATGTCGGGCGTATCGGCCTTCACCTCGTCCTTCCGCTTGTCGTATTCGCCGCGGTCGAGGATGTAGGCCTTCGCCATTTCATCCTTCTCGTTCATCACGTGGGCCACGGTGCCACGCGTGCGGATCGCGGCGTGTTCCGCTTCGAGCGCGGCCAGCGTCGCCACGAACGCCTTGGTGGGCTCGTCGAACGTGGCGAACCACCACTCGACGAGGCCTTCCGCCGCCTCGGAACGGTCGTCGGGGGGAAGTTTCACGACTTTTTCGAACGTCGGCTCGAGCGCAAGCCGTAGGATCTCATCGGCGGTGAGCCCGCGGCTCCAGATGGAGAGGCTGGCGAGGCCGATGCCCTGGGGGGCGAGCTCGCCTCCCGATCGCCCGCCCACTGTCAGCGGAGCATCAGTGCGAATCGACCGCTTCTGGAGTTTGTCGATGATCGCCTTCTTGGGCATCGGCTTGCCGTCGTAGAAAATGCTCACGCCCGCAGCGGCTCCCGAGCCGTCATAGCTCACCGCCACGTGCGTCCACTGGTCGGGCTTGATCTGCGCGTCGGCCGACACGCGAACCGCGTTCTCGTTCCCCTCATGCGCGATGTCGACCGTGATTCGTCGCTGGTCGTTGGAGACGGTCCAGCCGCGGCGCTTGTCGCCGGAAGTGCAGCGGGCCACGATCGCGCCAGGCCGCTCGAGCTCGTCGCACTGCACTTGGAACGCGACGGCGAACGGCTGATCGTACTCGAAGTCGCCGACATTGGGCAGTTCAGCCACCACGCCATGGAGAAAGAGCGCGGGACGGCCGCCGGGGCCGTCCTTCCATGCGGATTCTTTTCCGAGCACGAGCGGCAGGTCGATCTCCTTGCCCCCCTGCCGGATCCGCGTGGCCGCGTCCTTGCCTTCGGCCAGCGGCATCTCCAGGGCGGGTGTGTCTTGCGGGGCGGTCCGCGTGGCGACTTCAGGCGTGAGACTCTTGACCCACTCCTCGAACTCGGGTCGGGCCGCTTTCCGCCGATCCGCCGCCGCGGCCTTCGTCGCCGGAATCTCGCGCTGGAGCGCCGCGAACCGCGGCCGGTCTTCGACCCGCGGCACCGGCAGGATCGGCGGCGTGTCGTGGATGTTGCCGTCCATCGCCGCCTGCGTGGTGTTATTGAAGAAGGCGGAGAGTTCGTAAAACTCCTTCTGCGACAGCGGATCGAACTTGTGATCGTGGCAGACGGCGCAGCCCGTCGTGAGGCCGAGCCAGACGGCGGACGTGGTCTCCGTGCGGTCGCGGGTGTAGAGGACGAGATATTCCTCGGCGATCGCGCCCCCCTCGCTCGTCGTCATGTTGCAGCGGTTGAAGCCGCTGGCGATCCGGTTGTCGAGAATCTGCTCGGGCGTGGCGCTCGGCCCGTGTTCGCTCACGAGGTCGCCCGCCAGCTGCAGGATCGTGAACTGGTCGAATGGCATGTTGCGGTTGAACGCATTCACCACCCACTGCCGGTAGGTCCACATCTCGCGGTAGTTGTCGAAGTGGATGCCGTGGGTGTCGGCATAGCGGGCGTAGTCGAGCCAGTGGCGGCCGCGGTGCTCGCCCCATTCGAGGCTCGCCAGCAGCGTGTCGACGAGCCGGTCGTAGGCATCGGGATGCGGGTCGGCCACGAAGGCATCGACGACGGCCGGCTCCGGCGGCAGCCCCGTGAGATCGAGCGCGAGCCGACGGGCGATCGTGCGGCGGTCGGCCTCCGGCGCGGGAGAGAGGCCTTCCTTCTCAAGTCGGGCGAGGACGAACGAGTCGATCGGGTTCTTGATCCACTCCTTCTGCTTCACGGCCGGCAGTTCCGGCCGCGCCGGTGGGATGAACGACCAATGTGGCTGATATTCGGCCCCCTCGGCGATCCACCGCTTCAGCAACTCCTTTTGCTCGGCCGAGAGCGTCTTCTTCACGGCCGGCGGCGGCATCACCTCCTCGGGATCGTCGGAGAAGATCCGGTCGAGGGCCACGCTCGAATCGGGGTCGCCGGGAGCGATGGCCCCGCTCTCGACCGCGGCGTCGCGGTCGTCGAGCCGGAGGTCGGCCTTGCGGCCGGCGCTATCGGCGCCGTGGCAGCCGAAGCAGTTCTCGACGAGGATCGGACGGATCTGCTCGTTGTACGAAATCTTTTCCGCGGCCGGGGCAAAGCCCGCCGGCACGGCTGCAGCCGCAAACGCAAGCGAAATCGCAATCAAGGTGGAGCGGTGCATGAAACCTCCTGGCTGCTGACAAGCCGCGCTAGGAAGCACCCAGCGAGACGTTCGGCATCGATGTCCAAGGGTGACGGCGTTGCGCTCCGCCGACACGGTCAACCATAACTATAGCACGTGTTTTCGCCGGAAACCACGTTGACGAGCGGTGCGCAACCCGTTTTCTGACAGGGTTTTGTCGCTCAATTCGGGCTACGCTGTCGGCCCGCATTCGGCGTGGGCGAGCACGGTGGCGAAGGGGACGCTGGCCAGCAGACCGAAGGCGGCGTGGCGGCCCAGCCGCTCCCGGCTCGTGGCAGGGCTCGTGAGCCCGCAGAGAAAGCGGGCCAGTTGGCGGGGGGTGCGCAGCGATGGCCGGTCCTCGGCCACGAGGGCCTCGATGGCCGCGGCCTGCGCGGTCGTGATTTCCCGCGCTGTGGAGGAGGGAATCTCCCGGGTGGCACCGGCGGATGATTCCGGAGAGCCTCGCTCGGTGGCGTCACAGCTCGTGCAGCCGCCGCACCCGATTTGCCCCTCGTTGCTTGCCTGCGGGCTGACATCCTCGCCGAAGTAGCGGAGGAGCCTCTGGGTGAGGCAGCCGCGGTCTGCCGCGAAGTCGAGCACTGATTGCAGCCGCTCGAGATCGCGGGCTTCGCGTATGGCAAACAATTCCTGCATCGAATGGGTGAGCGCGTCGAGATCGGGCTGGGCCGAGGCATTGCGCTGCACGCCGCCGGTCAGCCGGAAACGCTGACGGCTGCCGCTGGGCTTGAGCTCGATGCTGCCCGATTCGGCAAGCCAGCCGAGCGCCTTCACGATGCGGTCGCGCGGCTCTGCCATGTCGGCTGCGGCTGCTTCGGGGTCGATCGTGGTCCACTTCGTGCCGCGCTTGCCGCAGTGCAGGAGCTGCTTCAGGAAGGCCTGCCGCTCGGGCGTGTGTTTGGCAAGCACGGCCGACTCTGGCTCGAGCAGCCGAAACTGGTAGCCGGCATAAAACGATCCCAACGGGCGGAGCACCCCGGCCAGCTCCAGATGGGTGAGGACCGTCTCGATCACCAGCGGACGGATGTCGGTGGACTGCGAAAGCTCGTAGAGCGAGATGTCGAACTCGCCCGATGGCTGACCAGGACGTTGCTTGGTCGTAGCGGCTGCAGGCGCGAGAGTCCGGCCGAGAATGTGGCCGAGGAGCTGCCGAATCGCCTCCGGTGTGGGCGTGTCGCCATAGGTGAAATTCTCGAGCGCGATCCGATCGTCGGCGCAGGCCAGGAGTTCGCAGACGGAGGGGAGGCCGTCGCGGCCCGCGCGGCCCGTTTCCTGCGAGTAGTTTTCCAGCGTCTTCGGCAGGTTGTAGTGATAGACGCCGCGGATGTCGGCCTTGTCGATGCCCATGCCGAAGGCGATCGTGGCGACGATCGTGTCGGCGCGGCCGCGCATGAAGGCATCTTGCGCCGCATGCCGCTTTTCGTCCGGCAGGCCGGCGTGATAGGCGAGGGCCTTGAGGCCGCGCTTCTGCAGGTGATTCGCCACCTGCTCTGCCGTTTTCTGCAGCGTCACATAGACGATCGCCGCCCCCTGCCGCTCCTGCAGGCGGCTCGTGAGCAGATCGAGGCGATGCTTGTCGGCGCAGGGCGTCACCCGGTAGGCCAGGTTTGGCCTCAAGAACGAGGTCTGCACGTGGTCGGCCTCGGCGATGCCGAAGGCCCGGCGGATATCGGCCGCGACCGCGGGCGTCGCCGTGGCCGTCAGCGCCAGTACGGGGCTGATGCCCAGTTCCTCGGCGACATGCGCCAGCCGCAGGTATTCCGGCCGGAAGTTATGCCCCCACTCCGAGATGCAGTGCGCCTCGTCCACCGCCATCATCGCGATCCTGGTCCGCGCAAGCCGGGTGACGAATTGCTCGCTCATCAGCCGCTCCGGGGCGATGTAGAGCAGTTTCAGCGTGCCGCTGCGGATGCGTTCATAGACGCTCGCGGCCTCGTCGGGCGTCAGCGAGGAATCGAGCCGCGCCGCCGCAATGCCCCGCGCCTCGAGCGACTCGACCTGATCCTTCATCAGGGCGATCAACGGCGAGATGACGACCGTCAGCCCATCCATCAGCAGGCTCGGCAGCTGATAGCAGAGCGACTTGCCGGCGCCCGTAGGGAAAAGGGCCAGCGCGCTTCTGCCGGCCAGCAGCGACTCGATCACCTGCTCCTGTCCGTCGCGGAATGAGGAGTGGCCGAATGAGCGATTGAGAACGGTTTGCAGGTCGTGAGGCATGGCAAGCAAGTCCGTGTGTGCCGAATGCGAAGGGAGTATACAGGCGTATATACATTGTCAAGCCGTGTCTGCCGCCCCGTAGACTTCCATCTCGATCGACCCCCAGGTTTCCCGGAGGGCTTTCCCGTGCCGTCCCGCTTTGCCGCCGTGGTTCTTCTCCTCGCCGGATTTCTTTTCGGAGCCACCCGCATGACACGCGAAGACGCCCGCGGCGACGAAGTGCCGAATGGCTCGCCGGCCGAGATCGCCCGCGACATCGCCACGAAGGTGCTTGCCGAGACCCGCGACCGGCCCGCCGACGATCCCGAACGGCTCATCCGCCTGGCCGCTGCGAGCGACAAGGCGCCGGCCGAATCGCGCGGGGTCTTGGAGGCGATCCGGGCCAACTGGACGTGGGGCTTTTTCATGAACAACCGCTGGCGGTTCGCCCAGCGGACGGGTGGCGGGGCGGCCGACGGCCTTGCGTCGATCGCGTCGTGGGATCTGCCGAAAATCGTCGGCGAGATCCGCGGCCGCTTTGCGGCGGCGATCGCGCAGAAGGATGCGCTCCAGAAACTGCCAGTCACCGAGTGGAACGCCGTGCTCGAGCCGGGCACGATGCCCGATGCCTACCGGCCGACGGTCTGGGACGTGATCGTGCGCGATGCACTCGCCTTCGCGGAGTCGGGCGAGCGCGGCCTTGTCGATCCGGAAGACGCCTTCGAACTTTCGGCCGATGGTCCAGCCCTCGGCACGCGCGATGAATTTCTCGCCTGGCGGCCCGCCGAAGATCCAGCCGTGACCGATCGCGATTCGCCACTCCTCCAGGCGGCCGGCCTCTACCGCGACCTGATCGAGTTTCACGCGGGCGATGCTGAGCGCACCGCCCTTCTCTCCGCCGATCTCGACCGGATCCTCTGGGCATCCGCTCACACCGTGGGGGATGAAATCGCCGATCGCAAGCGGGGAGCGCTCGAAGCCTTTATCGCGAAGGCCGGCGACCACGAGACGGCAGCGTTGGCCCGCTACCACCTCGCCGCGGTCGCTCGTGAAGAGAATGATCTGGTCGAGGCGCGCGCGATCGCGGCCCAAGCCGTCGAGCAGCATCCCAAAAGCCCCGGCGCGAAGCTCTGCAAAAACCTGATCGCCGAGATCGAGGGGAAATCGCTCAACGTGTTTGTCGAGCGGACGTGGGCCAAGCCCTGGCCCGTGCTGTGCGTGCGTTACCGCAATCTCGGAACCGTGCACCTGCGAATCGTGAAGGCCGACTGGATGGAGCGGATGCTTGCGGGCAGGGCGCATGCCGGCTGGCTCGACGACGCCGAGCGGGCGAAACTGCTTGCGGCGACGCCACTCAAAGCATTCAAGTCAGAGTTGCCGCCGACCGGCGATTACCAGGAGCGATCGCACGATATCCCGGTGCCGCAGGATCTCGCGCCCGGTAGCTATTGGGTGATCGCCAGCACGCGGGAGGATTTCGGCGAGCAAGACAACGCCGTGTCGGCCGGGCTCGTCTGGGTGAGCCGGCTCGGGCTCGTCACGAATGGATCGAATCCGCGCGTGGGCCAGCCGCTCACCGGCCATGTCGTCGACATCGCGTCGGGCGAACCGCTCGCCAACGCGAGCGTGCAGATGTTCGTGCAGCAGCAGGGGCATCCGCCCCGGTTCGCTCCCGGCAAGACGGCCACGACCGATCGCGACGGCCGCTACGAACTGCCGGCCGAGCAGGGCCGCGAGGTCGTGCTGCTCGTGAAGGCGAGCGTCGACGGCCGCGACGAGACGGTCGGCAGCGAGCCTGCGCACACCTGGCAGCAGCCGCCGCAGGAGCCCCACAACTCGATCGTGCTCATGACCGACCGCGGCATCCATCGCCCCGGCCAGATCGTCTTCTATAAGGGGATCCTCTGCCACAGCGATCCGGAGAGGCGTGAATACGCCGCGGTCGCCGGCAAGCCGGTGAAGGCGGTGCTTCGCGATGCGAACGGCCGCGAGGTGGCGCAGGCGGAACTCAAGACGAACGCGAACGGCTCGTTCCACGGTGAGTTTGCGATCGCGACGGGGGCGCTGCCCGGGCAATGGACGATCCTCGCCGAGGGGCCGAATGCCGCTGGCGTCGCGAATGTGCGGGTGGAGGAATACAAGCGGCCCACGTTTCAGGTGAAGTTCGGCGCCGCGACTGGCGAGGTCGTGCTCGATCGCCCGGTGACGCTCACCGGCACCGCGACGACCTACACCGGCCTGCCGGTCGCCGGCGCGAAGGTCCGCTACCGCGTCGAGCGCGAGATGCGGTTTCCCGACTGGTGCCGCTGGTTCTTCCCATGGCTGCCCTTCGGCGGCAGCGCCGCCAATATCGCCCGCGGCACGGCCGTCACCGATGCGAATGGTGCATTCACCGTAACCTTCCCCGCGAAGCCCGACCGCTCGGTGCCGCGGGAGTCGGCGCCGGTCTTCACCTATGCCGTGAAGGCCGACGTGACCGATGCCGCCGGGGAGACGCGGAGCGACGAGCGGCGGGTGTCGGCGGGCTATGCCGCGATCGAGGCTGCGGTCTCGGCCGAGAAGTGGCAGGAGGTGGGCAAGGCCGGCGAACCGGCCGCCGTCGCGCTTACGGTCGGCACGCATTCGCTCGATGGCGATCCGCGTGCGGCCGGCGGCACGCTGAAAATCTTCACGCTCGTTCAGCCGGCGGAGGTCGCCCGCGGTGACGCCTTCGCGTCGGAACCGCGCCCGATGCGGATGTCGCGCCGTCGCGGTGGCAGGCCCGCGGCGATCCCGCCACAGCCGCCCGTGAACGATCCCTCCGATCCAGAGACGTGGGCTCTAGGCGACGTCGTCTTCAGCGAGACCGTGCGCACCGATCCGGCCACGGGGAAGGTGCTGGCCACGGCGAAACTGCCGGCGGGCATCTACCGGGCGGAGTTCGAGGTCGCGGCGAGCGATCCGTCGGTGAAGGCCCGCCGCACGATCGAGGTGATCGATCCGGCGGCCGCGCGGTATCCGGTGAAGCGGCCGTTCCTGCTCACGGCGCAGCGGCTCTCGGCCGAGCCGGGCAGCGAGTTTCGTGCGATCGCGGCCACGGGCTACGACCGCGGCCGGATGCTCGTCGAGGTTTCGCAGTCGGGCAAGACGCTCGCGCGATTCTGGACCGAGCCGGGGCGGACGCAGTGGCCGATCACCGTGAAGGTGGGCGAGGAGCACCGCGGCGGGTTTTCGATCCGCGCCTGGCTCGTGCGCAATGGCCGGCTGCACGCCGAGACGCTCACGGTGGACGTGCCGTGGACGAACAAGCAGCTCTCGATCGCGTGGGAGCGGTTCACGCGGCGGGTCGAGCCGGCCGCGCAGGAGGTCTGGCGGGCGAAGATCAAGGCCACCGGCGCTGCCGACGCCCCGGCGGTCGCTGAGATGGTGGCGACGCTCTACGACCAATCGCTCGACGCGCTGGCGGCGCACGACTGGCCGAGCGGTCTGGGCAACCTGTTCCGCCGCGAGTGGGATTCGCGCGTGAACGCGTTTTCGAATGGCGGCCTGGCGCTCAACCAGATCGGCGGCAACTGGGAGATGCGGTATGAGCCTGTCGAGATCAGCTATCGCGAATTTCGCGACGAGTTTGGGCCGGGCGGCGGGGGAGCGGGCGTCGGAATCGTCCGAGGCGGCATGAAGCGCGGCATGATGCCGGAGGTCGCGATGATGGCGGCACCGGCCGCGGCCGCGATGGATGCGGAAGGCGTCGCCACCAACGGCATCCTGCGGAAGGGCGGCGATGCCGCGGCACCACCGCCGGCAGCCTCGCGGACCGCGGCCCCGCCGCCACCGCGGAAAAACCTCGCCGAGACGGCGTTCTTTTTCCCCGCGCTCAGGAGCGGCGCCGATGGCGCCGTGACGATCGAATTCACGCTCCCCGACACGCTCACGACCTGGCAGTTCAAGTCGCTTGCCCACGATGCGAGCCTCCGCAGTGGCACGCTCCTCGACGCCTGCGTGGCCGCCAAAGATCTGATGGTGGAGCCGATGCCGCCGCGGTTTCTGCGGGAAGGCGACGTCGTCGAGATTCCGGTGAAGGTGAGCAACCGCTCCACGGGACGACTTTCCGGCACGGTGCAGTTCGACCTCGCCGACGCCCGCACGGGCGTTTCCCGCGACGAACTTGTGGCGACGGCGCGTTCGCAGCCCTTCGATCTGGCGGCGGGTGAATCGCAGCCGGTGTTCTTCACCGTGAAGGTGGCCGAGGGCACGGAGACGCTCCGGTATCTCGCCACCGGCTCGGCCGGCCGGGCAAGCGACGGCGAGGAGGCGCTGCTGCCGGTGCTCTCGAAGCGGGTGCTCGTGACGGAGACGGTGCCGATCACGCTTCGCGGGCCCGGCGAAAAGCGGGTGGTCGTGGAGCGGCTCGCGAAGCCGGCCGATTCGATCGAGAGCCAGTCGTTCGTGGTGCAGGCGGCGTCGAATCCGGCCTGGTATGCCGTGATGGCGCTGCCTTCGATCATGGAGCAGGCCGACGAGAGCACGGAGACGCTCTTCACGCGGCTCTATGCCAACACGCTCGCGCGGCACATCGCGACCCGTGATCCGCGGATTCAAAAGATCTTCGAGCAGTGGAAGGGGACGAAAGCCCTCGTGAGCCCGCTCGAGAAAAACGCCGATCTCGTGACGACGCTCCTCGCCGAGACGCCGTGGGTGCGCGAGGCGGTGGACGAGACGGAGGTCCGGGCGCGGATCGCCCTGCTCTTCGACGCAAACCGCGCGGCCGACGAGGCGAAGGGAGCCCTCGCACGGCTCGAGGCGCTGCGGAACCACGACGGCGGCTGGCCGTGGTTTCCGGGTGGCACCACCTGCGATTCGGTGTCGCTTGGGATCATCGCGGGCTTCGGTCGGCTGCGGGTGGCCGGCGCCACGATCGACGTGCAGCCGGCGCTGGCCGCACTGCCGTGGCTCGACGGGCGGCTGATCGAGGAGCGGAAACGGGCCGAGAAAACCTGGGGCTCGAAACCCGACGACATGGTGCTCACGCCGATCGGCGCGTTCGCCCTCTATGCGCGAAGCTTCTTCAAGAACGATGCAGCTCCGCAGGACGAGGCGGCGGAGGCCGTCCGCTGGGGGCTCGACGTCGGCAGGAAGTCGTGGCAGAAGCTCGATGCCCGGCGTTCGCAGGGGCATCTGGCGATCGCCCTGCATCGCGCCGGCGATCGTGAGACGTCGCGGGCGATCGTGAAGAGCCTCGACGAGCGGAGCACCGGCCGCGATGGCCAGGAGGACAACTGGCAGGGCATGTGGTGGCGGGATTTGCACCCCGGCTGGTGGAGCTGGGCGCATGCGCCGATCGAGACGCAGGCCGTGATGATCGAGGCGTTCGACGAGGTCGCTGGCGACGCGGCGGCGGTCGAGGCGTTGAAGGCCTGGCTCCTTTCGCAAAAGCGGACGAGCCGCTGGCCGGGGAGCCGGGCGACGGCCGACGCGGTCGCGGCGCTCTTCGGCCGCGGCGACGACCTGCTCGCGGCCAAGGAACTCGTGACGGTGACGGTCGGCGGCGAGCCCGTGCAGGCCGCCGACGCCGAGGCGGGCACCGGCTTCTTCGAGGAGCGGTTCGTGCGGCGGGAGATCACGCCGAAGCTCGCGGAGGTGGTCATGAAGAAGGCCGACGCGGGAATCGCCTGGGGAGGCATCCACTGGCAGTA
This sequence comes from Planctomycetia bacterium, assembly GCA_046343855.1. Classification (GTDB taxonomy): domain Bacteria; phylum Planctomycetota; class Planctomycetia; order Pirellulales; family UBA1268; genus RGVT01. Next base: position 59,562 of record JBKDMX010000114.1, read on the forward strand.
TCTCGACGACATCGCCAACGTGCCGGCGGCCGGCCGTGGCGAACTGGCGATCGAGAAGAGGCTTTTCGTGAAGCGGTTTACGAAGGCGGGACCCGTGCTCGAGCCGGCGGTGGAGGGGGCCGCCACGAAACTCGCCGTCGGCGACGAGCTGGTCGTGCGGCTCGTCGTGACGAGTGACCGCGATTACGAGTTTCTGGAGTTGGCCGACCACCGGCCGAGCCTCACGGAGCCGGTGGACGTGCTCTCCGGCTGGCGGTGGGGGGATGGCGTGGGCTGGTATGTCGCGATCCGCGATGCCTCCATGCAGCTGTTCTTCGAGCGGCTCCCGCGGGGGACGCACGTCTTCGAGTATTCCCTCCGCGCCGCGCACCGCGGCAGTGGATCGAGCGGCTTCGCGCGGATCCAGAGCCGCTACGCCCCGGAGTTTGCCGCCCACTCTGCCAGCATCCCCGTCGAAGTCCGGTAATACACGATTGGGGAAGACAGGCAGAGACGCCTGTCCTACGTACGACAGGCCTCTGTGGCTGTCTCTCCCTATGCTATCCTCCCCCTCATGTCCGACTCCCCAACCTCCCTCACGAACGAACTCGCCCGCGAGCGCAACCGCGAAGCGGCCGATCGCACGTTGCTGGCATGGGTGCGCACGAGTCTGGCGATGATCTCGCTCGGCTTCGGCATCGAGCGACTGGGGCAGGCGGCGCTTGCGTTCGATGGTCGGATGGTCGGCTTCTCGCCGGTGAAGACGCGGCTCTTCGGTGCAACGCTCATTGCGCTCGGCGTGGCGGCCACGCTCGCCGGGATGTGGGAGCACAAGCGGGTGCTCACCTCCATTGCGGGTGCGGACTACCGCTATGCAGACCGGCCGCCGATCGCCCGCTACATGGGGGTCGCGCTCGTCATCGTGGGACTTGCGGCCCTGGCGATGATGCTCGTTCATTTCGGGCAACCGGAGGCGGCCGCTCCAGTCGGCGCGCCATGACCTGGTCGCAGGGATACGACCCCTTTCACGCGGCATGGGCCTCGACCTTCGTGGCGGCACTGCCGCTGGCCGCCCTGCTCGGCCTTCTTGCCTTCGCGTCGTGGTCGGGACTGCGGGCGGCTCTCGCCGGTCTCTTCACGGCGCTCGTGGTGGCGATCGTCGCGTTCGGCATGCCGGCCGATGCGGCCTGTGCCGCCGCGCTGCATGGGGCAGCCTTCGGCCTCTTTCCCATCGGGTGGATCGTCGTCACGGCGATGTTTCTCTATTGTCTTTCCGCCGAGGCGGGTGGTCTCGAGATCATGAAGCGATCGGTTGCGCGGCTCTCGGCCGACCACCGCGTGCAGGCGCTTTTGATCGCGTTTTCATTCGGCGCGTTTCTCGAGGGTGCGGCGGGATTCGGCGCGCCGGTGGCGATTTCGGCGGCGCTGCTCGTGGGGGCCGGCTTCCCGGCCATCGAGGCGGCGGTGCTGTCGCTGATCGCCAACACGGCGCCCGTCGCCTTCGGGGCCCTCGGCACACCGATCATCACGCTGGCGAAGGTGACGGGGCTCGACGAGCATGCGATCTCGATGATGGCAGGCCGGCAGCTTCCTTTTTTCTCGCTCGTCGTGCCGGCGTGGCTGGTCTGCACGATGGCGGGCTGGCGCGGGCTCGTGGGCGTCTGGCCGGCGGTGCTCGTCTGCGGGGCGTCGTTCGCACTCGTGCAGTTCGCCGTTTCGAACGTCCTCGGGGCGGCACTGGTGGACGTGGTCGGCGGCCTGGCGAGCCTGGTGGCGCTCGCCCTTTTTCTGAGGGTCTGGCAGCCTCGGGAGTGCTGGCGGTACGACGCGGTGGGGCGGCGGTTCGACCTTTCATCGCCGGGGCACGACGCCATGCGCACGATCGCCTGGGCGTGGATGCCATGGGCGCTGCTCTCGCTCACCGTCTTCGCGTGGGGCCTGCCGCAGGCCAAGGCCGGCTTCGCCAAGCTGCCGCAGCCTGTCGTCGCGCCCGAGTTCGCCGTGCCGCGGCTCGACGGCCGGATCGCGAAGGTGCCGCCGGCGACCCGCGAGCCGCTCGAGATCGAGCGGGCGGTCTACCGGCTCAACTGGCTCTCGGCCGCGGGCACGGCGATTCTCGTGGCGTCGTTGGCAGCCGTGCCCTGGCTGGGGATTCCTTGGCGGCGGGCGTGGCGGATCTGGTGGCAGAACTTCTGGCGACTCCGAGAATCGCTCGCCACGATCGCGGCGATGCTCGGGCTTGCATTCGTGACGCGCTACTCAGGCACCGACGTCACGCTCGGCCTGGCGATGACCTGGTCGGGACCGTTCTATCCCTTCTTCGCGCCGCTCCTGGGTTGGCTCGGCGTGGCGCTCACCGGCAGCGACACCTCGAGCAACGCGATGTTCGGCAGCCTGCAGCGGGTGACGGCGGAACAATTGGGGCTCGATCCGCTCCTCGTCTGCACGGCCAATAGCACCGGCGGTGTGATGGGGAAAATGATCGACGCTCAGAGCATCGTCGTTTCCGCCACGGCCACGGGCACGCACCGCCAAGAGGGGACGATCCTGCGCCGCGTGTTTCCGCATTCGCTCGCCCTGGTCATCCTCATGGGGCTTGTGGTCTGGCTCCAGGCCGGGCCGCTGGCCTGGATGGTGCCCGTCACGAACGACGCGGGCCGGCCAGCAGCGACACAGCCGTGACGATCACGGGCACGGCGAGGCAGCAGATGCCGATCGCGAGTAGGGCCGCGACGGTTGGCGGGGCGTCGAATCGGCTGCGGCCGGCGAGTGTCTGCAACAGTGCGTAGGTGAGCAGGAGCGCGGTGCCGAACGTCGAGCAGGCAACGAGCCGCCATCGACGCGGCTCGCCGAGGCCGGCCTGCCGCGCCGCCCAGGCAACGAACGGGAGCCATTGGATCGCGTGCATCGCCATGCCGTGGGGAAATTTCGCGACGCCAGCGGCGCCGTAGACCTCGGGTGGTTGACCGTTCGCCGCCCGCAGATCGCCATACGCGCCGATCCAGACGCCGAGCAGGCAGGAGATCGCCAGGAACACGAGCCCCGATCGGGCCGCGAGGAGCATGTCGGCAGGCAGCGTGGTGCGTTGCCAGCAGGAACGGATCGTGAGGTCGACGATGACGAGCGTCGCAAACAGGATCAACGCCCCCATCACGTCGTAGAGCAATGAATCGAGACGTGTCTGCCGATTGAAGTGGCTGGCCACGCCCCGCCAGCGCTGCAGGTCGATGAGCGCGACCTCGACGAGGAGCGCCCAGCCGGTGGCCGCAGCCAGCCAGCCGTCGCCGCGGCGCCACGGCAGCTGCGCCCAGGACCAGCCAAGCGAGACACACGTCAGCCCTCCGGAGATGCCGAAGAGGATCGGCTTCCGCCAGGTGACGGGGCCCTCCCAGGGGCCACCGAGCACGGCCCACGCGACCGCGTGCGCCAGACCGCTGGCGACGAGCAGGATGCCGATCGCGGCCAGCGTCCGGCCGCGGCGGTCGGTAAACCAGTGGTGCGTGGTCGAGGGCGTCGTGTGCATGGGTTCGCAGTGTAGGACAGGCCTCTGTGCCTGTCTGGATTGGGACAGGCACGGAGGCCTGTCGTACGATGTGACAGGCAGAGACGCCTGTCCTACAGGTTCATGCCGAGGAAGCCGCCGGCGGCGTCGCTGGCGGCCTGCTCGCGGGCGAGCCGTTCGATGGCCCGCGAGAGATCGCCCGCGGCGATGTAGCGGTCGAATTCCACCTCGACGGCGTGCTTCACCGAGAGCGTGAGCCACTGCACGGCCGGCTGCGTGAGCCAGTCGCAGGTCTCCTTCTCCAGGCGGACGGCGAGGTCGCTGCCGACCGTCTTGCGGTCGAACTCGTCGGTGAGGACCGTCCCCTCGAACGAGAACTGGACCCAGCCGATGGCGGGATCGTTGGTGAATCGAAACGTGCAGTTCGAGTTCGTGAGATAATAGGTGTTGCGGGTGCCGTGCTTGGCCACGGCGTGTTGGATTCGTTCGAGCCGCGCGCGAAACACCGGCGAGGCATCGAGCGGAATGTCGAGCCGCTGCAGGCCGCGGAGCGGCGTGCAATCGAACGTGATCGCGACGGCGGGCTGGAGAGGCTGCTCATCCATGACGGCAAAGTCTATCCGATCGATGCTCTGGCTGGCAGCCTGCCTGACCGCGCTGGTCGCGGTCTCGAGCGGGTGCGGCCGCGGTGGCCCGGTTCGCATGATCGAGACCCGACGGCTGATGGGCGTGCCGTGGACGATCACGCTCTATGCCGCATCGGAGGCGGCGGGGCGGGAGGCCGCAGGGGCGGCGTTTGCCGAGGCGGAGCGGCTCAATGGCATTCTTTCCGACTACGACGAAACGAGCGAACTCTCGCGACTTTCCGCGGCCGCCCCGACGGCGTCGCCCGTGGCGGTGAGCGACGATCTCTGGCGGGTGCTCGAACGGGCGGTGGCGATCCGCGAGGCCACCGGCGGGGCGTTTGACCCGACGGTCGGTCCGCTGACCGCGCTCTGGCGGCAGTCGCGGCGGTCGGGCGAGTTGCCGCGGCCCGACAAGCTCGCCGCGGCACGCGCCGCCGTGGGGCCCGAGAAACTCCTGCTCGACCGTGATCGCCGGGAGGTGCAGCTCACCGCAGAGGGCATGCGTCTCGATCTCGGCGGCATCGGGATGGGATATGCAATTGACCGCGCGCTCGAGGTCTTGCGGAAGCGATCGATCACCGCGGCGATGATCGATGCCTCGGGCGACATCGGCGTGTCGGGGCCGCCGCCGGGCAGCCCGGGATGGCGGATCGAGGTGGCTCCGCTCGATCCGCTGGCGACCGATGCGCCGCGGCAGACGCTCGTGCTCGTCGATGCCGCGGTGACCACGTCGGGGGATGCCCGTCAGGGGGTGGAGATCGACGGGATTCGCTACAGCCACATCGTGGATCCGCGCACCGGGATCGGGGTCGTGGGGCCGGCGGCCGTCACGGTGATCGCGGCCGACTGCGCGACGGCCGATGCCCTCGCTACGGCGGCAAGCGTGCTCGGCCCGGGGGAAGGCTTGCGGGCCGTGGCGGCGGAGGCCGGGGCGGCCGCGCGATTCGTCTGGCTCGAGGCCGGCGGGGCTCGCGAAGCCCGCTCTCCCCGCTGGCCTGCGCAGCCTTCCCAGCCTGATGAGTGATTGGGCTGACTCTGACGATTCCCCCAAGTTTGCGGGTAGTAGGGCCGATAAGTCCCGTGCTGTCGCTGCGCCTGGGTGCACGCGATGCAGGTGTGGAGTCGGGGGGCACCACGCCGGGAAGTTCCGCTGTTCTGCGGACCGTTCCCCTCGGGCGCAGCGGCGGCACTTTGAACACAACCTGTTTTTCCACCGTCTGCAGAGCCCCCCGTGCACCGCACCATCCGCGCCATCTGGGTGATCCTGACGAGCATTTCGATGCTCGCGGGCGGGTGTGCGCCGCGGCAGCCGTTCTACTTTTTCGAGGACGGCGACCTCTCGCATTACGTCGGTGCGATCCAGAAGCTCGAATACCCGGACACCGATCAGCAGCCGCTTGACGAGGCGGCCGGCACGACCGAGCCGCTCACGCTGACGAACGCCAGATTCGACCAGATCTGGGAACTCTCCCTCGAGGAGGCAGTCCGCACGGCGCTCGAAAACGGCAAGGTGCTTCGCAACCTCGGTGGCCGGTTCGCGAGCTTCGGCGGCCCGCGGCCCCAGACCGGCGAGCCGCCCGTGTCGCTGCTGACGGCGCCGGCGCTCACGCCGAGCATCTACGACCCGGCGATCACCGAGACCGATCCGTTCCGCGGCGTGGAGAGCGCGCTTGCCCTCTTCGACGCGCAGCTCACGAGCTCGCTCACCTGGGACCGGCTCAACCGCGCACAAAACTTTGACGCCCGTGGCGGCACGATCTTCCCGCAGCACCTCCTCGGCGACACCGGCAACTGGACGACCGGCGTCACCAAGCGCACGGCGACCGGTGCCACGTTTGGCTTCGCCAACCAGACGATTTACGACAACAACAACTCGCCGATTCGCGAGGTGCCCTCGACCTGGACCACGAACTACGACTTCAGCTTCAACCAGCCGCTGTTGCAGGGCGCGGGTGTGACCTACAACCGGATCGCCGGCCCCGACGCCTTCGAAAACATCTACGGCCGGCCCGCCTTTCGCGGCGTGCTGCTGGCCCGCGTGAACGCCGATATTTCGCTCGCCGAGTTCGAGGCCGGCGTGCGCAACCTCGTGAGCGACACGGAGCAATCCTACTGGGAGCTCTACTTCGCCTACCGCAACCTCGAGGCCCGCAAGGCGGGCCGCGATAGCGCGCTCGAGGCCTGGCGGAAGGTGCATGCCCTCTACGTGGAGCAGTCGCGCGGTGGCGAGGCCGACAAGGAGGCGCAGGCCCGCGAGCAGTATTTCTTCTTCCGCAGCGAGGTGGAGCAGGCGTTGACCGACGTCTACCGCTGCGAAAATCGGCTTCGCTACATGATGGGCATCACGGCCAGCGACGGCCGGCTCATTCGCCCGTCTGACGAGCCGACCACGGCCCGGATCGCCTTCGACTGGCAGCAGTCGCTCGTCGAGGCGCTCTCGCGGTCGGCGGAGTTGCGCAAGCAGAAGTGGGTGATCAAGCAGCGCGAGCTCGAACTCACGGCCGCCAAGAACCTGCTCCTGCCACGGCTTGATCTCATCGGACGCTGGCGATTCCTCGGCATGGGCCAGGACCTGATCAACCAGAGCTACAACCCCTACAACGCCGACAACCTCGATCCGCTGTTGGGCACCGACGCCTACTCGACGATGTTCAGCGGCAAGTTTCAGGAATGGCAGGCTGGGGCGCAGTTTCAGATGCCGATCGGCTTCCGACGCGAGCTCTCGACCGTGCGGCACTTCCAGCTGAGCCTCGCCCGCGAGCGGGCCCGCCTGCAGGACGAGGAGCTCGAGGCCTCGCACGCGCTCGTCGAGGCCGTGCGAAACGTCGACACGAATTTCGCGCTGTCGCAGACCAACTTCAACCGCCGCGTGGCGGCTGAGAAGCAGGTGGAGGCGGTGCAGGCGGCCTACGATGCCGGCACGGTCACGCTCGACCAACTGCTCGATGCCCAGCGCCGCCGGGCCGAAGCGGAGAGCTCCTATTACCGGGCGCTCATCGACTACAACCGCTCGATCTCCCAACTGCATTATCGCAAGGGCTCGCTGCTCGAATACAACGGTGTCTTCCTCTCGGAAGGCCCGTGGCCGGGCAAGGCGTATTTCGACGCCCACCGTCGGGCGCGGCAGCGTGATGCCAGCCTTTATCTGGACTACGGCCACTCGCGGCCGGGCGTCTTCAGCCGCGGTGCGATCACGCAAAACTTCGAATCGGTCGGTGCCGACGCCCGTGCCGTGCAGCTGCCGCCCCGCGACCCGGCCACCCGCGAGGATGACCAGCAGGTGCCGCGCGTGTTCCCCGGTGCACCGCAGCAGAAGGGCGTGGCCCCGGAACTGATCCCCACGCCGCCCCCGGCAATTCCCGCCCCGGGCGCCGCGGCGATCGGGTTGCCGCCGGTGACGGCGGCCCCGCGTGACGAGGCCGTCAGGGCGGTGGCCCACTGGTCGAAGGCGGTGCTGCCGCCCGGCAGAGAGGTCACCACGCCCGACGCCGCCGCAGCGACGCAGTTTCGGTAGACCGCTTGCGACAGGCACGGAGGCCTGTCCTACGGCGTAGGCGAGGGGGTCGGCGGAAGCGTGACGAGCATTTGGCCCGAGTCCGCGAGGGACACCGCGAGGCACCTTCTGCCGCCCACGAGCCGGTGCGAAGTTGTTTGGGGATCCGCTTGCAGAGCAAGCGGTCTGCTTTCGACAGGCACGGAGGCCTGTCCTACCGTGGCAGCGACGCGGCTCTGATGGCGGCGTCGAGCCGCTCGGGATCCCTTGCTCGGATTCGCTCGAGCTGCCGTTGTGCCTCTGGGCGCGGGCAGGCCATGAGGTAGCCCGCAACGGCGCGGCGGACGAGGGGATCGTCCGCGCCCAGCGATTCCCAGAGCGCCGCCACGGCGTCGGCGTGGTCCCATGCCTGATACCGCGCGAGGTCCACCGTCGCATCCGCCGCGACGACGGGGCTTGCCAAGAGCCGTGCCGTCGCGGCGGCCGTGTGCGGTCTGGGGAGCGTGTCATCGAGTTCCTCCCACGCAAATCGCAGGGCGGCGAGCAGGTGCTTCTGGTCCGCCGGCCGCGCTGTCGCTGCGAAGAGCCCGCGCTTGTCGAGGTAGTCGAGGCCCTGCTTCCCGGAGGCGACGAGCACACCCGCCATCAGGCCGTCGAAGCCGGCGCGGAAGTCGCTGGCCGGCGCGGCGACCGCAGCTTCGAGCGCGTCGAGCGACGAGCGGCGCGATGCCAGATCGGCGTCGCGGGCGGCGACGATGCCCAGTGCCAGCCCGTAGAAGCCGCGACGACGCTGATCGATCCCGGGCTCGGCGACCCAGCTGCGGAGTCGGTCGGCGTCGAAGGCATCGGCTGCATCACGCACAGCCGCGTAGGGCGCGAGGCCAAATTCAGCGAAGGCATCCTCGGCGATCGCCGGCTCCGGATGCTCGAGCCGCGCGGCAAACCAGCGCAGTCGCTCGGCGGCCGGCTGCGAGACCGGCGGGGCCGCGACCACATGGGCGAGGAGCGCCTCGTTTGCCGCCACGGCCGACCAGCGCTCGCGGCCTTCACCATCGGGCATGGCAAAGAGCAGGGCGGTGCCTGTCACCGGACCACTCACGCGAGCTGCTACCGGTTCGTCGGCGATCTCGCGACCGCCGCGGATGAACTGACGCACGAGAAACAGCTGGCTCGAAAGCGCCGCGGCGTCGGGCGCGACCGCGCCCCACGGCGCCCCCCTGGCGACGAGGGCAGCCGCGTCGCGCCGGTGCGCGAGCGACTGCCCGACGACACCGCAGCACGGACAGGCCTGAAGCGGCGCGGCCGCGACGACGAGTGCGATCGCGGCAAGCAGGGGGAGAACAAAACGCGAGGGCATGGGGGTGGAGGGAGCGGGGTGGATGAGACAGGCACGGAGGCCTGTCCTACGTGGAGACAACGGAAGGCGAAGGGATCGGCGGAAGCTCGAGGAGCGTTAGGAACTTTCGACCTTCTGAGGATCGAAGCTCCGTAGGTCGTCAGCGGAGACTGGCCTGGCCGGCCCAAGGCCGGAAGTTCTCTGCGACAATCCGAAGGAGTCGCGAAGCGACCGACTTCTGCCGTCCCTTCGCCGGCACTTCACTCTAGGCGTATGCAGCGGAGCCGGGCGCCCGCTCCTTTTGCATCCGCTGCCGCCAGTAGGGCGTGGTGCAAAGAAGCAGCTTGCCGGTGCCCTGGTAGACGTAGGCGCACCGCTGCCCCGAAAGCCAGTAGCTGAACCATGACTTCGCCGGGCGGCGGATCGACAGCGTGATGCCGTTGGTATGGGCGATGACAAAGGGGCCGTCGGCCACGAGCTTGTCATCGACGAGCTCCACCTCCTGCACCGGCCCGTCGACGGCGAGCACCACCTGCCCGTCCCCCTTGAGCGCGGTCTTGTACCAGAGGAGTCCTTGATCGGCCCAATACGCGGTCCACATCCGCTCGCGGTGCACCGAGAGCTTCACCTCGCCGTCGCTCGCCCAGAAGCATTTCGTGTCGAGGATCCAGCGCTCGCCGGGCCTGACCCGCATCACGTGATAGCCGCCGAGCGTCGAGTCGAGAAAGACACTGCCTGTGCCGCTGTAGCGCGGCCGCAGGACCGATTCATCGGAGAAGAGCGACACCCACCACGACTTCAGCGTGGGGAGCGGCACGTCCATCGCGATGGCGCCCTGCATGTGGTTGAGCGCCCCCCGCTCGGTGCGGACGTCGTCGTCGTCGAGATCGACCCGCACCCACCGCATGCCCTCGGTCTGCTCGACCTCAAACGTCGCCATGGATGTTCACCTCCGTGCCGCGGACGACGCCGTCCTTCGTCCAGTCGCAGCTCCAGCCGGGAAAGGCGATCTGCGGATAGGGATCGGGATCGATGGGCGCCTCCGACTGGTTCACGATCTCGAATTGGCGGTCGTCGCGGATCCTGCCGATCCGAAGATACTTGGTGGTGTGCTGCGTCTTGGGATCGAGACGGACAGTGCCGCCGGGGCCGTCGAATTCCAGGCCGTCGCGAAACGCCTGCCGCACGGCGGTCGTGTCGAATGAGCCAGCCTTTTCCACCGCCTGCTTCCAGAGATGCACCAGGCAGTAGGCCGGCTCCAACGGGTCGCCCGTCACGCGGTCGAAGCCGAAGGAATCCTGGAATTCCCTCACCCAGCGGCGGTTGGAATCCGTCGGCAGGCGCTGGAAGTAGCACGACGCGGCGTAATGCCCCTTCACGTGCTCCGGCAGGAGAGCCCGCAGGTCGTCTTCTCCGATGCTCGTCGAGACGACGGGCAATTTCTTCGGATCGACCTTGGCCGCCGCGATCGCCTCGAAGAAGGCGATGTTCGAATCGCCGTTGATCGTGTTGAGCACGCAGTCGGCACCGGAGGTGACGATCTGTTTCACCGCCGCGGTGAAATCGGCGTGGCCCAGCGGGAAGTAGGCCTCGCCGGCCGGCTTCTGGTTCTTCGACTTCAGGTATTTCTTGGTGATGAAATTCGCCGTCCGGGGGAAAACGTAGTCGGAGCCGATCAGGTAGATCTTCTTCCGGCCACCGCCGGCCTCGCTGGCCAGCCAGTCGATCGCCGGCAGGATCTGCTGGTTGGGCACCATGCCGCCGTAGACGATCGATTTCGACGACTCGTTGCCCTCGTATTGAACCGGATAGTAGAGCAGCGTGTCGCGCTCCTCGACGAGCGGCAAGACCGCCTTGCGACTGGTGCTCGTCCAGCAGCCAAACACCGCCGCCACGCCGGCGTCGAGCAGCTGCCGTGCCCGCTTGACGAAGAGCTCGGGCCGCGACCGCGGGTCGGGGGCCTTGGCCTCGACCTGGTGGCCGAGGATGCCACCGGCGGCGTTGATCCGCTCGAAGGCGAAGAGTTCGATGTCGCGGAGTGATGTCGAGCTGATGGCCAGCGGGCCGGTCTGCGAATGCAAGAGGCCCACCTTCACCGTGCGGGCCCGCGGCGGGATGCCGAGCGAGCAGCCGACGAAGGTGGCGGGCGCGAGGGCACGGGCCGCGGCGAACGTGGCCGCGGCACTTCGCTGCAGTGCGGCGCGTCGGGAGAGGGAATGGCTCGTCACGATCTCAGTCCTCGTTCATCCGTTTGTAGAGCACCTCGAAAGCCTCGGACGAAATGCTCACGTCGCCGCGAAACGGCTGATTCATGTCGATGATGAGATACATCATCGTGCCGAGGTAGGCCGCGAGGATGCCGCCGAGCACCAGTTGCGTGATGAACCGCATGTCGAACAGCCAGCAGATCGCCAAGTTGAGGACCGCGCCCAGGATCATCACATACCACATCGAGCCCGGCAGACCCGACTTCACGGAGTAGAGACGCATCCGCCGGCATTCGAGGAAATGATTGAGCTGCCGCAATGCCTCGGCGTGGATGATCTCCTCGGAGGGCGTCTTCGGCTGGAAGTCGAGCAAGCGATCGTGGAAGGCTTCCGCGCGGATCGTTCCCTCTTCGGGGATGATCCCCCGCCGCTGCAACGGCCAGGCATATTTGATCACGTAGCGGGTGTAGTCGCGGAGCAGCCAGCGGAGGTTTTGCGCGTAGGGCTCGGGATAGCGGGAGACGTCTTCGTAGAGCGCCGAGAGCGCCGCGGCCTCGCGGGTGACGTTCGCGCCGGCGTCAGAAACGTTCTGATAGGCCGTCACCGCGATCAATCCGAGCAAGAGGCCGTAGAAGACGCAGAAGCAGGAGAGCACGTAGCCGATGATGTCGTTGCAGCCGGCCGTGTGCTTCACGAACTGCCGCAGGATCGGCCGCAGGAAGATCGCGCCGATCCAGTAGAAGCCGACGAAGGCGCCCGTGACGAGCAGGGCGAGATTCCTGGTGGGAATCTCATAGAGCCAGGAGAGATCCGAAGTCATCGGTGAGAGGCGACCTTTGTGCCGCGGCGGATGCAGGCAAGCCGTCGGGCCGCCTGAGAACAGATGGTACCAACGGCCCGGGGCGTCTGCACCCGCCTACCGGTTTCTGGTCATTGCACGGCTTCGCCGTCGAGCGCGTAGATCGCGAGGTGCTTGCCGTCGGGGCCCTTGAGCTCCTCGAGGCGAAAAACCCCTGAGACGGCCACCGGGCGGATCGAGAAATTCGCCGTCTTGCCCGGCTGCATCCGCACCACCACGCAGTCGTAGAGAGCCGCGCCGGGGCCGAAGCAGCACTCCATGTTGTCGCGAACGAGGACGAACTGCGTGAGGCCGGTCTGCTGAAAGCTCGGCAGGATGTAGCCGCGGATGCGGATCCGCTCCTGCTCGAGCGCCGTGACCCGCTCGGGCAGCAGGTCGCTCGTGAAGACCGCCCCCTTCTCCATGTCGAACTTGATGTCGTCGAACGAGATGTCGCGGGGGCTGCCCGACCGCGCCGGCGGCTGCCGGGCCACGGGAGCCTTCGCCACCGGGGTAGTCGCAGGCGGCTGGGCTGTCTCCTGGTGGCCAATGTCTGGCGCGGTGGCCGAGCCGCAGCCGAGCATGGCCGCACAGGGCAAGGCAACGGCCAGCAGAGCGAGGCGGCTACCTGGCAACGGCATCCTCCACGTGGTAGAGCACGCCGCCGTCGAGCGCCTCGGTGCCGGCGGGCCGTACGGCGAATCGGCCGGCGATCTTCGTGAGCCGCGGTGAAAACGGAATGCCTTTCGGGTCGCGCAGCTGTACGAGCACCCGGTCGGTGATCTTCGGATTGCCGCCGAAGCAGCAATCCCCCTGATCGCGCACAAGCAGGAATTGCGTGATCCCCTGCTGCTGCTTGCCCGGATACATGTAGCCCTTGAGGAGCACGTTGCGTCCGTCGAGTGCGCGGGCCGTGTCGGGCACTGCGGTGGGTGGGTCGCCGTCCAGCGGCTGAAGCGCCGCATAGTTCAGCCGCGAAAAGCCCTCGGGCAATTCCGTGGCATAGACCCAGGAGAGATAGGCCAGGGCGCCGACGAACGCGACCGCGGACAGCCCAATCGCCCCGAGCGAAAGCGGCCTGCCGGTGAGTTCGTCCGGCCGTGCGGCGATGTCGCGGAGTGCCACTACGCCCAGCACGAATGCCAGGAGCGGCACGACCAAGAGCCACCAGTCGAGAAAGGCGAGCGGCGAGAGCAGCGCGAGCACGAACGCGGCGATCGTGGTGCCGCTGAGCGCGCGGTAGCGGTCGGCGACTTCCGGGAAGGAAGCCGCAGGATCGTGCAGCGGGCGCGGGGTTTCAAAGAGGCCGGATGCCATGGTGGTCGTTCAATTCGAACCAGCGGAGGAGCCCGACTGGGGCCGCGACGAAAGGGCCGAGCGGGAAAAGACCGCGATGGCGAGCACGATCAATGCCCAGGCGGCCCACTTGAGCCTGGTCCAGCGGTCTTTCTCCGACTCCGCGGCCACGGCCTGATCCGCGGGGTCTTCCTCGCCCGATCCATCGTCGGCGATCACCGGCGCGATCCGCGCCGCAAGCGCCGCATCGTCGGCGGCCGCTTCGTCCGACACGACGGGCGGAGGCAGGCCGGCATTGGACGGGTCGCCCGCCTCGGCTTCGTCGTCGGGCTTCGCCGCCGCATCGCCCGGCTTGGCGGCCAGGGCTCCGGCAAAGCCGGCGAGCGTGGCCGCGCGGCGCACCGCCTCCGGGTCGATCTTCTCGAGTTTCGTGACGGCGGCGGCCGCCTCCGGCAGCGGGCAGGCCTTGAGGTAGTTCACCACCGGTTCGCGGACGAAGATGTTGTCGGCGGTGGCCTTCTCGAAGAGCTCCGTCAGCCGGTCGACCACCGACCAATCCTCCCAGCGGGCAAGGTCGGCGATGACGAGGTCGGCGAGCTTGGGTTCGTCGAGCAACAGCCGCAGCGATTGGAGCACCCGCGGGCGGGGCACGATGTGCGATTCCTCGCCAAGAAACCGCAGCGCCATCACCGCGGCGTAGGTCTCCGTGAAGGGAACGTCCCTCGCCTTGCGATCGAGGAAGAGCTTGTCGACGAGATCGAGCCCTTCTTCGCCCGTGAGCGTGACATAACAGGCGATGAGGGCGTCGAGGCCGGACCGCACCTCCGCCTTGTCTTCGCCGAGGCCGTCTCCCTTGAGGATCGCCGCAATCCGTTCGGCGTCGGCTTTCGTGCCGCAGACGCCGAGCATCGTCGCGTAGAGGCGGCGACGGTTGGCCTGCACCTTCGGATTCTCGATCCAGGCAAGCAGTTGCGTCGGATCCATCCGGCTCTCGAGAGCGCGGACGTCTTCGTAGGGCGCGACGGCGAATTCGTCGTAGGCGTCGCGGGCCAGTGTTTCGTCAGGATCTTCGAGGTGCTTCATGAAGAAGGCCAGGCGGTCGGCCCCCTTCTCCGGCAGGTCGCCGAGCTTTTTGATGTAGGCCACGGCCTTGTCGCTCAGCTGGATCGGGCTCGACCAGACGAGGTTCGGCGGCTCGACACCCATGAGCAGAAAGAGGGATCCGACCGGCTTCTCCTCGAGCAGGATCGTCTCGATCGGCTTGCTGTCAGCCCCCATGAGCCCGGCCTCCTCGACGAGCGGCGCCCCCTTGAGCACCTCGACGACCTGGAACTTGCCCTTCGGCAGCGGACCCTCGGCCCGCGGCGAAAGCGACCCGGCGGCGGGCGGCTCGACGAGCTTCGCGATCACGGCCGCCTGGCTCTGCGCGATCTCCTGCGCGAATGTGAGCGACACGGCCGAACAGAACGGGCAGGCCTCCACCCGGGCCGGCCGCCCGAGGAGGGCCGCCAGCAGAATCGCCACCGCCATGAGGCAACGCACTGTGTTCACCATGCCCGGCATTCTACCGGACCCGCCGCCCGCCGCGTAGGACAGGCTTTCGCTCACTCGCCCAATCCGGCTTCGGGTGACCCGTACCCCGGCTCTCCGGACGCTCGCTACGGGCATCCATGCCCTCCGCTCGCTCGATGCTGACTGCGCTCTCGGCATCCTGCCTTCGCCGACCAATCCGCTAACGCGGATCGGTGCCCGAGCAACGGCGGCGTGCGGGGTCCGGGTCACCCGAAGCCTCCCGTATTGGAGGTGCTCAGTCGCAGATTCGTAGGCGCTCAGCAGTTTCGGCGGAGACGGTCGGTGGGCACGCGCAGAAGAAGGGAGTCGTTGAGGACTATTGGCTCCTGATCAAAACCCACGAGACTGAAACTCTCAACACGACCGGATTCGAGCATGCCTACCGCCGGCTCCGAATGCGGGTCTTTTTCAGGTGCGCAGCCAAGGGCATGACAGGCCGAAGCCTATCCAACCAGCCGGCTTGGGCGCGTTGACCCCGCCTTAGAGGCCGCGGTCTTCCAGGAAGTTGAGCAGGTCGGCGACGCGGTTGGAGTAGCCCCACTCGTTGTCGTACCAGCTCACCACCTTCACGAAGTTGCCCAGGCCGATCGTGTCGACGGCCGAGAAGATCGAGCTGTGCGGATCGCCCTTCAAGTCCGTCGAGACGAGTTCCTTCTCCGTGTATCGCAGGATGCCCTTGAGCGGGCCCTCGGCGGCCTTCTTCATGGCGGCGTTGATATCGGCAGGCGCGGCGTCCTTGCCGAGGATCGCCGTGAAGTCGACCACGCTCACCGTCGGGGTCGGCACGCGGAATGCCATGCCGGTGAACTTGCCCTGCAGGGCCGGGATCACGAGGCCGACGGCCTTCGCGGCGCCGGTGCTCGAGGGAACGATGTTGAGCGCCGCGGCGCGGGCGTCGCGGAGATCCTTGGCGGCCGTGTCGACCGTCTTCTGCGAGTTCGTGTAGGCGTGCACCGTGGTGAGCAGGCCGCGGTCGATGCCCCAGGTCTCGTGCAGCACCTTCGCCACCGGCGCCAGGCCGTTGGTCGTGCAGGAGGCGTTGGAGATGACATGGTGCTTCTTCGGGTCGTACATCTCGTTGTTGACGCCGAGCACGATCGTGAGGTCTTCGTTCTTGGCCGGGGCCGAGATCACGACCTTCTTGACGCTGTCGCGCTTGTGGGCGACGGCCTTGGTGGCATCGGTGAAGAAGCCGGTGCTCTCCACGACGATCTGCACGTCTTGCGAGCCCCACGGGATCGAGCCCGGCTCCTTCTCGGCGAAGACCTTGATCTTCTGGCCGTCGACGATGAGGTCGTTGCCCTCGTAGCCCACGGTGCCCTTGAACGGGCCGTAGTTGGAGTCGAATTCGAGGAGGTGGGCATTGGTCTTGGCGTCGGTGAGGTCGTTGAGCGCGACGACCTGCACGTCTCCCTTGAGGCCGTACTTCTCGTAGATGGCGCGGAAGGTGAGGCGGCCGATGCGACCGAAACCGTTGATGCCGACGCGAATGGACACGTGACTTCTCCTGAGGCGGGGGCTTGCGAATGGTGGGAGGGCGGCGGAATATACCCCGTCGTGTCGCGGCCGCTCAATCGGCCCGGAAAAACCGTCGGGTTTTTGACACCGCGACGCCCTCTTCGCGTAGATTGGGCCACATGCCCGCCCCGGTCATCGAGCTCCGCAACGTGTGCAAGTCGTTCGCCATGCCCGGCGGCGAGACGGTCGACGTGCTCGACATCGAACGCTTCGCGCTCGGCGATGGCGAGCAATGCGCGCTCGAGGGACAGAGCGGCTCCGGCAAGTCGACGCTCTTGAATGTGATCTCCGGGATCATGCGGCCCGACAGCGGGAGCGTGCTCATCGATTCCGTCGACATCGCCCGGCTCGACGAGGCGAGGCGCGACCGTGTAAGGGCCGACCGGCTGGGGCTTGTTTTCCAGCAGTTCAACCTGCTGCCGGGGTTCACGGCGGTCGAAAACGTGCTCGTGGCGATGTCGTTCGGGTCGTCCCGGCCCGACCGCCGCCGCGCCGCCGAGCTGCTCACCGCCGTCGGCCTCTCCCATCGGCTCGACCACAAGCCGGCGGCGCTCTCGATCGGCCAGCAGCAGCGGGTTGCCGTGGCGCGCGCGCTCGCCAACCGGCCGCGGGTTGTCCTCGCCGACGAGCCGACCGCGAGCATCGATGCAGCGCACCAGCAGCAGGTGATCGACCTGCTCCGCGACACCTGCCAGAGCCAGGGGGCGGCGCTCCTCGTCGTCACGCATGCGCCCGAGGTGGCGGGGCAGTTTCCGCGCCGCGTGCGGCTCGAGAGCTTCAACCGCGCCGCGCGGCACGCGGAGCCGGGATCTGCCGGCGGCGTCCGAGAAGGAGGCCGCGCATGACGCTGCTTGGCATCGCCTGGCGCAACATCCGGCAGCGGCTGCTCACGAGCGGCTTGACGGCGCTGTCGCTCGCGCTCGGTGTGGCGCTCGTCGTGGCCACGCTCGTGACCGGCAGCCTCGTCAACAAGGCCTTCGAATCGGGCTCGGGGCTCGGCTACAACATGATCGTGGGCGCGAAGGGGAGCCCGCTGCAGCTTGTGCTCAACAGCGTCTACTTCATCAGCAAGCCGATCGAAAACATTCCCTGGGCGTATTACCAGGAATTTCTGCCCGCGGCCGAGCGGCCCGATCGCATCGACGGCACCTACGCTGCGAGCACGAAGACGGCCGTGCCAATCTGCATGGGCGATTACTTCCGCAGCCACCGGGTCGTGGGCACGAACGCCGCCTTCTTCGCCCGGCTCACGCGAGGCGACGGCAGGCCGTTCGAATTCTCGGCGGGTGAAAATTTTCGCGACGACGACTTCTTCGGCGGCGCGATCGGCGCGGCCGTGGCGGCCAATCTCGGCCTTCGAGTGGGCGACGAATTCGCCCCGACCCACGGCGCCGACGATGGCGCGGTGCACGACCCGTTTCTCGTCCGCGGCATCCTCGCCCGCACCGACACGCCCATCGACCGCGGCGTCTTCGTCAACATGGAAGGCTTCTACCTGCAGGACGGCCACGCGAAGCCTCTGCCGGAAGGAGAGCCGATGCCCGAGCCGGTCGCCGCGAAGCATCCCTCCGGCCACGCCCCGCTCCCCTTCGCCCAGCGCGAGGTGACGGCGATCCTGCTCGAGACCGCGTCGCTGCCGGGGCTGCCCGCGGAGCTCACCGCCATGGGGCTCCGTACCGCCATCAACGAGGGACGCGAGGCCCAGGCGGCGCTGCCGGTTGGCGAGATCCGCCAACTACTCGACCTCTTCGTGCGACCGCTCGAACTCCTGCTCCTGCTCGTGACGGCGCTGGTGGTGCTCGTCTCGGCGATCGGCATTCTCGTGAGCATGGTGGGCTCGTCGCTCGAGCGCAGTCGCGACGTCGCCATCATGCGGGCCCTCGG
Organism: Planctomycetia bacterium; assembly: GCA_046343855.1. Taxonomy (GTDB): domain Bacteria; phylum Planctomycetota; class Planctomycetia; order Pirellulales; family UBA1268; genus RGVT01. Next base: position 77,813 of record JBKDMX010000114.1, read on the forward strand.
CGCCCGCCGCGCGCACGTCTTGGCCACGGTGCTCATCGAGGCGGTGCTGCTCGCCGTCGGCGGCGGGCTCGCCGGCTGGATGCTCGGCCACCTCGTCGTCGGCGCGATCGGCCCCTGGATCACGACGAACGCCGGCGTCTCGGCGACGATCTTCTCCGCGGCGCCGCTCGCCGAGGCGCTGCTCGTGCCATTTCTCGTCGCGCTCGCGATCGTCGCGGCGCTTTTGCCCGCGATCGCCGCCTACCGCACCGACGTCGCCAAGTGGCTCGGGTAGATTTATCGTGCACGCACGGTGGCGTCGGTTTCGAATGATTTGCCGTCGAACGTCGTGAGACGCACGAAGAGCCGCACATGGTCGGCGGCGGGGGGCGAGCCCTGCCACGGAAGCGTGAAGTGAAGGCCGCGGGCCCGCGAGGTGCGGCGGAAGTGGGCGAGCGCGTCGGCTGCCGCGATCTCCCAGGTGGCGATGCAGGCGCCTTCGCCGCCGGCGGTGTCGGCCGCGGCGGGATCGAAGGCCTTGATCATGACGTCGCCCGCGGCCGTCACGAGCCGTTCGTCGGCATCGCGGGGCTCGAACACGATCGCCAGGCCGTCGCTCGCGCCGTCGCCGTTGCCGTCGAAGCATTCGGTCTTCGAGGGATTGATCACGATGTGCGAGATCTGTCCCTCCACGGCGAGGCTTTCCTCGTGCGAGAGCCGCCGGACGGATGGGTCGGCGGCGCCACGGTCGCCGGGGATGGCCGGTAGCGGCGGCACGCCGTCGAGTGCCGGTGGCGCCATGGATGCGGGCGGGGCTGCCGAGGCGGGGGGTGAGAATCGCGGACCGTCATTCGCGCTCGGAGCCGAGCCAGAGCCGACCGGCGGCACGCCGACGGGCTCGGGCAGCGTGAGGGCCGGCGGGGCCATCTGCGGGGCCAGTTGCGGAGGCCGGGCCGGCGCTGCCACGCCGGGGGGCAGGCTGATGGTTCGCGGCAGCGAGGCGTCGGGATCGACGATCCCGAGCTGCTTCTTGAGGCTCGTATTCTCGCTCGCGACGCGGTCGAGCCTGACGCACTTGTCCTGGAGTTCGTCCTGCAGGAGATAGATCTGATCCTCCTGCATCCGCAGCTCGCGCTCGAGCAACTGCTGGCTGATGTCGGTCTTGCAGCCGCATGCCATGCTCAAGACGGCTGATGCGGCGATCATGGCCGCCACGCGGGCTCGGGGAGCGATGGCGATGCCTGCGAATCCGTTCGCGATGCGGGTCATGATGCGCCTCCTGCGCCTCAGACGGTCGAATCGATCCCTGTCCTCAATCCCTGTTTTCTGTCCAGGCGGTGTGCAGCGGTCCTCAGATGCTCTTCACGTCGGCCCGCCCGGCCGGCATGTGCTCGATCACCTCGTCGATCAGCCGGTAGTCACGGGCCTCCTCTGCCGACATGAACCGGTCGCGATCGGTGTCCTGCTCGATCTTCTCGAGCGGATGCCCGGTGTGCTTGAGCAGGATATTGTTGAGCTTGTGCTTGACGTTCTTGAATTCCTTGGCGTGGATCATGATCTCCTCCGCCGTGCCCTCCATGCCGGCGAGCGGCTGGTGGATCATGATCCGGGCGTTGGGCAGCGCGCGTCGCTTGCCCTTGGCGCCCGCCGTGAGCAAGACGGCGCCCATCGAGGCCGCCTGGCCGATGCAGTAGGTGGCCACGTCGCAGGTCACGAACTGCATCGTGTCGTAGATCGCCAGGCCGGCCGTCACGCTGCCGCCGGGCGAGTTGATGTAGAGGTGGATGTCGGACTTCGGGTCATCCGATTGCAGAAAGAGCATCTGGGCGACGATGGCGTTGGCCACCTCGTCGTTCACCTGGGTGCCCAGGAAGACGATCCGGTCCTTGAGCAGGCGGCTGTAGATGTCCATCGCCCGCTCTTCGCGGCCGCTCTTCTCGATGACGTAAGGGATCAGCGGCATGGATCAGTCTTTCTCCTTGTCTTCTTCGGCCGCCGGCGGCTTGCTCAGGATCTCGTCGACGAGGCCGTATTCCTTGGCCTCCGTCGCGGTGAGATAGCGATCGCGGTCGGTGTCTTTCGCGATCCGCTCCAGCGGCTGACCGGTGTGGTGGGCGAGGATCTCGTTGAGCACCTGGCGGGTCTTGATGATCTCGTCGGCCTGGATCTCGATGTCGCTCACCTGGCCGCCCACCTGGCCGTAGGGCTGGTGGATCATCACCTTGGCGTGGGGCAGGACGAACCGCTTCCCCTTCGCACCGCCCGCGAGCAGCACGGCACCGCCGCTCGCTGCCAGTCCGACGCAATACGTGGCCACCGGGCAGGAGAGGATCTGCATCGTGTCGTAGATGGCCATCGTGGCCGTCACGCTACCGCCCGGCGAATTGATGTAGAAGTGGATGTCTTTGCGACGATTCTCACTCTGCAGATAAAGCAGCTTCATGACGAGCTCGTTGGCATTGCCGTCGTAGATCTCGCCCTGCAGCAGGATGATGCGATTCTCGAGCAGGAGGTCGCCGAGCGTCATCTGCCGCTGCCGCTGGTAATCGCGGCTCGCACTCGAGTTTTTCGTGGCGGGCATCGTCATAGGATCGCGGGTGCGGTCGTGCATGGATGGTATGGTTTCCCTCAGGCCCGCTTGCCCGGGGCGGGGGCCGCCTCGGAATGCTTGGCGATCGGGATCTCCTCCTCGCCCACGACCACGCCGCAGACGGCATGATCGACGGCGTCGGTGTCGGGTCGGGGAAACTCGAAGGGCGTGTCGGTAAACTTGGCGTTCTCCGTCACGAGGTCGAGCGTCTTGCGCTCGATGATCTGGTTGCGGAGCACGTCCATCAGGCCGCGCTTCTCGAGGCTCGCCCGCACGCGGCGGGGCGACTCGCCCGACTGAGCGGCGATCGCGCGAATCTCCTCGTCGTAGTCGGCGGCCGAGTCGGCGATCGACTCGTCCTCGGCGATCCGCTCGAGGATGAAGTGCTCCTTGAGGGCCCGCGCGGTGCTCGCCATCACCGACTGCCGCAGTTCGTTGACATGGCGGCGGATCGAGTCGTCGTCGAAGCCGCTGCGACGCAGCTCGAGGATCGCCCGCTCGAGCTCACGCTGGCTCTGGCGGCGAAGCAGGTCGGGGGGCAGGTCCCAATCGGCGGATGCCGTGAGGGCGCTGGCCACCTGCTGCCGCACCTGGCGGCGGCGGTGCCATTCGAGCTGGTTTTCAAGCTGCTTGCGGACGGCGTCGCGGAGGGCGTCGGCCGATTCGAAGCCGCCGAGTTCCTCGAGGAGCGCCGGGGAGAGCTCGGGCAGTTCGAGTTTTTTGACCTCGAGCACCTTGAGCTCCAGCGTCACGTCCTTGCCGCGAAGCGATTCGACGGCCGCCTCGGGGGAGACCTTCACCTTCGCGGTCACCGTGTCGCCCGCCTTGGCCTTCTTCAGGAGCGCGTCGAAGCCCGACAGCTCGGCGTCGGCGAAGGAGAGCTTCGGCCGCACCACGATCTCGAGCTCGTTGGCCTCCGAGAGAAGCTTGTCGCCGTCGAGAAACCGCAGGGTGGCGACGATCAGGTCGCCCGCCGCCGGAGCGCCGTCATGCGGCACGAGCCGGCTGCGCTCGCGGAGGATGTTGCCGAGGGACTCGCTGACGTCGTCGGCGGAGATCTCGCGGGAGGGCCGCTTGATCGCGAGCCCCTTCCACTTGGGCATTTCGAACTCGGGCCGCACCTCGATTGAAAACTCGAAGGTCATCGGGCCTTCGTCGGGCAGGACGACGGCGCCCACGTCGAGATCGGGCTCGCTGATCGGTGAGAGCTTCTCCTGCTCGGTGACCTGGCCCATCGCCTCGGTGAGCAGCTTGGAACGGATCTGATCGCGGAGCTCGGTCTTGAAGCGGCTGCTCACGAGCGACCGCGGCGCCCGGCCCGGACGAAAGCCCGGCAGCAGGGCGCTGGGCATCAGTTCGGCGACGGCTTCCTCGAGATGGCGGTCGATGTCTTCGCGCGGAATCGACACCTTCACCCGCCGCTGGCAGGTCGAGGCCTTCTCGACTGTGACATCGAGCTTGAGCGGCTGGCGGACGCCCTGTTCGGCGTCGGAGGGGGCGAGAGCGGTGGCGGAATCAGACATGGAGAATTCCCAAAAGGGGCCGAAAGGTTCAGGGAGAGACGTCGCCCGTCGCGGCATACGCGGGGTCGTCACGGGGCGGACGCAAAAAAGGAAATGAAGCGGGTGATGGGATTCGAACCCACGACAACCACGTTGGCAACGTGGTGCTCTACCAACTGAGCTACACCCGCGATCCGATCGATCGCATTTGGTTGCGACCAGGAACCCAGCGATTATAGGGGTGCCCGGGGCCGCCGCAAGATCACCCTCTGGGCAAGACCGGTTTTCTGGGGAATCTGGACAGGACGAATTGGCGGCGCCCTGTCCGTAGCTAGAATCGGTCCCACCGGCCGATGGAATCCCTGCATATGAACGTTCGCTTCGTCGTCGTCGCTCCTGAGTCGAAGAAGGGCACGTTCACCGTCAAACTCCCGATCGTCATCGGCCGCAGCGAAGAGGCGAAATTCCGGATTCAGCAGGATCGGGTGAGCCGCAAGCACTGCGAGTTTCTTGGCCAGCACGGAATCGTGTATCTCCGCGACCTCGGCTCGACCAACGGCACGTTCCTCGACGACGAGCAGGTGCCCGCGAGCGAGAAGACGATCATCAAGTCCGGCGCCGTCGTGCGCGTGGGTGGCCTGGCGTTTCGTGTCGAATACGACATGCCGCCGGGTATGGGAGCGACCGACGTCTGCGGCGTTAAGGCAAAGACCGCCGACACCACCATCGGCCTGAAGCACGGCGGCGACTCCGAGCCGCTCCACGTGGAGCACGTCGGCGAGACGCATGCCTCGTCGGTCGCCACGCATGCCGAATCCGCGCCGGAGCCGATAGTTCAGGAAGAAGCGGCCGAGGAGCCGGCTCCGGAAGAGCCGACGAGCGAGAAACCAAAAAAGAAGGGCAAGGGCTTCGACTTTCTCGCAGCCGAGCCGGCCGCCGAGGAGAAGGCCGACGATGCGCCGCAGTGGCCGGCCGGCGATGATGAAGCCGGCGAGGCGCCGCCCGATGACGACAAGCTCGGCGACTTCTTCAAGGGGCTGAACTAGACGCCAGCCTCCACCATGGCAGCACAGCCCCGCCGCGTCACGACGCTCGATCTCGTAGCCGCCAAGCGCGACCGCCGGCCGCTCACCATGGTCACGGCCTATGACTGGCCGACCGGCCGGCTCGTCGATGCGTCTGGCGTCGATTGCGTGCTCGTGGGCGACAGCGTGGCGATGGTGGTCGCGGGCCGGTCCTCGACGATCCCCGCCACGCTCGAGCAGATGATCTACCACGGCGAGATCGTCGCGCGGGCCGCGGAGCGGGCGCTGGTCGTGGTGGACCTGCCGTTTCCGCTCCAACACCTCGGCGTGCGCACGGCCGTCGAGGCCTGTGCACGGATCCTGAAGGAGACCGGCTGCCAGGCGGTGAAGCTCGAGGGCACGGCCGGGCAGGCCGAGGTGATCGCCGGGATCGCGGCGGCCGGCATCCCCGTGATGGGCCACGTGGGCCTCAGGCCCCAGGCGGTGCACCAACTCGGCGGCTACCGCGTGCAGCGCGACGCCGATCGCCTCATGGCCGACACCAAGGCCGCGGCCGACGCGGGGGCTTTTGCCGTCGTGCTCGAGTGCATCCCGCGCGACGTGGCGCGAGCGATCACCGAGGGGATCCATATTCCCACGATCGGCATCGGCGCCGGGCCCGACTGCGACGGGCAGGTGCTCGTGCTCCACGATCTGGTCGGCCTCTCGCTCGACCGCGTGCCGAAATTCGTCAGGGCCTATGCCGACGCCAAGTCATCGATCGCCGACGGCCTCGCCCGTTGGCGGAGCGACGTGGAAGCCCGCCGCTTCCCCGCCCAGGCCGAGACGCTCCTGTAGACCGCTTGCTCCGCAAGCGGATCTGCCGTTTACGGGAGAACCACTTCGTCGGAGATCACGACCGGCTTGCTCGTCGTCACCGGCGCGCCGCCCGGCATCGGGCCCGGGGCGCCGCCCGGACCGGCTGGCAGGCTCGGGACGACCGTGCCGCCCGCGGGCATGCCACCCTCGACGACGGCGCCTTGGCAATCGTTGCAGTTGCTGCCGCCGGCGACGTGCCCGCCCGGCGCAAACGAGGCCGTCTGACAAGGCGTCGACTCGCAGCAGTTGGAGGGCTGGCCGCAGGGCCGCATCGCGGGAGCGGCCGGCGCAACCGCCGCGCCCGGTGGCACGAAGCCCGGCGGGAGGTGGCCGAAGCACTTCTCGTACTTCCAGACCTCGAGGGCGATGTATCGCTCATTCAGCGATTTGCAGCCAGTGGATCCCGCAGCCATCACCACGGCCGCGGCCACGATCGCCAGCCTGCTCCATTCCGTCGCACGCATCGAACCAGCCTCCCTGATTGCTGCCGGACGTGTGTGCCCGGCCATGCCGCGCCCGGGCACTTCCCGGGACTCGCAACCCTACCCCACGGGCTGCGCGCGGCAAGAAAAAATCGGGCCGCGCGGGAGGCATCCCGGCGGCCCGTTGGGAAACTATGAGGGTCGTGCGGATCAGCCCTTGCGATGGCGAATGCGGGCCCGCATGCGGCGCTTCTTCTGGCCGAGTTTCCGCCGCCCCTTGCCGGTTTTCTTGACACCCATGCTCTTCTCGAAGCTCCTTGGAATCCGGGAAATGACTCAGGCAAGTTGTAGAATGCCGGACTCCTCGCTTGCAAGCACCGCCGTCCCGCCGCGAAGGTGAACAGCTCCGCCGCCTTCCGATTGCCCCGAGCCGCATGATCGTCTTGTTCCCCACCTACGCTCGCCAACTCCCGGGAGACGGGCGGTGGCGCGCGACCGTCGCTGGCATGGTCACCAGGCCGCTGCCGCTGCGGAGCCGTCGGCGGGTGATGGCGATGGCGGTGCTCAAGCGGATCCTCGACCTCGACGACGCCCAGCTCGAGTCGGAAGTCTTCCAGCGCCGCGCCGACGCCTTCCTCTTTCAGCGGGTTGCCGGGCAGCCGGTGCGGATCACGATCGGCGACCGGCTCATCGACGTCGGGCAGACCGACCGGACGGGGCACTTCCGCGCCACGTTCGACCTCGACGGGATCGATCCGCCGGGCGACTCCGGCTACCCGTGGATTTCCTATTCGGGATTCACCGACGACGACGAGCAGGCGGGCCTCGCCGACGCGAAGGCCGCGGCGTCAACGGCCGGCGGCCGCATCCAGTTGATCGGCGATGAGGGGCTTTCGGTCGTTTCCGACATCGACGACACGGTGAAGGTGACCAACGTGGCCAACCGTCGCGAACTACTCGCCAACACGTTCGTGCGGGAATTCCGCGCCGTTCCCGGCATCGTCGACATCTACCGCCGCTGGCAGGCCGATCCGCAGACGGCCTTTCATTACGTCTCCGCGAGCCCGTGGCAGCTGGCCCGCTGCCTGGGCGGATTCCTCGATGCCGCCGGGCTGCCCGCCGGCTCGATGCACCTCAAGCTCTTCCGGCTCAAAGACTCGACGCCGCTCGGCCGCCTCCCGTCGCGCAAGCGTTCGAAGCGCCGCGCGATCGAGCAGATCATGGATGAATTTCCCGGCCGGCGATTCCTGCTCGTCGGCGATTCGGGTGAGCGCGACCCGGAGGTCTACGCCGCCGTCGCCCGCCGGCGTCCCGAACAGGTGTCGGGCATCCTCATTCGGCAGGTCGAAGGAAAGGCCCCGCGCGAGAAGATCCGCTCGCGGCTCGACCGCCTCGCCCGCCGGCTCCCGTCCGGCCTGATGCGCACCTTCACCGAACCCGAAGAGCTGTTGGGATAGGCTTCAGCCTGCCAAAGTAGCCCGCTTCGTCCCCAAGCGGATCCCCATCCTGCACACCGCGTTGAAGACGCGCCGGCTTCGGGCGACCCGGACCCCATCTCCGGACGCTCGCTGCGGGCATCCAGGCCCTTCGCTCGCTCGATGCTGACTGCGCTCTCGGCATCCGGCCTTCGCTGGCAAGCACCGCCGCCGAGCGGGGTGCGGGTCACCCGAAGCCTCCCGTATTTGGAAGTGCTCAGTCGCCGATTCGTAGGCGATTAGCAGTTTCGGCGGAGACGGTCGGTGGGCACGCGCAGAAGAAGGGAGTCGTTGAGGACTATTTCGATGGCTAGGCCCGGAGCGCCGGGTCATCACCAGCGGGCGGATGCCCGCCAAGCAAAGATCGGCAGGATGCCGATGCTTTGCGTGATGACAGCTTCGAGCATGCCTCCCTTGGCTCCGAATGCGGGTGGTTTTCATCTGCGCAGCGGTCCGGCGACGGCTCAACCAAAGCCGGGTTGGGCGAGTTGACCGCGTGCAACAGGAGATCCGCTTGCGGAGCAAGCGGTCTACTTACTGCCGCAGGACGGCGCCGACCTTGCGGCCGCAGGCGGCGACGACGTCGCTGACGACGCGATTGGCCTCTTCGCTCGAGAGCGTGCCCGTGAAGCTCCGCAGCCGCAGCGACACGACCATGCTCTTCTTGCCGGCGCCGAGCCGCTCCGCGTCTTTCCACACCTGCACGAGCCGGCAGTGCTCGAGCAGGTCGCCGGCGGTCTGGCCGACGGCGGCCGCGAGATCGCCCCATGGCACCGACTCGTCGACCACGAGATTGACGTCCCGTTCCACGGCGGGGAAGTCGCTCGGGCGGCGAAGTTTTTTCTCGCTGCCGAGCGCCGATTCGAGCCGGTCGAGCCGAAGTTCGGCGGCCGAAACGCCCTTGTCGAGCCCGGCCGCTGCAAGCGCGGCGGCCGCACACTCGCCGACGACTCCGATCCGTTCCGGGGCCCGCCCCGGCTGCTCGACGACGATCTCGGCCGCGCGGCCGCGAGCGAAGAGGTCGAGATGCACGGCGCGGAAGGCAGCGCAGATGCCGAACCGGGCGAGCACCGCTTCGGCGAGCCCCTTGGCGGCCGCGAACGAGCCGCCAGTCACGAGCGACAACAGCAAGGGTTCTTCCACCGGCGACTCGGCAGCAGCGCCGGCCGGCCGGACGATGTAGCCACGGGCGATCTCGAAGAGCTCCGCATGGGGCGCGCCCACGGCCACGTTGCCGGCTCGGGCCTCGAGCAGGCTTGGCAGGAGCGTGCGGCGCAGGCGATCGGCGCCGCGGACGAGCGCGGGGGAAATCACGAGGGGAGCCGCGTCGCCCCAGGGGCTCTGCGTGGCCTCGAGTGCAGCGCTGACGACGCTGCGCGTCATCGCCTCGCAAAGCCCCGCGCCGACGAGCACGGCCGAGGCCGCACGGATCGCCTGCTCGCGCGGCGAGAGCTCGACCGGCCGCGCGGTGATCGGCCAGTCTTCAGGCACGCGGTCGTAGCCCTCGATGCGGGCGATCTCCTCGACGAGATCGATCTCGCGCCAGACGTCGCGACGCCACGTCGGCGCCCGCCAGCGTGAGGGCTTCCCGGCGTGGTCGCCCGGATCGAGCTCCGTGAATCCCAGCCCGGTGAGGATCGCTCGCTGCCTTTCGGCCGCGACGTCGATGCCGAGCACCTCGCGAACGCGGTGCGGCCGCAGCTCGATCGTGGCCGGCGCACATGCAAGCCGGCCAGCCTCGACGGCGTCCTTCTCGAGCGTGCCTCCGGCGAGGTCGAGGATCAGCGCGGCGGCGCGGCGGCTCGCCCAATCGACGGCGGCCGGGTCGGGCGTGCGTTCGAAGCGATAGGAGGAGGGGCTCGCGAGCACCAGCCCGCGGGCGGCGGCCCGCACGGCCAGCGGTGCGAACTGCGCCGATTCGAGCAGGATGTCGGTGGTGGCGGCGCCGATCTCGCTCTCGGCGCCTCCCATCACACCGGCGAGCGCGACCGGCCCTTCCGCGTCGGCGATCACGCACATCTGCTCGGTGAGCGGGTAGGTTTTGTGGTTGATCGCCGTGAAAGGCTCTCCCGCAGCGGCGCGGCGGACCACGATCCGCGCCCCACGGATCTTCGCGAGATCGAAGGCATGCAACGGCTGGCCGCACTCGAGCATCACGTAATTCGTGACATCGACCACGTTGTTCACGCTCTCGATGCCGACCGTCGCCAGCCGTTCGACGAGCCAGGCCGGGCTCGGGCCGATCTTCGCGCCGCGGATGACCCGCGCGGAATAAAACGGGCAGACGTCGGGCGAACGGATCTCCACTGTTACGCTCTCGGATGCGGCGCGGCCGCCCTCGAGGGGCCGCGGATCGGGAATGTGGAGCGGCCGGCCGAAGAGCACCGCCGCCTCCCGGGCCACGCCAACGTGGCCGAGGCAGTCGGGGCGGTTGCTCGTCACCTCGATCTCGACGGCCGTGTCGCCGCCGACCGCCGCCGTCGACTCGTGATTGAGCCCCGACATCAGCAGCCGCTCCACGAGCGCATCGATGGGCGCCTGCAGCTGCACGTAATCGGCAAGCCAATTGGTGGAGATGATCATCTGGTTTGAACCTTAACCGAGGGAGGCACGGAGGTCGGCGAACGCTCGAGGAGCATTGGGCCGCCGCGGCCCACGCGACGAGACTTTTGCCGCCTCCGTGCCGGTGCTTCAAAGAGAGCGTGAACGAACCTAAAACTGCTCCAGAAATCTGACGTCGTTGCGGTAGAAGTCGCGGATGTCGGCCACGCCGTAGCGGCGGGCGGCGATCCGCTCCACGCCCAGCCCGAAGGCGAAGCCGGACACCTGATCGGGGTCGTAGCCCACGGCCGCGAGCACCGCCGGGTCGACCATGCCGGCGCCCCCCATCTCGATCCAGCGGCCGCCCCACTCCATGTCGACCTCGACGCTCGGCTCGGTGAACGGGAAGAAGGAGGGGCGAAACCGCACGTGCACGTCGCCGCCGAGGAAACTCGAGGCGAAGAGCCGCAGCACGCTCTTGAGGTGCGCCATCGTGGTGCCCGGCTCCACGAGCAGGCCTTCGACCTGGTGAAACATCGGATAGTGGGTGGCGTCGGCCGTGTCGGGGCGGTAGACGCGGCCGAGCGAGACGATCCGCAGCGGCGGCTTCCGCTTTTCCATCACGCGAATCTGCACGGTGCTGGTCTGCGACCGCAACAGCAGCGGGTCGGCCGCGCGGGCGACGGAGAGATAGAAGTTGTCGAGCGGATCGCGGGCCGGGTGCTCGGCGCCGATCGCGAGCGCTTCGAAGTTATGCCACTGGTCTTCCACCTCAGGGCCGTCGACGCTTTCGAAGCCGAGCCGCCCCATGATCTCCTGCACGCGGCGGATCGTCTGGGTGATCGGGTGCAGGTGGCCCAGCCGAATGGGATCGCCCGGGAGCGTCACATCGATGGCCTCGGTCTCCGCGGCCGTTCCGGCGACGCGGCCCTGCGCCGCTTCGAGGGCGGCGGTGATCACCTGTTTGGCGTCGTTGAAGTGCCGGCCGCCGGCGGGGCGATCCTCCGCGGCCAGGCCGCCGAGCATTTTTTGGATCGCCTTCAGGCGGCCACTCTTCGCGCCGAGAAATTCGACCCGCGCCTGCTCGAGTGTCGACTCGTCGCCGGCCACGTCGAGCGCGGCCGTGGCATCGGCCCGCAGTCGGTCCAGCTCGGCCGTGAACGCTTCCAGCGAAACGGTTGCCACTGCCTTACGCGACCGCGGCCGGCTCCGGCAGGCCGAGGGCCTTGCGGACCTGATCCACGACGGCATCGAAGCCGGTGGGATCGACGACGGCCATTTCGGCGAGCGTGCGCCGATCGAGATCGGAGCCGATCTTCTCGAGACCCGCGATGAACTGGCTGTAGCGGATGCCGCGCTCACGAACGGCGGCGTTGATCCGCACGATCCAGAGGCGGCGGAAGTCGCGCTTCTTGCGGCGGCGGTCGCGGCGGGCATAGACACCCGCGCGGATGATCGATTCCTTCGCCGTCCGCAGCAGGCGGCGACGGCCGCCGACGGAGCCCTTCACCCGCTTGAAGAGACGCTTCTTGGCACGCAGACGCGGGACGACATTTTTCGTACGCATGACTCTCTACCTTACTTGGATCGTGGAAGCCTTCTAATGTCGCTCACCTGCGGCAGAATGCAAGGCCGACCGCTTTCCCTGCGGGTTCTCGACCTCCAGACTCCAGGCCCGGATGGCCGGGTAAACAACAGCGAGCGGAGCTCGCCAAGGAAAGTTCGACAGGATGTCGAGACTTTCCGTGCAACTAGTAGCTGTAGGCGCCGAGCGCCTCGACGATCTTCGGCGTATCGACCTTGGCGAGCACGCCCGTGCCGCGGAGCTCGCGCTTCCGCTTGGCAGTGAGCCGCACCTGAAGGTGGCTCGTGCCGGCGCGGCGGTGCTTCACCTTGCCGCGGGCGGTGATCCGGAAACGCTTCTTGACGCCCTTGTGGGTCTTCTGCTTCGGCACGGGAAACTCCTTGCTTTCGTTCGCTTGATCGATAGGGAGGATGTTACTTGGGCGACAGCGTGCATACCAGCCGGCGGCCCATTTGCTGCGGCGGGGAATCGACTTTTCCCACCGGATCGAGTTGTTCGAGGATGTTTTTCATGACCCGCTGTCCCTCGTCGATGTGGGCGAGCTCTCGGCCGCGAAACACGACCGAAACGATCACCTTGTCCTTGTGCTGCAGGAACCCCTTGGCCTGGTTCACCTTGAACTCGATGTCGTGCTCGCCCGTCTTGGGCCGCAGTCGGATCTCCTTGATCTTCGTGTGGTGGACGTGGGTCTTATGCTGCTTTTTCTTCTGCTGATACTTGAACTTGCCGAAGTCCATGATTCGGCAAACGGGCGGCTTCTCGTTGGGCGCCACCTCCACCAGATCCAGCCCCGACTCCCGCGCGATGGAGAGCGCCTCCTCGGTCGGAATGATGCCGAGCTGGCCGCCTTCGGCGGAGATGACCCGGATCGGCGTGATGCGGATCTGCTCGTTGATGCGATGCTGCTTATCGATGGCTCACGACTCCGGACGCGGATGAACTCCGGCGGCCGGGAAGAACTCGCGTTTCTTCACACGTCGGGCCGGCGGCGCTCCTCTTGGAAATGGCGAGCGGTCTTGGCCTGGGGGCCCGAAACGCTCGTCAACGGCAGTCCCAGATGATCCCAGCCGCGGGGGGCAGCGTCAAGGCGTCACCGTTTCGCGCGGGACGCGTGCCGCGCGGTCGGCAGGGGCTCCGGGGGTGGGGGCGTCCGGCGCGGGGACGGTGGCAAAGGCCAGGCCGTCGACGAACTCCCGGTCGGCGGCCGCGAACCGCTTCGCGGCCGACGCCTCGAGCAAGAAGGTCACCGCTGCCCGCCGGCCGCTGGAGTCGGTCACGACGTGGTGGATCCACCGGCAGGGGAGGTTTTCCGCGGTCCCCTCCGACACCACCCGGACGATCCGCACGCCGTCGCTGCGGGTCGCTTCCGAGGCATGCTCGAACCGGCCGAACTGGCCCGCGAGCGACCGCTCGACGTCGCGTTGCACCTCGGCGATCGTCGGGGGGGCGAGGGCG
>JBKDMX010000115.1:0-8590 GCA_046343855.1 Planctomycetia bacterium
CATCAGCCGGGCCCGCGTTTTCGAGCCCGAGGAGGAAGAGGAACCGGCGACCGGCCTGACCGCCGCCGAGGGGGCCACTGAAACCGACGACGCCGTCCGCGATTTCGTGGCGGGCAACACCGAAGAAGAACCGCAGGATCCCGCCGCCCCCCACCGGGCCCGGGTCTACATTGGCTACCAGTTGGTCTCGGTCCCGTACGTCGACAAAGAGACGGGCAAGACCCGCCAGTTGACCATGGCTCAGCCGGGGGACGACATCAAGATCAGCACGGTGACCGCCGGCCGTCCGCCGCAGCCCTGCCACTTCTACGCGACCATTGTCGACACCTTCAAGAGCGGGATGAGCGAGTACGACTCGCACCTGGTCTTCTGCAACATAGAAGAACTGCAGCGGATGCGGGGGATGATCGATCCCGAATCAGGCGAAAAGGCCTTCACCCGCATCCAGATCCGGTTGAAGGAGGGGGTCGATCCCGACCGGGTGGTCGAGCGGCTCAAGGCGGCCCTTCCCGCCGGGAAGTTCCACGTCAGCACCTGGGAAAAGAAGCAGGGTCCGCTGCTGGCTGCCGTCGAAGTCGAGTCGATGATTCTCAACGTGCTGTTGTTCCTCATCATCGCCGTGGCGGGGTTTGGCATCCTCGCGATTTTCTACATGATCGTGGTTGAGAAGACCCGCGACATCGGCATTCTCAAGTCGCTCGGGGCAGGCTCGGCCGGCATCGCGGGCATCTTCCTCGGCTACGGGCTCTTCCTGGGACTCGTGGGCGCAGGGGCGGGGCTCGCCCTCGGCCTCGCGATCACCTGGAACATCAACGGCATCCGCGCGCTGGTCGAATGGTTCACCGGCCAGCGGGTGTTCGATCCTTCGATCTATTACTTCTTCAAGATTCCCACGATCGTGCATCCGGGCACGATCGCCTGGATCATGGCCGGCGCCGTCGCGATCGCCGTCGCGTCGAGCGTGTTGCCGGCGCTGCGGGCCGCGCGTCTCCATCCGGTGGAGGCGCTGCGGCATGAGTGAGCCGATCGGCCCCGGCGCGCTGATGAGCGTGCGCGGCGTGCGGAAACACTACCGTTCCGGGGGCGGGCTCCTCGAAGTGCTCCGCGGCGTGGACTTCGCCATCGAGCCGGGCGACTTCGTGGCGATCGTCGGCCAGAGCGGCTCGGGGAAGAGCACGTTGCTTCACCTGATGGGCCTGCTCGACGCCCCCGACGCCGGCGAGGTCTGGCTCGCCGGCGAGCGGATCGACAATCTCCCGATCGCCCGCCGCGACCGCCTCCGAAACACCGATATTGGCATGGTGTTTCAGGCCTACCACCTCCTGCCCGAGTTCGACGCCCTGGAGAACGTCCTCGCGCCGCTGCTCGTGCGGCATTCGGTGGCCGCCTGGGCCCGCGAACGCGGGGAGGCCCGGCGGCGGGCCGCCGACCTGCTCGAGCGATTCGGGCTCAGCGGCCGGCTCCACCACAAGCCGCGGCAGCTTTCCGGGGGCGAGATGCAGCGGGTGGCGATCGCACGGGCGCTCGTCGCCCGGCCGCGGCTGCTCCTGGCGGACGAGCCGACGGGCAATCTCGACGAGCAGAGCGGGGCCGGCATCCTCGACACGCTCTGCGAGTTGAACCGCCAGGATGGCCTTTCTATAGTGCTCGTCACGCACGACACGGCGATCGCGAGGCGGGCGGACAGGATCGTGCGACTCGCGGCCGGACGCGTCGAGCCGAGCCGTATCGAAACGGCCTGACGGCTCGCCCCCAACCTCAACGCCCGGCCCACGAGCACCCTAGCCCACTGGATCACGCATGCCCCGCATCATCTTCATGAACGACCGGCTCGTGCCCGAAGACGAGGCCCGCGTGAGCGTGTTCGACCACGGCCTCCTCTACGGTGACGGCGTCTTCGAGGGTCTGCGGAGTTACTCGGGGCGGGTCTTCCGGCTCGACGCCCACATCGACCGTCTCTGGGCCAGCGCCCGGGCGATCTGCCTCGAGATCCCGATGACGAAGGAGGCGGTCGCGCAGGCGGTGATCGACACGCTTGCCGCCAACAAGCTCACCGACGGCTACATCCGCCTCGTGGTGACCCGCGGCGCCGGCAGCCTCGGCCTCGATCCCAATCGCACGAAGAACCCGCAGGTGATCGTGATCGCCGACACGATCAGCCTCTACCCCGCCGAGTTTTATTCGAAGGGATTGAAGATCGTGACCGCCGCCACGCAGCGGGTGCAGTCGGCCGCTCTTTCGCCGCGGATCAAGTCGCTCAACTACCTGAACAACATCATGGCGAAGCTCGAGGGCCTTCGGGCCGGCTGCGTCGAGGCGCTGATGCTCAACCACAAGGGCGAGGTGGCCGAGTGCACGGGCGACAATGTGTTCGTCGTGCGCAGTGGGAAACTGCTCACGCCGCCCCCCGACGCCGGCATCCTCGAAGGCATCACCCGCAACGCCGTCATGGAGCTCGCCCACGCGGCCGGCATCGACTGCCGTGAGGCCACGCTGACGCGGCATGACCTCTACACCGCCGACGAATGCTTCCTCACCGGCACGGCGGCCGAGGTGATTCCGGTCGTCGACATCGACGGCCGCAGTATCGGCGCGGGTACACCCGGCCCGATCACCGCCCGCCTCACGGCCGACTTCCACAAGCTCGTCCGCCAGTAGGACAGGCTTCAGCCTGTCTGGAGTACGACAGGCCTCTGTGCCTGTCCCGCGCCGATCCGCACCGACAGGCAGAGACGCCTGTCCTACTCGAGGCAGGGACGCCTGTCCTACCGACAGGCACGGAGGCCTGTCCTACGCGCGCCGATGATCCTCGTCGCCAATCGCGTCGTACCGTGACACGTAGCCCGGCTGCCTGGCGCGAACGAGCTCCGACTCATACTCGCGCACGATGCGGCTCTGGATCTGCTCGCGGCAGCTCGCATTGATCGGGTGGGCGATGTCGGCGTAGAGCCGCAGCCGGCCGTCATCATCGCGCGGCAGGCTGCCTTCGGGCTGCTTCTTGCCACACTGGTTGCAATAGCAGGCCCGCAGCGGGTTTTTGAAGCCGCACGAATGACAGTGCGACGAGAGTTTGCGGCTGGGCATCGCCACGAACGGCCCGCTCGGGCCGCCGATGATCTTCAGATCGCGGACGACGAAGGCGTGGTCGATCGTGATCGAACAAAACGCGAGCAGCCGTTCGGCGGCGTTTTCGATGAGCTTGATCCGGACTTCGGTGATTTCCATCGGTGCATTCCCCCGGCTGAGCTGCCTGTGTGATTCCCCGTTGCCTTGGCCTCGCCGTCTGTGCCTCCCCAGGCCGACGGCTCCGCCGATCATCCTTTCACTGCGCGTGCAATCGTCCACCTCTGCCCGGTATGAACCGCACCGGAAAGACGCCCGGCCAGCCCGCCGCATCGAGCCGGGCGGCGATCCCGCGAGCCTCCGGCGCGGTTCGGGCGATCGCAAAACAGGCGCTGCCGCTCCCGGTGAGCATCGGCCGCGTGGCCCCGGCCGCAGCCATGGCGTCGAGCAGCCGTGAGACGTCGGGGCAGATCGCCCGCGCCGGGCGTTCCAAGGCGTTGTGCATGAGCAGTTGGGATGCATGCATCCGGCCATCCGCCAGTGCCGCCGCCAGCCGCGCGGCCTCGCCGCGCCGCGATGCGTCGGGCTCACATCGACCGTAGACCGCTGCCGTAGAAAGCCCGACGGCCGGGCAGGCGATCACGGCCGGCAGAGGCGGGATGCCGTCGACGGGGTCGATCCGCTCGCCGCGGCCGCTGGCCACCGCCGGGCCGCCTGCGAAGAACCAGGGAATGTCGCTGCCCAACCGGCTGCCGAGCGCGGCGAGACGCTCGCGGCTCCACTCGATGCCCCAGGCATCGGCGGCCGCGGCGAGCACCGCCGCGGCGTCGCTCGATCCGCCGCCGAGCCCGGCGCCCGATGGAATCTCCTTGATGAGTTCCACCTCGAGGCCGAGCGAGACGCCCGCCTCCTCGGCGAGCATCCGCGCCGCCCGCACGACGAGGTTGGAATCGTCGGCGGGAACGTCGCGGCGAAGTGCCGCCGCCTGCGGCTGGGCGAGCCGGCCGCCGAAAGATACCGAAAGCCGAATGCCCGGCTCGTCGGTCACCCGAAGCCGGAGGGTGTCGTGCAACGAGACCGGCACCATCAGCGATTCGATCTCATGGAAGCCGTCGGGGCGACGCGCAAGGACGGCGAGTGAAAGATTCAGCTTCGCCGGCGCATGGACCGTGATCGGAGGGGCCCGCCGAAAGGCGACAGACGAGAAGGCTGGGCGCGAAGACATGGCAGCATGAGATTTCCCGATCCCCGGACCGAAACCTCACGAAAATTTAATTGTCCGCCCGGAGCGGGTCAACCTCACCGCCAATTGGCGACGAAGGCGAGCGTTCCGAAGGCGAGGGCCAGGCCAATGGCGACGAGCACCGATAGCAAGATCGAAATGCTGCGGCCGGCCCAGAGGTCGTCCTGGATCATCTCCGCACGGTCGGTTTTCTCGAAGGAGCGATTCCAGACCGGGAACGCCCGCTCGTCATAGACCCACTGCGTGCGTTCCTCGAGTTGTTTTTGGCTCATGGCAGGGCGGATGTCGGCGAAAATCGTTGGGGTATGATGTCGTTGAACCCCTGAAACTGTACCTCTCCCGCCCGCGGCATACCAGAGCTGGCCGGCCCCTCCCACGCCATGCACCACATCCTGGAACCCGCCACTCGCCAGCCCGGCAATCCCGCGGTCACGGATGCCCTGGCGTCGTGGCTGGCCGACCAGGGACAGCCCGCCTGGCGGGCCAAAGCGATCCGCCGGTGGCTCATCGCCCGACGGGCGCCGTCGTTTGCCGACATGACCGACCTGCCCAAGGGCCTGCGGACGGCGCTCGAAGGGGCGTTTCGAATCTGGACCACGTCGATCGCGCGGCACAACCGCGCCGACGACGGCACCGAAAAACTCCTGCTCGAATTGCACGATGGCCAGCGGATCGAATGCGTGCTCTTGCGCGACGGCGACCGGCGGACCGTGTGCATCAGTTCGCAGGTGGGCTGCGCGATGGGCTGCGTCTTCTGCGCGAGCGGCATCGACGGTGTCGTGCGCAACCTCACCGCGGGCGAGATCGTCGAGCAACTGCTCCGCCTGCAGCTGCTCCTTCCGGCGGACGAACGGCTCAGCCACATCGTGGTGATGGGAATGGGCGAGCCACTGGCCAATCTCGACCGCCTGCTGCCGGCGCTTGCCACGGCGCAAGACCCCGACGGCCTCGGCATCTCACAGCGCCGGATCACCGTCTCGACCGTGGGCCTGCCGGCGGGGATCGACCGGCTCGCCGATGAAAACCCCGGCTACCATCTCGCCGTCTCGCTCCATGCGGCCGATGACGAGCTCCGCACGCGGCTCGTGCCGGTAAACAAGACGATCGGACTGGCCGACGTGATGGCCGCGGCCGACCGCTACTGGGAGACATCGGGCCGCCGGCTGACGTTCGAATACGTGCTGCTCGGTGGCGTGAATGATTCGCCCGAGCACGCACAAAGCCTCGTGCGGCTGCTCGGCGGCCGGGCCGCGCTCGTGAACATCATCCCCTACAACGCCGTCGCCGGGATGCCCTGGCGCGAGCCCACGCTGGGGTCGCGGGAACGCTTCCTCGACGTGCTCCGCGACGCCGGCGTCAACGTGCAGGTGCGCCGCCGCAAAGGCGCCCGCATCGACGCCGCCTGCGGCCAACTCCGCCGCATCGCCCTTTCAAATTAAATCGCTTGCGGAGCACGCGGTCTCCTACGCGAACCAGCCAAGCAGGAGCACGGCCGCGAGCACGAGGCCCAGGATGCCGCCGAGCCAGACGGCCCAGTGGATCGTGGCGAAGCGGATCTCGGCGGGATCCTCGTGGTGGGTGGCGGCGAAGATCAGGCTCGCCAAGGCCATGAGCGGCAGACCGAAGAGGATGCCGGGCACGCGATCGACGAGCTGGGCGAAGAGGAGGGGGAACGGGCCGGTGCACATTCCGGCGACGAGCGCGGAGAGAATCATGGTCGCTTCCTTGCGGGGGGAATCAGCGGGACTTGGTGTCTTTGACTTGTTTGTGGGCCTTGCGGTCTTCGTCAGTGGGCGTGCCAAGCGGCCCGGCGAAGGCGTCGTAGATGACGAGCACGTTGAGCATGCCGGCGAGCATCGTGTAAAGCGTGCCGATGTCGAACCAGCGGCCGAGGCGACGCTGCCAAATCGAAACCTGGTCGCCGCGAAACTGCTTCAGCGGCGGCTTGTCGAAGAACGACTCTGCGTCGATCTCGGGATCGCTGCGGGTGAGCACGTCGGCATAGGAGCGGGAGACATACTGCCCCGGCATGAGCGGCGGTGCCATGAACGTGGAGCAGAAGAGCGGTTGCTTTGCCACGCCGTGGATCTGCATCGATTGCACGACTGCGGGCAGGGCGACGAGGCCGGCGCCGGCCTGACAGACATAGGCCCAGCGGGTGTCGCCCGGCTTCCACGAGGCATAGACCACCTTGCCACCGCCGAGCCAGAGCCCCGCGAGGAATGTGCCGAGGATCGCGCCCATGAAGAGGCGGCCCTTGTGGGTGCGGCCCTGATAGAGCTGGCCGAGCCCCGGCACGCACCACGACAGCAGTGCAGCGAGCGCAGGGTTCTTCAGGTCGATGGCGGAACCGTCATCCGGCGAGATCGCCACGATGCGAGGACGGGCGTTTTGAATGTTTCGCGGACTCACCGCCATGGCGCACACCTTTCCCGGAGTCTATGCGATTCAAAGTCGCAACCGGAATAGGCCAGGCGGCAGCCGCCTGCTTTTGAAGCCGGCTGGCGGCTGATACGATGCCTGCAATCGTTAACGGTTCCATGTTCAGCAAGGTCGTATCAGCAAGGTCGCCGTGCGCCGTCGCTCCCACCCTCTGCACCGCCGCGGCTGGATGCTCCTGCTCCTGGCACTCGCCACCGGCTGCTCCGGCACAAAGACGGGGAAAGCAGCCAGGAAATCACGCGGCCAGTCGGGCAACCAAGCGGGCAAACGCAAAAAGCCCAAGACGATGGCAAACCTGCTCATCGACGGCTACATCGCCGACCTCAAGCAGGGGCCGGTCGCCAAGCAGATCACCGCCGCGAAAGAACTCGGCAACATGGGCGTGACCGCGAAGGCGGCGCTGCCGGCGCTCGAGCCGCTTGCCAGGCATTCCGACTCGGACCTCAGCAACGCCGCCAAGCAGGCGATCCAGTCGATCAGAAAGTGACCTGCTTCCGGCGCGATCAGCCCCAGAGCCGCCGCACCACGCGCACCCGCGGATTGGCCGGCGGCGGATCATTGCGATCGGCCTCGTCGTCGGTGATCTGAAGCGATGCTTCCGCAGCGTGCCCGCTGGCCGGCACGAGCTCGCGCCAGGCCCGCTCCACCGTCGCGGCATCCACCTTGTCGAGCCCGTCGCCCGCCGCGGCCACGAGCGCGAGCTGCGCCAGCCGGCCCACGACCCGCGGCACGCCACCGGCGAACCGCGCGAGCGTCGCGGCCGACTCCGGTGTGAAAATCGCTTCGTCGCCACCGACGCGGCGGAGCGCACGCGCGAGGAAACCGGCGACATCAGCCTCGCCCCACGGCAAAAGTTCGATCCGCACGGCAGCCCGTTGGCGAATGCCGCCCGAGAGCCGCGCGAGACCTTCCGGCGTGGCCGTCGCCACGACCACCACTCGCGCGTAGCGCGGCTCGGCCGCGCTGATGAGACGCTCGACGCCGTCGATCGCATCGGCCGGGGCCCGATCGAGGTCGTCGAAGACGAAGGCCGTCGGCCGTTCCATGAGCGTGTTTTCGCGGAGCCGGTTTTCGAGCTTCTGCCAGGGACGCAAGGGCTCGTCACGGCAGAGCGCGTCGAGCGGCAGCCGCTCGAGGAGCAGTTCGATCCAGTCGCCGGCGGTGAGCCCCCGCAGCGAGAGCATCGCCACCTCCGCCCCGCAGCCGCCAAGGCGGCGGGCCGCCATCGCGCAGAGATGGCTCTTGCCGCAGCCCTCGCCGCCGACGACGAGGCCAAATCGCTGCCGTTCGTCCACGAGCCACTCGAGCCGCGCCAGGGCCTCGTCCTGCGGCGCGCCGGTATAGAAAGTCGCCGGCTCGAGCGAGCCGTCGAAGGGGGGCGCGGTGAAGTTCCAGTGGTCGCGTACCATGACGGCGGAGTGTAGCCGGATCGGCCGGCCGGGTCAGGACGAAACTCCCCCGTGAAAACCGCATCATGAGTGAACGCTTCCTGCTCGAAACCCCGCCCCGCGACGGTCGCGCCACGCTCACCGGCGACGAGGCCCGACACCTGGCGCGGGTCCTGCGGGCGAAGGTCGGGGACGAGATTCGCGTCTTCGACGGCGGCGGCCGGGAATGGCCTGCAAGGGTGGCCACGATCGACCGTGATGCGGTGGCACTCACGGTGGGCGAGCCGTTGCCGCCGCAGCCCGGGCCGGCACGACCGCTCACGATCGCCGTCGCGCTGCCGAAGGGCGACCGGCAGAAGTGGCTCGTGGAGAAACTGACGGAACTCGGCGCGAAAGCACTGGTGCCGCTCGTGACGGCGCGGGGTGTCGCGGAGGCGACGGCCTCGGCGCAGGC
>JBKDMX010000116.1:0-53380 GCA_046343855.1 Planctomycetia bacterium
ACGGTGGCCTGGGTGCCGAAGGAGGCGCGGGCCGACGCGGCGCTCGTGGCGCTCGCCTGCGACGAACTCGTGATGACACCCAATGCGATCCTCGGTGGCGAGGGGGCGGCGACGCTCGACGACCGGCAGGCCGACGCGCTCGCCGTGGCCTGGCGCGAGGGCGTGGCGAAGAAGCGGGGCAGGTCATGGTCGCTGCCGATCGCGCTCGTGAAGCCGGGCATGATCGTGCGGCGCGCGGTGCAGGGAGCGACCGGCCGCGTCGACTATTTCAGCGACGAGGAACTTCTGCCGCGGGACGACCGCGAGAGCTGGTTGCCGGGGGCGCAGGTGGGCATCGGGCCGATCCAGCTCACGGGCCGCTCGGCCGAGTCGCTCGGTCTCGCGACGCATCTCGTCGAGAATGCCGAAGGCCTCGCGAAGACGTACGGGCTCTCGGACAAGATGGCCGTGATCGAACCGGGCTGGGCCGACCGGCTGCTCGACGCGCTGGCAAGCCCCGGTGTCGCTTGGCTCTTGCTTTTGATCGGCGGTGCCGGGCTCTACATCGAGCTCCACACGCCGGGCTTCGGTCTCGGCGGCTTCGTCTCGATGGTGGCCTTCATCGTCTACTTCTGGAGCCAGTATCTCCACGGCACGAGCGGCTGGCTCGAGGTGATGCTCTTCCTCGCGGGGCTCTTCTGCCTCGCGGCCGAGATCTTCGTGTTGCCGGGGGTCGGCGTGCTCGGTCTCGGCGGTGGGCTGCTCGTGATCGCGTCGCTCGTGCTCGCGAGCCAGTCGTTCGTGCTGCCGGCCAACGATTACCAGATCCGCCAGCTGCAGTGGTCGCTGCTCGGCATCCTCGCCGCGGCGATCGGCGTGGCGCTCGTAGGCGTGCTCGTGCGCCGCTGGCTGCCGCGGGCGCCCGTGCTGCGCAACGTGCTCCTCGAGCCGCCGGCCGCCGACGACGAACTCGACGCGGAGCACCTCGAGGAACTTCTCGGACTCGAGGGAACGACGACCTCGCGGCTCGCTCCGGCGGGCAAGGCGCGGATCGGCGGCCGCGTGCACGACGTGGCCACGCTTGGCCAACTCGTCGAGCCGGGGGAGCCGGTGCGGGTGGTCGAGATCCGCGGCGGCAAGGTGGTTGTCAAACCGCTGCATGACGGCGGCACCGATCTGCGGGGCAGCCGATGACCGCGCTTGTGTGGATCGTCGTACTCTTTCTGCTCGGCCTCTGCGTGATGGTGCTCGAGGTCTTTCTGCCGTCGGGGGGCATCCTCGGGTTTCTGAGCGTGACGGCGATCGTGGCCGCGGTGGCAACGGCGTTTCTGGAGCAGGGTGCGCTGGCCGGCATGACCGTGTTGGCCGTCGCGGCCGTCGTTGTGCCGGGCGTGCTCGCGCTCGCGTTTCGCTGGTTTCCGGAGACGCCGCTGGGCCGGCGGGTGCTGCCGCCC
Source organism: Planctomycetia bacterium (assembly GCA_046343855.1). Classification (GTDB taxonomy): domain Bacteria; phylum Planctomycetota; class Planctomycetia; order Pirellulales; family UBA1268; genus RGVT01. The sequence goes on from JBKDMX010000116.1 coordinate 1,434, forward strand.
CCGCCCGATCCGCTCGAGATGCTGCCCGACGCGCCGACGAAACTACGGCTCAAGGAACTCGTCGGCCGGACGGGCCGCGCCGCCACCGAGATGCTCCCCTGGGGCATCGTGGAGATCGGCGGCATGCAGGTGGATGCGATCAGCGAGAGCGGGCCGATCGAAGTGGGCACCGCGGTGGATGCCGTGGGCGTGCAGGGGCGGGCGCTCGTCGTGATCTCGGCGGCGGCCCGGGAGGCGGCCGCCGCGGAGAAGCCCCTGCAATCGTTACCGCCGGCACGCGAGACACCCGGCGACGGCTCGCGGCTTTCCCCGACGCTCGAAACCTTCGAATTCGAGCGGCTCGACCCGCCGGAAACTTGACTCGCGACTGACCCGGAACAAGGCTCTATCGGTGCCACAGGCGTCCCCGCCTGTCGATGCCAAACCTGGCGGGATTTTTGTGAGACAGGCACAGAGGCCTGTCCTACGTGACAGGCACAGAGGCCTGTCGTACATGGGAGTTGTGGAATGCCGACTTTGATTCTTCTCGGTTTGGGCATCTTCGCCCTCTTGCTCGTCTTCGGGCTGCTCGCCCGCTACCTGCGGCTCTGGCTGCAGTCGTATGCGTCGAGCGCCGGGATCGGGCTTTTCGATCTCGTGGCGATGAGTTTCAAGAAGGTGAGCCCCACCGTCATCGTGCGCAGCAAGATCATGGCCGTGCAGGCCGGCCTTGGCGATGCGTCGGGCATCACGCGGCAGGCGCTCGAAGCGCATTACCTCGCCGGCGGCCGCGTGCCGCTGGTGGTGCAGGCGCTCATCGCCGCCAACAAGGCGAAGATCAAGGAGCTCGACTGGAAACTCGCCACCGCGATCGACCTGGCCGGCCGCAACGTCCGCGAGGCGGTGCAGACGAGCGTCTATCCGAAGGTGATCGACTGCCCCGGCAAAAACAGTGGCCGCGAGTCGCTCGACGCCGTCGCCAAGAACGGCATCCAGCTCAAGGTGCGGGCGCGGGTGACCGTGCGCACGAATCTCAATCAGCTCATCGGCGGCGCCACCGAGGAGACGATCATCGCCCGCGTGGGCGAGGGAATCGTGTCGGCGATCGGTTCGGCCGAGCGGCATACCGACGTGCTCGAAAATCCCGACGTGATCTCGAAGACCGTGCTCGCCCGCCGGCTCGACGCCAACACGGCGTTCGAGATCGTCTCGATCGACATCGCCGACATCGACGTGGGGGCCAACATCGGCGCCCGCCTGCAGGCCGATCAGGCCGAGGCCGACACCCGCGTGGCCCGGGCGAATGCCGAAGGCCGCCGCGCGATGGCCGTCGCGAAGGAGCAGGAGATGCTCGCGGGCATCGAGGAGAGCCGGGCCGCGCTCGTCGAGTCGGAGGCCGAAGTGCCGAAGGCGATCGCCGATTCGCTCGCCAGCGGCAGTCTGGGAATCATCGATTTCTACAAACTGCGAAACCTGCAGGCCGACACCGACATGCGCCGCACGATCGCCACCGCCAGCCCCACCTGATCCTGCTTCGGCCTTTCGACTCGTTCCCATGCCATTGACATGCGTCCTCTTCGCCGCCGGGCTCGATTGGCTGGAGAATCTCCTGCCGGTCTTGTTCGTCGGCTTCTGGATCCTCTCGCAGGTCTTCGCCGTGTTTCGGCGCGCAGCGGGGAATGGCCGCCCCGCCGAGCCGCCGGTCGTGCGCCGGCCAGAGCCGGTGCGGCCTGTGGCGCCGCACATGCCCGCCGAAGGACGCGAGCAGCTCGAGCAACAGATCGAGGAATTTCTGCGCCGGGTGAATCGCGAGCCGGCCCCCAAGCCAGCGCCGAAGCCAACCCCCCAGCCCCGCGCACCGCAGCCGACGCCGGCAGCCGCGAAGCCCGCGCCGGTCGCGACGGATGTGGCGAGCCATGTGCGCGAGGCTTTCGCGCACGATCTCAAGCATGATCGCCCGTCGCTCGCGAAGCCTGCCACGGTGCGGCGGGCCGATGAATCGGCGCGGGCGACGCCACCCGTTGCGACGACGCACCGCGCGAAGATTGCCGCCGAGCTCGCGCAGGCCCTGCGCAACCCCGCCTCGATCCGTCAGGCGATCCTGCTCCGCGAGGTGCTCGAACGGCCGGCGGACCGGTGGTGAGATCTGCTGGCGCCGGTGCCGCTGGCATGGCATGCTGCCACGAACCGGTGCGCCGAGCCCCCCGGGCGCAGGTTTCCCCAATCGCCCCGCCCCGCAACGGATAGCCCATTGGAGGGGGCCTGGTTTGGGCGGGAATCGCCCATTTTCCGGACGCCGTCGAAATCAAAATTCGCGGCTTGAGCAACTGGGGCCGACGGTCTACAAGAAGTGTGGCAGTCGGGCCTTCGGCACGGCTTCCAGAGCGCGTAGACGAGGACGCCCAAGCCTCGTCTACGCGCTTGTTTTTTAGGCCTTTCGCCATCGCGAGCGGTTTTCTACGTTCCCGCGCATGAGCCTGATGCGCCTCCCGCTTGCCGTGTGCCTGTTCATCGTCGTGGCGACGCCATCGCGCGCCGATGATGCCACGGCTGCGTCGCCTTTTCCGGCGACGGTGCGCGTCGCGGCGGCGCACACCTATCTCCGCGCTGGACCAAGCAACGACTTCTATCCCACCGAGCGGCTTGCGCATGGGGCGACGGTCGAAGTGTGGTCGATCGATCCTGCGGGCAGCGGCTACTGCGCGGTGCGGCCCGTCGCAGGCAGCTTCAGCTGGATCCGCGCCGCCGACGTGGATGATGAATCGCGCTTGGGCGAGACGGCCGACGGCGCGGCGGCCGGTCCACGCACCGGCGGCTACACGGGCGTGATCGTGGCCGACGGCGCCGTGGCGCGGATCGGCTCGCAGCTCAACGACCTCCGGCACGTGGCACAGGTAAGCCTCGAGGCGGGCGAGCGGGTGCGCGTGATCGAGCAGGTGCGGATCACGGAAGGTCGCCATGCCGGTCTCTGGGCGCGGATCGAGCCACCGGCCGGAGAGTTTCGCTGGGCGCTGCTCGCCGACCTCGCACTGCCGCCCGCGCTCGCGGCGCTGGCACCACAACCAACGCTCGATGCGGAAGCGGCCACCGGCGCGAGCGCGGCCGAAGCGGCGCTCGCAATCAAGGAAGCGGGCGAGGCGATCGCGCTGGCCGTGAACGAAGCCCGCGAATCAGTCGCGCCGCCGCCGACCGCCGCCGTCGATCCGCCGGCGCTCGAGCCGGTGCCGCTCTCGAAGCGACTCTTCTCCGGCTGGCTGCCGATGGGCACGAGCGTCTTCGATGCCGCGCCCCGGCCGGGGCCCGTGGCCACGACCAGCGGCGGCGCTGCGGGAGTAAGCGACGAATTGGCCGACATCGATCTTGCGCTCTCGCTGGCCGTGACCGGCCCGAGCGAGGAGTGGAACCTCGTGCAATTGCGGGAGCGGCTCCGGGTGGCCGCGCAACAGACGACGTCGCAATCCGAACGGCTGCGGGCCGAGGCGATCGATGCCCGGCTGATGCGATTCGAGGCGATCCAAAACAAGCAGCGAGCGCTCGTCGCTGCCACGCCCGCGGATCCCTCGCCGCTGCGGCTCGGCAGCATGTGGTCGAGCCTCTCCGGCATGGGCGCGCGGCCGATCCGCCCGGGCGTGATGGCGGGCGGCGCGCCGGCCGGTGGCCAGCCGACCTGGACACCACCGAGCATGATGGAGACGACCGGCCGGCTCGCGACCGTCGTCTCGCGACGGCCCGACGCGCCGCGCTGGGCGATCGTCGACGACAACAACGCGGTGCTCGCCTTCGTCGCGCCGCAGGCGGGCGTGAACCTGGCCCCGCTCGTGGGGCAACAGGTGTCGGTCCGCGGCGCGCAGGGCTACATGCCGGAATACAAGCGGCCCTACCTGGTGGCGTCCGAGGCTCGTCCGAGGCTCGCCGTCGCGCCGCCGGCGAGCGGCGACACCACGCGGTGAGCGTGTACGACAGGCCTCCGTGCCTGTCCTGCAGAGACAGGCAGAGACGCCTGTCGTACAGTGACAGGCAGAGACGCCTGTCGTACTACCGCCGTCGGTGGACTTGATCGAGTTCGTCGGTCGAGAGCCAGCGGGCGGCGAGTTCCGTTTGGAGCCGCTCCGCGTCGGCGGGCGTCGCGGCTGCCAGTGGGCTGTTTTTACCGGCTGCCCGCGCGATCGTCGCGAGCGCCTGCCGGTCTTCGGGATCGGTCCGCGTGAGCCGCGAGGCCAAATGCACGATGCCCTCCGGGTTTTCCGTCGCCGCTTCCGAGAGCGTCGACATGAAGAGGCAGATCTCGTGGAGATTCGACGCGGCAGAGCGGACGATGATCGGCTGCAATGACCGCGTGACGATCTCGAGGCCCACGCCATCGACGTCGAGGAAGGCGTCGATCCGAATCTGCTGCCGCTGCCGGCCGTCGGCGGCGGGCGTGACGGGTTCGTGCTGCACGACGAGCAGACAGGTGCCCGAGAGCGGCTTGGGCGCGAGCGGGCCGGAGTAGGCGCCGCGGCCGTGGAAGACGAGCGTGCCCTTGTGGCCGCGCCGAGCGTGGTGCAGCAGCCGCAGCATGCCCACAGTGCCATAGCCGTCGGCGAGCCGCCACTGCGCGTGTCCCGCGGGATCGAGCACGAGCCGGCTGATGCCGAGCACACGCCAGATGTCGACGATCGACTCCGGATTGGCGAGCGCGAAGTCGAAGAGATCGGTGTCGCACGTCAACGTCTGCACCGGCAGCTTGCGATAGAGCGTCGTGGAGCGGAGCGCCTTCTCGACGGCCTGGCGCTGCGGCTCCGTCATCTGCTCGAGTGGCAGGCAGTCGATCGCCTGCCGACGGGCCTCGCGGCTCGACGAACCGCCATCGGAGAATGCCGGCAGAAGCCCCGGCGTCTGCGGAGCCTCCGCGGCTCGCAGCCGTGCAGCCGGCGCGACCGCCGCCAGCGCGATCAAGAACCCACACGACACGACGGCACGAGCCGGCAATTGATGCGCACGCATGAAGACCCCCCCGAAATCCAAAACGAATCCAAAACGGCCGATCCGAGCGCGGCTTGCCCGCGACCGGTCAGGAAGGGTTTTCGGCCTGCGCGGACCCTTCGGCCCAGTCATTCCGCCTCGGAAAAACAGGGTGTTTTCCCAGCTTGCGCCGCTTGCCGGCGCCGCGAAAAGCGGGTGTTGGCCCCGCTACGCAGTTTCCCTACGATCCTCGACCCCCCACGAGCGCGGAAGGCGACGGCGGCATGGCATTCACGAGTGCAGAAGACGACCCAGGCGACGACGTCGCCAACGCCGATCGCGCGCCCGATCCGGCCGTTGCTGATTCCGACCACGCACGGCCGAGCCTGCTTGCCCGGGCGCTCGTCGGCTGGACGCGGCTCTGCATCGCGCACAGCGTCACGATCCTGGCGCTCGCGATCGCGTCGGCCGTGGCGGCCGGCTGGTGGACGTCGCAGAAGCTCGGCTACAAGGTGAGCCGCACCGACCTGCTCGATCCGAAGAGCGACTACAACAAGCTCTGGATCGACTACATGGAGGAATTCGGCGAAGACGACGATGCCGTCGTCGTGGTGGAGGGGACGTCGCGGGCGAGCGTCGTGGCGGTGCTCGAGGAGGTATCGGAGGAGATCGGGCGCGACGGCACGCTCTTCCGCTCCGTGCTCCATGAGGTCGATCTCTCGAAGATCCGCGCCAAGGGGCTCCATTACCTCTCCCCCGCCGACCTCGCGGAGATCGACCGCTTCATCGAGCGCACCCAGCCGATCCTCGACGGCGGCTGGGCGCAGCTGAAGGTGGGCACGATGGTGGGCGGCCTCGCCGGCCAGATGGTGGCCGGCGCGCAGCCGGGCGCGGGCCCGCGCGACGAGCCCCCCGCCGCCGCGCTCGAACGGTATGCCGAGAGCCTCGTGGCGGGGCTCGAGCCAACTGCCACGCCGGGAAAGCAGCAGCACGCCGACTATGTCTCGCCCTGGCCGGGAATGCCCGAATCGCTCTCCACGCTTCGCGATCTTTCGAGCGAGCACCTGCTCGCCAAGGATGGCAAGCTCGGCTTCGTGCTCCTGCGGCTCGCGAAGGAGAAGGGGGGCTTCGCCGGCGCCTCGGCCGCCACCGACGAACTGCGGCGGCTGATGAAGCTCGTCGCCGCCCGCCATCCCGACGTGACGATCGGCCTCACCGGCTTGCCCGTGATGGAAGACGACGAGATGCGGGCCAGCCAGCAATCGATGGTCTGGGCCAGCGGACTCTCGCTCACCGCCGTGGCGATCGTGATCATCGCCGGCTTCGGTGGCGTGCGGCATGCGCTGATGGCCAACGGCGTGCTCGTGATCGGCATGGCCTGGGCCTTCGGCTGGGCGACGGCGAGCGTCGGCCATTTGAACATCCTCTCCGTGACCTTCACCGTCACGATGATCGGCGTGGGGATCGACTATGGCACCTACTACATCGGCCGCTACCTCGAGATGCGCCGCCGCGGCCTCGATTGCGAGGAAGCCCTCCTGGAGACGAGCGCGTCGGTCGGCCCGGGAATCCTCACCGGCGCGATCACGACGGCCGTGGCCTTCTTTTCGGCGGCGCTCACGAGCTTCGTGGGGGTGGCGGAGCTGGGCCTCATCGCCGGCGGCGGCATCCTGCTGTGCTGCCTGGCGGAGCTCTTCGTGCTGCCGGCGGTGGTGGCGATCGTCGATCGCGGGCCGCTCGGCCGGCGGATTCCCGAGCCCGTGCCGGTGCACACCTGGCTCGCGCCGATCATGCGGCATCCGCGGTTCGTGGCCCTGGCGGGGATGGCGGCGACGATGGCGATCGCCTCCGGCCTGCACGACCTCGACTACGACCACAACCTGCTCAACATGCAGCCCGACGGCCTCGAGAGCGTGGAGATCGAGAAGAAGCTGCTCGCCGAGAGCGACCAGAGCGTCTGGTATGCCCTCTCGATGGCCGACTCCCGTGAGCAATTGCTCGAGCGCAAGGAGGCGCTCACGAAGCTCGCGAGCGTGGAACGGGTGGATGAGATCGCGTCGCTCCTCCCCGTGGACGAGCAGCTCAAGCGGCCGCTCATCGAGCGGATCCGCGGTCGGCTCGCGTCGCTCCCCGAACGGCCGCCCGAAATCCCGCTCGACCGGCTCGACGCGCTCGGCGAGACGCTCGCCTGGGCGCAGGCCGAGGCCTCCAAGCGGCCCGGCGCCCTGCGGACCGCCTGGCACCTCGAGCGGGCCCGCGAATCGCTCCGCCGCATGGGGCCCGAGGAATGCTTCCAGGCGATCGCCATGTTTCAGCAGCGGTCGGCCGGCGACCTGCTCAGCCGGCTCCACGCGCTCGCCGGCGTGGCCGACCCCGAGCCGCCCACGCTCTCCGACCTGCCGCCGAGCCTCGTGGATCGTTTCGTAGGGCAGAGCGGCAAGCATCTGCTCAAGATCTACGGCCGCGGCGACATCTGGAACTTCGAGTCGCTCGAGCAGTTCGTGAAGGACGTGCGGAGCGTCGATGAACGGGCGACCGGCAACCCGCTGCAGGCCTACGAGGCCTCGCTCGAGATGAAGCGGAGCTACGAGCAGGCGGCGATCTATTCGTTGATCGTCATCCTCGCCGTGCTCTGGCTCGACTTCCGCAGCCTGACGAACTCGCTCCTCGCCGCGCTGCCGCTGGCACTCGGCATGGCGCAGACGCTCGGCCTCATGGGGCTCGTGGGGATCGATCTCAATCCCGCCAACCTGATCGGCATCCCGCTCATCCTCGGCATCGCCGTCGACTACGGCGTGCACATCGTGCACGACTACCTCGAGCGGCCCGGTCCGTATCGAATCAGCGCCTCGACCGCCAACTCCGTGCTCGTGGACGCCCTGACGACGATCCTCGGCTTCGGCGCGCTGATGGTGGCGAGCCACCGCGGCCTCGAAAGCCTCGGCCGCGTGCTCACGCTCGGCGTGACCACCTGTACGATCACCTCGCTCGTCTTCCTCCCGGCCATCCTCTCGCTCCTCCGCCCCCGCCGGTAGGACAGGCTTCAGCCTGTCCCGACCTAGGCTTCAGCCCGCTACACTTCCGCCCAATCCGCTGCCGGAACGGCAGAAGTCGCGTCGCGGTGGCCCTCGAAGACTCGGTCCAAATGCTCCGCGAGCTTCCGCCGATTCCGTCAGCTCGCCGTCGAGTAGGACGGGCCTCCGTGCCTGTCACAGGAACCCGCCAAACCCCCCTTGTGCCGGTCGCTGCCTGCGCGGTATTTCCCCCGCTCACCAAAAACCCCAGGTGCCCCCATGCGCAGTGACCGGCTCGCCCTCGCCCTCGTGACGTTCCTCGCGCTGGCCGCGACCGCCTCCGCCCAGCCGGCGGAGCGGGTGGTCAATATCGCGATGGAGGATCAATTCAAGCACCGGCACGAGACCGGCACGATGCGCGGCGACGTGGTCGTACTCGTCTACGCCGAACGCAAGGGGGCCGAGGCGGCGCAGGAACTCGGCCGCCGGCTGCACGTGCACTTCCATCCGACCGCCACGCAGGTCTCGGCGACGGAATGGAGCCGCCAGCCCGTGATCGGCCTGGCCGGATGGCCCGTCGGCGCGCGGGTGCCGGATGTGCGCGTGATCGCCGTGGCGAGCCTGCCCGAACTGCCGAGGGCCATGCACCCGGTCGCCCGCGCGCAGGTGCGGAAAGACTCGCCCTACGTGCCGGTCTGGCTCGACTTCGAGGGCCGCCTCGAGCACGCCTACGGCGTGCATCCCGGCAAGCCGAACATTGTGATCGTCAACACCGCCGGCGCGGTGCACGCCGTGCTCTCGGGCAACGTGGACGAGGTGAAGTTTCGCGAGCTCGTCACCACGATCGACGCGCTCCGCATGCAGTCGCGGCCCGATCAGCGCACCGCCGCCATGCCCGCCGGGCTGAGCCGGTAGGACAGGCCTCCGAGCCTGTCAAAAGTAGACCGCTTGCTCCGCAAGCGGATTACTTTGGCTACCTCCGATACGGGAGCCGGCGGAATCGGCGGAAGCTCGACGAGCATTTGGACCGAGTCCGCGAGGGCCACCGCGAGTCGACTTCTGACGTTCCGGTGGCGGCGTGTCACGAGACAGGCTGAAGCTGATTGAGAGGCAGGCTGAAGCAGACCCTACCGGGACAGGCTGAAGCCTGTCCTACCGGACGGCGAGCATGCGCTCGAGGGCGGTCACGGACCACTTGGCGGTTTCGTCGTCGACGCGGATCACGTTCACCGGCTTGCCCGCCTCGAGGTGCTCGAGGCTCCAGCAGAGGTGGGCGAGGTCGATGCGATACATCGTCGCGCACATGCAGACGACCGGCGAGAGAAACCGGATCGTCTGCTCCGGGTGCCGCTGCTCGAGCCGCTTGACGAGGTGGAGCTCCGTGCCGATCGCCCACTTCGTGCCCGGAGGGGCCTGCTCGACCTGCTTGAGGATGTAGCTCGTCGAGCCGGCGAGGTCGGCCTTGTCGACCACCTCCATCGAGCACTCGGGATGGACGAGAATCTTCACGCCCGGGATGTTCGCCCGCATCGCGTCAACGTGTTCCGGCTTGAACATCGCATGCACGCTGCAGTGGCCCTGCCAGAGGATCACGCGGCTCTTTTGGAGCTGCTCCTGCGAGTTGCCGCCGAGCGTGGGATCGTGGGGATTCCAGACGCACATCTCGTCGAGCAGGATCCCCATCTTCCGCGCCGTGTTGCGGCCGAGGTGCTGGTCGGGAAAGAAGAGCACCCGCTTCGTTCGCGCGAAGGCCCATTCGAGGACGGCGCGGGCGTTGCTCGACGTGCAGACGATGCCGCCGTGGCGGCCGCAGAAGGCCTTCAGGCTCGCGGCCGAGTTGATGTAGGTGACGGGCGTGATGTCGGTGGTGTCGATCACGGTGCCGAGGTCGGCCCAGGCGTCTTCCACCTGCTCGATGCCCGCCATGTCGGCCATCGAGCAGCCGGCGGCCATGTCGGGGAGCACGACGGCAACCCGCCTGCCGCCGCGGGCCGCCACCTTCTCGGGGCGGTTGACGAGGATGTCGGCCGTCTCGGCCATGAAGTGGACGCCGCAGAAGGCGATCGCTTCGCAGCCCTCCCGCTCCGCGGCCGACTTCGAGAGCTGGTAGCTGTCCCCTTGGAGATCGGCGTGGGCGATCACGCCGTCTTGCTGGTAATGGTGGCCGAGGATCACGAGCCGCGGCCCCATCCGGCGGCGGACGGCCTCGATCCGCTCGTCGAGGATCGCGTCTTCGAGGCCGCGGTAGGCGGCGAGGGGCCCGGCGGGCAGGACGTCAGCGACGGTGGTTGCCATACGCCGAAAGTATAGACGCCCGTGCGGTCGATGCGCGGTGCCGCTATACTGCCGCTCGCTCCCGGCCGTGCGGCCGGACGGCGCACACAGACAACATTCTTGGGAAGGATGGCAGGGCGACATGGCGCGGAAAACGGTGAATCGCAAGGAACTCAGGGCCCAGGCAGACGCAGCGGAGGCCCGCGCGAAGACCACGAAGAAGGCAGCCAAGGAGAAGCCCGCCAAGGAGAAGAAGGAAAAGGCCGCGAAGGAGCCGAAGAAGGCCGCCGCCAAGAAGCCGAGCCGCAAGAAGGTGGCGAAAGAGGCGCGGATGAAGGCCTACTGGGGCGTCTTCAATCCGTCGATGAAGCGGCTGGTGCTCTTCGAATATGCCGACAAGAAGGCGGCCGAGAAGAAGGCCTCCGATCTCACGAACACCTCGAAGTCGCAGCACTTCGTGCAACTGGTGAAGGAAGCGATCAGCGAGTAACCGCCGGGCGCCGCCCGGCCCGAGAAGGGGGATGCGATGACCGCACAGGGTATTTTGCTCGTCGCGGGCAGGGCTTTTGTATGCCTGCTCGTCTGCACCGTGATCGTGCCGGGAGGCGGCTGTTCCGCGAAGGCGACGAAGAAGAAGTCGAAGGCTGCCGCTGCAGCGGAGGCTGTGACGATCGATCCATCCACGGCGTTCGCGGTGGACGACGGGCGCATCGCCGTCTCGTCGCCCGTCGGCTGGACGCGACTGCCTCGCCAGAAGGACTGCCTCGTCAAATATCAGCCGGGGCCGAGAAAGTCGTATCCCAAGGTGCTGGTCACGGCAGCCCCGGCGCCGGAGGGGCTCGGGGAAATCACCGAAGAAAACCACAAGGAATTCGCCTCCGGCATCGCCGCCGGCGTGAAGCAGGCGCTGGGTGATGCGTCGCCGCTGCAGAAGCCGTCTGCCGTGAAGATCGGTGACCATCTCGGCGTGGCGTGGGGTGTCCCCGGCACGATCAAGGCGGATGGCATGGCGGAGACGATCGAGCGCTGGAGCTATGCGGTCGTGATCGGCGGCCGCATGTATACGGTCGAGGCCCGGGCGCCGAAGGGGAAGATAGACGCCGCCGGCAAGGCCGCGGCGAAGGCGATTGCTGCGTCACTTGCCCCGCCGTCGGCCAATGCGGCCTCCGAGCCCGCAGCCGTCACGGACGGAGAGAAGCCGGCCGGTGAAGCCAGCCCGCTCGACGCGCTCGGCAGCCTCGCCACGGAGGCTGAAAAGCCCGCCGAGGAGGAGCCGGCCGAGGAGAAGCCCGCGGAGCAAAAGCCCGCCGAGGAGAAGCCCGCCGAAGACGCCGACAAGTAGGACAGGCTTCAGCCTGTCAAAGTAGTCCGCTTCCGGAAACGCTGGACTGAGGCGAGGGGGTCGGCGGAAGCGTGACGAGCATTTGGCCCGAGTCCGCGAGGGACACCGCGAGGCACCTTCTGCCGCCCTCGAGCCGGTGCGATACCGTTTGAAGACAAAGCGGTTTACGCGTACGGGCTTTTCCAATTGCCCCAGGCGGCAAGGTAGCGGGCGAGCCCCGGAGATGACTTCGCACGCTCTTCGATCCATTGTCGCGCGTCGTCGATGATCGCGTGCTCCTCCTCGAGCGAAAGCTCGCCGGCGACGACCCGCGACCGCAGGAAGATGAAATACGTGTCGAGCACGTCACCGCGGCAGTAATCGTGGATCTCCGCCGCCTTCCCGGCCTGCCAGAGATCCTGCACCATGTGGCCGGCGACATCCATTTTGCCCGGCTTGCCGATCAGGTTGGCCGCGAGCGAGAGGCCGCCGTTGAACCGCGAGGCGCCGTTGTTGGTGAGCCACTCGTGGAGATCGAAGTGTGACCAGGTGTTGTAACGGTTGCGGGGCTGCTCGAAGCTCTTGCGATCCTCGGCATACCAATCGGGAATCGAGAGCCCGTAGCGGAAGGCGCAGAGCTCGAGCAGCGGCAGGTCGAAGCCGCGGCCGTTGAAGCTGACGAGCCGCGGCCGCTTGTATTTCTGCCAGCCCACCCAGAAGGCTTTCACGATCTCGTGCGGCCGCGACTGCTCCTCGTCGAGGGCGACGAGCTCGATGAGGCGGTAGTCGTGCGCCACCTTCGCGACCACGAGCGAGACGGGCAATTGGAACGTGTAGGGGATAAAGTCCTTGCCGTTCTCGGCGAGGAGCTCCTCGCGATACTTCGCGATCGCCTTCTCTGGCGAGAGCTTCTCGCCCGGATACTTCAGCCGCGAGACGAGGTCGCCGTCGGCCACGCTCTCGATGTCGAACACGAAATACGCCGTGTCGTTCTTTGCCATGGTCGCCTAGCGTCGTGCCAGCGGGTGTTTGAGCGGCAGCCAGGCGCCGTTGGCCTTGCTCGACGCAACCGACTGCTCGATGAAATACATTCCCTCCACGCCGTCGTGGATGTTTGGGTAGATCGTGTTCGTTCGCTCGTGCTTGCCCGTCGCGGCAACCTGCTCCATTGCGTCGTAGGCGGCGCGGTAGACGTTGGCGAAGGCCTCGAAGAAGGCCTCGGGATGCCCCGAGGGGAGCCGGCAGGCGGCCTTGCCCGCGGCATTCATGAAGGGGGCGTTGGGATCGCGGGTGTAGATCCGGTGTGGCTCGCCGTTTGTGCGGACGATCATCTGGTTGGGGTTTTCCTGGTGCCACTCGAGGCTCGCGCGGGTGCCGTCGATCTGGATCCGCAGGTCGTTCTCGCGGCCGTGGCTGATCTGCGAGGCCGTCACGGTGCCCAAGCCGCCATTCTCGTAGCGGATGACGGCGTGGCCGTAGTCGTCGAGCGCGCGGGACGGCTCGAAGATCTTCAGGTGTGCGCTGATCGTGTCGGGGAGGAGGCCCGTCATGTAGCGGCCGAGGTTGTAGGCATGCGTGGCGATGTCGCCGAAGGCGCCGGCAGCGCCGCTCTTCTTCGGGTCGGTTCGCCAGGCGGCCTGCTTCTGCCCTTCGGCCTCGAGCCGCGTCCGCAGCCAGCCCTGTATGTATTCGGCGCGGGTCGCCTGGATCTCGCCGAGCTCGCCCGAGAGGATCATCTCGCGGGCCTGCCGCACGAGCGGATAGCCGGTGTAGTTGTGCGAGACGGCGAAGACGACGCTCGACTTCTTCACCGCCTCGGCGAGGGCCTCCGCCTCGGCGAGCGTGAGCGTGAGCGGCTTGTCGCAGATGACGTGGAAGCCAGCCTCGACGGCCGCCTTGGCCACCGGGAAGTGCATGTGGTTGGGCGTCGTCACCGAGACGAAGTCGATCCGCTTCTCCGCGGGCAGCGCCTTTTCCTTGGCGAACATCTCCTCGTAGGAGCCGTAGGCCCGCGCGGCATCGACGGCATAGTCGGCGGCGCTCGCCTTGGATCGCTCGGCGTCGCTCGAAAACGCGCCGGCCACGAGCTCGGCCCGGTTGTCGAGCACGGCGGCCGTGACATGCACGCGGCCGATGAACGAACCCTGACCCCCTCCGACGATTCCCATGCGCAGCTTGCGGCCGAGCGTGCCGTTCGTGGCCATGCGTTCTCTCCTGATTGACTGGTGGATTGACTGGTGTGTGGTTGCCCGTAAACCGTGCGATGCGCAGGGTGGCCAGGCGAGCGATGCGGAATCTAGCACACGCCGAACCGCTTCGGCAGCGGCCCGCGCCGGTGTCGCGGTTGCCCCGGGGGGCACGGGAGGCCTACCATGCAGCAGATGGGATTCGCCGACCGCGGCTACTACCGGCCAGAGCCCTCGTCCTTCATGGCCGAATGGACGGGTGTGCTCACGATCATCGTCGCCAACATCGCCGTCTGGGTGGCCAACCTGCTTGGCGCCGGGGAAGTCCCCGTGAACGACTTCCTCGCGCTCAAGGGCGACCTGCCGCAGCACCTCCTCGAGGCCTGGCAGCTCGTCACCTACGGCTTCGTGCACGATGCGACCAATCCCTGGCACCTCGTCTTCAACATGATCGCACTGTGGTTCTTCGGCCGCCCCGTCGAAGACATCATGGGGCGGGCGGAGTTTTTCCGGTTCTACGTCACGGCGATCGTGCTCGCGGGGATCGCCTGGCTCGTGAGCGTGCAGCTCGGGCAGGCCGCCTTCGCGCCGCGGATGTTTCTCGTGGGCGCCAGCGGCGCGGTGATGGCCGTCTTCGCCGTCTTCATCTGGTATTACCCCCATCAGACGGTGCTCTTGTGGGGAGTGCTCCCGGTGCCGGCCTGGGCGCTGGGCGTGCTCTACTTCGTGTCGGACGTGTCGGGCGCGGCACACGGCGGCGGCAATGTGGCGAACGTGGCCCATCTCGCCGGCGCGATCTTCGGGCTCCTCTACGCCTGGCGCGGCTGGAACCTCGGCGGCTTGTCAGACATGACCGCCCGGTGGCGGCGACGGATGCGCGTGGTGCGCCCGGAAGACGACTTCGGGTCGCGGCCCGGCCGCTCCGAGCCGGAACGACGCCCGGCATCGAAGCTCGACGCGGAACTGCAGGAATCGGTGGACAGGATCCTCGAAAAGATCAGCCGCTCGGGCGAGGCCAGCCTCACGCCGGAAGAACGCGACACGCTCACCCGCGCGAGCCGCCGGCTGAAGGAACGGGTGTAAGTAGACCGCTTCGTCCCGAAGCGGATCTCGATCCTTCCCGCTCTCGATTCGCACCGGCTCGGGGGCGGCAGAAGTCGGTTGCTTCGCAACTCCTTCGGATTGTCGCGGTGTCCCTCGCGGACTCGGTCCAAATGCTCCTCGAGCTTCCGCCGACCCCCTCGCCTACGTCCGGCGGCTCCCTTGGGCGCGAAGGGGATCAGGCGGAGGGGCGTGACAGGCTGAAGCCTGCTCGGTGACAGGCTGAAGCCTACTCGGTGACAGGCTGAAGCCTATCCTACGGAGAGTTGGCCCTGCAGGGCGACGAGCTTGCGGTAGCGGTCGTAGAGGCGGCTGTAGACAGCGACGGAAGCCGGTCGCGGCGCGAAGTGCGTGGGCTTGCCCGAGGCGTGGCTGGCCAGGAATGACTGCCAGTCGGTCGCGCTGCCCGCGAGCGACAGGTCGCGATACTTCGCCATGAGCGCCGCGCCCCAGGCCGTGCCCTCCGCTGCGCCGTCGAGAATCGTGACGGGGGTATTGAAGACGTCGGCCAGGATCTGCCCGAGCGCGGGAGTCTTCGTGAGGCCGCCGGAGAGGATGATCTCGCTGCGCGGGTAGCCCTGCGCGTCGAGCAGGTCGCTCCCCATGCGGAGGTTGAAGATCGTCGCCAGGAGCATCGCCTTGGCGACGTTGCCCGGCGTGGCGTTCGTGCCGTTGAACCCCACCACGCAAGCCGTGCCGCCGCGGGAGACACCGAGGCCCGGCTCGTCGTCCATGAAGGGGAGGGCGAGGAGGCCGCCGCAATCATCGGGCGCCGCGAGCAACTGCGGCATCACGGCGGCGAAGCCCGCGCCGCGGTCGCCCCCCGACGCCTGGCCAAACATCTCCACGACCGTGTTCATCGGCGTGGTGCCGTTGCGGAGGAAGACCATGTTGATCGGCTTGCCGTCGGGCGCGCAGAAATGATCGATCGCCGTCGCGATGCCGCGAAACGCCCGGTCGCCCACCGAGTTGGCGACCACGCTCGTGCCAAAGCTCATCGCCACCATCCCCGCACGGCCGATCAGCGATCCGGCGAGCGCCGCGGGCTGATCCCCTTCGGCCGGTGCGACGGGAATGCCTGCCGGCAGGCCGAGCACGGCGGCACCATGGGCGTCGAGCTCCCCGCCATCCTCACCAGCACGGCACACCGTCGGCAGCAGATCGCCGAGCGGGCGGATCGATGATTTTTTGGCGTTGGCGACAAGGGCGTCGAAGTCGGCCAGGAGCTTCGCGTCGTAGTTCAGCGTCTTCTGATCGATCGGAAACATCCCGGCCGCGTCGCCGATGCCGAGGTTCCACCGCCCCGTGAGCCGAAATGCGATCCAGCCGGCGGGCGTCGTGATATGGGCCACCTTCGCGGCCTTCTCGGGCTGGTTGCGGATCGTCCAGAGCCACCGCGCCGCGGTGATCCGTTTGGGCATCTTCACGCCGAGCCGATCGGTGAGCTCGTGCCCCTCGGCCTCGTTGCGGGCATCGCACCAGAGTCGCGCTGGGCCCCGCGAACGGCCGAGCTCGGCGGCGAGCACCTCGCCATGCCTCTGGCCGGAAATGCCGCTGGCTCGCCCGTAGGGATCGATCTGCGCCGTGGCGAGCTTCGCGCGCAGGTCGGCCATGGCGGTGCCGAGGGCCCGCTCCCAGTCGCCGGGATGCTGTTCGTAGCACTCCGGCCCGAGGCCCGGCACCATCTCATACGCCCCCTCGCCCGTCGCGAGAATCCGCATCTCGTCGGCGGTGAAAATCACCGAGAGCCCCTGCGTGCCGGCGTCGATGCCGAGATAGCCAGACCGTTTCATGGAGTTCCTTTCCGGGGGAGGGGCGAACGAGCAGCCTAGTAGACCGCTTCGTCCCGGAGTGGATCAAACGGTATCGCGCCGGCTCGGGGGCGGCAGAAGTCGAGTCGCGGTGGCCCTCGCGGACTCGGTCCAAATGCTCCTCGAGCTTCCGCCGACCCCCTCGCCTACCGTGGAGCCGCCGGAATCGGCGGAAGCTCGACGAGCGTCTGCAATTTCGACCTTCTGAGGTCGGCATCGCCGTAGGTCGTCAAAGGAGAAATTGTAGCGCGAAGGATCCGCAGGAGTCGCGAAGCGACCGACTTCTGCCGTTCCGGCAGCGGCTTGGGCGAGAGGAGCACTACGCATCCCAGCGGAGTGACGGCGAGGCGCCCTGGCCGCGGGTGCCGCAGAAGTGCACCTCGATGCCGAGGGCGCGTGCCACGGCGGCCTTCGTGAGGGCTGCCTTGTCGGCGCCGGCGGCGTCGTTCGCATAGGCCACCTGCACGTGGTTGGCCTTGTGGCGGGCCATCATCTGGTCGCGGGAGATGCCGTAGGTGACGGCATGCATGATCGGCCACTGCTTCGTCGTCTCTTCCAGACGCCGCCGGGTCTCCTCCTCGGGGAGGCTGACGACCTGCGCGCGGCCGATATCCATGCAGAGCCGCTCCTGTCCGGCGACGTTGTTGACCCAGATCCGGCTCCAGACGATCTCGCCCGGCCTGCTCACGCCGGCGAGCGTGCTGCCGCCGAGCCGGAAATACATCGGCGGCTGCCGCCAGCCCTCCGCTCCCTTCCAGCCACCGATGAAGTGCGCCGGCGGCGCGGCCCCCGAGATCTCGAAGACCCAGACCCACTGGTCGGTGGACCCCGAACGATCCCAGTCTCCCCAGCGGATGTCGTGGAGCGTGTTCTCCACCGGCTCTCCAAGCGCCTCGTGCACGCGCTGCGTGATCAGGCCGTCGAGGCCGGCGCACTCGTCGACCTCGTTGAAGTGGACGAGCGGCCTGCCCTTCCAGAGCACTCGCGCAGAGCCCTCGGCCGTCACCGGCGGCCGCCTCGCATTGTTGAGCATCCCCTCGACCAGGTCGCTCGCCGGCAGCAGGTCCTTGAGGCCCTGCTGGTATTGGATGCCTACGAGATCGCAGCCGTAGCGATCGGCGATCCGCAAGGCGGCCACGTACACCTTGCACTGCAGGAGCACCTGGGTTTTCGTCAGGTCGGTCGCCTCGCGCTTGCCGAAGTGAAACCGCATGCCCGCCTTCTCGAGCCAGCGGAAAACCTCGCGGGCATCGGCGTCGGAGACCCGCATGGTCTCGTGGTAGAGCGCGCTTTGGCTCAGCCGTTCCTTGAAGACACCCGTCGCATGGAGCAGGTGATCCGGGATGATCGCGTTGTACATCCCCATGCAGCCTTCGTCGAAGACGCCCATCAGCGCTTTTCGCCGCCGCAGGTCGGAGGCGATCTGCTCGGCGGTCTGTGCGAGCGGCTTGGGAATGGAGACAGCGGTGAGCGGCACCACGTGGCTCGTGTCGTGATGCACGACGGACGTATCGAGCCACGACGCGAGGTGACGGCGGAAGGTCGGGCTCGCGAAGTCATCGGCCCAGAGCGTAGAGTATGGAACGCCGGCCTTCGTGAGCGAGCCATTCAGATTGAGCATGCCGACAAGGCCCGGCCATTGCCCCGACCAATTGGCGACGGTGAGGATCGGGCCGGCGTGCGTCGTGAGGCCTGGCAGCACGTGGTTGGAATACTGCCAGACGGCCTCGGCGACGACGAGCGGCACCCGTGGGTCGATCGATGCAAAGACGTCGAGCCCCTCGCGGGCGGAGGCGATGAAGCCGTGGCCGCGCGACTTCGACGCCGCATGACCGCGCGTGAGCCGCCAGCCGGCCGCGGCGAACGCTTTCCCCAGCGCCGCTTCGAGATCCTGCTGGGCCGGCCAGCAGACGCGGTTGGCCTCCTCCCGCAGGTCGCCGCTGGCAACGAGGACGGCGTGGCGATCGGATCGGACCGCGGGTTGCTGAACTCGGTTTTTTCGACGGTCGAGCGAGGCCATGCCGAGAAACTATACTATCGGCGAGAAACTATACTACCGGCCGTGTGGCAAAAGAGCCGCCCGGCAACCGTCCTTACGGAAAGAGCCCTACAATGCGACTGGCATGGCTTCGGATCTCCGCGATTCTGCTCGTGTGTGCGGCCGCTCGGGCGTTGGCCGCCGACCCCGCCGCACCAGCGGCACAGCCGGCCGCCAAACCCGCGGAACATCCGGCGACAGCGATCGGGGACTTCAAACGATGGGTGATCGCGGCCGAGTATGCCCCCGATGGCGCGACATTTGCGACCGCCGGTGGCGAGAGCCTGCTCTACCGGCCGGGCGACGTGGTCGTCTGGAAGCCCGATGGCACGCGTGTCGGCGACATGGCCGGACATCCCACGGCCGTCTGGGCGTTGCGCATCTCGAAGGACGGCAAGCTCGCGGCCACCGCCGGCTATGACGGACTGGTGAAGCTCTGGGACTATCCCGCACGCACGCTCAGGAGCGATCTCAAGAAGCATAAGGGCTGGGTGCGGTCGCTCGACTTCTCCCCGGACGGCTCGAAACTGGCGACGGCTGGCGAGGATGGCACCGTGATCATCTGGAACACGGCCAATGGCAGCGAGGCGAAGACGATCTCGGCGCACGCCGGGCCCGCGACCGCCCTCGAATTCTCCCCCGATGGCGGCACGCTCGCGACCGGCGGCGGCGACAAGCTCGTCAAACTCTGGGACGCCAACGGCAACGAGAAGGGCAAGCTCGAGGGGCACGGCGACGCCATCTGGGTCGTCGCCTATTCGCCCGATGGCTCGAAGATCGCCAGCGGCGGCGCCGACCGCACGATCAAGCTCTGGACGACGAGCGACGCGAAGGAGGCGGCGACGCTCAAGGGACACAAGGATTGGGTGACCACGGCGATGTTCTCGCCCGATGGCAGCCGGCTCGCGAGCGGCAGCCTGGATGGAGCGGTGAAGTTTTGGGACGTCGGCGCCAAGGCGGAGCAGGAAGGCCCGGCGCCGCAGAAGTCGAGCGTCTGGTCGGTGGCGTTCGCCCCGGACGGCAAGTCGCTGATCGTCGGCACCCATGCCGGCGCCGCGATCATCCCGACGCCCGCACCGAAACTGCTCCCTCCGCCGCCGGCACCGCCGGCAGAGGCCGTTGCGGCTGCGGCTGCGACACCCGCAGCGCCGGCCACACCTGCAGCGCCGGCCACACCCGCAGCGCCCGCCACACCCGCAGCGCCGGCAGCGCCGGCAGCAGCCACGGCTCCCGCGACACCGCCTGCCACTGCGGCCGGCGATTGGAAGCCGCTCGTGCCGGCTGAATTCAAGAGCATGGCCGGGGCGACCGGCACGATCGGCCCCGATGGCACCATCATGGTGACGGGCCAGCTCGCCAAGGACACCTACTCGGTGAAGGCCGTCCTGCCGGCGGGCGTGGTGCCGCGGTCGATCAGGCTCGATGTGCTTGCCGATCCGAGCCTGCCGTCGCAGGGCCCGGGCCGCTCCGGCAACGGCAATTTCGTGCTGAGCACGTTTGCCGTGCTCCATGGCGTGCCCGGCCAGGCCGAGACCTCGACGAACGTGAAGTTTGGTAACGCGACTTCCGACTATGCGCAGCCGAACTTCACCGCCGCGGCCGCGATCGACGGGAATCCCGCCACGGGCTGGGGCATCGCCGGCGCCACCGGCAAGGAGCATTTCGCCATCTTCGACATCGCGCCCGACGTGAAGATCCCGGCCGGGTCGCCGCTGACGATCACGATCGACCAGCAATATGCCGACGGGCAGCACAACATCGGCAAGTTTCGGCTCTCGGTGAAGGCCGACGCCAAACAGCAATAGATTTCCAGCAGTTCCTCCAGAAGGGAGTCGGGCATGAACCAGGTTTCGCGTGGCTCGCAGGTGTTTGGCGCGCAGGTGTTTGGATGTTCTTCAGGTGCGGCGGCGCTCTTCGCCGCGGGCATCGCGGTCGGGCTCGTGGCAGCGCCCCGGCCTCCGCTCGCCACGGTGCAGGCCCTCACGTCGCTCGCGGACGAGTCATTCGCGGTCTGCACCGTGCCGATCAACGGAGCCGTCGAGGCGCTCTTCATGCTCGACTTCGAGACGGGCGATCTGTCCGGCGGAATCCTCAATACGACCGCCACGCCGCCGCGCTTCGCCAGTGGCTACAAGCACAACGTGCTCAAGGATCTCGGCTTCAAGGCGGGACAGGTGAAGAACCCGAAGTTCCTCCTCGTCTCGGGCGCCGCCGATATGCCAGCCGGCGGCGGGGTGCAGTTCGCCAATTCGGTTCTTTACGTGACCGATTCCTCCACCGGCATGACGGTGGCCTATGCGATCCCCTTCAATGCCCAACAGACGGGCGTGGTGGAGCTCGTGCCGCTCGACGTGGCGCGGCCGCGCGGCGGCGGCGCGAAGGCGGGGGCGGCCGGCATGAAGGAGAAAGCCGCCGGGGCGAAGGCGAAGTAGGTCATGGCAGCCCCGGGCACGGTCGACATTCAGGTCAACGGCGAGTCCTATCCGGCGGCGCCAGGCTCTTCGGCCCTCGACGTGGTCGCGGCGCTCGGCCTCGCCGGCCGGCCGCTGGCCGTCGAGGTGAACGAGGAGGTGGTGCCACGGGCCCGCCTCGCCGACTGTATGCTCAAGGCGGGCGACCGCCTCGAGATCGTCACGCTCGTCGGTGGCGGCTGACACCCCGAAAAAACCCGCCATGACCTCACCCTCCGCCCCCGTGATCGACACGCCCGCCCGCGACACGCTCGTGGTCGGCGGCATGACGCTCTCGAGCAGGCTCGTCGTCGGCACCGGAAAGTATGCGAGCTATGCCGAGATGGCCCGCTGCCTCGACGCCTCCGGAACCGATTGCGTGACTGTCGCGGTGCGCCGTGAGCGGCTCGTCAATGCCGCGGGCGAAAACATCCTCGATCATCTCGATGCCTCGCGCTACACGATCCTGCCAAACACGGCCGGCTGCTTCACGGCCGACGATGCCGTGCGGGTGGCGCGGCTCGGCCGCGAACTGCTTCGCGACCTCGGCAATCCCGGCGCTGAATGGGTGAAGCTGGAGGTGCTCGGCGACAAGCGGACGCTCCTTCCCGATCCCGTCGGCACGCTCGAGGCGACCGCGCGGCTCGTGGCGGACGGCTTCGCGGTGCTCGTCTATTCGACCGACGATCCGATCGTAGCCCGGCGGCTCAAGGACCTCGGCGCCGCGAGCGTCATGCCGGCCGGCAGTCCGATCGGCTCAGGGCAGGGGATCCTCAATGCCAACAACCTGCGAATCTGCCTCGAGTATCTCAAGGAGGGCGACCCCGACTATCCGGTGATCGTCGATGCGGGCGTGGGCACGGCGAGCGACGTGGCGGCGGCGATGGAGCTCGGCGTCGACGGGGTGCTCCTCAACACCGCAATCGCCCATGCCGCCGATCCGCTCCGCATGGCCCAGGCGATGAAGGCGGCCTGCTTCGCCGGGCGACAGGCCTATCTCGCCGGACGAATCCCGCGGCGGCTCTACGCCACGGCCTCGAGCCCCGAAGAGGGCGTCATCGGCAGCGGGCGACGCTGATGCTGGCGAAGCGGATCATTCCCTGTCTCGACGTGGAGAAGGGCCGCGTGGTCAAGGGGACGCGGTTCCTCGACCTCG
Source organism: Planctomycetia bacterium (assembly GCA_046343855.1). GTDB lineage: Bacteria > Planctomycetota > Planctomycetia > Pirellulales > UBA1268 > RGVT01. The sequence continues at coordinate 23,708 of JBKDMX010000116.1, forward strand.
TCGATGCCGGCGACCCGGTCGCCGTCGCGGCGCGATACGAAGCGGAGGGTGCCGACGAGCTCGTCTTCCTCGACATCACGGCGAGCCACGAGGGCCGCGCGATCATGCTCGACGTGGTGCGCCGCGTCTCCGAGACGATCTTCATGCCGTTCACGGTCGGCGGCGGCATCCGTACACTCGACGACGCCTGCCAGCTGATCCAGGCGGGCGCCGAGAAGGTGAGCATCAACTCGGCCGCCGTGCGGACGCCGGACTTGATCACGCAGGTGGCCGACCGTCTCGGCAGCTGCGCGACCGTCGTGAACATCGACCCCAAGCGGGTGGTGCGAGACGGCCGCGAGGTGTGGGAAGTGTTTGTGAACGGCGGCCGCGTGCCGACCGGCCTCGAGGCCGTGCCGTGGGCGAAGCACGTCGAATCGCTCGGCGCCGGCGAGATCGTGCTCACCTGCATGGATCGCGACGGCACCCGCGACGGCTACGATCTCGAAATCACTGCGGCCGTGAGTCGGGCCGTGGGCATTCCGGTCGTGGCCAGCGGCGGGGCCGGCCGCCCGGACCACCTTGCCGACGCCGTCGAGCACGGCGGGGCCGACGCGGCGCTGGCCGCTGGCATCTTCCACTTCGGGGAGTGTACGATTCGAGAGGTCAAGGAACTTTTTTTGAAACGGGGCATCCCCGTCCGCCCGTCGCGATCGTAAGTTCACCCCTGCCTCCGCTCCCGCCCGCGATCACTCCCGCCGCCGGCCCCGCCCACGTTAGCCATGGCCACGACCCCGCACGCAGCCTCGAGCACCTCATCCGACGACACGCCGCCCCCGGTGAGCGCGTCCCGGGGCAGCCGCCCGGCGCTCGAGATTGACCGCTTCTTCGAGGCGCTGGTGAAGCTGCAGGGGAGCGATTTGCATCTGAAGGTCGGCCAGCCGCCCTTCATGCGGGTGAAGGGGGCGCTCCAGCCGCTGAAGGCGCCCCGGCTCGATGACGAACAGATGGAAAAGCTGTGCATGCCGATGCTCGACCAGCGGCAACGCAAGATTCTCGAGACCGACGGCGGCGCCGACTTCGCCCACACCTGCACGGTCGATGGCGTGAAGTGGCGGTTTCGCGTGAACCTGCTCTATCAGCAGGGATCGCTCGGCATGGTCGCCCGCCGCGTCAACAACACGATCCCCGACTTCAAGGGGCTCTTTCTGCCGCCGGCGATCGAGAAGCTCTGCCAGCTCGACCAGGGCATGGTGCTGCTCGCCGGAGTGACGGGGTCGGGCAAGAGCACGACGATCGGGTCGATGCTCAACTACATCAACCAGAACTACCGCAAGCATATCCTCACGCTCGAGGATCCGATCGAGTTCATCTTCACCGAAGACAAGTGCCTGATCAATCAGCGCGAGATCGGCACCGACGTCAAAAACTTCGAGGTCGGCATGAAGCATGCCGTTCGCGAAGATCCAGACATCATCCTCGTCGGCGAGCTGCGCGACGTGGAGACCTTCAAGACCGCGATCCATGCGGCCGAGACGGGGCATCTCGTCTTCGGCACCATCCATGCCGCGAGCGCCTCGAGCACCATCACCCGCATCCTGGACCTGTTTCCGCAGGAGGAGCATGCCGCGATCCGCAGTGCGATCGCCTTCAACATGAAGGGGATCGTGGCGCAGAAGCTGCTCAAGTCGATCAGGCCGGGCGTGAGCCGGGTGCCGGTGTGCGAGCTGATGTTTTTCGACGTGCTCGTCCGGAAATACGTCCTCGAGGAGAAGGACCACCTGCTCCCCGATCACATCAAGAAATCCGCGCAGGACGGCATGCAGGACTTCACGATGAGCCTCAAGAGCCTGATCGACCAGGGGCTCATCGATCGGAATGACGCGCTCGAGATCGCGCCCAACCGTGATGCCCTGATGATGGCCCTCAAGGGCATCGGAGTCGCCTGATTCAGCCATGGCCGTTCTCAAGCTTTCCCGTGGCCCTGCCGCGAAGGCAGGATCCGAAAAAAAACCGCGGCTGAAGCCGGCCGCGCTCGAGGCGGCCGGCGGCACTCCCGCGGAGTTGGCAGCCCGCCGCAAGACCGCCGCAAAACTGCCCGGGTTTCGGCAGGCCCAGGCGGTTTTCGCCGCCGCCGCGGCGAGAGCCGCGACGGGCGTGCTCTTCGATCTTTCCACGCAGGCAGCGAGCGTGCGCTGGAAGATCGACAACGCCTGGCAGGATGGCGAGCCGCTCGAGCGGGATGACCTGACAAGCCTGATTGCCGCGATCAAGTCGCTCTCCGCCGTGAAGCCGACCGCCACGAAGGGGACGCAGGAGGGGGAGTTCATCGTCGCGACGGGCGATGCTCGACGGCCATGTCGTGTGACGCTGCGGACGGCACCGTCTGGCGAGCAGGTGCTCTGCCTGCTCGGCGCCGCGTTGCCCAAACCAACGGGCCATGGCTTCGGGGCCGGGCTTGCCGGATTGTTTGGACGTTTCTTGCCCCGCCGTGGCGCCAAGGCAGCAGTCGAGGCGGAGAAGACGCTTCCAAAGGTGTCTTTCGACGTCGTCCGCGGTGTCGATCCAACGCGGCTCGAACAGGTGACCGGCGCGGAAGCCTACCCGCGAGCCTGCGAACTGATCGCCGCCGCAGTGAAGGAACGCGCGAGCGACGTCATTGTCGATTTCACGAAGGATTCCGCGGGTGTGCATCGGCAGATCGACGGCGTGATGTCCCAGGCGGAAACGATCGACCGCGCCGCCGGCGATGCCGTGCTCGCGGTGCTCAAGACGATCGGGGGGCTCGACCCCAAGGAGCGGCGCAAGCGGCAGTCCGGCCAGTTCCTGACGGTGATCGAGGGCAAGCCCTGGCCCTGTAGGATCGTGACGCAGGGAGTGCCAACGGGCGAACGGGCGCAACTCGCGCTCGAGTACGGCCGGCCGAAATTCAAGTCGATCGCCGACACCGGCATGCCCCCGCCACTGGTCGATCGCGTGCGTCACCTGCTGGCGCTCGAGAAGGGGCTGATCGTGATCGCGACACCGAAGCGCGGCGGTCTGACGACGCTCTTCGACATGGTCCTGACCACGGCCGATCGGCTCGTGCGCGATTTCGTCGCCATCGAGGATGCCGCCAATCCCGGTGCCGAGATTCAAAACGTGAAGGTCGTTCGCTGGGATGCCACGAAGAATATTTCCCCCACGGCGGCGGTCGACGAGGCCAGGCGTGGCTATCCGGGCGCGCTTGCCTGCTGCGATCTGAAAGACCCCGAGCTTGCTGGGAAGCTCGTCGCTGCAGCAGACGAAGGCCTGCTCGTCGTGATCGGCATCCGCGGGGAGGATGCGGTCGACGGGCTTGCGAACCTGATGAAACTCGGCATCGCGCCGGAGGTGCTCTCGCGAGCGCTCCTGGGCGCGGTGGGCGGCCGGCTCGTTCGCAAACTCTGCCCGCAATGCAGGGAGGATTTTCTCGCGCCCCCGGAATTGCTCGCAAAGCTGAAGATCGATCCCACGGAGCGGTCGACCCTTCCCCGCGCGGCCGAAAAAGGCTGCGATGTCTGCACAGGCACCGGCTACCTCGGCCGCACGGGGATCTTCGAGATCGCCTCCGGTCCGACGCTCAACCGCTACCTGGCGAAGAAGGCCGACGGCAAGGTGCTGCGGCAGGCCGCGATGAAGGACGGCATGCGGCTGCTGCAACAGGAGGGCATCGCGCGCGTCGCCGACGGCGTGACGTCGCTCGAGGAGATCCAGCGGTCATTCAAGAAGGCCTGAGGACGCCATGCAGTTCGGGAGCCAGTCCGACGAGGTGCCCGGCTATCTGCCGGTGAGCCGGCTGGCGGTGGCGGCGGCCGCGCTCGGCGGCATTTCGGCGCTGGCGCTGGCGAGCCCGGTCTTCTGGGTGCTGCCGCTCGTCACGATCGCAATCGCGGTCGCCGCGCTGCGGGATGTCGCCCGGCCAGAGGCGCCGAAGGCGGGTCGGCTGGCGGCGATCGCCGGCCTTGCCCTCGCCGTGGGGTTCGGGGCGCAGGCCGTGGCCGCGAAAGCCACCGCGCGATCGATCGCGGCGGCGCGGGCCGGCGCAGCCGCGCGGCTCTGGCTCGACACGATTCACGAGCAACGGCTTGCCGATGCGCGGAGCATATGCGGCTTGGAGGCGGCCGGCAGCGTCGATGCAGTGGCCGCCTGCGGGGCTTCGGATCGGGCCAGCGTGATCGCCACGTCGGCTGGTGAGCGCGAAGGAACATGGCTCGTGCGGGCCAAGGCGGGCACCTGTACGATCGAGATCACGCTCGAGCCCATGCCTGCCGAATGGCAGGGGCGCCCGGGCGAGCGCTGGATGGTGACGATGGCCGACGTGGTCAGGCCGTCCGCGAACTGAAAGCCCGCACGCGATCGATCGTGTCGGCTCCGCCGGCGAGCATCACGAGCCGATCGAAGCCGAGCGCCGCGCCGACGCCCGCGGGCATCTGCGCTCCATGCGCCGCGACGAGCCGCTCGGGCACCGGCAAAGCGCCCCGGCCGTTCGCCGCGCGGATCCGATTTGCATCCGCGATCCGCTCGAGCAGAGATTCCCGGCCCGTCTCCTCTTCCCAGCCATTGGCGAGCTCGACGCCCTCGACGAAAAGCTCGAACCGCCGCGCGACCGGCGGGGCGCCGCCAACGATCCGCGCGAAGGCCGCCTGCGAGGCCGGCCAGTCCTCGAGCATCGTCGGCCGGCCACGGCCAAGCTGTGGCGCGACCATCTCCGAGAGGATCGCCTCGAACCAGTCGTCCGGCGTGTCGGCGTGGTGCTCCGGCAATCGCACCCCGGCCCGCGCGCCCGCGGCTCGCCATGCCGCGAGCGAGGCCGAGAGAGGATCGACGGCGGCATGGGTGAGAAACGCCTCGCGGCAGGTCGTCCGCTCGATGCCGGACGTGCCGAGGGCCGCCTCGCAGAGCCGCGCGAGGAAGGGGGCGGTGTCGTCGAGCGTGGTGCCCGGCGCATACCACTCGAGCAGCACGAACTCGACGTCGTGCCGCGCCCCGCGCTCCCCCGCGCGAAACGATCGGGCGAACTGGTAGATCGGCCCAGAGCCGGCCGCGAGCAGCCGCTTCATCAGGGCCTCGGGGCTCGCCTGAAGAAAATGTGGCGGTGTGCCATGGCCGTCGAGGTGCACGGCGATCGGGTCGATGTGGGCCTCGGGCAGCACCTCGCTCGAGAGCACCGGCGTGTCGACCTCGAGGAAGCCGACGGCATCGAACAATCCGCGCAGCCGCGAACGAACACTCGCGCGCAACTCGAGAATCGGTCGGGTGGGCATCGGCGAACAAACACGCGTACCGGGCCGTCACACGCCGGCGGCTGCCGGCTTCTTCTTCGCCAGTGTCTCCGCCGTCTCGCGATAGACAAGCACCGGGCATGGCGCCCGCCGTACGATCGCCTCGGCGACGCTGCCCATGAGGAGCCGCGTGACGCCGGTGCGGCCGTGCGTGCCGAGCACGATCATCTCGGCACCCTCCTCGGCGGCGATGCGGACGATCTCCCCGGCGGGATCGCCCATCGTGAGCCGGTGCGCGAACGGGAGCTTCGGGTCGGCGGGCTTCACGTCCTCGAGCATCTTGAGGATCCGCTCCGAGCTCGGCTCGGGCAGGCCGTAATACAGCTCGCCGCCGCCGTAGGCCAGGGGCGGCTCCTCGACGTGCACGATCAACAGTCGCGCATTGCTCTGCTTCGCGAGCGCCTCGGCATGCGGAAGCGCGGCATCGCTCGCAAGCGAAAAATCGGTCGGAAACAGTATCATTTTCTGCGCCATGGTTCGTTCTCCTGGAGAGTGCAGGATTCTACGCCCCGAGCGCGCGAACCCAAAAAGGTGTCAGGACTCTTTTTCGGCCCAATCAATGGGGCTGAAAAAGAGTCCTGACACCTTTTTTGTTCAATGCAGCCGCATGCCGGGCAGGGCGCCGGAATCGGGGGAAAGCAGGTAGACACCTTGGGCGCCTGCACCGCTGGCCGCCACCACCATGCCCTCGCTCAAGCCAAACTTCATCTGCCGCGGCGCGAGGTTCGCGACCACCACCACCAGCCGGCCCACGAGCGCCTCCGGCGCGTGGAATCCCTTGATGCCGGCGAAGACGGTACGCGTCGCGTCGCCGCCGAGGCTCACGGTGAGCTTGAGCAGTTTCTTCGCCTCGGGCACCTCCTCGGCCGTGAGGATCCGTGCCACACGGAGATCGATCTTCGCAAAGTCGTCGATCGTGCAGGTGGGGGCGAGTGGTTCGGCAGCGAGGGGCTCGGCGCTGTCGGCGGCGGTCGCGGTTGGCTGGGAATCCATCGAAGGGGCTCCTGACGGTGGGGATGATGCACGGGCTTCGGCGAGCGATTGCGCGAGCAACGCCTCGATCTGCGCCGCCTCGACGCGGCGCATGAGCGGGGTGAATGCGCCGACCGGCAGCCCGGCGAGCGGCCGCTGCGATTCCTCCCATGAGCGGATCGGCCCGCCGACGAGATCGCCCGCCTGCGCGGCGAGCTTCGGGAGCACCGGCGCGAGGTAGACGGCCAACTGCCTGAAGAGGTTGAGCGCCACCGTCGCCACGTCCTGCAGCTTTGCCGCGGCGTCGGGCCCCGCCTTCGCGAGCTTCCAGGGCTGCTCGGTATCGACATACAGATTGGCTCGGTCGGCTGCGAGCATGATCGCCCGCATTGCACGCGCAAAATCGCAGGCTTCGTAGGCGGCCGCGATCTCGGCGCCGTCGGCTGCGGCCTGCGCGAAGAGGCCGCCGTCTTCGGGGTAGCGCGAAGAGAGGCCCGTCTGCTCGAGCCACCGCGCGGTGCGGCTGGCGAGGTTCACCACCTTGCCGACGAGATCCGCGTTCACCTTCGCCGCGAACTCCTCGAGATTCAGGTCGATGTCGTCGATGCCGCCGGCGAGCTTCGACGCATAGAAGTAGCGGAGCATGCCGGGATCGAGGTGGTCGAGGTAGGTGCGTGCGAGCAGGAACGTGCCGCGGCTCTTCGACATCTTCTGCCCGTTGACGGTGAGGAAGCCGTGGATGCGGACCTTCGTCGGCAGCGAAAGCTCGGCCGCCTCGAGCATGGCGGGCCAGAAGAGCGTGTGGAAATAGGTGATGTCTTTGCCGATGAAGTGATGGATCTCGGCGGGCGGCTCGTTCGCCCCGCTGCGCCGCCACCAGGCGTCGAACGATTCCCCCTGCCGCCCGCACCACTCGCTCGTGGCCGCGAGGTAGCCGATCGGCGCATCGAACCAGACATACCAGTAGTGGCCCGGCGCGTCGGGGATCTCGAAGCCGAAGTAGGGCGCGGGGCGGGAGATGTCCCAGTCGCGGAGCGGATCGCCGAGGAAGTGCCCCGCAAGGTAGTTGGCCACCCGCGGATCGAGCGCGCCCGAGGACCGCGTCCACTGGTCGAGGAAGGAATGCATCGCCTCGAGCGTCACGAAGAGGTGCTCGGCCGACCGCTCCTCGGGCCGCGCGCCGGAGAGCGTGCTCCGCGGCTCGATGAGGTCGGCCGGCCCATACGTGGCGCCGCACTGCTCGCAGGAATCGCCATATTGGTCGGCGGCCTTGCACTTCGGGCAGCCGCCGCGGACGAACCGATCGGCCAGGAAGACGCCCGCGACCGGATCGTAGAGCTGCTTCACGTCGCGCGAGGTGACGAGGCCGCGCCGCCGAAGCGCCTGCCAGATCTCGCCGCAGAGACGACGGTTGGCGTCGCTGTCGGTGCTGCCGTAATGGTCGAATTCGATCTGGAAGCCGCCGAAGTCGGCCAGATGCGCCTCGCGCATCGCGGCGATCAAGGCCTGCTCGCTGCGGCCCTCGGCCTTCGCGCGGATCATGATCGCCGTGCCGTGGGTGTCGTCGGCGCAGAGGTAGATGGCCCGATGGCCGCGGAGCTTCTGAAAGCGGACGAAGATGTCGGTCTGGATGTACTCGACCAGATGCCCCAGATGGATGTGACCGTTGGCGTAGGGCAGGGCCGAGGTGACGAGAATCCGGCGTTGGGTGGGGGCGGGCATGAAGTTCCGTGGGCTGCGAGGAAAGCGGATTGTAAGAATGTCTGTGGAAACGGGGAAACAGCGCAGGCCCGGGGCGAATGGGAAAGGCCTTGCGACGCAGATGCGGGGCGAAAGTGATCTTGTGGCAGGTGGGGGGTGGCGGCAGTATCCCGACCCCTTCGGCACCGCCCGCGAAGGAACCCCAGCATGGAGCCGCGGATGACCCTGTTTCAGCACGCCACATTCGTCCGTCGGTCGGTCGTCCGCGCCGCCGGAATCTGCCTGCTGTCGGCCGCGGCGATCGTCGCGACGGCCGGCATAACCCGCGCCAATCCGGTGCAGGCCGCCGCCACGGGCGAGATCGTGCTGCTCGATTTCTCCGCGTCGTGGTGTGGGCCCTGTCGCTCGATGGCGCCGCTCGTCGCGGAGGTGGAGTCGGCGGGTTGGGCCGTGCGGCACATCGACGTCGATCGCGAGGGGGATCTCGTCCGCCGCTTCGGCGTCACCGGCGTTCCCTGCTACGTCTTGCTTGTGAAGGGGCAGGAAGTGGGCCGCATCAACGGCGCCACGACGCACGAGGAGATGGAAAACCTGCTCGCGAAGAGCCGCGAGGCGCTCGGCCTGCCGGGCGCGAAGGCTGCCACGCCCCTTGCCGCGACCAGCCCCGAGCCGCGAGTTCCCGGCATCCCGCTGCCGGCCACGGCCGCCACCGCACCGCTCTCGACCGAGCCTGCCGCGCCGGCGACCGCCGCCGTCGCAGCGACCGTGCAGGGGCTGCCATCCGTGGCCCGCGACGATCGCGGCACCCGAGAGTCATTGGAGCGGCTGCCAGGATCGGCGCGGCCGCTCGCCGAGCGCGCCACGCCACCAGCCAACATTCCGCCGCCGCTTGCCGCCGAGGATCGAGCGGCGCTCGAACAGCGGCTCTTGAGCGCCACCGCCCGCCTGCGGGTGGGCGATCCCGACGGAGCCTCGTGGGGCACCGGCACGGTGGTTGATTGCCGTCAGGGCGAAGCGCTGATCCTCACCTGCGGCCACATCTTCCGCGATTCCGAAGGCAAGGGGATGATCGAGGTCGATCTCTTTGGGCCGGGCGGGCCGCGCGGGCTCGCCGGACAGTTGATCTCATGGGACTTGAAGCGTGATCTCGCGCTCGTGAGCATCTTCACCGACGTGCCGGTCGAGCCGGCGCGGGTCGGCGGCACGCAGCGCACCACGGCCGCCGGAGAGCCCGTCGTGACGGTGGGCTGCAACGGCGGCCAGGATCCGACGATCCACCACAGCCGGGTCACCGCCGTCGACAAGTATCTCGGCCCCGCCAACGTGCAGGTGGCCGGCCAGCCCGTGCAGGGCCGCAGCGGTGGCGGCCTCTTCGGCATCGATGGCACGCTCTTGGGCGTGTGCAATGCCGCCGATCCGACCGACAACGAAGGCCTCTTCGCCGCGCTGCCGGCGATTCACGAGCAGCTCGACGAGGCAGGCCTCGCCTTCGTCTACCGCAGCGTCTACCCGAGCGGCGCCGTGGCCGACACGACCGCCGCCGGCGTGCCCAGCATGCCGGCCGAGATGCCGCCGGTTTCGTTCGATCGCCGCGATCGCGACGATGCGCTGCCGACCGCCTCGCCCGGCCCCGCGGCTGCGGTTGCCACCGCGCCCCAACCGCTTTCATCGGGCGAGCAGGCGCTGCTCGATCACGTGCGGAAGCACGATGGGAAGGCCGAGGTGATCTGCATCGTGCGGCCACACGATGCGCCGCAGCAGGCGAGCGAGGTCTTCGTGCTGCAGGGGGCGAGCCGGGATTTCGTCGAACACCTCTCGAAGACCCACGCCGGCACCGCGCACGGCCAGAGGCCCGCCGCCGGCAGATCGGCACTCGCCGCCCTGCCCGCCGGCGAATCGGCGCGGTAGCATCGAGGGCATGCAGCAATATCTGGTCCGCCACGGCGAAAGCATCTCGAATGTCGAGGAGCGGGTGCAGGGGCAGGCCGATGTCGAGCTCTCCCAGCTTGGTCGGCGACAGGCCGCGGCCGTCGCCAGCTGGAGCCGCGCGATGCTCGACGCCGCGAACGCTCCCGATGCGACCTGGGAGATCTGGTCGAGCCCGCTGAAGCGAGCCCGCCACACTGCCGAGATGATCGCCGCCTCCCTTGGGCTTCCGATCCATGTCGACGAGGGACTTTGTGAACTCCACGCCGGAATCTTCCAGGGGCATCTCTGGGCCGACCTCGAAGCGCGGTTTCCGGAGGCGGTGGCCCGGTGGCGAAGCGGCGACGTCGAGTATCGGATTCCCGGCGGCGAATCGAGGGCCGAACTCGCCGCCCGCGGCCATCGTGTGCTCGAGGCGCTCGGTCGCCGCGATGTGGCGGGAATGATCGTGGTCGCCCATGGCGGCGTGCTCACCGCGGCGCTCGGCAGCATGCTCGGCCGCGATCATCCATTGCTCGCAGCCGCCGCCCAGCGGCCATTCACGAAACTGCCCGCGCTGGCGAATGCCTCGCTGACGCTCCTCGAATGGCCGGGGCCTCGGCTCGTCTCGTTCAACGAGACGGAGCATTTGGCGTAGGACAGGCCTCCGTGCCTGTCCCAGACAGGCGGAGACGCCTGTCCTACGGCGGCACAGACAGGCGGAGACGCCTGTCCTACGGGCTATCGGTGACGTTGATCGTCACGGGCTCCGCATTGACGCTGTTGGTGGCGCCGGGGCCGGCGCGGCCGGTAGCGCGGATCGTCACCACGCCGCGGCCGAGGAGTTCGGCCGGCACTTCGATCGTGGCCTCCGGCTTCGCCTCGCGACCGAGTACGCGGCCCATCGCGAAGATCACGATGCCGTCGAGCCCATCCCCCTTCACGCTCACGCGAACCGTGCCGCCGGGCTTCACCCGCGGCGGCTCGGCCTCGAGCGAGAGCGACCGGCCGTAATTGCGGAACGAGACGGGCATGATCCAGCGGCCTTGGGTCTCGACCGGGGATGAATCGATCGCCACGACCCGCAGTTCGTGGTGGCCATCGGCCATCGTCGTGGTGTCGAGCGTGAACCGTTCCCCGGGGCTGCACTGCGCGAGTCGCACGCCATCGACGAAGAACTCGAAGCGATCGACGGTGATGCCATTTCCGCCGGGCACGGTGCCACGCGGCTCGAGTTCGACGGCTCCCGCCAGCGTGTCGCCCGGCTGGATCTGCGTCGCGTCGGGGGCGATTACCGCCTCGACGAGCGGAATCGATGCCCACGGGCGGCAGAGCGGGTCGCCCACGACGATCAGCTGATAGGGAGACCGCACGGACTGATAGAAGGCCTCGGCGAGCGTCGCTCCACGTGCATAGTGCACCTGGATGGCCGCATGGGGAAACTTCACCTGCAGCGCATAGGGCTCGATGACGGTCCCACTGGAGCCTGCGGCGCCCGCTCGCAGGAACGCCGAGAGCGGCGTCTGGCCGGCGGATGGCGAGAAGATCCCGCCGAAGCTCGTGAGATTCTCGCAGATCGCCCCCGGCACGATCGTGCTGCCGCTGCCCGGCAGGTCGAAGTCGGCGCTGCCGGTCATCAGCCCCGCCACGTCGCGCTTGCGCATCGGCAGTTTGCCCGAGACGATCTCCGCCTTCACGCCGAGCTTGCCGAGTTCGGCCACGGTGGCGGCGAAGACGCCGCTGCGGGTGGTCGTCCGCACGTCGGAGTTGGTCACGAAATAAATCGTGCCGGGTGGCTTCGTGCCGTCGGCCGCGGCCGACGCCGTCAGGTAGCGGACGATCTCGGGCACCGAGTTGCCGCGGCCCGCCGTCACGCCCAGCATGGTCGCGAGCAGATACCGCGAGCCGCCCGCCTCCACGATTTCGCCGAGCGGCCCCCAGCCATACCAGCTGCGAAAGCCCGCCGTCGCGGTGGGCACGCCCGCGGAGTCGAGCGGCCGCCAGTAGAGGTTGCTGGCGGTGTCGAGATAGGCGGGGCTGCCCTGCTGCACCGTGGCGAAGAGCGTCGTCATGCCAGTGAGCGAGCCCGAGGGATACTGGTCTTTGCCGATCAGCGCCCCGGGCAACTCGGCGGCGAAGTCGATCCGCCATGGAAAGTCGGTGGAATACACGACATGGTCGATCTGCGGCGCGAGCCTGCGGGAATCGATCGCCTGCAGGATCGGCCGCAGGAGCTCGTCGCGGAAGGTCGCGATCGGCACCGCCTCGACGCTCCCCTGCCAGGGCAGCATCAGCACGTTGATCGGTGGGATGCCGCGGAGCGCCGCGAAAGTATTGGCGACGGTGAGGCTGTCGGCGCTCGACGAGTTGACCACGAGAAACACATTCTCCGGACCGCCGCCGCCGCGTGCCGCGCTGCCGGCGAACGTCACGAGCAAGCCCGCCCAGAGCGTCACCCAGAGCGTCAGGCAGCGGTGGACTGATCGTGGATATGGCAAGGCTTCCTCCTGCCGGTGCCAGGGCCCCGGAGATCGACATCCCAGTTTTACCACAGAAGCCGGTAGACTTTGCAGCATGCTGTCTCACGCTTTCGCCCCATCCTCGCCGACCGGTTGTTGCGCACGAAGCCGGCGCGTGATCGTCGTGGTGGCGGCCGCTTTCGTGGCCGCGGCAGCTTCGCGGGCGGGCGCCGACGACCTCCCGGCCTTCTCCGGCGACCGCGCGATGGCCCACCTCGAGGCGATCGCCGCGATCGGGCCGCGGCCGAGCGGTTCGGCGGGGATGATCAAGCAGCGGGAATTGATCCTGAAGCACTTCCGGGCCGCCGGCGGCCGGGTGCGATCGCAGGCCTTTCAGATTCGCGATCGCCGGACGGGAGAGCCGGTGCGGATGGAAAACATCATCGTGGAATGGCATCCCGACCGCGTTGAACGCATCCTCCTCGGGGCCCACTACGACACGCGGCCGTTTCCCGATCGCGATCCGGTCGATCCCCGCGGCACGTTCGTCGGCGCCAACGACGGTGCCAGCGGCGTGGCCGTGCTCATGGAACTCGCCGGGGCGATGCCGTCGCTCCGCGGGACCGTGGGTGTGGATTTCGTCCTCTTCGACGCCGAGGAATACGTCGTCGCGCAGCGGGATCCCTACTGCCTCGGATCGAATTTCTTCGCGCGCGACTACGCCGCGACGCAGCAGAAGGGGAATGCACCCTATCGCTATCGCGCCGGCGTGATTCTCGACATGGTGGCCGACAAAAATCTCGAGATCTGGCAGGAGCAGCACAGCGTCTCCTGGCCCGACACGCGGCCGGTGGTCGATGCGATTTGGGATGTCGCCGCGCGGATGGGCGTGCGGCAGTTCGTGCCGCGGCCGAAGTATGCGGTCGAAGACGACCACGTGCCGCTGCGGATGGTCGGCCGCATCCCCACCTGCGACGTCATCGACTTCGACTACCCGCAGTGGCACACCACGCAAGACACGGCCGAGAACTGCTCGGCCGAATCGCTCGACGCCGTCGGCCGCGTGATGCTCGCCTGGCTGCGCGAGCAACAGTGAGCGGCGGCGACATGAAACGCCCCGCCCACCTCCTCGTGGTGCCCGACATCGGCGCGGCGGGCGGCGCGATCGTGTTGTCGCTCTGGCTCGTCCCCGAGGGGGCGGCCGTGATGGAAGGCGACCGCGTGGCGGAGCTGGCCTGGGGAGGCGCAACGGTCGATCTCGAGGCGCCGGTCACCGGCCGGCTCGTGCGGCAGTTGGTGGACGAGGATGCGCGGGTGGTCGCCGGGATGACGATCGCCGAGTTCATGCCGCTGGAAGCCATGCACGGGAGCGATCGATGAGCCTTCGCTCGAGCACGCTCGCCTTCATCGGCGCGATCGCGATGTTTCTCGTGCAGCCGCCGGCAGATCTCTGGATGCTCGCGTGGCTGGCGCCGCTCCCCTGGCTCTGGATCGTGCAGCGGGATGCGCTCGACGGGAGGCGTCCGTGGATGGTGTTGTGGGCCGCCGGCTTCCTGCACTGGCTTCTGGCGATCCACTGGCTGCGGCTGCCGCATCCGGCCACGTCGATCGGCTGGGTCGCGCTGTCCGCCTATCTCGCCGCCTATCTGCCGCTTTTCATCTGGGTCGCACGGCGGCTCGTGCACCGTCGCGGGTGGCCGCTCGAATTGGCGGCACCGATCGCGTGGATGGGCTGCGAGCAATTGCGCGGCTGGGTGCTTGGCGGCTTTACGTTTGCGGCGCTCGGCCACACGCAGTGGCGCTGGACCATGCTCCTGCAGGCTGCCGATCTCTGTGGCGCCGTCGGCGTCGGCGGCATCGTGATGGCGGTGGCCGCCGGCATCGCCGCGCTTCTCGCGCGGCCGCGATCACCGATCGCATACGGCGCGTGGCGGGCGGCCACCGTGGTCGTGGGGCTGCCGGCGATCGCGCTGGCCTATGGCGCCTGGCGGCTCGCCGAGGAGCCGCGGTCGACTCGCCGGCCGCTCGACATCCTGCTGGTGCAGGGCTCGATCGACACCGAGCTCAAGCACGATCCGGCCGCGGCCGAGCAGGTGGCCCGGCATTACGACGAACTCACCGTGCGGGCGCTCACGGCCTCCGGACCGCGGCCCGACCTCGTCGTCTGGCCCGAGACGATGTGGCGATGGGGCCTGCTCGAGATCGATCCGGCGGAGACGCTGCCGGAGAGCGTGGTGGCCGAGGCGGCGGGAAGCGAGCAGGCAGAGCCAGACGACCAGCGGCAAGCCCGCGCCCGCCGTGTGCTCGAAGCAGAGCGGCTTGCGACCGTCGGCGCCTTCGCACGGCGCTATGCCACGCGCTGGCTCGTGGGCCTCGACAGGCAGGTGATCACGCCGCGGGCGGCCGGCGGCGCCGAGCACTACAACTCGGCGCTCTTCCTCGCCGCCGATGGCGATGCGATCGGCCGCTATGACAAGATGTATCCCGTCATGTTCGGCGAGTATGTGCCGTTTGCCGATCGCTTCCCCTGGCTCTACCGGCTTACGCCCCTGCCCGCCGGACTCACGGCGGGCCGCACCTGCCTGGCGGTGACGATCGAAGGGCTCCGTGTCGCCCCCACGATCTGTTACGAGACAGCGCTGCCGGAGGCGGTGCGATCGATCGTGCTCGATCTCGAGGCGGCCGGCGGCCGGCCCGACGTGCTCGTGAACCTCACCAATGACGGCTGGTTTTGGGGATCGAGCGAGCTCGACATGCATCTCGCGGCGGGCATCTTCCGCGCCGTCGAGGTCCGCACGCCGCTGGTGATCGCGGCCAACACCGGGTTTTCCGCCTGGATCGACGGTTCCGGACGGCTGCTTGCCCGAGGGCCCCGCCGCAATACCGGCACGATCCGGGCCAAGGTCGAGCCCGACGGCCGCCGGAGCCCCTGGCTGGCGTGGGGGTCTGTGCCGACCGGGTTATGTGTGGCGGTTGTGGCGGCCGCCGCGCTCGAGACGGTGGCGGAGCGGAAGGCCCGGAGGAGCCGGTCTGGAGATGCGTTGACCGGCCTGCCGATGCAGGGATAGTCTGCGGGGGAGAGGAACGACATGAATATCATCGGCAAAATCTTCGTCTTCGCGGTGTTCGTCATGAGCCTCGTGTTCATGAGCTTCGCCGTCGCGGTCTACTCGACCCACACGAACTGGCGCGAGGAGATCGAACGGACCGCCGATCAGGTGCAGGCCGGCAAGCCGCTCGGCTTCAAGGCGCAGCTCACCGAGGCGAAGAAGGAGCGCGAGACGCTCACGAACCAGATCAACGCCCTCACGCAGCGGGTGGCTGAGAAGGAAGCGTCCCGCGACCAGATCGTGGCGAAGCTCCAGACGGCCCTCGAGCAGAAAGACAAGGAGCTCAAGGACCTGCGCGAGAAGAAAGAATCGCGCGAGAACGAACGCGAACAGGCTCAGACCGAGCTGACCGCCACTCGCGCCGAGCTCGAGAAGGTCACCAAGACGGTCGACGACCTGCGTTCGCAGATTCGCGGCATGCAGGCGAAGGTCGACGAGCAGGTCGATCGCACCGCGAAGCTCGCTGGCGACCTCCATGAAAAGGAATCGTTTCTCGAGATCGCCACCGAGCGGAAGAAGCAGCTCGAGAAGCAGGTGGCCAACGCCCGCGAGCTCTTGAAGCACCACGGGCTGGCGATCGAGAGCCTGCCCCGCGACCATGTGCCGGCGATCGACGGCGTGGTCACCGCGGTGGCCGACGACGCGGTCGAGGTCACGCTCGGCGGCGACGACGGCGTGCAGGCGGGCCACTTCCTCGAGGTCTGGCGCGACGATGAATATCTCGGCCGCGTGCAGGTGATCAGTGTGAAGCCGGATCGGTGCGTGGGCCGCGTGGTGCCCGAGTTTCGGCGGGGCATCATCCAGCCGGGCGACCGCGTGGCCACGCGGCTGAAGGTCTGAGCGGCGATCCGTTTCTCCACAGCGACGCACGAGCGACACGAGCATGGCAGACGATCAGCAGAAACCGCCGCCGGTGAACGTCTACACGGCGATGCTGGTGCTGTCGTTCATCGCCATCGCCGTTGGCTGCGTGATGCTGGCGTTGGCCCTCGGCGAATATGGCTTCCAGATCCAGCCTCCCCCGGGCTCGAAGCCGTCCTGACCGGCTGAGGCACGACGATGTTCGGCTGGCTGCGGGAGCGTCGGCGCCGGGCGATCCGCGACCGCCCGTTTCCGCCGGCCTGGAACGAGATCCTCGCCCGCACCGTGCGGCAGATGGCCTGGCTCGACGATGACGAGCGCGAGCGGCTGCGGGCCTGGATCGCCGTCTTTCTCGCCGAGAAGCGGTTCGAGGGCTGCAACGGACTCGAGATCACCGATGAAATCCGGCTCTCGATCGCGGGGCAGGCCGGGATCCTCGCGCTCGGCCTCCCGGGGGAGTTTTTCGAGCGGCTGCAATCGGTGCTCGTCTATCCCGGCGACTACCTCGCCAGGAAGTCGGCGCCCCTCGATGGGGGCGGCGAACTCGAATGGCAGGAGCCACGGCTCGGCGAGACCTGGACCGGCGGCAGCATGGTGCTCTCCTGGCCGCGGGTGCGTGAAGGGGGCCGCCTCCTCGACGGGCCGCGGTCGGTCGTGATCCACGAGTGCGCCCATGCGATCGACATGCTCGACGGCGAGGCCGACGGCATCCCACCGCTCGTTTCGAACCGCGACCGCCGGCGCTGGCTCGCCGCCTTCGACGATTGCCGCGCGCGGTTCGAAGACGCGCTCGACGAGGGACGGAGCGTGGCGTTCGATGAGTACGCCGCCGAGAGCCCGGCCGAGTTTTTCGCCGTGGCCACGGAGTGCTTCCTCCAGGATCCGCACCGGCTCTTCCGGATCGACAAGACGCTCTACGCCCTGTTGCAGGAAGTCTGGCGGCAAGATCCGAAAGCCCGCGTCCCAGTCCAACGCGGCAAGTAGGACAGGCCTCTGTGCCTGTCGCCTTTTTCACCGCGCGGGCGGAGGGCCGAACGGCCTGAGCGACACGACCGCCCCGCTGGGCGACGCGAGGATCAGGCTGTCGGTCGCCTGGTTCACGACCGGCAGTGTGAAATCGCCGAGGCAGAATCGCTCACGGCGCTCGCCGGTGGCGGCGTCGATGCCGGTGAGGCGGCCCACGCGGTCGAGGATCCACACGCGCGTGCCGCTGACGGCGACGATGCGGCCGGGAAACCAGGTGCTCCAGACATGTTCGCCCGTCGTGGCTGAATAGCATGCCAGTCCGTCCTCGCCGAGCGATACCACGACGCGATCATTCGACACGAAGAGGTCTGCCTCCGGCTTGGATTCGAGCAGCACACGCCAGGTGAGCCGCAGGCCACCGCCAGGCAGGTCGACCGTGTCGATCCGCACGAGGTCGCCTTCCGCCGTGGCGGCGAAGATCGTGCCATCCTTCGCGACCGGTCGGCCCGCGGGCGCTCGATCGAGATAAAACTCGTTCCGCTGCCAGCCATCAACGCTCGGCTCGATCGCCACGAGCGTGCCGTCGGCGGTGCACCAGAGCACGCCGCCGTTGAAGGCCTGCGGCTGGCTCTGAATGGCGCCTGCGGAGTCGAGCGAGATCGGTTCGAGGCTTTCCGCGGAAGCTTTCTCCGCATCCTTCTTCCGCTGCTTCTTTTTTGCAGCGCGGGCCTTCTTCTTGTCTTTCGCGTCGGCCTTGGTGGGCAGCTCGGCCTTGGGTCCGGGCCGAAACGGGTTGGACGGCAGCCGCATCAGGCCGCTCGGGCCGACGGGCTGGTAGACCCAACTGCCCGACACCGCCGGGGCATTTTCCGTGAGCATGCCGAATCGCTCCTGCCAGCGCAGCTGCCCCGTGCCGCGCTCGATGCCGAAGAGTTGCTTGTCGTGCGCGACCGCGACGATGTCGGTGCCGATGCCCACCGGGCTCACCGGTCCGCCGCCGCCTCCGGCGGGAAACGACCAGAGCAGTGTGCCGATGCCTGGGCTACCCGGCCCGCCATCCGTCGCCTGAATCGCATGCACGTTGCCATCGCCGGTTTGCGCGACGACGAGCCCGTTGCCGACGGAGACGTGCTCGAGTTGCGAGGTCGAGGCATCGAAGGGCAGCTGCACGAGCCACTCGCGCTGGAGTCCGGCCCGTTCGGCTGCGAACTCGTCGGCCACGGTTCCGCGGAGACAGTCAGCTCCGCAGAGGCAGTCGGCCTGGCCGGCGCGGGCCGCGACAATGGCCAAGGTCATGCCGAGGAACAGGTTTCGGAGCGTGTGCATGGCGTGTCCTGCCGGATAGGGGGTGCCCGACCAACGATAGTTCAGGAATCCGGCCACGCAAAAATGCTACGATTCGGCGGTCAAAAAAGCGTCTCCAGGGTTCGTCTGTCGATGCAGCAGGAAACCAAGTCGTCGCGGGCAGCGGATCCGGCCGCCGTCGTGCTCGGCTATCTGAATTTCTCGTCCGGGGCGTTTGACCCGGCCGCCTGGCGGGCACTGTCTGATCTCTCCGCGCCGTTCGAGCCGGCCACGCCGCAGGGGATCGTCGAACGGGCCGATACGGTCGTGCGGGTTGCAGCGGTGCTGCGGGATCGGCTGGCGGCGCTCGAAACCGCGGAACCGGCCTTTCGCGATGCGACCCAGGCCCGTGCGGTGCTCCGGATTCTATTCGATCGACTGCTGCCCGCGTATCGCGAGTTTCATGCCGACCTCCTCGAGCATCAGCCTCCCGGCGGGATCGAACGGCCGTTTTTCGTGATGGCGGCGGCGCAGGCGTTGCTCGCCACCGGTGGGCCGTGGGACGAGGCAGTGGCCGGCAGCGAACTCGAGGCTGACATCGTTCGGCAGGCGATCGCGCAGCTCAATGATTACGTCGGCTGGCGGCCCGTGGCCGTGCTCGAAAACGGCCGGCTTTCGGAGCCCTATCCGCACGAGCGTGTGCGGGCGATCCCGCTCTATGTTGCCGGAGTGGGCACCGCGCACGGTCGCTACCGAGATCTCGTGGCGGGTGCGATCGAGATTCTGGTGGCCGCACCGCCGGCGCTTCTGCAGCAGGCCGATTTCGATCCCGCGCTCCTCGAGGAACTGGCGATCGATCCTCGCGCCTTCGACTTCCTGCATCCCGCAGCGAGCCGCCCCAACTATCTCTTCGGACTCTGGGATCCTGCGCGGATCGACGACCGCGGCTGCTACCGGCGGATGGTGGTGCAGCAGGCCACGCTCGATGGCATCCTCTCCTGGCCCGAGGCTGCGACCACGTCGCCGCTCGACCACTCACCCGAGCGGCAGGCGCAACTGCGCGGCGAATCGTCGGCGGTGCTCGCCGGTGTCATGCTGATGGCATCGGGGTTGTCGGGGCACGGCCCAGGCGCCCATCAGGCGGCGCTCCCGCTCGCCGAACTTCTGCCGCGGATCGCCGGCTATCGCGACGAGTTTTATCGCTGGCTGCTCGGCCGGCTTCCCGCCGATCACCGGCAGCGGCTCGAGGCCGAGATGCAGCGGCTGCGGCAGCCATTCGGCGGCGTGCGGCGGCACATCAACGCGCTGCTTGCCGGCCGCCGCGCCCGGCAGGTGGAGAGCGTGGCGCTCGCGGCGGTGCTCGCGCGGCTCGGCCGGGCCGAGGGGGCCGAACGGATGGCGGGCATGGTGCCGGCGGCGTCCGCCCGGATGTTTGCGCGGATCACGAGCCGGGTCGTGGCTGCGCAGCAGAGCCTGCGGCATGGCGACCCGGCCACCGGCAAGGGCCGCGCCCTCGACCTGCTCGACGACGCCACCGATCTGCTCTTCCGCGCGGTCGGCTGCGGCGCTGCGGTCGATCCCTGGAACATCCTCGGACTCGGCGGCCAATTTCCGCTTCACGAGCCGGGGGGCGAGAGCCTCACCGATCCGCGCGTGGATGATCTCGTCGCGGTGACGGAATCGATCCTCTCCGGGTATGCGGCGGTCTGGCAGGCGAGCAGCCTCGACGGCCCCGCGGCCGACGCGATTCGATCCGCGGCGGCGCTCGAACGACTGGCGACCTGGTGGGATCGCCATGCGACCACGACCGTGTCGGGCGTGCAGCATCTCTCGGGCCGCGAGCTGCTCGACTCGGCGCGGGAGGTGATTCGCGCGCTCGAGCGGCGGCGGCAGATCGTCGAGACGACCCCGCCGCCGGCCTTTTGGAGGAAGGAAGTCTCAGCGTTTTCTTCGCCCGAGAGCCATGCCCAGGCGGCCGACGCGCTCTTGAGCGAAGGAGATCTCGATGGCGCCATGGGGCTGCTCGTCCATTGGGCGTCGCTGCTCGAGGGCACGGCGATCGAGCGGTCGGGCGCCGACTGGCTGGCCGCCGCCGTCCGCTGGACGGCCAGGGCCGTCGCCGAAGGGAGTGTGGAGGGCCGTGCGCGAGTGCGCCGCTTTCTCGAACTCGTCGATGCCAACACCACGGCCGTCGCCGACTGCATCGAGCGGGTGGCCAGCGAGCGCGGAGCGGACGGCCGACGCGTCGGCTCGCACGACGACCTGCTCGGCGAAGACAACGAACAAGACGACGACCAGGCCAGTGGCGAGGAGCGGGTGGCGGCCGCCTACGAATCGATGGTCTGGCGGGATTCCGCGGACGACGGCAACGAAGGGGGCATGCTCGATGTCGACATGCCCGGCGCGACGGCCTCGGGAAGCATCGGCGAGGTGGAGCGGGCCGCGGAGTTTCTCGCCGGTGTCTGTCGGCTTCTGCGGCATGCCGTGACGGCGATGTGCGCAAGCGACGTCGCCCATGGCACCACACCGCCGCGTGCCGAGATCGATTCGGTGATCGGCTGGCGGCACACACTGCGGCGGCTGCGCCGCTCGATGGTGAAGGCCGCGGGCATCATCGCGGCGGCCGATGCGGTGCCGCCGCCGGGGATGCCGCCGGCCGAATACGACCGCCTCCGCTGGCAGCGCGATGCGGCGGCGGAGCGGCTCATCGACGCTGCGGTGCAGGCGACCGAAACGCTCTGGATCCTCGCGGCGCGGCTGCACGTGGGCCGCGACGAAGCCATGTTCCAGAAGGCGTCGGCGAAGGGGAGCGTGGGCCGGCTCTTCGCAGCGATGCTCGAAGGCCGGCCCGACGCTGCGGGCGCGGCCCTCGAGGCGGTGCGCAGTCGGCTCGTCGGCAGGCCGGTGCTCTATGTGCCGCTCTCGCGGGGCGGCAAGCCGATCCGCATCGTGCGGGCGCGGAGCCGCGAGCGATTGCTCGAGCGGCTGGCGGCCTGTCTGCCGCGGCTCGGGCTCGTCGCCGAGACGTCGGGCGTCGTGCATCTCGCCAAGGCGCTCGAAAGCAAGCGGCCGGCCGGCGCGGCGAGCGTGAGCGAATTCGACCGTGTGTTCGAGGCGGCGACGTCGTCGCTCGTCGAGCGGATCGTGGAGAGTGCGGAACTGCCCGGGCCCGACGGCAGCCACCCTGATCGCGCGGTCGTCACCCAGCGGATTCTCGACGGCCTGGCGCTCCTCGTGCCGAAGCTGCTCGACACCTGGATGACCCACGCGCGGCAGTTGCGGCTTTCGGTGCTCGAGCGGGTGCGCGAGCCGAAGGCCTTCGCCGTGGTGAAGGAATTCATCGAACGCTACGGCTCCGGTCTCTTCACCCAGCACCTGCTCGCGCCGCCGTCGCTGCGCGGGATTCTGCGCGGCGGCGTGAAGCACTTTCTCGAGCAACTCGTCGAGCGCCACGGCATGGAAGCCGACGTCGATCTCGAGGGCAGCCCCCCGCGGCATCCCGCGAAGCTCATCGAGGAGCTCGAGAGCGGCGTGCTGCCGATCAGGCAGGCGGCGGGACGGCTGCGGTTCGTGCTCGAAAGCATCGCGGAGAACCACGGGGAGTATCGCGACTGGAACTCGACGACGACCCAATCCGACCGCGGCGAGAACCTCCACGTGCTGCTCGACTTCCTGCGGATCAAGGCCGAGCATGACCGGATCGCCTGGACGCTGCGGCCGGTGAACATGGCCCATCGCGTGCTTGCGCGGCGCGGCGAGCGCGAGGCGGCCGAGGCCTGGCGGGGAAGGATGCGCGACGAAACGAAGGAGACGGCTGCAGACCTCGCCGCGCGGCTCGAGAAGCTCGAGGGCTTCTGGGGCGTGCGGCTGGCGAGCGTGGCCGACCGCGTGCGCCGGCCATTCACGGCGGCGCTCGAGCAGGATGAACTCGAGGCGCTCGTCGATCCGGCTGTGTCGGAACTCGTCATGGGTGAGCCTGCCGGGGCGGGCGGGCGGCTCGAGGAGCGGTCCGAGGCCTTCCTTGGGTTGGCGAGTGGCTCGGGAGTCGAGGTGCCCGACTGGCTCGAGCGGCTTGGAGTCGCGGTCGATCGCGCGCTCGAGCGAGCCGACGCGGGCCCGCCGCAGCAATTGCGATTGGGCACGCTCCCCGACGCCGTGCCCTGGGTGCCACTGCCCTGGGAAGCCCTCCACGCCGCCCTCACCGGATAACATGGGCTTCAGCCTGCCACTGAAACACGCTTTAGCCTGTCACTCATTCAGGCTGTTTGCCGGAATACAAACACCGTATGCCATCAGTTCATCTTCTCCCGCGGCGGTCGCTTTCAGTCTGGCTGGCGGGACCGATCGGGCTCGATGCCTACTGGGCGATGGCCGAGCGGCTTGCCTATGAAGTCGCGGAGCCCGGTGGGCGGTCGCCCACGCTCGTGCTCTACGAACTCGAGCCCGTGATCACGATCGGCCGGCTCGGCTCGCGGACCGACGTCGATCTCACTGACGATGAACTGCGGGCGCGGCAGCTCGTGATCCGGTTCGTCGGCCGCGGTGGCGGGGCGGTGCTGCACGGGCCGGGGCAGGTCGGCATCGCGCTCTTTGCAAAACTCGAAGACCTCGGGCTCACGTCCTATGACGTCGGGCCGTATCTCGAACGCTTCGAGTCCGCGCTCGAGGGGGCCGTGCGGGCGGTGCGGTGCGGCGCCGCGCGCGACTCGCGGGCGCATGGCATCTTCGGCCGCTCGGGGCTCTTGGCGGCGATGGGCGTGGCCGTGCGCCGCGGCGTCGTCTGGCACGGCGGGTTTTTGAACGTGCAGCCGGCGGTTGAGCTTTTTCACCGCGTGCGGACCGTGCCCGTCGCCGCCGGCCCGGGATCGCGTACCATGGGGGCGACGATGAGTTCGATCGAGGCCGACGTGCAGCGGAAGGTTCGCCTGCAGGACGCCCGGTCGGCGATCGTGCAACAGATGGTCGACGCCTTCGCGTTTCCGCAGTCACACATCCAGTCGGGCTTTCCGGTGCCCCTCCGCGGCGCCGGGCCCGGCCATCCGGAGTTTGCCAGCCGTGTCGGATAGTAGTGTTCCTTCGCCGCTCATCTCCCTGCCGATCATCGATGCGGGCGCCCCGGCCGCGGCCACCGTGCCGCCACAATCCCGGCGGCTGCCCCCCTGGCTGCGGCAAAACCTCGCGCCCGGCGGCGGCCATGCCGAAACGGCGCACCTGATCGCCGAACTCGGCCTCGAGACCGTCTGCTCGTCGGCCAAGTGCCCCAACCGGCTCGAATGCTGGTCGTCGCGCACCGCCACGTTCATGATCCTCGGCAATGTCTGCACGCGGCCCTGCGGATTCTGCTCCGTGCCGAAGGGCAAGACCGAGGAACTCGAGCACGACGAGCCGGAACGGGTGGCCGAGGCGGCGAAGCGGCTCGGATTGAAGCATGTCGTGATCACGAGCGTGACCCGCGATGATCTCCCCGACGGCGGCGCCGACCACTTCCGCCGCACGGTCGAGGCGGTGCGGGCCGCCACCGGCGCGGCGATCGAGGTGCTCGTGCCCGATTTTATCGGCAAGGAGGGGGCCCTCGACCGGCTGATGGAATCGAAGCCCGACGTCTTCAACCACAACACCGAGACGGTGCCGCGGCTCTACCGCACCGTCCGCGGGCGCAAGAGCGTCTATTCGTGGACGCTGCAACTACTCGCCGACGCGAAGAAGTGCTCACCCGATGTGAAGACGAAGAGCGGCCTGATGCTGGGGCTCGGCGAGACGCGGGACGAACTGCTCGATGTCTTCGCCGATCTGCTCGAGCACGGCGTCGATTTCCTCACGCTCGGCCAGTATCTCCAGCCCACGCTCGACTCGCTGCCGGTCGAGCGGTATGTGCCGCCGGAGGAATTCGACGAGCTGGGCGGGCTCGCCCGCTCGATGGGATTCAAGAAGGTGGCATCGGGCCCGCTCGTGCGGTCGAGTTATCACGCCCGCGAGATGACGGAGAAGGGCGGCTGAGAGACAGGCACAGAGGCCTGTCGTACGGTTTGGCGGTAGGCGAGGGCATGACAGGCTGAAGCCTGTCCTACTCTTCGAGGCCGTGCTCGAGGAGTTTTTTGCGGAGCGTGTTGCGGTTGATGCCCAGGCGGGCGGCGGCTTTCAGCTGCACGCCGTCGCAGGCGGCGAGCATCTGCGAGATGAGCTCCCGCTCCACGCGGCTCACGATCCGATCGAAGAGATTCTCGTCGTCGGGCGTGGCCGTCGTCATGCCCTGTTCGACGAGCTCCCGCGCGAGGCTGTCGAGATCGCCGCCGCGGCCGGGCACCGACACGGCCGGCCGGTCCCCCCGCATCGCCGGCGGCAGGAGGTCGAGCGTCAGCTCGTCGCCGGGCGCCATCACCACGCACCGCTCGACGACATTTTGCAGCTCGCGCACGTTGCCCGGCCAATGGTATCGGGCGAGCGACTCCATGGCGTCCTTGTGAATGTGGACGACGTACCGGTCATTGGCCTCGTTGTAGATCTCGAGGAAGTGGCTGACGAGCTGCGGGATGTCTTCGCGGCGGGCCCGCAGCGGCGGCAGGTAGATCGGGACCACGTTGAGGCGGTAGTAGAGATCCTCGCGGAAGTTTTCCTTCGCCACCTCGTCGAGCAGTTCGCGATTGCTCGCCGCGATCACCCGCGTGTCGACGCGGATCGTCTCGGTGTCGCCCACCCGCTCGAACTCCCGCTCCTGCAAGACGCGGAGGAGCTTGACCTGGAGCTTCGGCGTCGTCGAATTGATCTCGTCGAGGAAGATCGTGCCGGTGTGGGCGGCCTCGAAGCGGCCGGCGCGATTGGCGACGGCCCCGGTGAACGAGCCGCGGACGTGGCCGAAGAGCTCGCTTTCGAGCAGGCTCTCGGAGAGCGCGCCGCAGTTGACCCGCACGAAGGGGCCAGTGCCGCGGGGCGAGAGCTCGTGGATCGCCTTGGCGATGAGCTCCTTGCCGGTGCCGGTCTCGCCGACGAGCAGCACCGAGGCATTTGACACGGCCACCTTCCGCGTCATCGCGTAGACCTCCCGCATCGCCGCGCCCGCACCGATCAGCCCCTTGATCGGCGGGCTGCCGTCGTCAGCGGGTTGGGCGGGGGAGCGCAGCATCAGCGGGCGGAGCGACGGGGTCGGCGTCGTCGGAAGGGGGGGATGCGAGTCGCATTCGATTGTAACGTTGGGGATTTGGCACGTCCCAGCCCCTGCAGGCGAGCACTTCCAGGAGCGCCGCCGCCTGCCTCGCCTGCTCGAGCCGCTCCGCAGCACGGCCGGCGCGGGCCTTCGCATCGACGGCCTGCGGGCCGGCGAGGTGGGCGAGCGTCTCCGGAAACCGGGGCGGGCTCACCACGGCCTGCGTCTGCGGATCCACCACCGGCTCGAAAAAACTGTCGAGCCGATCGACGAGCGCCACGCATTCGAGCCCTGCAAATGACCCGATCCGCCGCGTGAGAAACCGGCCGCGCGGGTCGTCGTCGAGCGGGTCGATCACGACGAGGATCGGCGGGATGTCGCCGAAGGGCTGCTGCTGGATGAACTGCGCGGTCTCGTAGGCCGAAGGATGGTTGATTCGCGCGCCGAGGATCACGAGCACCACGTCGCGGCCCTTCTGTGCGAGTGCAAAGGCTTCGCGGCCGGTGGAGGCGATGAGCGGCTGATAGCCGAACCGCGAGCATTTGGTGGCAAGCTCCGCGGCGATCGCGGCCTCGTGGTGGGCGACGACGACTCGGTCGACGCCGGTGGACGTGGCAGCATGCCGGAGCACCTCGATCACGCGGCTCGCGCCGGGATAGGGCGGGTCGCACCCCGCGAGGGCGAGCGTGCGGGCCGCCGCAAACTGGAGCGCGAAATCCGGGACGGCGAGCGCCCGCACGAGGGCAGCGCGGGCGACCGGCGGCAGCGCGACTGTCTCGGCCGGCGGCTTTCCGGCCTGCTGCGCGGCGAGGGAGAGCGCCTCGGCCGCGGCCGCCGCCGCGGGAAACATGCCGCGTACGACGGCCAGGTCGAGCACATCGGCGATCGCCTCGATGTCGATGCCGTTTGGCCCTTCGAGCGACGCAAGCCGTTCCTCGGTCGTGGCCGGCTTGGGCTGGGCCCGGGTCGCCTCGAGTTGCGCAAGCAAAACGAGCCGCACGGCATGCGGCTCGCTGACGCCGAGCGCTGCGAGGTCTCTGGCCAGATGGGCGGCCTCGCGATCGCGGGCCGCGATGTTGTCGGCCTCGTGGTAGCGGGCGACATCGTCTCGCGCGATCGCATGCCGGGCGCCGCCGTGAAGCGAATAGGGCGGCGGGGCGAGCACCTGATCGAGCCGCTTGGACAAGAGCGAGATCGCTTCGCCACGCGTGGGCGGCTGCCACGCGTCGCCCTGGCCAGACCGCTCTGCATGATGCTCGAGTGCGACGAGCGCCCGCGAGCGGGCGAGCGGCGGCACGCCCTCCGCGACCGCCGGGGCGAGGAAAAACTCCATGGCCTCGTCGTCCTCGAGCGCATCGAGCGCCGTGATCACGCCGGCCCAGTGGTCGATGTCGGGCGAGACGAGCCAGGCCACGAGCACCCGCCGGGCATCGCTGCCGAGATTGCGGACGAGCCCCCGCGCGATGTTGCGAGCCCGTGCTCCCTCCGGATCGGTCGATTGCAGGAGATCGATGAACGCCGGCAGCGCGTCGAGGCCGGTCCGGCCGAGCTGCTCGGTTGCGGCGAGCCGTGCCCGAGGTGAATCGCTGCGCAGGTCTTCGATAGCCTGCGCGAGCGACTCATCACCGTAGGCGACGGCGCAGGCCATCGCGAGGATGCCGATGATCCCGATGAGGGCCCTGCCTATGCCAAGCGGCGCTGCCATACCGCCATTTGGTCGGCAACCCGGGCCGGCGCGGTCGAGCCGAAACTCGTCATCCGCTCCACCGCCCGGGAGGCCCCCAGGGCGCCGCGGAACGAGGCGTTCCAGCCGGCATATTCCTGCAGGCATTCCTCATCGGAAAGGTCCGCCAGGCTCGCCCCCTTTGCCATCGCCAGCCGCACGAGCCGGCCGACCGTCTCGTGGGCGGTGCGCTGCGGCACTCCCGCGGCGATGAGCGCCTCCATGAGGCTGGTGGCGTCGAGATGCCCCCGCTCGATCGTCGCGGTGATCCGCGCCCGGTCGAACGTCGTGCCGGCCACGAGCGGCGCAGCCACGCCGAGCACGGCCTCGATCGTGTCGATCGAGTCGAAGATCGCTTCCTTGTCTTCCTGGAGATCTCGGTTGTAGGCGGTCGGCAGCCCCTTGAGCAGCACGAGCAGCGACTGCACGTTGCCGATCGTCCGCGCACTCTTGCCGCGGACGAGCTCCAGCACGTCGGGATTGATCTTCTGCGGCATGATCGAGCTGCCGGTGCAGAATCCCTCAGGGAGCACCAGAAACCCGAATTCCTGCGTGCTGTAGATGGTCCATTCCTCCGCCCACTGCGAGAGGTGGACTGCGCAGAGCGCGATCACGAACGCCAGTTCGCAGACGAAGTCGCGATCGCTGGCGCCGTCGAGGCTGTTGGCGGCGACGCCTTCGAAGCCGAGCGATTCCCGCACCCGCTCGCGGTCGATGGGCAGGCTCGATCCGGCGAGCGCTCCCGATCCGAGCGGCAGGATGTTGGTGCGCCGGCGGCAGTCGGCGAGCCGGTCACGGTCGCGCTGAAGTTTCTCGCACCAGGAGAGCAGCTGATGCGACGCGAGGACCGGCTGCGCCCGCCGCAGGTGTGTGTAGCCCGGGATCACGAATCCTTGCTCGCGCTCGGCGAAGCCGAGGAAGGCCCGCTGCAATTCGAGCAGCCCGTGGTCGATCCGGTCGATCGCCCGCCGGCAGTAGAGCCGGAGGTCGGTCGCGACCTGGTCGTTGCGGCTCCGCGCCGTGTGCAGTTTCCGGCCGGCGTCGCCAAGCCGCGCCGTGAGCGCCGACTCGATGTGGAGATGGATGTCTTCCTTCGAGACCGTGAACTCAAAACGGCCCGCCGTGATCTCCCGGCGGATCTCCTCGAGCGCCACGGCGATCGCGTCAGCCTCGGCGGCCGTCATGAGCCCGCAGGCGGCGAGCATCCGCGCATGGGCGATCGAGCCGTCGATGTCGTCGTCGGCGAGCCGCCGGTCAAACGACACACTCTCGGAAAACGCCTCGACCCGCTTGTCGGTGGGCTCGCGGAACACGCCCCCCCAAGCCTTCTGCGACGCCTGCTGCGGTTCGGAATGCTGTGACACGGGCCCGGTCCTTTCCGTGGGTGGAAGCGCCATCTACTTGTACTTGGAGGCCGTCAAAAATCCATCCGGCAGGCGTTACACTGTGCCCTCATGACCACCCCCGACGATTTTCTGGCGCTCGGTGGTCGGCTTTCGGCGCGGCTGGCAGGCTGGGAGCCGCGTCCGCAGCAGCTCGAGATGGCGCGGCTGATCACGGAGGCGATCGCGGAGCGGAAGCACGTGGTCGTCGAGGCCGGGACGGGTGTCGGCAAGAGCCTCGCCTATCTCGTGCCGGCGGTGCTGGCAGCGACGGCGGACCAGGTCGAATCTCCCGCGCCGGCCGACGCCGCCGTGGAAGACGGCTGGGATTACGACCGCGACGAGCCCGCCACCATCGCGGCTTCCGCGCGGCGCACGCGGCGGGTCGTGATCTCCACGCACACGATCGCGCTGCAGGAGCAACTCATCAAGAAAGACATTCCGCTCGTGGCCTCGGTCATGCCGCGGGAGTTTTCGGCGGTGCTCGTGAAGGGCCGCGGCAACTACGTGAGCCTGCGGCGGCTGGCGCTCGCGCTCGAGCGATCGGGCAGCCTCTTCAAGGAGGACGAGGAACTCGCGGAGCTGCGGGAGCTGCATTCATGGGCGCGGCGGACGGGCGACGGGTCGCTGGCCGATCTCTCCTTCGCGCCGACAGACGCGGTCTGGGACGAGGTGCAGAGCGACTCGGGTAACTGCATGGGCCGCGCATGCCCCACCCATCACCAGTGCTTCTACTACGCCGCCCGCCGCCGGATGCACCATGCGCAGGTGCTCGTGGTCAATCACGCCCTCTTCTTTTCCGACCTGGCGCTGCGCGGCGGCGGCGCGAGCCTGCTGCCTGACTACGACATCGTCATCTTCGACGAGGCCCACACGGTGGAGAGCGT
>JBKDMX010000117.1:0-7123 GCA_046343855.1 Planctomycetia bacterium
CCGACCTTCTGCCCATTGAGAAACGACTCGTACCGCGGAACATTCGACGCCGCATCAAGATTCATGACCAAGGCCAGCCGATACCAGGTATCCGGCTGAAACGTGCCTGTGCCGGAATAGATGGCACCGCCGATATTCCGCGAAGGCTCGCGTAGAAACAGCGAGCCGTCTGCACTCGCTCGCGGCTGAAAGAGATTGATGTGATTCTTCGGGCCGACAAAGCTCGTTCCCGGCACGAGCACGTCCATGACGACCGAATAGCGATTGAGCTTGGCCGCTGGGCTGCCGTTGTTGGTGCCATTGGCACGCAACGGAAATGTCGCCATGAGTCCGGTCGCGGCGCCGCGACCGCTCATGTTCGGCATCTTCATCACGTTCCCCGCATGGCCCGCGAGCGGCGTGATCCCAAAAGACGATGTCGTGCGGTAGTCGAGCGCGGGAGGATTGGCCGTGCCGCCAAACGGTGTGTAGTAGGGGGTCGTCGGGAGATAGTTCAGCGACATGCCTGCGATGCCAGACGCTGCGATGAGCGGGGTAGGGCTCGAGAAATCCCAACTGCCGATCACCTCGGTGCGGGCGGGCGTCGCGAGCGGCCCCACGACGACCGCGATCACAACCGCTGCCCATGTCGCGAACCAACTTGTTCCGGCTTTCATGTTCCTGGCATTCATGCCTACTGCCCCCCGTGCGCGATACGCAAAGGTGCAGCCGACGGAAACGACGATCTCGCGCAATGAACCACGCGATCGAAACGGGGCGACGCTGAACAACGACCAGATCAGCACGGCGCGAGCAAAACCGAGCCGACCACGGCTGGCGAACTCACGCGTTGTTCAGGGGGCCGCACCGGGACGAATCTCCGGCGGCGACCTTCGCGCTCACGAGCGTTTCTCGACAAGAAAGAATATTGCTTCCACTGCAAATCACTATAAACCGCGTTTCGACCGGGTGCAAATGCCCGGTCGATCGTCGACGCAAGCCCGACGAAGGCCGCCCTCGGCTGAACGCGGCCCCCGCGGGGCGGAATGCTCACGAGTTACTGAATTTTCACACAGGCCGCCATTCGCCAACCGGGCGACGGACGGGTAATCTCCGGATCGAGGGGACGACCCCGGCGCACCGCCAACCTTCTGCCCGGATGCAGCATGGCCACGCAAAGCTCCATCGAATCCCCGGCCCAGCCCATCGAGCGACTGCTCGACGAGGCCCGACACGGGTCTGACGCCGCGATCGGCAGCCTCTTCGAATCCGCGCGAGCGTATCTCCTTTTTCTCGCAAACAAGGAACTGCCCCGCGGCCTGCAGGCGAAGTTTGGCGCCTCCGACCTCGTGCAGGAAACGGCGATCGAGGCGCACCGGGATTTCCAGCGGTTCGCCGGCAGCACGCCGGAGGAGTTTTACGCGTGGCTGCGGTCCATCCTGCACAACAATCTGCGCGACGCGGTTCGTCGCTACGAGGTGTCGCAGAAGCGCGACGTCGCCAAGGAAACGCGACTTGCCTCCCTCACCGATCGTCGCGACAACGGGCAGACGGCGGTCTCGTGGCCGCATGACCGGTCGCGCCCGCCGGACGGCTCGATCATCCGCCGTGAAGACGCCGCGAAGGTGGAGGCGGTGCTCGCCCGACTCCCCGATGACTACCGCATCGTGCTGCGGATGCGGTATTGGGACGGCCTCTCGTTTCAGCAGATCGGGGACCGCTTCGGCAGGTCGGCCGAGGCCGTGAGAAAACTCTGGTACCGCGCCGTCCAAAAACTGCAGGACGAACTCCGTTCACCCGACGATGCGACACGAATCCACGACCGCGAGCCCTGATGCGGCGGACGCCGGCGCAGCCGAACGGCTCGCGGCGATCGACGACTGCCTCGGCGGCATGCCGCCGGGCGAAGCGGCCGCGATGCCCGACGACCGCTCGCTCGCCGATCCGGCGCTCGCCGAAGCGCTCGACGCGATTCTCCTCCTGAGGCAGACGGCCGCGGCCGATGCGCGGCCGCCGGAGCCGCCGGCGGCGCTGCCCCGAACCGTCGGGCGGTTTCAGATCGTGCGCGAGGCAGGGCGGGGTGGCTTTGCCTACGTGGCCGAGGCCATCGACCCGATGCTTCACCGCACCGTGGCCCTGAAGATCGCCCGCCCCGAGGCGCTGCTTTCGCAGGATGTGCGCCGGCGGTTCATCCGCGAGGCCGAAATCGCGGCGCGGCTCACCCATCCCCATATCGTCGGCATCCACGAGGTGGGCGAGGCGGGCGGCCTCGTCTTCATCGCACAGGAATACTGCGTCGGCGGCAGCCTCGCCGACTGGCTCGAGCGGCATCCCGGCCCGCTCAAGCCCCGGACTGCAGCCAGGCTCGTGCGGGCCCTTGCCCAGGCCGTGGCCCATGCCCACTCGCATGGAATCGTCCATCGCGACATCAAGCCCGCGAACGTGCTGCTCGTGCCGGTCGATGCCGCGTCCGGCGACATGGCGCTGCTGCAGGACGATGGCTTCACGATCAAACTCGGCGATTTCGGCCTTGGCAAAACCTTCGTGGCCGACGATGCGGGCGATGACACGCTCACGCAACTCACCCAGTCGGGGATGCGGCTCGGCACCCCTGCGTGGATGGCGCCCGAGCAGATCGACGCCTCGTTCGGCCCCGTCGGCCCGGCGACCGACATCCACGGCCTCGGCGTCCTGCTCGACCGGCTCCTGACCGGCCGCAACCTGCGGGCGGGCCGCACCGACGCGGAGACCTTTCGCAAGGTGCTGCTCGACGATCCGCCCCCCGCCGACCGCGTGTCGGCCGGCGTGCCGCGGGATCTCGGCGCCGTCTGCCTCAAGTGCATGGCCAAGCAGCCCTCCGACCGCTATCTCTCCGCGGCCGAGCTCGCCGCCGACCTCACCCGCTATCTCGACGGACGGCCGACGCTCGCCCGGCCGCTTGCGCCGATCGGACGGCTCATCCACGAGGTCAAGCGGCGACCGCTCGTGGCCGCGCTTTCGGTGGCTGTTCTCGGCGCGACGCTCGTGGCAGGTTGGTTAATGCGGGAGCGGTCACTCGAGGCCACCAAGCAGGCAGCCTATCGCGACGACATCCGCCGCCACGAGGCCACCGCCGAATTGCGCCGCGGGTTCGATGCCTGGCGCACCGGCAACGCCGCCGGCGCCGACGGCCATCTCCGGGCCTGCGCGAAGATCGACCGGCAACTGGCGGATTCGATTGCCGGCCGCTGGCTCACACGCCGCATCCACGGCGAGCACTCGATCGTGCTCGAGACGGGCCGGCGGCCCGATGGGAGCAGGCCCGGCATCCACGCGATCGCGCTGGCGCCCGACGGCCGCTCGATCGCCGCGGGCTCCGCCGACGGCCGGCTCTTGATCGCACCGCTCGTCTCGTCGCCTGAGAAGCCGCCACTGGCTGTCGCCGCCCATGATGAAATCAACGCCGTCTGCTTTTCGCCCGACGGCACCCGCATCGCCACGGTGGGACAGGATGGGCGAATGAGACTCTGGGCCGCCGACGGCCGAAGCCTCGGCGGAGCCGCCCCGGGCGAAGCGCCGCTGTACGGCGTGTCGTTCACCGCGAGCGGAGACGCCGTCTTGTTTGGCGGCGAGGATCGGATCGTGCGAACGATTCCAACGACGGGCGATGGCCACGACGATGTTCCGGCGCGCGTCTTCCACACCTGCCAGGCCGACGTGCGGCCCGACGCCGACATCGAATCGATCTGCCGGGTCGGCGACACAATGATCGCCGTCGCCTGCGGCGAGGCAGTGATGCTGCTCGATGCAAAGAACGGCCAACTCTTACGGACGATCGACGCGGTGAGGAGCACCATGACGCGAGCCGCCGTGTCGCCCGATGCCAGCCTCATCCTCTGCGCCGGCCACGACGGCAGCCCCGGCCTCTGGAACCCGACGGATGGAAGAATGGTTCGCCGTCTCCTCGAGCACCCCGACTGGGTGCTGAGTTGCGGCTTCTCGGCGGATGGTCGGCAGGCGGTGACGGCCTCGAAGGATGGCGTGGCGCGGGTCTTCGACATCGCAGATGGAAGCCTGCGGCAACGGCTGGTCGGCCACCTCGGCCGCGTCTGGGATGCCGCGTTCGACTCCACGGGCTTCGTCATCACGGCAGGCGCCGACGGAACCGTGCGCCGCTGGGATCCGCGTGGGTGCGCCGGGTCGACCGGCCTCACGACGCTCGAGCCAGACGGCGGCGTCGTGCGTTCGATCCTGTCGCTGCCTTGCGACCAAGGCGGCAACGGCCTCATTGCCATGCAGGCGGGCCGGTCGCCGCTCCTCTTCGCAAGCGACGGCAGCTCGCGCCGCATCCCGCTCGCGGACAGTGCCGTCGGCGACATGGCCTACGATGCCCCCCGCCGCCGGCTCGCCGTGGAGCATGGAGGCAGGCCGTTGAAGGCGTTCGTGCTCGATTCGGCGGGCGCATGGCGCGAGGTGTCGCTGCCCGCCAGCGACACCGCTGTGGTCACCGCTCTCGCGTGGACGCCGGAAGGCGCGCTCGTGGCGGGCTGCGCGGATGGCCGGCTTCTTGCGTGGAATCCGGAGCTCACGGCGATGACGGAGCTCCATCGCTTCGAGAAGCCCGTGTATACGGTGAGCATCTGCGGAGTCGGAGATGGAATAATCGCGGCAGGGTCTGGCAAGGAGGTGGCCGTGTTCTCGCTTCCCCAGGCCCGCACGGTGGCCGCCGCTCCGGCAGCCCGCAAACTCTTTTCCCTCGAATCCCTGCCGGGCGATGTCCAAGCGACCGCCTGGTCGCCCGACGGCACGCGGCTCGCCTGCGCGACCAACGGCGGCTTCGTGGTGTTCTTCGACGCGGTGACGGGCGATCGCACCGGCAGCCTCGCCGCCCATGAGCGCGATCTCCTCTGGCTCGCGTATTCGCCCGACGGCCGCACGCTCTTGTCGGCAGACAGCATGAGCCTCCGGTTTTCCGACGCGATCACGCTCGCGCTCTTCGACGAACTGCGGCCGGGCTGGCAGATCAACGCCGTCAGCGCATCGGCCGACGGCCGCGCGATCGTGCTGGGCGGCGGGACCATCCCCGCACCGGACAGCGCCGCCCCGCGCGAGGGCCGCGTGGGCATCGTCGATCTCGGCCCGCCAAAGCTGGACGAATCGCCATGACACGACATCGACCGACACCCGAGCCGCGACGCGGGCTGACCCTCGTTGAACTGCTTGTCGTCGTGGCGATCATCGGGCTGCTCGTGGGTATGCTCCTGCCGGCGGTGAACGCGACCCGCGAGGCCGGCCGCCGCACCGTCTGCCTCTCGAATCTCCGCCAGCTCACGCTCGGCTGCCTTCAGCACGAGCACATCCGCGGCTTCTTTCCGACTGGCGGCTGGGGACGAGACTGGACGGGCGATCCTGACAGGGGCTTCGACAAGAAACAGCCCGGCGGCTGGGCCTACACCCTACTGCCGCATATCGAACAGGCCGACCTGCATGCGCTCGGCGCCGGCGTAACCGATGGGACACAGAAGCGGGACCTTGCGATCGCACGGCTCACGACGCCTATGCCCACATTCACCTGCCCCACCCGGCGAGCGCCGGCCCTGTGGCCCAACGGGAAAAACAACACGTATCTCGTCACGGCCACTCCCGCCACGCCGTCGTGGCGGCCAGTCGCCGTCGTCCGCGGCGATTACGCCGCGAACATGGGGAGCGGCACGCTCTCCTCCAACAACTATCGCAGCGGCGCCTCGTATTCACCGGCCAGTTTCGTCGATGCGTGGATCACCGATGCCCAATGGCAGAGCGCTTTCGGTCCGCCGACCGACGGCATGGTCTTTCGCCGCAGCATGGTTCGGCTCCGCGAGGTGACCGACGGCACGTCCCGAACGTATCTGCTCGGCGAGAAATATGTCGACCCGTCATTGCTGTCCGCCGGCACGTCGGACGACGACGACCATTGCGTCTATTCGGGGCACGAGCGCGACGTGCTCCGCGTGGGGCTCGAACCCCCGTGCCAAGACCGTGCCCGCGGCGACCCCAGCACGACAAATGGCCTCACCGGCGGATCCAACAAGTACCCACTGCCGATCGTCTTCGGCAGCGCGCATCCCGACGGCTGCGGC
Organism: Planctomycetia bacterium; assembly: GCA_046343855.1. GTDB lineage: Bacteria > Planctomycetota > Planctomycetia > Pirellulales > UBA1268 > RGVT01. The sequence continues at coordinate 6,078 of JBKDMX010000117.1, forward strand.
ATGGCGATGGTGGACGGCTCCGTTCGCATGGTCGAATTCGGCATCGAGGCCGCCGTCCACCGCAGTCTCTCGTCGCGCAACGACGGCAAGTAGACCGCAAGCGGTCTACAGTTCGTCCTGCAGCGCGAGCCACCGCTCTTCGGCGGCGGAAAGCTTCGCCGCGACGGCCGTCATCTCCGTGTGGAGCCGCAGGGCCTCGGCGGGATCGGTGGCGGCCAGGAGCAGAGCGTCGAGCCCGCGCTTCTCCGCATCGAGCCTCGCGATCGTGCGCTCGAGGTTCGCGATCTCCTTGCGAATCTCGCGCTCGCCGCGTTCGCGGGCCCGGCCCGCTTTTGCCCCTGCAGCCTGCGGGGCAGGGGGCTTGCGGGCGGCAGCATTCCCACGCCCGCGACCCTCCCCGGCCTCCGCGTCGTCAATCTCGCGGGTGACGGCGGCGAGATAGGCGGCGTAGTCGCCCAGGTAATTCGTCACGCGGCCGTCCTTCACCTCGACCACGTTCGTGGCCACGGTCTTCATGAACGAGCGATCGTGGCTCGTGAAGATCACGGTGCCCTCGTAGTCGACGAGCGCCTGCGCGAGCGCATCGACCGTTTCCACGTCGAGATGATTGCCGGGCTCGTCGAGCACCAGGACGTTGAACGGCCCCAGGAGCAGCCCGGCCATGCAGAGCCTGGCCCGTTCGCCGCCGGAAAGCACGCTCACCCGCTTCTCGACTGCCTTGCCGCGAAAGAGCATCGCGCCGGCCAGGTCGAGAATCTGCTGCTGCTTCGTGCCGATCATCGCCGCCCGCTCGAGGTATTCGAGCACCGTCTGCCGCTCGTCGAGGCTCGTGTAGACGTGCTGCGCGTAGATACCGATCTCGCAGCCGTAGCCCCACTTCACGTCGCCGGAGACGGGCGCGAGCGAATCGACGAGCGTGCGGAGACACGTCGTTTTCCCCTGGCCCTTGTCGCCGACGCTCGCGGCCCGCGAGCCGTCGCCGATCTCGCCGTCGATCCCGGACGCGAGCGCGTGCTCCGGATACCCGAGGGCGAGGTCGCGGCACG
>JBKDMX010000118.1:0-4806 GCA_046343855.1 Planctomycetia bacterium
GCGCTCAGCAGTTTCGGCGGAGACGGTCGGTGGGCACGCGCAGAAGAAGGGAGTCGTTGAGGACTATTGGCTCATGATCAAAACCCACGAGACTGAAACTCTCAACACGACCGGATTCGAGCATGCCTACCGCCGGCTCCGGATGCGGGTGGTTTCGACGTGCGCAGCAGTCCGGCGACGGGGTACGGGTCACCCGAAGCCGGATTGGGCGAGTGGAGGCATGACAGGCTGAAGCCTATCCCACCAGGGATGACAGGCTACTGGCGGATCAGGACCTGCGAGCCGGGGCCGAGGATGTCGATCAACTCTTCGAGGTCGCGGGCGGAGACGATCAGGCTCGCCTGTGGGGCCGAGTCGGTGACGACGGACGGATCCTCGGCCGCTTCGATTGAGAGGCCGTCGCCAAGCACGATCGATGTGGCAGCCGCGGGGCTCACGAATGCCACTTGGGCCGCGGGCCCCGACGGCGCCGATGGAGACGATGCGTCGCCGCGGCGGACGTCGATGACGGCGAGCGAGGCGCCGACGCGATCCTGCACGTGGCGGCCGATCACCACCGGAAACGTGCCCGCGTAGTTGCCCCCGACCTGCAGGCTGAGCCGACGCCGCGACACGCTCACCACCGCGTCGAACGGGCCGCGGAGCATCTTCAGGTGTTCGCCCGGCACGAGCCGCGAGGGGTCGTCGACACCATTGATCTTGGCAAGCAACTGCCACGGCACGGCGAGTTGGGAGGCGATCGCTGGAAGTGTCTCGCCCGGTGCCACGACGTGGGGCGGAAGCAGGAGATCCTGCTGCGAATAGATGACGGTGCCGGCGAGCTGGCCGAGCAGATCCTCGAGCCGCTGGCTCTCCTCGATGCTCAGCGAGGGATCGTCATGCCACACCGAGAGGGCGGCGAGTGCCTCCGCGTAGCGGGCGCCTGCGAGCATGTCGTGCGCCCCCGACCAGGCGGTCGCAAAGGCTGCCGAGCCGGCTGCGGCGCCGGACGCTGCGGCGGTCGCGGGCGATGCTGCCGGCGCGGTGGCCGCCACGGGAGGAGCAGGAAAGGGGCTTGCGGGGGGCGGATCGACCGGGGCCGCCTGGGCCGGCGCTGACGTGTCGGCCACGGGCGGCGGTGCGGACTGGGCCGTGAGGAACGTCGGTGGTGCGGGGCCCGCAGGGGGAGGAGTCGGGTCGGCTGCAACCGGAGGGGCGGCCGCGGACGGCGGCGGAAATGATGCGGCTTGAGCGGCAGGCAAATCGGCGATTGGAGGGGCCGAAGCGGTCACGGGCGCCGGCTGATCCAGGGGTGGGGCGGGGATTTCGACGGCCGGCGCGGCTGGTGCGAACGGGGGCGCGTCGCTTGCCATCTCGGCCGACGACGACGCGGCTGGTGACTGCCATGCCGGTCCGCCGTTGCCAGGGCCCTTTTGGAGAATGGAAAAGGCACCGTAGAGGATCGTTCCCAGCAGTCCGAGGACGAGCAGGGGCTTGAGCGCCTCCATGGTGTCAGACTCCCGTTCGCGACGGGTCGGAGCCTTGGAACGGTGTGCCATGTCTGGCCTTTCAACGAGTGCTCGAAGGGATACGACCGACGGCGGGCAGGCGAAGGGACGCGAACCAAATGGGCGGGGATCCTAGAAAACGCCCCCTCTCCATGCCAGATCGCTTGAGGACGGGAAAATGGCAGCATTGCTGGCGCGGCCGGAGGGATCCTGCCGCGGATTCCGGGAAATCCGGATCGCCTCGGCAGGTGGGGAGGGCGTATATTCGACGGTCCAGGAACAGATCCCGAAGGAGCGCGGAATTCGGGAGGAGACATCAACGATGCGTTCACGCGATGTGGACCAAAGCCGCGTGCGGGATGTGGTGGCGGTGGTGCTGGCCGGCGGCAAGGGCGCCCGGCTCGAACCGCTCACCCGCGATCGGGCGAAGCCGGCCGTGCCTTTCGGTGGGAGCTACCGGATCGTCGATTTCGTGCTCTCCAACTGCCTCAACAGCGGGCTGCGGCAGGTGCTGCTGCTCACGCAATACAAGGCGAGCAGTCTCGATCGCCACTTGAATCTCGGCTGGCACCGTTTTTTCTGCCGCGACCTCGGCGAGCGGCTCGACGTGCTGCCGCCGCAGCAGCGAGTGGACGAGAACTGGTATCTCGGCACGGCCGATGCGGTGTATCAGAACATCTATTCGCTCGAGATGGCGGCGCCGCGGCTCGTCCTCGTGTTGGCCGGCGACCATATCTACAAGATGAACTACCAGAAGCTCATCGACACCCACGAGGAGAACGGTGCCGACGTGACGATCGGCGCGCTGCCAGTGCCGCGGGCGGCGGCCCTGGAATTCGGCACGATGCAGGTCGATGCCTCCGGTCGCGTCCGCGACTTCCACGAGAAGGTGGCCGATCCGCCGACGATTCCCGGCGACCCTGCGACGTGCCTCGCGTCGATGGGCATCTACTGTTTCTCCTGGCCGTTTTTGCTCGAGCAACTGAAACTCGACGCGGGCGAGCCCGAAAGCCGCCACGACTTCGGCCACGACCTGCTCCCCTCGGTCATCAACACGCACGGCGTGTACGCCTATCCGTTTCGAGACGAGAACCGCAAGCGGGATGCCTACTGGCGCGATGTCGGCACGATCGACGCCTACTTCGCTGCCAATATGGACCTCGTGGGGGTCGATCCCGAACTCAACATGTACGACGAGCATTGGCCGATCCGCACCCACCATCCCGCCTATCCGCCGCCGAAGTTCGTCTTCGCCGGCGAAGGGCACGACGCTCGCCGCGGCGAGGCGACCGACAGCCTCGTCTGCCCCGGCGCGATCCTCTCCGGCGGCCGCGCGACGCGGTCGATCATCGGGCCGGGCGTGCGGGTCAACAGCTTCGCCCGGATCGAGGAGAGCATCCTCTTCGAGGGCGTCGACATCGGCCGCCACGCCCAGATTCGCCGGGCGATCATCGACAAGGGGGTGCGCGTGCCCCCCGGGCTGATGATCGGCTTCGATCCAGAGCACGATCTCGCCCGGGGCTTGACGGTTTCGCCGCAGGGCGTGACCGTGGTGCCCAAGGGGCATCAGTTCGAGGATGCCCTCGCCCCCGCCTCCGCCTTCTAGCCGCCCGCCCTCACTCCCATGCCGAAGCGCAACCTGCTGCTCGTCTTTCTGACCACGGTCGTCTGCATCCTCGCCTGGATGGCCCGCGACCGCGGTCTGCGCGGCCGCCAGTTCGGCGAGGTGATGGCGGCCATCGAGCGGAGGCATCTCGAGCCCGTCGATCCCGAGTCGCTCTTCGAGGCCGCGATGGCGGGGGTGTTTTCCAAGCTCGACGAGCACTCGGCCTTCATCGCCGATGACGAGCGCGAAGCCCTCGACGCCGCGCTCGACCAGGAGTTTGGCGGCGTGGGGCTCGAACTCGCCATCGACGACCGCGATGGCAGCCTCGTCGTCGAGAGCCCGATTCTCCACTCGCCGGCCTGGCGGGCCGGTATCGCGGCGGGCGATCGAATCCTGGAGATCGATGGAACATCGACCCGCGGCGTAAAGCTCAAGGAGGCGGTGGCCGCGCTCCGCGGACCGGCCGGCACCGCCGTCTCGATCACCGTCGGGGACCAGGCCCGCGTGATCCCGCTCGAACGCGAGATCGTCAGAACGGAGAGCGTGCTCGGCGACCGCCGCCGCCCCGATGGCTCCTGGGACTGGTTCGTCGAGGGCGAGCCGGGCATCGTCCACCTGCGCATCACGTCATTCGGAGAGCACACGCTCGAAGACCTGGATCGCGCCATCGCCGAGATCGGCGCGGCAGAGAGCCCGCGCGGCGTGATCCTCGACCTGCGCGGCAATCCGGGCGGCCTGCTCTCCACCGCGATCGAGGTCAGCGACCGCTTTCTCGACGAGGGGGTGATCGTCTCGACCCGCGGCCGCGAGGCCGCCACCGGCGACCGCAACGCCGCCCTCGACATTCGCCGGGCGAAGGCGGGCAGCGTCTTTGCCGGCCTGCCCATGGTGGTGCTCGTGGACGGGCTCACCGCGAGCGCCGGCGAGATCGTGGCCGCGGCGCTACAGGATAACGGCCGCGCGACGATCGTGGGCAGCCGGTCATTCGGCAAGGGCACCGTCCAGTCGATCGTGCCGCTCTCCGATGGCCGCAGCCTGCTCAAGCTCACCACGAGCGAGTATCTGCGGCCGAGCCAGGCCAACATTCATCGCCGCGAGGGAGACGCCGAATGGGGCGTGTCCCCCGAGCCGCGAAACGAGATCAATCCGCCGGCGCAGACGCTCGAGGCCGTGAAGGCATGGCGAGCTGCCCGCGACATCGTTTCGCCGCCCGGCGCACCAGCCAGCCCGCCGGCAACGCCAGACTCAGCCGCGGTGCTTCCCCGCCACGTCGATCCCGTCATCGCCCGCGCGATCGACGTCCTCAAGTAAACCGCTTGCTCCGCAAGCGGATCCCCCCGCCGTTCGCCCAAGCCGGCTGTGGGTGACCCGTACCCCGTCGCCGGACGCTCGCTACGGACATCCTGTCCTTCGCTCGCTCGGATGCCGCCTGCGCTTCGCCATCCTGGCTGCGCTTGGCGGCATACGCCGGCTCCCGGGGCACGGGTCACCCGAAGCCTCCCGTTCTGGTAGGACAGGCTTCAGCCTGTCTGGAACAGGCTGAAGCCTGTCCTACCAATCAATCGAGCTCAGCAGTTTCGGCGGAGACGGTCGGTGGGCACGCGCAGAAGAAGGGAGTCGTTGAGGACCATTGGCTCCTGATCAAAACCCACGAGACTGAAACTCTCAACACGACCGGATTCGAGCATGCCTCCCTTGGCTCCGAATGCGGGT
>JBKDMX010000119.1:0-59542 GCA_046343855.1 Planctomycetia bacterium
GGCCGAGGTGCAGGCACTGCTGCCCGACCTCGAATGGGGCATCGCGGCGGCCGAGGCGCTCGTCGCGGAGGTGGCTTGTTTCGAGTTTCCCGACTTCCGGCAGCCGCACGAATACGTGGCCGTGCGGGCCGACGACGAATACCCGATGAATCATGGCCGCGTGGTGGCGATGACCGTGGCGGGCCGGCGCATGCTCGACATTCCGGTGGCCGACTACGAGCGGCATTTCCGCGAGCGGCAGGTGCCGCACTCGACCGCGCTCCACAGCCTGATCGAGCCCGACGGCCGGGCCTACCTCTGTGGGCCGCTTGCGAGGATGGCGACGAGCCGCGATCTGCTGCCGCCGCGGGCGCGGCGGGCGGCGGATGCCTGCGGCATCGACTGGCCCAGCGGCAATCCCTTTAAGGCAATCGTCGCCCGCGCGACCGAACTTGTCGCCGCGTTTGAGGAGGCGGCCAGGATCGCCCGTGGCTATGCAGCGCCGCTCGCGGTGCCCCGCATCGAGTATGTGGCCAGGGCGGGAGAAGCCTGCCACGCCACGGAGGCGCCGCGCGGGCTGCTCTACCACCGCTATGCGGTCGGCGACGACGGCCTCATCGCCGCGGCCGCGATCGTGCCGCCGACGTCGCAGAACCAGGCCCGCATCGAAGCCGATCTCAAGGCGTATCTGCCGACCGTGCTCGACCGCGACGACGCCGACGCCACGCGCCGGTGTGAGCACCTGATCCGCACGTACGACCCGTGCATCAGCTGCGCGACGCACTTCCTGCGGATCGAGCGGTAGGACGGGCTTCCGCCTGTCGGCGTCGCCATTGCCCGCATTCCCTCGGCTTGCGCCACGGGCTTCAAGGGCAGGCTCTTCTTGACACTCTCGTCGGTGGCGGTATCACAAGGCTGCCTCCAACCCCAAGGAAAACCCATCATGACCCGACATGCCGTGACCGTGATCCCCGGAGATGGAATCGGCCCCGAGTGCGTCGCCGCCGCCGTCGAGATCATCAACGCCACCGGTGTCGGCATCGACTGGGTCGAGCGGCATGCCGGTGAGCGGGTGTTCAAGCAGGGCATCGCCTCGGGCGTGCCGCAGGACACGATCGACTCGATCAACAGCACGCGGGTGGTGCTCAAGGGCCCTCTCGGCACCCCCGTGGGCTTCGGTGAGAAGTCGGCCAATGTCACGCTGCGCAAGCTCTTCGAAACGTTCGCCAACATCCGGCCCGTTCGCGAACTGCCCGGCGTGACCACCCCCTACACCGGCCAGGGCATCGACCTCGTGGTGGTGCGCGAGAACGTCGAGGATCTCTACGCCGGCATCGAGCACATGCAGACGCCCGACGTCGCCCAGTGCCTGAAGCTCATCAGCGCCAAGGGCTCCGAGAAGATCATCCGCACGGCATTCGAGTTCGCCCGGTCGGAGGGAAGGCAGTCGCTCGCCTGCGCCACGAAGGCCAACATCATGAAACTCACCGAAGGCGAGGTGAAGCGCACGTTCGAGCGGATCGCTCCGGAATACCCCGACATCAAGTCGTGGCACGTGATCATCGACAACTGCGCCCACCAGCTCGTGAAGAAGCCGGGTCAGTTCGACGTGATCGTCACCACGAACATGAACGGTGACATCATCAGCGATCTGACGTCCGCCCTCGTCGGCGGCCTCGGCTTCGCCCCGTCGGCCAATCTCGGCAACGGGATCGCGATCTTCGAGGCGGTGCATGGCTCGGCCCCGAAGTATGCCGGCAAGGACGTGATCAACCCCACCGCCGTGATCCTGAGCAGCGTGATGATGCTCAAGTATCTCGGTGAATTCGAGGCGGCGGCTGCCATCGAGCACGCCGTGCTCACGACGCTCCTCGACGGCAAGCTCACGGGCGATGTGGTGGGCTACGACAAGGGCGTGAAAACATCGGAGTACACGAAGGCCGTGATCAAGAACCTCGGCCGCAAGGCCGAGGGCTGGAAGGTGCGGACGGCCAAGCCGATCAAGATGCCGGAACTCAGCCGCAACCAGGTGTTCCGTCCCGCCAAGACGAAGGAAGTGGTCGGCGCCGATATTTTCGTCGAGAGCGCGGTGGTGCCGGCAGAGCTTGGTCCGTCGCTCGAGGCGATCAGCGAAGGGACGCCACTGAAGCTCAAGATGATCTCCAACCGGGGCACGAAGGTGTATCCCGATGGCAACCCAAACATCGACTGCGTGAGCCAGCACCGCTGCCGGTTCATGACCCGCAGCGGCCAGCCGATCCAGTTCGACGACGCGCTCGCCCTGTCGCGGAAGATCAACGCGACGCACGAGGTCTGCCACATCGAGCGGTTGCTGCGGATCGACGGCGCCGACGGCTTCACGAAGGCGCAGGGCGAAGACTGAGGCGGTTTGGCTGACAGGCTGAAGCCTGTCCTACCGCAGATAGTCGATGCACTTCGCGACGGTGGTGAGCTGCGCGGCGTCGCGGTCGGGGATATGCACGGCGAGCGCCTTGCAGACCCGGATCACGAAGTTTTGAAAGTCCATCGAGTCGAGGTCGAGCTCGCGGCGGAAGTTTGCGTCGGGCGCGAGCGCAGCGAGATCGGCCTCTGGCGCGATGCCGCCGAGGATTTCGAGCACGGTCGCGCGGATTTTCCCCTCGTCATTCATAGGCGCTCCGGCTCCTGCAGCAGCCGGTCGACCGCGTCGAGATAGAGCCCGCCGCGGTGCCCGTCGCTGACGCGATGATCCGCCGCGAGCGTGGCCGTCACGACGCGGCGCACGAAGAGCCCGCCGTCCATCGCCCACGGTCGCTCCACGATCTTCCCGAACCCCACGATCGCCACCTGCGGCGGATAGATCACGCCCCACACGGCGTCCACGCCCCGATCGCCGAGGCTCGTGACCGTGATCGTGGAATCGGCAAGCTCGGAGCTCTTCATGCGGCCGGCCCGGGCCCGCGCGGTGAGATCGCGGAGACCGTCCATGAGATCGTCGAGGCTCCGCGACGCCGTGTCGTGCAGGGCGAGGATCACGAGCCCTCCCTGCCGCAGCGAGATGGCCACGCCCACGTGCACGACGGGCTTCACGACCACGCGTTCGCCTTCCCACACCGCATTGAGCTCGGGCACCTCGCGGATCGCCATCGCCGCTGCCTTGAGGAGCATCACACCGGCGAGCAGCCGCTTCTCCGGCGGACGCCGCTCGTTTTCGCAATCGAGCCGGCTCATGGCCCGATGGAGATCGATCGTGGTCGAGAGATAGTAGTGGGGAATCTCCCGCTTCGATCGCGACATCGCCGCCGCGATCGTCCGCCGCATCCGGTCGAGGCGGTCCGCCGACGGCGGAGCGGCGGGCGGAGCAACTGCCGGCGCGACAGGAGCCACCGCCTGCGGCGCTGCAGGCAGGCCCGCGGCCGTACGCTGGATATCGGCCCGCGCGATCGCCCCCTCGCGGCCCGTCCCCTTCACGAGCCGTGGATCGACGCCAAGTTCGCGGGCCAGCCGCCGCGCTGACGGCGAGATCCGCAGGCGCCCGAGGGCATCGAGCGCGGGGGCATAGAGGGGTGGTGTCGGCAGCGGCAGCGTGGGCGCGACGGCAGCCGCCGGCTGCACCTCGCCCGTTTCCGGCGGCCCGGGCGGAACGGGTACCGCTGCGGGGGCCGCTGCAACCGGCGCGGCCGCCGGTTCACCCGCCGCTCGGATCGTGGCGAGCGGCGTGCCCACCGGCACGCGGGTGCCGGCCGGCACGAGGATCGCGTCGAGAACCCCGTCATGAAAAACCTCGACGTCGATCACGCCCTTCTCCGTGTCCACCTCCGCGAGCGTGTCGCCGCGATGCAATGCGTCGCCCGGCTGCTTCCGCCAGGCAACGAGCGTGCCGGCCTCCATGTCGGCGCCGAGCGTGGGCATGAGGAAGGTTTCCATGATCAGGCGAGACCTTTCACGGCGGCGACGATGCGGTCGACGCTCGGGAGCGCGGCGTCTTCGAGATGCTTGGCATACGGAATCGGCACCTCCGCGCTCGCCACTCGGGCGACCGGCACATCGAGGTCGTAAAACGCCCGCTCCATCAGGATCGCGCTGATCTCGGCGGCGAGGCCGCAGGTCTTCCAGCCTTCGTCGACCACGACCGCGCGGTGGGTCTTCGCGACCGATGCGACGATGCGATCGGCATCGAGCGGCCGCAGGCAGCGGAGGTCGATCACCTCCGCGTCGATCGAGTCGGCCGCGAGCCGCTCCGCAGCAGCCAGCGTCTTTGCCAGCGAGCCGCCCGACGTCACGAGCGTCACATCGCGGCCCTCCCGGCGGACGGCCGCATGCCAGGGGTCAAGCGCCGCGGGGCTTTCCTCGACTTCCCCCTCCGTCGCATAGAGCATCGCATGCTCCACGATCACGACGGGGTCGGGATCGGCGAGCGCCGCGGCAAGCATGTGCCGCGCGTCGTGCGGCGTCGCCGGGGCGAGCACCTTGAGGCCCGGCACATGGGCATACCAGACCTCGAGGCTGTGCGAATGCTGCGCCGCCACCTGCCGGCCCGCGCCCGTCGCCATCCGGATCACGAGTGGCACGCCCACCTGGCCGCCGCTCATGTGCCTGAGCGTCGCCGCGTTGTTCACGATCTGATCGAGCGCGAGCAGGCTGAAGTTGATCGTCATCACCTCCACGATCGGCCTGAGGCCGCCGATCGCCGCGCCGATGCCCGCCCCCACGAATCCCGATTCGGAGAGCGGCGCGTCGCGCACCCGCTCGGGGCCGAATTCCTCGAGCAGCCCCTTGCTGCAGGCATACGCGCCCCCATACCGCCCCACGTCTTCCCCCACGAGGAGCACGCGGTCGTCCCCCGCGAGGGCCGCGCGAATCGCCTGCCGGACGGCCTCGCGGTAAGTGAGCGTCGGCATGCTCAGGGCTCCCGGCGGGCCGGGCCTGGCTCATGGCCGGCCGGGGCCACGAGCAGGTCGCGCTCGAGATCTTCGACCGGCTCCCAGGGAGCCGCCTCCGCCTCCGCCACGGCCGCCTCGACCTCAGCGGCCACGTCGCGCTCGAGCGATTCCCATTCGGCATCGTCGAGCAGCCCCCAACCCCGCAGCTGCCGCGGAAAGATCTCGAGCGGCCCTCGCTTCCGCCAGCGTTCCACCTCCTCCTTCGGCCGGTAGAGCTCGGCGTCGTACATCGAGTGGGCCCGAAAGCGATAGGTGCGGGCCTCGAGCAGATAGGGCTCATTCGTGCTGCGGACGATCTCCACCGCCAGCCGCACCGCACCCTCCACAGCGAGCACGTCCATGCCGTCCACGACTGCCGCCTCGATCCCATAGGCGGCCCCCTTGCGATGGATCCGCGGCATCGACTGATGCCGCTCGAGCGCCGTGCCCATCGCGTAGAAATTGTTTTCGCAGAGGAAGAGCACCGGAAGTCTCCAGAGGGCCGCGAGATTGAGCGACTCGTGAAACTCTCCCTCGGCTACGGCGCCGTCGCCGAAGAAGCAGCAGGTGACGTGTGGCCGGCCCTGCATGCGGTCGGCGAGCGCGAGCCCCACGGCGAGCGGCATCCCGCCGGCCACGATGGCGTTGCCGCCGAAGAGACCGCGCCCGACGTCGAAGAGGTGCATCGATCCGCCGCGGCCGCGGCAGCAGCCCGTCACCTTGCCGAACATCTCGGCCATGACGGCCCCGGGCGAGACGCCGCGGGCGATCGCATGGGCATGCTCGCGGTAGGCGGCCACGATCCGGTCTTCGGCATCGAGCGCGGCGATCGCCCCCACGGCCACCGCCTCCTCGCCGATCCCCAGATGCAAAAACCCGCGGATTTTCCCCTGCATGTAGAGTTCGGCCGACCGCTCCTCGAACCGGCGGATCAAGAGCATCTGCCGCAGCATCGCATGGGCATGGCTCTTGGCGAGGGCGCCGGTCATGGCTTCACCCCCGCGGCGTCTGGCTCGAGCGTCGAAAGATCCCCTTCGGGCAGGCCGAGCTCGCGGGCCTTGAGCAGCCTTCGCATGATCTTGCCGCTGCGGGTGCGCGGCAGGCTCGCGACAAAGGCGATCTCCTTCGGCGCGATCGCGGCCCCGAGCCGCTTCCGCGCGAAGCCGAGCAGATCTTTCTCGAGGGCGGCGTCGGCCTCGAAGCCGGGCTTGAGCGACACAAACGCCTTCACGATCTCGTGGGCGCTCTCATCGGGCGTGCCGATCACGCCCGCCTCGGCGACGGCCTCGTGCTCGAGCAGCAGGCTCTCCACCTCGAATGGGCCGACCAGGTGCCCAGACGTCTTGATCACGTCGTCCTTCCGACCGACGAACCAGAAATAGCCTTGCCGATCCCGCCGCGCGAGGTCGCCCGTCAGATACCAGCCGTCGGCGAAGCAGGCGGCGTAGCGGGCAGGGTCGTTCCAGTAGCCGCGAAACATCGACGGCCAGCCGGGGCGGATCGCGATCTCCCCCTGCGCAAGCGGCTCGATCACTTCGCCGATGCGGCCGTCGGGCCCGCGCTCCACGATCGCCGCGTCGATGCCGGGGAGGGGCTTGCCCATGGAGCCGGGGCGGATCGGCAGGGCGGCGACGTTGGCGATCATGATCCCGCCCGTCTCGGTCTGCCACCAGTTGTCGTGAAACATGTGGCCGAAGGCTTCGCGACCCCAGATCACGGCCTCGGGATTGAGCGGCTCGCCCACGCTTGCCAGGAATCGCAGCCGGCTCGTGTCGAACTGCCGCGCGAGGTCGGCCCCCAGCCGCATCATCATCCGGATCGCGGTTGGGGCGGTGTACCAGACCGTCACCCTCTGCTGCTTAAGAATGCCATACCATCGCTCCGCGTCGAACTCGCCGGCATCGAGGATGCTCGTCACGCCACACGTGAGCGGCGCAATGATGCCGTAGGAGGTGCCCGTGACCCAGCCTGGATCGGCCGTGCACCAGAAGACGTCGTCGGGATGGAGGTCGAGCGCGAGAAGGCCCGTCGCATGGTGGGCCACGACCGCCTCGTGCACGTGGATCGCCCCCTTCGGCGTGCCAGTCGTGCCGCTCGTGAAATGAAGGAGCGCGGGATCGTCGGCCGCGGTCGCGGGAATCGTGAACGCGTCGTCGGCAGCGGCGAGGGCTTCGTGAAAGTCGATCGTGCCAGCCGGCAGCGACCCCGCCTCGTCGCGCACGAGCATCACATGCTCGATCGACGCGAGCCGCTCGCGAATGGTGGCCACCTTCCTCCGGTAGAGGCTCTGCGTGGTGACGAGCACGCGGGGGCGGCCGATCTCGACGCGGGCGCGGATCGGCTCCGGTCCGAACGCGGCGAAGAGCGGCATGAAGACGCCCCGCACCTTGAGCGTGCCGAGCGCCGCGATCACGAGCTCCGGGATGCGATCGGCCATCACACACACCCGGTCGCCGGCCGCGATGCCAAGGCTGCCGAGCGCGTACGCAAAGCGGCTCGTCTGCCGGGCGAGATCGGCATACGTGAGGTCGCGCTGCGTGCCGTCGAGGGCGATCGCGCGGAGGGCGACATGCGTGGCCCGCGCGGAGGCCGCATGGCGATCGACCGCCTCGTGCGCGATGTTCAGGCCCCGGCCGCCGGGCAGGCCGCCGAGCAGCCCGCGGGCCTGCTGCCAGGAAAACTCCCGCCGCGTCCGTTCGTAGTCGGGCATGTTGGGAGCGGCGGCCACAGAAGCATCGCGCATGGACAGCGGCCCTCGAGGGAAAGCCCGGTCCATCGGATGCAAGCAGGAGGAATTATCGCCCCCCGGTCAAGCGAGTCGCCTCCGCGGTCGTCTTTTCGCCGAGCCCCGGACGATTTCGAGCAGTCCCATTCACCCCTGTTTTTGGCCACGTGGCAGGGATCGGCGTAAAGCCCGTCGTCCTGGTATTCCCGCTGTAGCTGCGACAGTTCGGCCTTGAGCGCCGCAAACGTGTTGGCCACCGGACGCGACGCCGCCTCCGCGGCGTCGAAGAGCAGGTTGTGCTGCTCGTACGGATCGGCCACGAGGTCGAACAGTTCCCAGGCGTCCTTTTTCCAGTAATGGATCAGTTTGTGCGTGGCCGTGCGGATGCCGTAGTGAGCCCGCGTGTCGTGGTGCCCGGGATCGTGGTAGTAGCGGTAGTAGACGCTCCGCCGCCAGCCGGCCGGGCTCTCACCCCGCAGCAGCGGGGCCCGAGGCTCTTGCCCTGCATCGTGTCGGGAACCGGCAGGCCCGCGGGCGATCAAGGGCACCCGCAGACCGGGCTCGTACATGAATCGCTTGTCGCAGAGCCCCAGATCGCCGAGATACCAGCCGTTGTCGGTCGTGTAGATCACGACCGTGTCGTCGGCCAGCTTCGCCTCGTCAAGGAAGTCGAGCACCTTGCCGATGCTGTCGTCCACGCCCTGCACGCAGGCGAGATCGTCCTGCATGAACCGCTGGTATTTCCAGCGCACGAGGTCATCGCCCGTGAGCGTCCTGCCTTCGACCTCCAGGCTCATCAGTTTTTCATTCAGCCACTGCTGCAGTTCTTTTCCCTCGAGGCTTCGCGGCGGCTCGAGCTTGAGGTCACGTCGCGTGAGATCGCGGGCGATCGCCTGCTTGTTTTCGGGCAGGTCGGCCGGCCGAGTCTTGAGAAACTCAATACCCAAATCCCCGGTAATCTCGGTGCAGTGGCCCTCGATCGTGAGCTTGCCGCTGGGCACAAGAAATTCCGGATTCCAATAGTCGCCCTGGCCGGGCAGCACGATCCAGCGGTCGAAGCCGGTGGGATCCGTGCCCAGGTGCCATTTCTCGATCATGCCCGTGTGGTAGCCACCCGCCTGCAGTCGCTTGGCGACATGATCGCGGGCGCCGTCGAAGGCGTTGAACACGGGCACGCCGTTCTTGTGCGAATACTGCCCGGTGAGCAGCGTGGCACGGCTGGGCGAGCAGATGGAATTCGTCACGAACGAGTTCGTGAACCGGGCCCCGACGGCGGCGAGCCGATCGAGCTGCGGAGTGGTGTTGACCTTCGATCCGTAGCAGGAGATCGCGTGCTGGGCATGATCGTCGGTGAAGATAAAGAGGATGTTCGGCCGTTTCGCCGGCTTCGCGGCTGGCACGACCGGAACGAGTCGCACCTCACGGATGTCGCAGCAGGCGACGTTCACGATCGTCTTTGGCTGGATGCGGAGCGTGTGTTCGCCGGCGACGAGCGTTGCCCGGCCGATGCACCGCGGCACGAAGGCCTGAAAGTGCCCCGTGTCTTCGACGACGAACGAAAGCGGTTCGGGGGCTCCAGCGCGGCCGGCGTCGAAGGCCACCTTCATCGGGCTGCCGCCGTGGCCCTTGCCGCAGCCCTGCAGCACCTCGATCTCATTCTCGCCAGGCGCAGCCGCCGCTGAACCGTGAGCGTCATGCGATCGTACGTCGCTAGACTGCGTGATACGATTGTCCCGGTGATCTGAACAGACACGTTGACATGAAAAACGACGCGGCTGACTCCCGAACAACGTGAGCGGATTGTGCGCACCGTCCGCGACCAGATCGGCAGAGACTCAGCGGTGTGGTTGTATGGCTCACGGACCAAAGGCAACGGTCGCGGCGGGGGCGTCGACCTGCTGATCCGCACATCGCGACCGATAGATGCGACCGAACAGGCCCGTCTTCACGGCAGGCTCGAGCAGAATCTGTCGCTGCCGGTGGACGTCTCTTTTATCGATCCGCATCGCGGCATGAATCGCTTTCAGCGGCTCGTTTCTGCAGAGGCTGTTCAGTTGGAGATCCCCTGATGCATTCGATCCTGGCAGAAAGCCACCGGTATCTTGCGGACCTGATCGAGGCGAGCCAGCGATGTGCCTGGCATCTCGAGGCGACGGCGGCCCGGGTTCCATGGCCTCTAACGGCGGATTCGCTCGAGCACCGCCAAATGGACCTCGCGCTCTTCGAGCCACTTGCAGCCATGAATGAGCGGTTTGCCAAACTCCAGGATCTTCTCAGCACCGCGATGCGACACTGCTGCGAGTTGAGTGGCGAACGCACCGACACATTCCTGCGGGTGCTTGCGGCTTGCAAAAAACGGGGATTGTGCCCTCCGCCGAAGACTGGCAGACGTGCCGCAGCCTGCGCAACCGCGCGGCCCACGACTATGGTACGGACTTCGAGGTTACAGCCGCCCATTTCAACGCCCTGAGCGGACATATTTCGCTACTGAAACAGGTGACGTTGGCCCTGGCGGATCAGGCGAAGCAAACGCTGGGAATCGAACCGCCCGACCCGCGATGTGCTGCCGCATTGCGGCAGTCAGGGCGCAACTAGCAGATCCGTGGGAGCTGCTCCCCGATCGGCATCGGGAGCACGCGGGTGCCGCCGACGCGGGTCTTCATGACGACCAGCCGCGGATGCTCCGCGACTACGCGGCCGAGCATCACCGCCTGCCTGCCGTGTTCGTGCGCCCGCAACGCGGCGAGCACGCGATCGGCCGCGGCCGCTGGCACGATGGCGAGCAGCTTCCCTTCGTTGGCCACGAGCAGTGGATCCAAGCCGAGAATCTCGCAGGCTGCAGCGACGTGAGGGTTCACCGGCACGGCGTGCTCGTCGATCTCGATGCCCACGTTCCCAACCGCGGCCATTTCATTGAGGCTCGTGGCCACGCCGCCACGGGTGGGGTCGCGGAGCATCCGGATATCTCGGCACGCGGCGAGCATCGCCGCCACGAGGCCGTGCAGCGGGGCCGAGTCGCTCTCGATCGGCGCGTCGAATTCGAGCCCTTCGCGCACGCTCATGATCGCCATGCCATGGTCGCCGATCGTGCCGCTGCAAAGGACGGCGTCGCCGGGCCGCGGCGGCTCGCGGCCCACCATCACCTCTGGCGGCACGACTCCCAGTCCCGACGTGTTGATGTAGACGCCGTCGCCATGGCCTCGCTCCACGACCTTCGTGTCGCCGGTCACGATCCGCACGCCGGCCTTCCGCGCGGCGGCAGCCATCCGCTCGACCACCCTCGCCAGGTCGGCGATCGGCAGCCCCTCCTCGAGAATGAATCCGCAGGTGAGCACCTTCGGGATCGCCCCGCTCATGGCGAGATCGTTCACCGTGCCGTTCACGGCCAGCTCGCCGATCGAGCCGCCGGGAAAGAAGAGCGGCCGCACCACGTAGGAATCGGTCGACAGGGCCAGCCGCCCGCCACCAGCGAGATCCCCGGCCATGTCGAGCACGGTCGAGTCTCCCAGGCGGTCGAGCAACGGATTCGAAAACGCCGGCAGAAACACCCCCTCGATCAGGTCGCGCGAGAGCGCCCCGCCGCCACCGTGCCCGAGGATCACGTGCGGATAATCGCGAAGCGATGTCGGGCAGGAGAAGTGTGCGAAATCAGCCATGGCGGAAATTGTAGTAAGCAGCGCAGGCGCCTTCGCTCGACACCATCGTGGCGCCGAGCGGGGTCCGCGGCGTGCATTCCTTTCCGAAGGCCGGGCATTGGTCGGGCTTGAGCGTGCCCTGGAGCACCGCGCCGCTCTTGCAGAGCGGCGACTCGATGGCCGTGATGCCCGCCACGCCGAACCGCTGCTCGGCGTCGAACGCGCGGTAGGCATCGGAGAGCCGCCAGCCGCTCGCCGGAATCGTGCCGATCCCGCGCCAGGCCCGGTCGGTCGGCGCGAAGACCTCGGCGATCACGCGTTGCGCCGCCTCGTTGCCCCGCTCGCTCACCACCCGAGAATAGGCGTTTTCCACTTCGGCCCTGCCCTCCTCCAGTTGCACCACGGCGCGGCGGATGCCCTCGAGCAGATCGAGCGGCTCGAAGCCCGTCACGACGATCGGCACGCCGAAGCGGGCCGCGAGCGGCGGATACTGCCACGTGCCCATCACGCTGCAGACATGGCCCGCCGCGAGAAACGCGTTCACGCGGTGTCCGGGGCTCCGCATGATCGCCTCGATCGCGGGGGGCACGAGCACGTGGGAAACGAGCATCGTGAAGTTTGTGAGCCCCTGCTCTTTCGCGAGCTTCACCGCCATGGCGTTGGCCGGCGCGGTCGTTTCGAAGCCGATCGCGAGAAACACGACCTCCCGCTCCGGGCAGCGCTGGGCGAGTTTCACGGCGTCGAGCGGCGAATAGACCACCCGCACGTCGCCGCCGCCCCCCTTTACCTGAAAGAGGTTCTCCTTCGATCCCGGCACGCGGAGCATGTCGCCAAACGAGCAGAAGATCACCTCCGGCCGCGCCGCGATCGCGAGCGCCTTGTCGATCGTCTCGAGCGGCGTCACGCAGACCGGGCAGCCGGGGCCGTGGATCATCTCCACGCGGCGGCCGGGCTCGTCTGGCAACAGCTGGTCGATCCCGTTGCGGATGATCGAGTGGGTCTGGCCGCCGCAGACCTCCATGATCGCCCACGGCCGCGTGACGATCCGGCCGATCTCGGCCGCCAGCCGCCGGGCCGTCTCCGGGTCGCGGTATTCGGCGAGGTGTTTCATGGCGCGTCACGCAGTTCGGCGAGGCCTTCCTCGAGGATGCCGAGTTCTTCGAACGTGCGGAGCGTCTCGCGGGCGGAGGCCTCGTCGATCTTCGAGATCGCGAAGCCCACGTGCACGATCGTGTAGTCGCCCACGGCGATGTCGGGCAGGTAGGCGAGGCAGACATCCTTCACGACGCCGCCGAAATTCACGCGGCCCATGCGGGTGCCATGGTCGTCGTGGATCGATTCGACTTTTCCAGGAACGGCGAGGCACATTTACACACCCCAGATGGTGATGCGATTGTTGCCGGAGTCGGCGATCGCCAGCCGGCCGCGGTGCAGGCACAGGCCGTAGGGCCAGCAGAGCGAGTCGCTCGTCACGGCCTTCCAGTTGTTCTCTCCGCTGGCGTCGAAATCGGGCTGGCCGAGCACCGCGTCGGCCGCGGCAAAGCAGGCCTCTGCGATCGGCAGCGGCCAGAGGAGCACGCGGTTGTTGGCGGTGTCGGCCACCGCGAGCACCTGGCTGCCTGCGGCATGCTCCCCCTGCGACAGGCCGTAGGGAAATCGCAGCCGGCTCGGGCCCTGCGGGCGATGCGGCAGTTCCGACGCCGTCACCAAATCGGGCTGGCCGAGCACGAGATCGGCCGAACGGTCGGCCCGCACCTCGCCCCGCCAGCCGAGCACGCGGTGGTCGCCCGCATCGGCCACGAAGAGCATCTGCTCGTCGCCGGCGATCGCATGCGGCCAGCGAAACGACGCGGGGCCGACCGGTCCGCCGCGATTCTCGTCGGCCGACGCGGCGTCGGGCTGGCCGAGGACGACGTCGGCGGGAGCGTCACAATCCGGAACGCCGTTCCAGATGAGCACGCGGCGATTGCCGGTGTCGGCCACGTGAAGCCGACCGGCAATCACCGCGAGCCCGTAGGGCCAATAGAGCGTGTCGCGGCCGACACCGCGGCCGCGGTTTCGCTCCACCGCGCCGAGCGACGATTGCCCGAGACACCAGTCGGGCGGCGTGTCGGAGCGATGAGGCACGCGGTTCCATACCAGAATCCGATGATGCCAGGCATCGGCCACAAAGAGCGCGCCATCGTGCACGATCACGCCCGTCGGCAGATGAAGGCCGTTCTCCGGGCCGCGGCCGTGCGCCGCCGGCCCTTCCTCGGCAAACGACGCCTGCCCCAACACGATCGCCGCCGGCTCGTGATCCTCCTCAGGCATGCCATTCCAGATGAGAACCCGGTGATTGCCGGAATCGCAGGCGACGATCCTTTCATCGTCGAGCCACACGCCGCGCGGCGCGTAGAGCTGCGCGGCCGTGGGCTGCGCGGAAGGCAGCGCGAGGCCTCCGGGGGCCGGCGCGCCGAGCCAGCGCACCGGCCAAGCGGCCGCCATCCGCGACGGTGCCGGGCTCATCGTCGTCATGGGGATCGCATCTCCTCGACTTCGCCGTCCCGCTGAGCAGGCAACTGGATCTGCACGAGTTCGAGCGCCCCCTGATCTGGCGACTCGTCTCGCGGCGGTGACGACCGCACGATCCCGTGCAGCGTGAGCAGGGCGTAGACCGTCGGGTCGTCGACCAGTTCGAAGAGCAGTTCCTTTCCGCGCGGGTCGCCCTTGAGCGTCTTGACGATCGCGGTGAGACCCCCGCGGTGAAACTCCTCGATGGCCGACTTCACGGCCAGGGCCTTTCCCCGGATCTCGGGCTCGAGCGCGAAGATCTCGGCGATGGCCTGATCGACCTGCTCGGCGAGCCGGGAGAGGTCGTCGCCGGCGGTGGGCGGTATGTCGGCGGCCTGCGCGGTGCTCGTCATGGCATGCCTCCCACCCGGACGGGCTGGTATCCGGAGTGCTGTTCGAGGGCTTCGAGCGACTTCCGCCGGAGCAGCTCGCCGAAGAGCCCCTTGGCGAGCGCGAGCAACGCCGCCTCGACCGTGGCCGCCTCCTGCAAGGCCGCCCGCTGGCCGTCGATCGCGCGCTTCGGCAGCGAGCGCAAGATAAACGCGGCGCCGTCGGCGTTGTCGAGCAGGAAATCCTGGAAGATCGCGTCTACGAATCCGCCGAACCACACGCCCTCGCCCTCGGGCGCGGCCTTCAACTTCGCGATCGCCTCTTCCGCGCCGCGATGCCGCTCCTCGATGCGGGCGACGAATCGCTCCGTCGCCGTCTGGAGGAGGTGATCGAATTGCTGTCGCTGGTGTAGGTCCATTTGGTTAGGCGTGGGGGTTATTGAAGGGTGTCGTGGAGTTCCTTGGCGGCGGCGGCCTGCTCCAGCTGCCCGTACCACATGAAGAGCGTGTAGGCATGGGCCGCCTTCTCGATCGCCGGCTTGAAGATGCCCAGGTGGGCGAGGGCATTGGCCTGGTTGAGCAGCACGAGGGCATGGGCCACCGGATCGCGCGGGTCGGTCCGCACCTCGAGCACCGCCTCGTAGATGTCGACGGCCTGCATCAGGTTTTCCGCCTGATGCGACGACGGCAGATACTGGAGGGCGTTGGCAAGGTTCATGCTGACCGTCGCCCACATGTCGGGATGCGTTTCGCGGTCGTAGATCTTCAGGGCATGCCGAAAGGACTGCACGGCGATGCCAGCCCGCAACTGGTCGCTCGCCTCGCGCAGCGGAATCGAGAGATACGCCAGGCCGAGATTGTTCTGGATCTGGCCAAACCAGTCGGGCTGCCCGTCCTCCGTCACGCCGCATTGCAGCGCCTGCTGATAGGCGGCCACGGCCTTGAGCAACGCCGCACGGTCGCCGGCGCCGGCCTGCTGCAGCGCGAATCCGAGCTTCGTCCACAGTTCGGCCTTCACGAGCGGCTCCTGCACATGCTCGGCCAGCCGCAGGCCGTTCTCGAGATGCCCGATCGCCTCATCCGCCGAAAGCAGGTCGGCCAGCTGCATCTCCAGAACCGCGGCGAATCCCGGCGCCACTTCGCGGGCCGACTCGACCGCTTTGGAGAGCCGTCTGCATGCCTCCGCGCGATCGCCGCGCTCGATCAGTCCGGCGGCAGCCGTCATCAACACGAGCGCCTCGAGTTCGCCGTCGAGCGGCCCCGGCTCCGGCAGATCGTCGACGAGGCCATGTGCGAAGGCGGCGGCCCGGGCGAGCGCGGCGATCGCGGGATCGCCCGCGGCGACGAGCGTGGCCAGGCCGAGCGGCGTCGGCAGCCGGACGAAGCGGTTGTAGGCGTCGATCAGGTCCGCCGGCCCGCGCGCCAGCGTTGCTCGCCCCGGGACGAGCAGGTGCGACTCAGGGAATGGCGCCAGGCCGACGGGCTGCGGCCGCGGGATATCGACTCGGTCGCGCGGCCTCATCGTGATCCGCAGCCCCCCTGCCGCGTCATCCCAGACCGCGTCATACGATCCTGCGGGCGGCGCAAAACCAAACGCTTCCGCGATCAGCACGCTGCGATCCCCCTGCGCATTCCGCTGCTTGAGGATCAGCCCGCCGGCGGCGCCGCCCCGTGTCGGCAAGAGCAGCATCTCGTCGGCTCGCGTGAGGAGCACCAGCAGATCGTCGGGAAAAAATCGCCGGGCGGCGTCGCCGTCGAGCCGCAGATAGCCGTCGGCGTTGATCTCGATCCGGCAGCCTGCCTCGCACCCGGCGGTCATGATCGCACCTCCGCCGGCCGGGCCGCGAACCGTTCGAGCAAAAGCGTCGCCAGCTGATCGACCGCGCGGTCGACGGCCGGCGAGAGCCCCTCGCCCACTGCGAACGTCTCCCCTTCGATCAGGTAGGCGGTGACGTTTTCGGGATAGTCGTCCTTGAGCAGCCAGCGGCCGAAGGCGATGGCATGGTCCCAGCGGAAGGCATGCAGGTTGATGCCGGAGAGCGGCGGCAGGTGTTCCACCTCGTGGCCGGGCACCTCGAAGAGGGCTCCGGGCTCGCTGCCGGAGGAGCAGGCGTCGACGAGGATCACCTCGGGCACGCCCCGCATCTGGAAGGCCACGTCCATGCCGCCGGTGCCTCCGTCGGCGCAGCGCACGCCTGCCGGCAGGCCGCGTTCCCACATGCGCCGCACGAGCACCGGCCCCGCGGCATCGTCGCCGCGCAGCAGGTTGCCGCAGCCGATCACGAGCGTCCGTGTCTGTTTGCCGTTCATGCGCCCTCGCCGATGCGAAACCTCGCCAGTTCCCTGCCCGACTTGCCGTCGTAGGTGTGCACCGTGCAGACGAGGCAGGAATCATACGACCGCGCGACGTGCCCCATCTCCACCGGATCGGTCGGATCGTGGATCGTCGAGCCGATGAACGACTGCTCCATTGGCCCGTGCACGTCGTGGCCGTCGCGGGGCCCGATATTCCAGGCCGTCGGCGTGACCACCTGGTAGTTTTCGATCCTGCCGTTCTCGATCACGATCCAATCGGAGAGCGAGCCGCGGGCCGCCTCGGTCGAGCCGAAGCCCTTGCCCGACGCATGCTCGACCGGCTTCGTGTAGAAGTTCTCGTGCAGCTGGATCTCGCTCAGCCACTTCTGCGCGAGCTTGTAATACTTGCAGGCCTCGTGCATCCGCGCCATCACACGCACGAGCACGCTCGGCCCCGCCTTCGTCACGGCATCGAGGAAGAGCGGGTCGTAGTCCTGGTGCTTGGCTGCCCCCGGCCGCCCGGCATTCACCTGCCGCGCGAGCGGCCCGGCCTCGAGCGGCATCGGCCCCTTGCCGGCCACCTCGTACCGCGGGCTCTTGGCCCAGCTGTACTTGCCCTGCTTGTGCCCCTCGACCGGATCGATCGGCTCGGTGCGGCCCTCCCAGGGATGCAGGTAGGTGTCGCCCTTGTAGAAGGAGTGCGCCGTGCTCTCGCGCACGTTGAGATGGCTGAAGTCGTGGAAGTCGGCGCCGTCGTAGATGCCGGCGCGGTTGATGAGCGCCGTGTTTCGCCCTTCGATCGTCGGACGCTCGTAGAGCTCCGGCTGGAAATAGGTGCCCGTGGCGAGGAACTTCCCGCAGCCGAAGCCGAACGTGTCGAGGCCGATCGCCTTCGAAAACCGCAGAAAGAGCCCGCAGTCGGAGTTGTAGTGCTTCTCGTTCTCCTCGGCCCAGGCCCAGACGTCGTCCCACGTCTTGTTTTCGAGCCAGCGGTCGATCGAGCAGCCGAGCCACTCCTTTTCCAGCCACTCCCGCTTCCAGAAATCGAGGATCGCGTTCGCCCGCGTCACCTCGGCGAGGCTGGGAGCGCACATCACGCCGCCGGGGATCATGAAGCTCGAATGCGGCCACTGGCCGCCGAACAACGCATAGACCTCGACCGGCTTGCCGGAGAGCGTCACGCCCTTCTCGTAGCCCGTGCCCACGAACGGCGCGAACCGCTTCACGCACTCGTCGTAGTCCTTCGTCTTCGCATAATTCTTGTTCGTGAGGTCGATCGCGAAGAGCGCGTAGAACCACCGCGGGATCGATTGCAGCGTCTCGCAGGCCTGGGCGATGTTGCGGATGAGCGTGGCATTCGGCGGCACGTGCGTCCGCCAGGCCGTGTCGAGCGCATAGCAGGCCTTGTAGAGGTGGCTGCCGCCGCAGATGCCGCAGATTCGCGGCGTCACGATCAGCCCCGCCTGCGGATCCTTCCCCTTGAGGATGATCTCGAAGCCGCGAAACATGCTCGCCTCGGTCCAGGCGTCGGTCACCACGCGGTCGGTGACCTCGATGTGCAGGTCGAGATCCCCCTCGACCCGGCCCAGCGGACTGATCCGCATCTTCTCCGGCACTGCGACGGTGGCCATGGGTGCGCTCCTTTTTCAATCAGACGACGAACATGTCTTCTTTGGTCCAGTTCGGTGCGGCGAGCTTCGCCGCGGCCGCGTGGGCGAGGTAGGTGAGTTGCCCGGTGCCGGTCTGGTGATCCTTCGGGATCACGCCCGCAATCTTCTGCGTCTTGAAAACGGTGCCCGGCATGAGGTCATAGAACGGAAACTCCGGCTCCGTGCAGCCCGTACAGGGCATGCCGGCGCGGGTCTTCGACGATTGCCGGTTCCAGAGGATTCGGTTGCAGGAGGAATGCGTCATCGGCCCGCGGCAGCCAAACTCGTAGAACAGGCAGCCCGTTCGCGTGCCCTGCCCGAATTCCTGCGTGTGCTGCTTGTATTCGTAGAACTGCACCCGCGTGCAGCCGGTCTGCGTGAACGTCTTGAAGAAGGTCTGCGGCCGCTGCAGGTCGTCGAGCGCGATGTCGGCCGCCCGGCCGCTCGTTATCGCCACGAGGATCTGCGTCACCCAGTCGGGGTGCGATGGGCAGCCAGGGATGTTGATCACGGGCAACCCCCACTTGCTTTTGAAATGCGGCCCGAGATAGCCGCCGCGATTCTTCTTGAGGTATTGGAGGCCGACGCTGTCGGAGGGATTCGGCGCCGTGGCGGGAATGCCGCCCCAGCAGGCGCAGTCGCCGAGCGCGACGACGGCGTTGGCCACCCCCGAAAGCTCGGCTACCCAGTCTTTCATCGGGCGGTCGGCAAACATGTTGTAGCGGCCGGTGCCGTGCGGAGCCCGAATCACCGTCCCCTCGAAGACGAAGATGTCGAGCGGCCGCTTCCCCGACACGATGTCGGCGAGCATCGCCTTCACCTGGTCGCCGAGCTCCATGCCAAGCGACGGATGCCAGAGGACGTCGATGCCAAAGTCGGTGACGAGGTCACAGGCGCTCGGTTCCTCGGCATTGAGAAACGACATCGTATTGCCGCTGCATGCCCCGCCCTGCAGCCAGAGGAGCGTCGCCATGATCCACCTCCTTCACAATTAAAGACCGATTTTCACCAGCACGCCGCACATCAGGATCGCGAGGCCCGCGAGCGCGTGGCCAAATCGCCCGAGCGCCGGCATCTGCACGAACGAGAGCCCGTAGCGCATCGCCATCACGGCCGCCACCATCGTGACCACCGTCGCCAAGGCGAAGGCGGCCGCCACCGCCGCCACCGCGCCGTAGCTCGACTTGGCGGCCGGATACATGAGCAGCGGGATGAGCGGCTCACAGGGCCCGAAGACGAAGACGAGAAACGCAGTCCACGGCGCCCAGACGGCAGCGGGCGTTGCCATGGCGGCAGCGGGCGCCGCAATGCCGGCCCCGCCATGAGCGTGGGGGTGGGCGTGGGGATGAAACTGCGAAGGCGGAATGTCGCCAAGCCCACGGATCACGCCCCACGCGGCATACGCGAGCCCAAACCCGATCAGGAGCCAACCCGCGAGTTCGCCGCGGAATCCCTCGAAGGTCTCGAGTTGCATGACGGCGATGCCCAGCAGCAGCCCTGCGGCGCCGATCGCCACGGAGCCGGCGACGTGACCCAAGCCACAGGCCACGGTGACGCCGAGCGTCTTTCGCGCCGTCCAGCCGCCCGCCTTCGACATCGCCACGAAGGGCAGATAGTGGTCGGGGCCGAGGATCGTGTGGATCGCGCCGATCGACAGTGCCGTGAGGCAGAGGATCGCAATCTCGGAGGAAATCAGTTCAGTAGCCATGACGCACCCCGCGACCTCCTCGCATCCCCGCTGCGTCGAGCCGACCGAAGTCTATGCCTGGGACGCCGTGCCTGGAAAGCGCCGCGACGGTACACTTTCTCCGCGGCAGGGAACGGCCGGTCGAACCGAATATTCGCAGGCTGTCATGCACGAATTGTCGATCGCGACCAACATCGTCGAAATCGCCTCGCAACACGCGCAGGAGGCGGGCGGAGGCCGCGTCGCGGCACTCACGCTGCGGATCGGCCGGCTTGCGTGCGTTCATGAGGATGCGCTGCGGTACAGTTTCGAGCTTGTCCGGGAAGGCACGCCACTCGCCGGGGCCGAATTGCGGATCGTGGCCGTGCCCGTGACGGTCTGGTGCCCGCGCTGCAACGCGGCATTCGAGCTGCCCGGCATCCAGCGATTCGCCTGCCCCATCTGCAGCACGCCGTCAGCGGACATTTGTGCTGGACGCGAACTCGACCTCGAATCGATCGAACTCCTGGAGGCAGCCGACCCACGTCTGGAGGCCGCCGACTCATGACCCAGCCGCGCATCCTCGAGGTCCGCACGAAGATCCTCAAGAAAAACGACGAGACGGCCCGCGAGATGCGCAGGCGGTTCGAAGACGCCGGCGTGCTCGTCGTCAACATGGTGTCGAGCCCCGGCACGGGCAAGACGGCGTTTTTGAAAGAGACGCTCGCGCGGCTCGTGGCCCGCGGCATTCCCGTCGCGGCGGTCGTCGGCGACCTCGAGACCGACAACGACGCCCGCCGGCTCGCCGAAAGCGGCGCGCCGGTCCGCCAGATCATGACGCACGGCCTCTGCCATCTCGAAGCCGACATGGTGCAGGCGCATCTCACCGACTGGGATCTCGCCTCGCTGCACTATCTCTTCATCGAAAACGTCGGCAACCTCGTCTGCCCGACGAGCTGGGATCTCGGCGAATCGGTCCGCCTCGCGCTCCTCTCGGTGACGGAGGGGGAAGACAAGCCGCTCAAGTATCCGGGGCTCTTCAACACGGCCGACATCGCGGCGATCACGAAGACCGACCTCGCGGAGGCGTGCGACTTCGACCGCGATCTCGCCCGGGCGAATATCGAGGCCGTACGGCCGGGCATGCGGATCATCGAGACATCGACGAAGACCGGCGCGGGCATCGACGAGTGGCTCGCGGAACTCGCCGCCCGCCGCCGGTAGGACAGGCTTCAGCCTGTCACGTACGTGGGGCCTACGCGCTTGTCCTACCCAGCACCGCCTGCCCCAGCGCGAGGCCGCCGTCGTTGGCCGGCACCCGCTCGTGGCAGAGCACCTCGAATCCCGCGCGGTGCAATGCGTCGATCGTCTGCCGCACAAGCATGGCGTTTTGAAACACGCCCCCCGTCAGACCCGCAGTATTCCCAGCCCCTTCCGCCCGCAGTCGCCCGCACGCCTCCACGATCATCTCCGCCACGCCGCGATGAAACCGGGCCGCGATCACCGCCGCCGGGACGCCGGCCACCGCATCGGCGGCGATCTCTCTCACGACGCCCTGCCAGCCGATCCGCGCCGGTGCGCCTCTGCTGATCGCAAATCGATACGCCCCGCTCTCGCCGCTCGCCGCTGAGGCGAGCGCCTCGAGATTCATCGCCGCCTCGGCCTCGTACGTGATCGATTGCTTCACGCCCGCGAGCGCCGCCACCGCGTCGAAGAGCCTCCCCATGCTGCTCGTCGCCACGCAGTTGAGATTTTTGTCGAGCTGCTGCTGCAGCAGCCGGAACTCCGCTTCGCCGGCGGCCCGCGCGGGGGCCAGGCTTTGGTTCCAGTCACGCCCTGCCGCGTGCAGCATGGCGAGCGCCGTCCGCCACGGGTGGCGGATGCTCGCGTCGCCGCCGGGCAATGGAAATGCCTCCAGGTGCGCGGCGCGGCGGAAGAGCGCCCCCTGCACCGCAAACAACTCGCCCCCCCAGATCGTGCCGTCGCGGCCAAATCCCGTGCCGTCGAAGCAGACGCCGATGAGCGGTTTTTCCATTCGTCCGTGCTCCGCCATCAGCGCAGCCACGTGCGCCTCGTGGTGCTGCACCCGCACGAGTGGGATATTTCTTTCGGCAGCGAACCGCTCGGCCCATTGCGTCGACAGATAGCCCGGATGCATGTCGGCCGCGACGACTTCCGGCGTCGTGCGGAAGAGCCGCATGAGGTACTCGGCCGTGCGGGCGAGCGCGTCGAGCGTCTCCAGGTTTCCCATGTCGCCGATGTGCTGGCTCATGATCGCCTGGTCTCTGCGGACGAGGCAAAGCGTCGCCTTCAGCTCGCCCCCGACGGCGAGTACGCTCCGGCCACGGCCCTCGACCCGGATCGGCAGCGACGCGTAGCCCCGCGACCGCCGGATCGGCATCCCGATCCCCGCCACGCAGCGGACGACCGAATCGTCGCAGGGCACGTGGATCGGCCGGTCGTGCATCAGAAACCCGTCCACGAGCGGCGCGAGCCGGATCGCGGCGGCGCGGTTCTCGTGCACGATCGGCTCTTCGGAGAGGTTTCCCGACGTCATCACGAGCGGCGGCATCCCCGCGCAGAGAAGATGATGCAGCGGCGAATAGGGCAGCATGAGCCCCAGAACATCATTGCCCGGGGCAACCGCCGCCGCGATGCCGCCGCCATCGGCCCGCGTGCGCACAAGCACGATCGGCCGCTCGCGGCCCTCGAGCAGCCGCCGCTCCTGCTCGTCGATCTCGGCGTATGCGTGCGCCTGCTCCACGCCCGCTACCATCACGGCCAGCGGCTTGCCGACGCGGTGCTTGCGTTCGCGGAGCCGGTTCACAGCGGCCGCGTTCGTCGCGTCGCAGACGAGATGAAAGCCACCAAGCCCCTTGATGGCGATCACATCTCCTGCGCAAAGCGCCCGCCGCGTTGCCTCGATCGCCTCGGCGCCGAGTGTGCCGGCGGCGGGCCGCTCCGTCACGATCGGGCCGACGGTCGCGGCCGTGAACCACACGGCCGGCCCGCAGCGGCTGCAGGCGTTTGGCTGCGCGTGGAACCGCCGATCGGCGGGATCGGCATACTCGGCGGCGCAGGCGGCGCACATGGCGAACTCCCGCATCGTCGTCTGCGGGCGGTCGTAGGGCAGGCCCGTGATGATCGTCAACCGCGGGCCGCAGTCGGTGCAGTTGATGAATGGATAGCGGTAACGGCGATTGCCCGGATCGAGACATTCGCCAAGGCAGGCATCGCAGGTGGCGATGTCGGGGGGCACGGCGACGGTCGGCGCGGCGCCGCAGTGGCTCCCGAGAATGACGAACGCTGCAGCCGCGCTCGCCTCGCTCGGCACGTCCACCACATCCACCGCGTGCACGATGGCGAGGGCCGGCGCCTCGTCGGCGAGGCCATCGAGAAAGGACTGCACGCTGTCGGCGGGGCCCTGCACCTCGGCCGTCACGCCTGCGGCATCATTTTCCACCCAGCCCGAGAGACCCAGCCGCGTGGCCCGCCGCCAGACGAACGGGCGGAAGCCGACGCCCTGCACCACGCCCGCGATCGACAGCCGCTTGCGGATCTCGCGTCGGGGCTGGGAAGGATTCGGGGCCATCATGCGCTCATGGAGCGGCTGACCGGGCTGACGACGATACGGTCGCCATCATAGGCCACGGCCGTGCCGAATGCCGCGCTGATCTCCGCCAGCGTGTCGGCGAGCACGCGGGCGTCGGCCGGCGCCGCACGCCGCAGGCTGAAGCGATGAATCTGCATCGGCGCGACACGCAATTCCACGAGCCGGCCCGTCGCCGGATCGACCGTCGCGAAAGCGAGCGGCACGAGATCGCCCCGAAACGCCTCGTAGCCGCCGATGCCTTCGTAGTCGTCGATGCATTCGCCGCAGCCGTAGAGGATCAGCCGGCCGCGGTGGATCTCGATGGGCCGGGCATGGTGCGATGAATGGCCGTGCACGACGTCGGCGCCGCCATCGATGACCGCGCGGGCAAACGCCGCCATGTCGTCGGTCACGTCGTAGCCCCAGTTGCTGCCCCAGTGGATCGACACCACGGCGATGTCGCCCGGCCGCTTTGCATCGCGAACCCGGTCGCCGAGCCGGTAAGCCTCGGCCGTCGAGAGCACGGGCACCACGTCGATCCCGGGGCGGTGGGCTCCGGCAGCCCAGCGGAGCGGGATGCCGCTCGTCGGCGATCCGACGCCGAAGACGAGGCAGCGGCCGCCGCCGGCAAGTGGCACGATGGCGGGCTGCTGCGCGCGATCGAGGTCGCGGCCCGCGCCCGTCGAGTGGATCCCGGCGGCGGCGAGCGCATCGACCGTCTCCAAAAGCCCCGCAGTTCCCCAGTCGAGCGTGTGGTTGTTGGCGAGCGTGGCGACGTCGATCCCCGCGGCCGTGAGGCAGTCGATGTTGGCCGGGTGCATCCGATAGTGCACCTCCTTGCCGCGGCACCAATCGTCTGACGTTGTCACCGCCGTCTCGAGATTGACGATCCGGCAGTCGGGCCCCTCGCGCGTGCATGCGTCGAGCGCATCGCCCCAGATGAATCTCGGATCCACACCGCGCGGCAGGTCGCCGTGCCCCCGCTCCGCGAGCCGCACATAGTGCCTGGCATCGCGCATGCCCGGCTCGCGCAATTCAGGATCACCCGGAACCCTGAGGATCTGGTCGATCCCCCGCCCGGTCATCACGTCGCCGCAGAGAAGGAGCTTGGCCGGTTTCATGGCCGATTCTACGCGGGCGGCCGGAGGACTCGTCGTCCCCCGGCCGCCTTTGATGATCCGCGCCGTGAATCAGCCAGCCGCCTGGGCCTGGCTTAGGCCTGCGCTGGCTTCTTCAGGAAGCTGACGATCAGCGGGAGGAGCGCGCCAACGATCGCCGACAGGCCGCCCGTGCCGGCCAGGCTGTCGGTGCCGCCGACGAGCGAGCCGATCGCCGGAACGAGCATGGGGAGAAGCTTGCCGCCCACGCCGCCGCCCACGAGGCCGAGCACCGTGTTGAGCATCGGGCCGAGGTTCCGGTTCTTGAGCAGCGCGCCCACGATGTTGCCACCGGCGCCGCCGGCAATGAGGCTCACGATCCAGCTGATGATTTGGGGATCCATTCGAGTTCCACCCTTCGCGTAAAAGTCAGATGTTCAGGGGCCACGTCCACCACCGGACCCGCCCGCCAGAGAGTGAGTTGCCGGCCGGCGGCTCCGTGTCACAGGCTGGCACGGAATTTTTTTGGTTTTTGCACGTCCGCAGGCCGGTTCTGCTGGTCGTGCGGGTCGTGCGGCGGGATGGTCCGGTCGCTCCGGCTCGCGGGCGGCAGAAGGGGGTCGCTGCGCGACTCCTTCGGATCCTCGTGTTGTCCCTCGCGGACTCGGTCCAAAAGCTCGTCACGCTTCCGCCGACCCGCTCGCCTTCCGCCGTAGGACGGGCCTCCGTGTCTGTCGCACGTAGATCGCTTGCGGAGCAAGCGGTCTACTTCGCCGCGAGCCGGGCTTCGACGGCCAGCATGTTGTCGATGCTCTCCCGCGCGAGCCGCTCCACGCCAGGGGAATAATCGAACACCTCCACGCTCACCCAGCCCCGGTAGCCCACCTCCTCGAGCGCCTTGAAGATCGGCACGAAGTCGACGTCGCCAAAACCCGGCCCCTGGAGGTTCGCATCGTTGGCGTGAAAGTGCTCGAGATGCTTGGCGCTGGCGCGAATGATCTCTGGAATCGGCGTCGGCTCACTCGTCATTGCCTTCACGTCGAGGTGCAGCCGCACGTGGGGCGACCCGATCCGCTCGATCAGCCGACAGGTTTCGGCGGCCGTGTTCAGCACGTTCGTCTCCGTAGGCGAAAGCGGCTCGAGGGCCACAACCGTGCCTGTCTCTTCGAGCACCGGCACGAGCCCCGCAAACACGCCCTCGAGATGGTCGGTCGCCTGCTCGTGGGTCACCCCCGGCATGAGGCTCCGCTGCTGCGGCGACCCGAGGACGAGCACGCGGCCCCCGAGGTCGGCCGACAGCCTGGCGATCTCGCCGAGGTAGTCCACCGTGCGTTGCCGGACGTCCGCATCGGGATGGGTGACGTGAAATCCAGTCGTCTTGGCGAGCAGCCAGTGCAGGCCCACACACTCAAGCCCCGCCGCCTCGGTCGTTCGCCGCAATTCGGCCCGTTGCCCCCGTGAGATGTCAGTCACAAGCGGCGCGAGCGTAAAGGGGGCGATCTCGATGCCGGTGTAGCCGCAGGCCGCCGCATGCTCGCAGGCCTTCGCAAACGGCCACTCGCCATAGGTCTCGTTGCAGATCGCGTAGCGCATCGGATGAACGCCTTCCTTTCTGGTTTTGGACGAGAGTATATTCGGTCCCCATGAACATCACTGTGCACTCACCGTTTTTTTCCCTCCTGATCGGCGCCGCGATCATCTCCGTTGCTCCGGCCCTCGCAGCCGAGGAGCCTCCGCGGGGCTTTTCGATCGAAAAGACCGCCACGGGAGTGAACGTCGCATTCGACGGCAAGCCGTTCGCCGGCTACGTGATCGACCGGGCCAACAAGCCCTACGTCTGGCCGATCGTCGGGCCGACCGGCAAGCAGATGACCCGCGGCTATCCGCTCGTCGATCTGCCGACGGAGCCGGAGAAACAGCGCGACCACCCACACCATCGCGGCCTTACGTTCGGCCACGAAGACTATGCCGGCGACACCTGGCACGACCGCAGCACCTATGAGCCCCTGCTCGCCGCCCCCGAGAAAGAGGCCCGCGGCCGAGAGGCGATCGCCAACCTGGGGGCGATCCGCCACCGCGTCTTCACGCGGCTCGATGCGAGCCCGGAGCAGGCCGTCGTCGAGTCGATCTGCGACCATCTCGGGCCCACCGGCAAAGCGAACCTCACCGAGCGCCGCCGCCTCACGTTTCGCGCGACCGCGACGACGCGTTCGATCGACGTCGACCAAGATCTCGTCGGCGGCGACACGCCGGTGCGGATCGGTGACCGAAAAGACGCGGGGCTCTTCATCCGCGTCCCGGTGAGTGTCGCGGTCGATTCCAAAGAGGGCGGCCGGATCGTCAACAGCGAAGGTGCGGTCGACGCGGATGCCTGGTCGAAGCCGGCCCGCTGGTGCGATTACCACGGCCCCGTCGACGGCGAGAAACTCGGCATCGCGTTCCTCAATCATCCGTCCAGCTTCCGGCATCCCACCCGCTGGCATGTCCGCACCTACGGCCTCTTCACGGCGAATCCGTTTGCCAGTCAGTCCTACGACCCGAATCTCCCCGACGCCGCGATCACGCTCGCGCCGGGCGAGACGCTGCGGCTCCGCCACCGGCTCATCTTCCACTCGGGCAACGAGCGCGACGCCGACATCGAAGCGGCCTGGCAGGCCTACGCGAAAGAGACGCCCGCGTTCAAGTAGACCGCTTGCGGAGCAACCGGTCTACGTGGCAAGCGGTCTTCGAAAAGAACTGTCCCTGAAAAGCGGCACCCGCGGCCTTTCTGCCCTTGGCACCGCGGCCGCTCGATTCGCCCGGATCGCGGCCGGGCCATATGCTTCGCCAGCGCATGGAATGGCGAAGCCCTCGGCGACGCATGGCGTCCCCCACCCCGGAGAGCCTCCATGCCTGCTACCTCGCTCCATCGCATCGCCTTCATCGGCAACCACGTGCCGCGCCGCTGCGGCATCGCCACGTTCACCCGCGACCTGCAGACGGCCGTGGCCGACCACCTCCCTCGCGCCGAGTGCATGGTCGTGTCCATGAACGACGGCGGCGGGCCCTATGCCTATCCACCGGCGGTGCGGTTCGAGTGCGACGAGGCCGACCCTGCGGCCTTTTCGCGCGCCGCCGACTTCCTGAACTTCACCAACGTCGACGTCGTTTCGCTGCAGCACGAATACGGCATCTTCGGCGGGCCGGCCGGCAGCAACGTGCTCGAGCTGTTGCAACAACTCCGCGCCCCGATCCAGACCACGCTCCATACCGTGCTCGCACGGCCCTCGGCCGAGCAGCGGTCGGTGATGCAGGACGTCATCCGGCTATCGTCGCGGCTGGCGGTGATGACCGATCGCGGCCGCCTGCTCCTGCGCGAGGTCTATGGCGTGGCCGACGATCGCATCGACGTGATCCCCCACGGAATTCCCGACGTCGCCTTCGCCGACACGAGCGTGCACAAGAGCCGCTTCGGCCTCGCGGGGGCCCGGGTGCTCCTCACGTTTGGCCTGCTCTCGCCGAGCAAGGGAATCGAGCAGGTGATTCGGGCCCTGCCGGACGTGGTGGCGCGGCATCCGGCCACCCGCTACGTCGTGCTCGGCGCCACCCATCCACATCTCGTCCGCGACCAGGGGGAGTCCTACCGCGAGGGGCTCGTGCGGCTCGCAGCCGACTTCGGCGTGGAGCGGCATGTCGTCTTCCACGATCGCTTCGTCGACATGCCCGAGCTGACGGCGTTTCTCGGGGCCGCCGACATCTATCTCACGCCCTATCTCAACGAAGACCAGATCACCTCTGGCACGCTCGCCTACGCCTTTGGCTGCGGCAAAGCCGTGCTGTCCACGCCCTACTGGCATGCCCGCGAGCTCCTGGCCGACGGCCGCGGCATCCTCGTGCCCTTTCGCGATGCCGACGCGATCGCGCGGGAGATCTGCGGGCTCTTCGACGATCCCGACCGGCATCAGGCGATGCGCGAGCGTGCCTACGCGCTCGGCCGCGAGATGATCTGGAGCCGCGTGGCGGAGCGGTATGCGGAGGCCTTCGCGAAGACCCGCCAGGCGACCCTCGTGAAGTCGCGACGCCCTTCCGCCGAATCCCGCGGCGAGATCCGTCTCGCTTCCGCGCCGCGCCGACCGTTGCCGGCGTTGCGGCTGGATCACCTCTGGCGGCTCACCGACTCCACGGGCCTCCTGCAGCATGCCACGCATGACGTGCCGAACCGCGCGGAGGGATATTGCACCGACGACAATGCCCGCGGGCTTGCGCTCATGGTGCATCTCGAGGATCTGCCTCTCGATGCGCCGGAGACAACCAGGGCCGCCGGCGGCTACGCGGCGTTTCTCGGCCATGCGTTCGTGCCATCGACCGGCCGGTTTCGCAATTTCCTCTCCTACGATGGCCGCTGGCTCGACGACGGCGGCACCGACGATTGCCTCGGCCGCGCCGTCGTGGCGCTGGGCACCTGCATCGGCCGCTCGCGGCGGCCGGCGCTCGCGCGCTGGGCCGTGGACTTATTTCAACCGGCACTGTGGGCCGTGAGCGCGACGACGAGCCCGCGGGCCTGGGCGCTGGCGATCCTCGGCATCCAGGAATACCTGCGGCGACTGCACGGAGACCGGCTCGTTGCCGGCCTGCGCGACACGCTCATCGACCGGCTGCTGGATCTCCGCCGCGCGACCGCCGCGGCGGACTGGCCGTGGTTCGAAGACATCGTCGCCTACGACAACGCCCGTCCCTGCCAGGCGCTGATTTCCAGCGGCCGCTGGACGGGCCGCGCCGACGCGCTCGACGCCGGGCTGGCGATGCTCGATTGGCTCTGGCAGGTGCAGTGCTCGCCGTCGGGGCGGTTTTCCCCGATCGGCTGCCGTGGCTTCCTGCGGCGCGGCGGTGAGCCGGCCGCCTTCGACCAGCAGCCGCTCGAGGCGCACGGCATGGTCGCGGCCTGCATCGAGGCCTTTCATGCCGTGGGCGACCCGCGGTGGATCGAGCGGGCGTGGCTCGCCTTCGATTGGTTCCGCGGCCACAACGTGCTCGGCGTGGCGCTCTGCGACCCGCGCACCGGCGGCTGCCGCGACGGGCTGCTCGAGGATCGCGCCAACGAAAACCAGGGCGCGGAATCGACGCTCGCCTACCTGGCCGCGCTGGCCGAGATGCGGCTCGTCGAACACGAAAGCGTTGCCGCTCAGCCCGCCCTGGCACACAGCCGCAGGCCGGCCCACACGGCCGCGAGCCCGGAGAGATTCGTGCCGAGGATGTAGGCTGCCGCCGCAAGAAACCGTCCGTGGGAGAGCATCTCGGCCGAATGGAAGGCAAACGTGGAATAGGTCGTAAACCCGCCGAGCAGGCCGACGAGCAGGACCGTCTCCTGCGCGACCGTGAACGTGTCGCGCGATCGGCAGAGGGCGACGATCGCCCCGAAGGCAAACGAGCCGATCGCGTTGACCGCGAGCGTCGCCCAGGGCGTCGGATGGCCGATCAGCCGGGTCGCAAGGGCATTCGAGCCCGCCCGCAGCAGCGTTCCGACCGCGCCGGCGAGGGCCAATTGAAGCGTGTGGGCGAGCATGGGGCCAGGATTCCTCGGGCGGTGGCGGCGGCAGACTGGCCGCAGCGTCGCCGGGAGCGAATGATACCCTGTGGCGCAGTGGGAACCCCAGCAGGAGATACCGAGCCATGAAAAAGAATCGCCGCAACAACCGGCAAGACCCGCCGAGCGTGTCGTCCGACGTGGAGGCGACCTACGTCTGCGAATCGTGCGGGGAAGAGATCGTGGTTCCGCTCGACGTGTCGGCCGGGTCGCACCAAGACTACGTCGAAGACTGTCCCATCTGCTGCAACCCGATGGTGCTGCACGTCGACATCGACCCCGACGGCGAGGCGCACGTCGAGGGTCGCCACGAATAGCCGTTCTCCTCTACCAGCCCTCCATCGCCATCCGGTCGGCGGCGCATGCCATGGCGACCGATGCCACGCTCTCGGCCTCGGTGAGCCGCCGAGGGTGGGAGGGATCGCGGATCCACGCGAGCTGGTCGGCGGCGAGGTCGCCAACGACCTGGGCGTAGATGCCGAGCTTGTCGAGTCTGGTCGTAAACCTGATCTCCACGAGGCCAGACGCGAGAAAGGGCTTGAACCGGCCGCGGGCGATCCGCGCCTCTCCCTCATACGCCTCCACGCGATGGACGGCGGCATTGGGCAGAATGCCGGTGAGGGCCTCGGTGGCGGCGTCGTCGAGCATGGCCCGCACAAGCCCGTGCGTGGGCACCCAGTCGAAGAGCCGCAGTTCGCCGCGCTCGAACACGAGCCGCATCTCCTGGCGATCCATCCGCGAGGGCTGGTGAAAGCCGTGCTCGAAGTGGAAGAGCAGGCCGGTGTGCCGCCCGCAGACTCCCGCAGGTGCGACTCCGGCCCGCGGCCGCGGATATCGGCAGGTGCACATCACCTCCTCCTCGACCGCGCCGTCGGTGGGCATCGGCTCGCGCAGGCTGCGGGCCGCCGAGACCACGTGCCCTTCTCCGAGCCAGTAGGCCACGAGGTCGAAGAAATGCACGCCGTGCTCGATGAAGATTCCGCCGCTCGTCTCGCGGCTCCAAAACCAGTGCGCCGGCGCGAGCCCTTCGTCGGCCGCCTCGTTGACGAAGAGGCCATGCAGCAGATCACCGAGCAGGCCGCCCTCGATCACCCGCCTCACACAGTCGGCGAGCGGGTTGTAGCGCTCGACGAGATTCGCCACACAGACGCGGCCCTGCCGCGTCGAGAGCGAGTCGAGCTCCCGCGCGTCGGCCACCGTCGTGGCGAGCGGCTTCTCCACGAGCACGTGCTTGCCGCTTTCGAGCGCCCGCTTCGCCTGGCCGAAATGCAAGCTCGGCGGCGTGGCGATGTAGACGAGGTCGAGATCGGCCGCGGTGAGCACCGCGTCGGGCGTGTGGGCCGGTGCGCCGAGGTCGTGCGCCGCGCGGGCGGCCGCGGTGGCGTCGATGTCGGCGACCGCGGCGATCGTCACGCCGGGCAGCTTCCGGTATTGCGCAAGCGAAAATCGGGCAAAGGCGCCGCAGCCGACGAGCCCCACCCGCAGGGTCTCGGTGGTGGATGCCGCGAGGTGGGTCTCCCGCGGCGCCGCCACCGCGGTCGTCGCCGTGTCGGCTTGCCCATTCAGCGTGGGATCGATCATGGCATGTCTCCTCGGGGATTTCTGATGCCATCGATCTTCCGCTTTGGCAGCGCCCGCAGGCCAGCTTTGCAGCCCGCCCTGCGGCCGCTCGAGGGACAGTTGGCCCAACCACGCAAACCTCCTCGCGTTTCGCCACGCGTCATCCCACCGGCTTCCGCCGGGGGCTTTTGGTGGCCCGGCGCTCCTAGCCCCGGCTCATGCCGTGGGCGGCGAGCCTGTGCACCGCCGGAATCGGAACTGTTGTATGTGAGCCGAATCAGCCGTCCCAGCGGCGGGCAGAGACTCCGCTCAGCGGGCAACGAGGTCGAGGAGCGTGTCGCGGACGTCGGTCATCGCGAGGGTGTCGCGGCGGGCCTGGCCGTCGGTGCAGAGAAACACCGGTCCGTCGGCGGCCCGTGCGGGGAGCCGGCCATGGGAGCCGCGTACGATCGAGGAATCCGTGCCGATCACGTCCATAAGATAGCGGAAGCCGAGCATCTTCCGCGCGAGTTTCCCGGCGATGCGGAGCTGCGGGAACGCCAGGGTGGGATCGACGAACAGTTCGACGGGGTCGTAGCCGGGCTTGCGATGGATGTCGACCGTGCGGGCAAAGTCGGGCATCCGGGCATCGTCGAGCCAATAGTAGTAGGTGAACCAGCGGTCGGGCGCCGCGACCGCCACCAGTTCTCCTGATCGTGGGTGGTCGAGGCCGTGGGCCGCCTGGGCCTCGCGGTCGAGCACCTCGGCGATGCCGGGGGTCGCCTGCAGGATCGCCCGCACCTCGGCCACCCGCTCGGGCTGCTTCACGTAGACATGCGCCAGCTGATGATCGGCCACGGCGAAGGCCGCGCTGCCGCCGGCGTCGAGCAGTTCCCAGCCCAGGTCGACCTCCTGCACCCGCAGGAGACCGGCCCGGCGCAGCACGCGGTTGATGTCGACCCCGGCGGTCACAGGCGAAATCCCGTATTCGCTCACGACGGCCACGGTGCGGCCGGAGTCGGCCGCCCATTCGGCCAGTTCGCCCGCCACGGCGTCGATCTCGCCACAGGCCCGCACGGCCTGGGGCGACTCGGGGCCGAACCGCTGCAGGTCGTAGTCGAGATGGGGGAGATAGCAGAGTGTGACGGTCGGACGATGCGATTCCATCACGCGGCGGGTGGCGGCTGCGATCCACCGCGAGGAGCGGATGTCGGCGGTCGGGCCCCAAAAGTTGAAGAGCGGAAACCGTCCCAGCTGCCCCTGCAGCTCATCCTTGAGGGCCGGCGGGTCGGTGAAGAGGCTCGGGAGCTTGCGGCCGTCGGCGGGATAGATCGGCCGTGGCGTCACGGCCTGATCGACCGCCGCGTGCATGTTGTACCACCAAAACATCTTCGCCACGGTGAAGCCGGGGCCAAACCGGCGCCGGCCGACGTGCCAGAGTTTTTCATGCTCGCAGCCGACCAGGGCGTTGGACTGCCGCCACAGCATCACCTCGGCGAGATCGCGGAAATACCAGCCGTTGCCGACGATGCCGTGGTCGCGGGGCAGGCGGCCGGTGAGCATCGTGGCCTGGGCCGAACAGGTGACGGCCGGCAGCACGGTGCCGAGCGTTGCTTGGAAGCCGTCCCTCGCAAGCGCCGCCAGCCGCGGCGTGTGCGGCAGGAGGGCGGGCGTCAGGCCAACGACGTTGAGCACGAGCAGAGGGTTCATGCCCCGCATGGTACCCTGCTAGCGAGCCAATTGTTACGCCGCCCGCTGCAAAAAAGAGTCCTGACACCTTTTTGTCACGTCGAAGATCGCGCGGTGCCCCGTGCGAGATCCCAGGCGAACGTGAGCGCGAGCACCTGGCGCAAGCCACCACCCACGAGGCGCTCGCTCAATTCCCACACCGCGCACATCCCCGCATGGCCATGGCACGCGCCACCCCACTCGCTTCCGCGAGGGCTTTTGGGGCGCAAGCGATCGTTCAGCATGCCAATAGCTCTCGGCTCGATCGTACTCCGCATTTCGCCGACATAGTCACGCAAGAAACAGGTCGCCCCCCTGCCACTGCGGCTCGGGCTCGCAGAGCGGCGGAGCGGAGTGGATGTGTGTCGCGCACGTCAGCAAGCGTTCCTCGGGCAGACCGACGGCGGCACAGACGCGGCCGCGAAACTTCCGCTCGAACGCAAGATTCGCCCACCAGCCGAGGTCCGCGTCGACGAGCACGAGCGGCTGGTCGGTCGCCGCGGCGCAAATCGCCAGCACCGTGAGAAAGAGCGTTCGGTGCACGCCCTGCGCTGTATCGTGCAGCGCCGCGCCCCAGTTGCGGGAGAAGATGCCGACGGTGGGCGTGATGTCGGTGCGTGCGAGGCCGACCTGGCCAGTGAATGCGGAGTGGGTGCGCATCGGAGACTCCTTTCGAGACGGTCGCCATCACAACTGTCATGGCGGATTGGGGAATGTGAAGCCGAAAAGCCTTGAAAGACCTTTGCTCGATAGCTACAATGGATTGAACATGCGTCTACCATTGCTTACGCTTCTCTGGAGGCAGCCATGCAACGAACCAGCATCACCGATGCAAAAAACAATCTGAGTGCCTTGATCGACCGTGTCCGACGGGGCGAGACCGTGCTCATCTGCGACCGGAATCGGCCCGTCGCGCGGCTGCAGCCGGTCGGTCCGCGTGACGACTCCGGGGCCGACGCGCCCTGGCTGGCGAGCCTTGTCCGCGACGGCCTCGTGGCTCCCGCCGCTAGTCCCCTTTCCGTTCGAAGCCTTCCAAAGCCGGTGAAGCCCACGCGGCCCACGAGCATCGTCGATGCCCTGCACGCCGACCGGGAGGAGTAGCACGGATGCGGTATTGGGATGCATCCGCGATCGTTCCGCTGCTCGTGCAGGAATCCCGCACGAGCGATGCCCGTGCCGCCCTAGCCGAGGACGAGGGCATCGTCACCTGGTGGGGCACGCGGATCGAATGCACATCGGCGATCGCACGGCTCGAACGAGCCGCGTCCCTCACGCCGCGGCAGGCATCGCAGGCGGTCGAGGTGCTGCGCGCCCTCGCTTCCGGATGGAACGAGATCCTGCCGACGGAATTGATGCGCGAGGCCGCCTGCCGGCTCCTGCGCGTCCACTCCCTGCGGGCCGCCGACGCGATGCAGCTGGCGGCCGCGACCGTCATGACGGGAGGGCGGACGGCCCAGGTTGGGTTTCTTGCATTCGACGAC
Organism: Planctomycetia bacterium; assembly: GCA_046343855.1. GTDB lineage: Bacteria > Planctomycetota > Planctomycetia > Pirellulales > UBA1268 > RGVT01. The sequence continues at coordinate 34,733 of JBKDMX010000119.1, forward strand.
CGGCTCCGGGAGGCGGCGAGCCGGGAGGGCTTCCGGGTCGGACCGTGACCAGCCTGCGTATCCGAACGACCCGGCCACCGCCGCGCGGATCGCCTCCTACGAGCTCGCGTTCCGGATGCAGCGGAGCGTGCCGCAGGTGTCGACTTTGCCGACGAAACGCAAGAGACGAAGAAGCTCTATGGCCTCGACCTGCCGCACTGCAAGGAATTCGGGGCGCAATTGCTCGCGGCGGTTCGTGGAGCAGGGAGTGCGGTTCATCCAGATCCAGCATGGCGGCGGCGCTGGGGCCTGGGACGCCCACGGCGGCCTCGAGGCCAACCACGAAAAATTGTCGCTCGCCGTCGACCAGCCGATCGGGACGCTCCCGGAGGACCTCGACTGCCGCGGCCTGCCCGACGAGACGATCGACTCGAAGATACTACCTGCTCCGATCGTACAGCCATCGCCACACGGGGACCGCCTCGATGCCGTCCGGTACCGGCACGCCGCGCGGTGGCGCCGTCTCGTAGAGCAACACGCGGCGGGCGTCAGGAAAATCCGCCGCGGCTTCGACGAGCGATTTGATCTCCCGGTTCAACGTGGGAGGATTCGTCAGGTCGGCGACCGCCTGAACGAGCGTGCGTGCCCCGTCAGAGTGCGTCGCCATAAAATCCACCGCGTTCGTGCCGAGCGGTCGCGTGCTCGGGCTCGACGCCTACGCCGACTTGCTCGCGATCCCCAACTGCATCGGCGCGAAGCACGCATCGCTCTCCCGCCGGCTCGAGTGGCAGCGGCTTGCGCTTGGCGACCGGCTGCGGCCCGACTTTCACGTCTTCACCGGCAACGACCTCGCGATCGACATGGTCCGCCATGGCAGCGACTGGCTGCTCGGCCTCTCGACCGTGGCCGGAGTCCTTTGCCCGCCGCGATGCCTGGTGGGCCGCCGGCGACCCGCGGTTCGACGAACTCGACGATGCCCTGCAAGCCCTCGGCGACTTCGCCTTCCGAACCCCGGTGCCCGCCTACAAGCATTCGATGGCCCTGGCGCTCCACCTGCGCGGCCTCGTGCCGGGCACATGGGGGGGGCGACCTCGTCGGCCGCTCGCTGGTCCGCGGCCTGATCTGCCGCACGTCTTCCGACTGCACGACGGCGCCGCGCAACGGCCTCCGAAGCGGCTGCTATCCGCTCGACGCCTATTACACGGCCCTCCCCGAGGCCGCCGAGACGAAGGCGATCAAGTCGAAGGAGGTGTAGACCGCCGTGGGTGCAGATTGGCAATCTGCTCTACGGCAGAAGGCCGCGAGGGCCTTTTGGTGCTAGGCCGCGGCATCCACGAGTGATCCATTGCACCACACGCGCACGCCAGACCTGCGGGCACAGGCCAGCGATTCCGGCGACACGGCATCGCACGCCACGAGAGGAATCGCAACCAGCCCGGCCTTGCGAAGGATACCGGACCTTTTCTCGGCGCGGACAATGTCTTCGGTGTCGCCGGTCGAGGAGACCTCCACAATGACATACGTCTCAACGCCGTCCACCAGGCCATTCGCGACGATGTCGGCCCGAAGGAAATCGTCCACTTCCTCAGCCGTCACGCGGGGTTCGATCGCATCGAGCAACGTATCGTTGGCCACCACCTTGCCCCGGCGTAGAACTCTGCCGAGGTAGGCCGAGAGCGGATCCCGAAACTGGAGCTCACACGTTCACCCAACGACCGCGTCCGTGCGGATCGTGAGGCGCTGCATCGCTTCTGCCAGCGTCTTGACCTCCTTCTCGGTGCGGGTCTGCGCCTTGGCAAGCCGCGCGATTGCCCCGTCGAGCCGAGACACATTCGCGTCGATCGATTCGCGCAGAATCCGAAAGTCTTCCTTGGTAACGGTGTCCTTGAGTTCATCGAACATCGTTCCCAGCCATTGGGCGAGAGACTTGGCGGCCGCATCGCCGAGCGACGCTTTCAAGTCTTCGTCAATACGGCAGGTGTTCACGAACGAAAACTCCGGCGTCAGGCTTGAGGGGCCGCTCAAAAGTGCACAGGCGCATAAACCACCGTGTCAACCGCCGCGGTGCGGGACTCGCCGGCCGGTGCGTGCATCCGCGTGGGGAGCTGAGTTGGGCTCTGCTACACTTTCGCGGTCACAAAAGCCTCTGTTCTCCACCAGGGCCGCCATGCCTAGACAATTCTGCGACGACTCCTTCCTGCTCTCGAATCAAGTGGCCGCCGACCTCTACCACCGGGTGGCCGCGCCGCAGCCGATCGTCGATTACCACTGCCACCTCAGCCCGCGCGACATCGCCGAGGACCGCCGGTTCGAAAACCTCCACGCCGTCTGGCTCGACGGGGATCACTACAAGTGGCGGGCGATGCGGGCGAACGGCGTGGCAGAGGATCTCATCACCGGGCGTGCCGCCCCGCGGGAGAAATTCGCGGCCTGGGCTGCGACGGTGCCCCACGCACTCCGCAATCCGCTCTTCCACTGGGCCCACCTCGAACTGCGCCGCCACTTCGGCATCGAAGAACTGCTCGAGCCCGCCTCGGCCGACCGCATCTGGCAGGAGGCCAATCGGCAGCTCACCACCGGCGACCTCACCGCACGGGGCATTCTCGCGCGGATGAATGTCGAGGTCGTCGGCACGACCGACGACCCGGCCGACAGCCTTGCCTTTCACGAGGCGATTCTCCGCGGGCAGGCCTCTGTGGGCTCGTCGTTCAAGACGCGGGTCGTGCCGACGTTTCGGCCCGACGCCGCGCTCAAGGTGCGCAAGCCCGACGTGCTGCGGGCCTGGGCGCGGCGGCTCTCCGACACGGCCGGTGTCGGGGCCGATTCGTTCGCGGGCCTGCGGCAGGCGCTCGAGCGGCGGCATGCCGACTTCGCGGCCGCGGGCTGCCGGGCGACCGACCATGGCATCGAATACCTCGCCGACGTCGAGTGCACCGACGCGGAGGCGAAGTCCATCTGGGATCGCGCCATCGCCGGCACCGCCGCCACGGCCGCCGAGGCGGAGCGGTTCACCGTCTGGCTCATGCTCTTCGTGGCCCGGCTCAATCACGTGAAAGGCTGGGTGACGCAGCTGCACCTCGGCCCCTTCCGTGACCCCAACCCGCTGCTCGCGGCGCGGCTCGGCGCCGACGCCGGCTGCGACACGATCGGCGACGCCCGACAAGGGCCCGGGCTCGTCCGCTTCCTCGGCACGCTCGCCGCCGAAAACTCGCTCGGCCGCACGATCCTCTACAACATCAACCCCGCCGACAACGCCCTCTTCGCCGCGCTGCCCGGCTCGTTTCAAGACGGCGCGACGCCGGGCAAGATCCAGTGGGGCAGCGGCTGGTGGTTCATGGACCAGGAGCGGGGTATGCGGGACCAGATGAACATGCTTTCCGATCTCGCGCTGCTCTCGCGATTCGTCGGCATGGTGACCGACTCGCGGTCGTTTCTCTCCTATCCGCGGCACGAATACTTCCGGCGGATCCTCTGCGACCTGCTCGGTGCCGACGTGGCCAGCGGCCGCCTGCCCGACCGCCGCGACTGGCTCGACCGGCTGGTGGCCGACGTCTCCTGCGGCAACGCCCGCAGGCTCTTCGGCTTCGCCTCGCCGGCCTCTTTGGAGAGCGTCGCCTGATACGCGGGGCTGGCGTTTGCTTTTTTCTCTTGGCGCAAGGCCCGTGAGTCGCGATGCTCGGTGTCGTTGGTCGGCCGTTGTGGCCGGCGTGCACACCACACGTGAAAGGAATCCCACCCATGGGCAAGGGCAACAACTCGCAACGCAACGAAAAGAAAAACAAGAAGCCGAAGCAAGACAAGTCGAAGCCGGCCGTCAAGAAGTAGGCAGGCTGCCGACAGCAGGTCGAATGCGGGATTCCCGCAAGCGTGAGCCGAAGGCCCGGCCAGCACCATCGAGCACGTCACCCAGCGGGATTTCCCCGAGACCGGTGCGGACATCTGCACACTCGCCCATGCGGCCGGGTTTCGCAACGAGCCGCACGAGCTGTTTCGTGACGCCACTGGGTTTCACCGTTTGCTGGCGTTCACGTCGCGAGCGGATGCATGAAACCGAGTCAGCCGCGCCGACGGCCCAGGGGGATCTCAATCCAGGTCGCCCTGTTCACGGCAACACGTTGAGCACTGCCGGCGGGGAGGCGTGTCCACCGTCGGCGTCGGTGCGGAGGTGAAAGAGCCGCCGGCCGGGGGCCGTCTTGGGGGCTGCAGTGATGAAAAACTCCCGCTCGTTCTGCCCCTCCACGATGAGGAGCCCATTGAGCCCGAGGTTGTCGATGAAGGCGCCGTGCGGCAGGTTGCGGCCCGCACCACTGAAGTCGATGCGGTCCTTGAAATCATGGCGAGTGGCCTTCACCTTCGCGGAGATCGTCTGCCCCGGCCGGATCGTGAATTCGAGCGGCTCTCCCGGCACCTGCCGCACGGCGGCGGGATCGGCGCCCGGCACGATCTCGACCGTGAACTTCGGCTTGTCGCGGACCTGAATGTCGCCGAGCGTGCCGAGATCCTGCACGACCTCGCGACCGTCGATCTGGGCGACCGCCCGTACGCGGACGGCCTTGTCGGCGGCCTCGTCCGGCGACTGGGCATCGGCCACCGCGGAGAGCACGCCCCGCGCGTCCTGCTGCCCGGCCTCGATCTCAATCGGTCCATGGAAGGTGAAGCCCGACGGCAGGTTGTCGATCTCGATCCGCACGGGCCCGTCGTAGCCCTCGAGGCGGGTGGCCTTGAACGTCAGCTCGCGGCCGCTTCCGGGGCTCACCTTCGGATCCTTCCCCTCGATGGCCACCGTGAACGACGGGTTCGTCCGCCGGATGCCCAGCGTGTAGTGGAAGTCGGCCGCGGCGCCGAAGCCGCGGACGTCACTGACCCGCGCCACATACTCGCCGTCGGTCGGCGGCGTGAAGATGAGCTGCGAGTCGGTGCCGAGACGACGCGATGAGTCGTCGTCGTTTTCATACGGGATGCGGAAGACGGGCAGGCCGTTCGGGATCGGCGCCGCACCCCGGGGCAGCGGCTCCACAATCCACGCCGGCTCGCCGAGCGCGTGAGTGACGGCCGAGGTGTGGAAGAACGTGTGGCGGGTGCCCGAGCCGGGATAGACATCGAAGCCGGAATCGGCGCCTCGGGGAGCCAGCCAGAGCCGCACTACCTCACCGTTCGCATACAGATATTGATCGACTTCCATCTCCTCCCAGTTCTGCACGCGGAAGTCGCCGGTCTGACTGGAGTTCTTGCCGCGAAACGTGAACCAGGAGTCACGGACCGCCTGAAGCACGACCTGCTCCACGGGCGCTCCATTGCGGTCGAGCACCTCGATCCGCGAATCGAGCTTCGACTTCGGCGTGCCCGAAGCGGCGATCACCTCGAGCGACAGCGGCACGCCGGCCCGTGCGGTGAACCGGAAGCAGTCGGCGTCACCGCCTTTCTGAATCGAGCCGGACAGCGACGCCGGCGCGGCGACTGGCTGTGCCTCGGCCGCGGTGTCGTTGGGCTCTGCCTCGGAGAGTTTCGCGGCGGGAGTGTCGGCCGCGGGACTCGCGGCCGTGGCCGCCGGACGTGATGCCACTGCTGCGTTCTCAGGGCTTGCGGCCTTCAGCCCGGCCACGTCGAGCAACTCAAGCGATCCATCCATGCGACCGACCACGAACCGGCCGTCGGCCCCGGCCACGATCGCCGCCACAAGGTCGGGCTGCCGCGGCAACTCCTTTTCGATCGCGATGTCGGGCACGCTCCAGGTCTTGAGCGACCGGTCTTCGGCCGTCGTGACGAGCCTGCGGCCGTCGGCCGAGAGGGCGACCGCCACGATCGGCGTCTCGTGCGCGAACACGGAGCGGAGCGACGGGTTGATCGCCGGCGCGTCGAGCGAGACGAGCTTCCAGAGGTGAATTCGCTTGTCGCGGCCGGCGGCGATAACGTGGCCGCCGTCGGGTGTGAACGCCACGCTGGCCAGTTCTCCCTGCGGCTGGCTGAGCGTGTCGAGCCGCACGCCGTCGCTCGCCCGCCAGAGTTTCACGGTCTCGTCGGCGCTCGCCGAGCCGAGCAGCTGGCCCGACGGATGCCAGGCGAGGTCGAAGACGGCGCCGGTGTGGACGTCGATCGACCGCAGGAGCGCTCCGTCAGCCACGTTCCAGAGCTTGATCGACCGGTCGTAGCCCGCCGTGGCGAGCGTCTGTTCGTCGGGGGAGAGTTCGGCGTCGTAGACGATGTCGCGGTGGCCGCCGAACGACTTCACGAGCTTGCCGGTGGCCGCATCGCGGATCTCGGCCACGCCACGAAGGCCCGTGACGCCTCCTGCGACCACGAGCCGCCCGCCATCGCGGGAATAATGGACGGCCGCGATCGGCCCGGGCAGATCGGTGATCGTGAGGAGCGGCTGTGCCGACGAGGCCGCGGTGTCGCGGGCGACAACGTCGATCGTGCGGCCGCGGGCCACGGCGAACCGGCTGCCGTCGGGGCTGTTGGCGAGCGACGTGACGGGCTTGATGCCGGAAAAAGCCGTGAGCGGTGGCACGGCAAGCGTTTCGAGAATCGAGCTATCCTGCGCAGGTCCGGGAGCGCCGGCCGCGATCCAGGCCTCGAGCGTGGCGAGATCGGCCGCGGGCACCTGCGGCTCGTCGGCCGGCGGCATGTGGTCGGAGTCGGTGCTCTTGATTCTTTGAATGAGGATCGAGGCCGCGGCGTCGCCGGCCGCGACAGGATCGCCCTGGCCGTCGCCCCCTTTGCGAAGCGTCGCAAACCGCTCGACCGAGAATCCAGACTCCGCCTCGCGGTCGTTGTGGCAGCCGGAGCAGTAGGTCCGCAGGATCGGCGCGATCTCGCGGTCATACGCCGGCGCGGCGAGGACAGGCGCGGCCGAAAGCATCGCGACGACCAGAACGTGTGTGACGCGCACTTTCATCTCAATGCCTGAAGAGAAACTCGCGGCTCGTGAGCAGCGACCAATACATGTCTTCCACGATCGCCCGCTTTTCCTCCGGAGAGGCCGCCGCGAGCATCTCCTCGAAGGGCTTCCGCTCGGCGTCGGTGGGCTTGCGCGAAAGCACTCGCACCCAGGCGTCGTCCACCAACAGTTCGGGCTTCGGATCGGTCGCCAGGATCTGCGTGATCCGCCCAGCCTTCGCGGCGAGCTTGTCGTTGAGCGTGGTGCCGTTCGAGAGATGGAGCACCTGAACGAGGCTCGGCTGGCTCGACCGCTCACACTCGCAGGTGATCTCCCGCGCGTTGCGGCCAAACGTGTCGAGGAAGGCGTTTTTCACCGTCGAGTCGCGCAGCTCGAGGGCCCGCGTGTCGGTGTCGTAGCCCGTCACCTTCTCCGTCGAGCCGTCGGCCCGCACGATCTCAGCATAGCGGTCGTGCACGCCCGTCACGTCGGCGATCGCGTCGGAGAGCACCTCCGCCATCAGCCGCTTCGGGTAGGCCCGGGCAAACCAGCGGCGGTCGTCGCGGTTCTCCGGCAGCGGTGCACTCGACCGGGCGTAGGTCTCCGAGAGCAGGATCAGCCGCATGAGTTTCTTGAGGTCATAGCCCTGCTCCTTCGTGAAGTCGCACAGCGCGGTCAGCAGTTTCTCGTTGCTCGCCGGATTGGTCGCCCGCAGGTCGTCCACCGACTCCACGAGGCCGAGCCCGAAGAAATTCGCCCACACCCGGTTGACGATCGCCCGCGTGAAGTAGGGATTCTCGGGCGACGTCAGCCAGCTCGCCAGGGCCTCGCGGCGGTCGCCGGCGTCGTCCATCGGCAGCGGCTCGCCATCGAGCGGCGCGGGGGGCTGCGGCTTTCCCGTCTTGGGCTGGAGCAGATCGCCGCGCGACTCGACGAACAGCGTCCGCACGCCGTCGCCATCGCGGGGCTCACCTCCCCAGCCCTTTGCCCGCACCCGGGCGAAGAGGTTGGCGAACGAGTAGTACTGGTCGTTGGTCCATTTTTCGAGCGGGTGGTTGTGGCACTTCGCGCAGTTGATCGAGAGCGAGAGAAATGCCTGGGCCACGTTCTCGGCCACCGTCTCCGGATCCTGGTGCACGGCATAAAAATTCGTGGCGCCGTTCTCCACGCTCGACCCGCGGGACGTGACGATCTCACGAACGAGACGGTCCCATGGCGCGTTCTCCGCCACGCGGTCGCGAATCCAGCCGTAGTAGGCATTCACCGCCGCCGGCCGCAGCTTCGCCCCCGACACGAGCAGCACGTCGGACCATTTATAGGCCCAGTAGTCGATGAACTCGGGGCGTGCGAGCAGCAGTTCGACCAGCCGCTCCTTCTTCGCGGGCGAACGGTCGGCAAGATAGCCACGCACCTCCTCGGGCGCGGGCAGCCGACCGATCGTGTCGAGGAACGCCCGCCGCAGGAACGTCGCCTCGTCGCACGGCGGCGACGGCTTCAGGTGAAGCTGCTCGAGCTGCGCGAGGTTGAGTTCGTCGATCACGTTGGCCCGCGGCGCCGAAACATAGTCGGCGGCCGACATGGCATGCGGAAACGGCGCGATGACGTTGGCCACGGCGATTTGCGACGAGAACCAGGCCGTCACCGCCCCGGCGCCATGGCCGATCACGCTTACGCTCCCCGCCGGATCGATCATGGCCACCGTCTCGTCGGCCGACGTGAACCGGGCCCAGTGGGTGACGTCGCGGGTCGAGCCGTCGTCATAGCGGGCCGTCACCGTCATCGCCACCTTCTGCCCCACGGACGCCGTACTCTCGGCGGGCGCCATGTCGATGCCCACGAGCTTCTTCTCTCCCGCGCGGGGCCCGGGACAGCCCGCCTCGATCCAGGCGGCCAGCAGTTTGTAGTCGTCGCTGCCGACGTCGAGCCGCTTGCCCCCTTTGTGGGCCAGCGCCATCGTGGGCTTCGTGAGCAGGAGGCTCGCCCCCGGATCGCCAAAATCGATCCGCCGGCCGCGGGCGTCGCGGGTGATCGCGAGGTAGTCGCTCTTCGGATCGTAGCCGAAGAGCGAGAGCCGAAAGCCCGCCTTGCCGGCCATCGCCCCGTGGCAGCCGCCACCGTTGCAGCCGGCCTTCGAGAGGATGGGCACCACGTCGAGTTCGAAGCTCGGCTCGTCGGCCCGCGCGATCAATGACCAAGCGGAAGCGACCACAATGAAGAGCAGGCGTCCAATGACATGGCGCCGGCTTCGGGACGGCAGAAGTCGCCGCTTCGCGGTCCTTTGGATCCTCGCGGTGGCCGCGGCGGCGCTCAATGTCGGTTTGGGCTCGTCGAGCTTCCGCCGATCCCTTCGCCTCCCTCTCATGCGAACAGCTCCTTGATCGGGTCGGTGCCGAAGTCGGTGAGGGCGAACGGGCGGCCGGCGGGGCCGGGAAGGTGCTTTTCGTGGTCGAGGCCGAGCGAGTGGAAGATCGTGGCCACGATGTCGCCCGGCTTCACGGGCCGCTCCGCCGGGAAGGCGCCGATCGTGTCGCTCGCGCCGACGGCCCTCCCCCCTTTCACGCCGCCGCCGGCGAACGAGACGGTGAAGCACTGCGGATAGTGGTCGCGGCCGCCGGCCGGATTCACCTTCGGCGTGCGACCAAACTCGGAGAGCCCCGCCACGAGCGTGTCGTCGAGCAGGCCGCGCTCGAAGAGGTCGCCGATCAGGGCAGCGTAGGCCTGGTCGTACATCGGGCAGACGATGTTTGCCATGCCCTCGATCGACGTGAAGGGCTTCGAGCCGTGGATGTCCCAGGTGATCTCGTCGAACACCGTGAGAAACGTGTTGATCGTCACGAACCGCACGCCGTTTTCCACGAGCCGCCGCGCGAGCAGGCAGCACTGGCCGAAGCGGTTCATGCCGTAACGCTCCCGCACGGCCTCGGGCTCCTTCGAGAGGTCGAAGGCCTCGCGGGCCTGCGGGCTCGTCATCAGCCGGTAGGCGGCGTGGAAGTTTTCGTCGAGAAGCCGCGCGTCTTCGCTGGCCTCGAACTGCTTTGCGGCCCCTTCCACAATCTCCCGCATCTTCTTGCGGCGATCGAGCCGGGCCACCGAGATCTGGTCGGGGGGCAAAAGATCGGGCACGCGGAAGTTGGGCTTCGAGGGATCGGCCATGAGGGCGAACGGATCGTGGGCCTTGCCGAGGAAGCCTCCCGCCTGGCCGTTGGGGAGGTTGCCGCCGCCGCGGCCCATCGTCTCCGGCAGCACGACGAACGGCGGCAGGTCGGTGCGGCGGCCGAGGAGGTAGCCCGTGACGCTCCCGGCATGGGGCGTCTGGATGCCGCCGGTGAACCGCCGACCCGTCTGCATGATCTGCCAGCCGGCGTCGTGCACGGCCGCGCCGTCGTGGTGGCAGGATCGCACGAGCGAAAACTTGTCGGCCACCTCTGCGTGCTTCGGGAGCAGCTCCGACACCTCGAAGGCGTCGCTTTTGGTGCGGATCGGCTTGAAGGGGCCGCGGATTTCGGCCGGGGCGTCGGGCTTCATGTCCCAGAGGTCCATGTTCGACGGGCCGCCGAGATTGAAGATCATGATGCACGACCGCTTCTCGCAGCCGGGCCGCACCTTCCCCTCGCTCGCCGCCCGCGCGTATTGCGGCAGCGACAGGCCGACGGCAGCCAGGGCGCCGACATGGAGAAAGTCGCGGCGGGTGGGCCCCGATCCGCAGAGAAGGGCCCGCTCACCGGGCCGGGCGACGCGAAACTCGAACATCCTCGCTGCCTCCAATGGGTTCGCGGAGCGGGCGCTGCGGCCCTCCCGATGTATCGGCTCTCCATGAGGATAGGCCGCAGCGGCTTCCGCGTCATTTGACGGTTGTGGCATCTCTTTGTATTTACGAAGCATGACACGGCCGCCCCGAGCCACTTCCGCCGAGTTTGCGGCCGAGCAGGTGCTGGCGCTCTTCGACGCGCTGCCCGACGTCCAACTGTTCGTGAAGGACCGCGAGAGCCGGTTCGTGAAGGTGAACGCGGCGTGGCTCACGAACCACGGCGTCGCCTCCGAGGCCGAGGCGGTCGGGACGACCGACTACGACTACCATCCGCCGGCGCTCGCCGCGCAATACGTGGCGGAGGACCAGCGCGTGATGCGGTCGGGAAAGCCGCTCCGCGACCAGCCCTGGCTCGTCGCCGACCACACGGGGATGCCGCAGTGGTATCTCTGCACGAAGCTGCCGCTCTTCGATGGGTCGGGCCGCGTCTCCGGCATCGCCGGCATCCTGCAGCCGTTTGGCCACGCCGGCCACGCGCCCGACGAATATCGGCGGCTCAACCCCGCGCTCGAATACGTCGTGGCCAACTACCGCCGGTCGCTCACGGTGGGTGACGTCGCGCGGCGGGCCGACCTCTCGGCGAGCCAACTGCAGCGTGAGTTTCGCCGGCTCTTCGGCATGACGGTGGGCGACTACATCCTGCGGCTACGGCTCCTGATGGCGCGGCGCCGGCTGCGGGCGACCACCGACGCCGTCGGCCGCATCGCAACCGACTGCGGCTTCTACGACCAGGCCCATTTCACGCGGGCGTTCAAGAAGCACACGGGTCAAACCCCGATCGAATACCGCCGTGACGGCAGATGACAGAACCCACATACGCCTCCCGAACAGCCATTCCACTCAGCGTGCTATTCGCGGCTCCCAGCGGCCCCGCTGTCAGCTCGACCTGGAGCTTTCCCACGGCAGCTCGTCGGTGAGCGCAACGCTGCCTGCCGGCCCCTCGGCCGCGGTGCAGTTGTCGTAGACCGCTGCGTCATCGGGAGTGAACGCGTCGAAACCGCCGTACGTGTCAATCGTCGTCATGCTGCTCGGCGTCGAGGGGCGTGGTGGGATCGATGAAGAGCCAGCAGGCGGCGCCCGCGAGGCAGACGACCGCCGTCACGTGAAACGTAAGCGGCCAATTGCCGGTGCGGCCCACGATCAGTCCGAGCACGATCGGCGAGACGAAGCCGCCGAACTGCCCCATCATGTTCATCGTGCCGCCGAGCGTGCCGGTGGCCCGTCCGCCGATGTCCATGCAGGTGGTCCAGGAGCCCGGCATCGTGAGATCCATCGCAAAGCTCACCAGCGCGATCAGGATCACCGCGAGGTAGGGATTCGTCGCCAGCGTCGAGGCCACGAGCAGCCCCGCGGCCGCGGCCATCGCTCCGGCCCCGATCCACCGCCGCGCGCGGCCGATCCCGATCCGGCGGGCCAGCGGCGGCGTGAGCCAGCCGGCCACGAGCGAGCCGAAGCCGCCCAACAAGAGCGGCAGGCCGGCGAGCGCGGCGCTCGCCTTCAGGTCGAACTTCCAGACCTCGAGCAGATAGGTCGGAAACCACGTCACGAAGAAATACCAGGCATAGCTCATCGCGGCATACTGGCCGCAGAGGCACCAGACCGTCCGCGAGGTGGCCATCCGCCGCCAGGGCACGCGGAGGTGGTCGCCCCCCGGAGGCGGCGGCGGCGGCAGAAGCGCTGCCTCGGCGGCATTGACGCCGGGGTGCGTTCGCGGGTCGTCGCGATACCACCAGGCGAAGACGATCGCCCAGGCCACGCCGGCCAGGCCGAAGACGAGAAACGCCTGCCGCCAGGTCATCACCGTGAGGCAGGCGTAAACGAGCAGCGGCGTGACGGCCCCCCCCCAGCGGGCGCTCATCCACATGATGCCCTGCGCCCGCGACCGCTCGGCCTCGGGCAGCCATCGCTTGAACGCCTTGGTGAGATTCGGGAAGCAGCCCGCCTCGCCCGCCCCGAAGAGGAACCGGGTGATCATGAGCGACGCGAGCCCCCAGACCCAGCCCGTGGCCGCGGTGAAGAAGCTCCACCAGAGCACGATCCGCAGGAGCACCTTCCGCGGACCGATCCAGTCGCCGAGATAGCCGCCGGGAATCTCGAAAAGCGCGTAGGCGAGCGTGAAGGCGGAGAAGACCCAGCTCATCTGTTCCTTGGTGAGCGCGAGGTCTTTCATCACGAGCGGCGCGGCCTGTGAAATTGCGACGCGATCGATATATTGCAGTACCGCGAGCGTGATCGCAAACACGACCACGATTCCACGGGTGTTTGTCGGCCGCATGATTCCACCCTTTCCATCCGTTCACACAGGAACTGCATGATGACAAGCCGATCGACCCAGGAGCGAGTATGCCGCTTCCATCATCGGCACGACAGAGCGCCGCCCCGCATCGCGGCGATGACCGAGGCGGGCGTCGTCGATCTGTCCGGCGCGGGGATCACGTCGCTCGCGGCCGTGCTCGACGCGGCCGACCCGACGGGCGTGGTGCGGGCCGCCCGGGCAGCGGCGGGCCCGCCGCTGCCGCTCGCGGATGTCGTGTTGCTGCCGCCGGTCGAGCGGCAGGAGGTGTGGGCGGCCGGCGTCACGTATCTGCGAAGCAAGACTGCGCGGATGGAGGAGTCGGACTTCAGCGCCACCGCCTACGACCGCGTCTACGAGGCGCCACGGCCGGAGATCTTCTTCAAGGCGGTGGCCGACAAGGTGGTCGGGCCAGGCGACGGCGTGGGCATCCGGGCCGATTCCCGCTGGAACGTGCCCGAGCCGGAGCTCGCGCTCGTGATGAACTCGCGGGGCGACCTCGTCGGCTGCACGATCGGCAACGACATGAGCTCCCGCGACATCGAGGGGGAAAACCTCCTCTATCTTCCGCAGGCGAAGGTCTACGACCGCTCCTGCGGCCTCGGGCCCTGGATCGTGCTCGGCTGCAGCGAAGCAGAGGCCCGCGAATGGACGGTTTCGATCACGATCGACCGCGCGGGCCGCGAGGTGTTTGCCGGGCGGACGCGGATCGACCAGATCAAGCGGTCGTTCACCGAACTGGCCGATTACCTCCGGCGTTCACAGTCGTTCCCGCACGGCGTGGTTTTGCTCACCGGCACGGGGGTCGTGCCCGACGAGTCGTTCACGCTCGCCGCCGGAGACCGCGTCTCGATCACGATCGACGGGATCGGCACGCTCGAAAATCCCGTCATGGTCGTCTGAGCCTGGAATTTGCATCGGAGTCGCCATCAATGACAGTGCTGCATGGCAGAAATTTCATCGCCGGCCGACTCGCCGAGTCGCCGCGAGGGTTCGCCGCAACGAGCCCGCTCGACGGCCGTGAACTGCCCGGCCGATTTTGCCTGGCGTCGCTCGACGACGCCGACGCGGCGATGCAGGCCGCCGCGGCCGCGGCCGAGCCGCTGGCGGCTACGACTGGTGAGACGCGGGCGGCATTGCTCGAGCGGATCGCCGACGAGATCATGGCGCTCGACGATGCCCTCATCGAGCGGGCGGGCCTCGAGACGGCGCTGCCTTCGGCCCGGCTCACGGGTGAACGGGGCCGCACCGTCAACCAGTTGAAACTATTTGCCGCAATGGCCCGCGAGGGCGGGTGGGTGGATGCGCGGATCGACCGTGCCCAGCCCGACCGGCAGCCGCTGCCGCGGCCCGACCTGCGCCGCGCGAAGCGGCCGCTCGGGCCCGTCGTCGTCTTTGGCTCGAGCAATTTTCCGCTCGCCTTCTCGGTGGCGGGGGGCGATACGGCAAGCGCGCTGTGCACCGGCAATCCCGTCGTCGTGAAGGCGCATCGGGCGCATCCGGGCACGTCGGAACTGGTGGCCGGCGCGATCGCGCGGGCGGTCGAGGCCTGCGGGATGCCCGCGGGCACGTTCTCGATGCTGCATGGCGAGGGGAGCGTGATCGGCACGGCGCTCGTGCGACATCCGGCGGCCAGGGCCGTGGGATTCACCGGCTCACGGGCCGCCGGGCGGGCGCTCTGCGATGCGGCCGCGGCCCGGCCCGACCCGATTCCCGTGTTTGCGGAGATGAGCAGCCTCAATCCGATGTTTTTGTTGCCGGGAGCCCTCTCCGATCGCGGCGGCGAGATCGCACGGGGGTTCGTCGCCTCGATGACGCTCGGCGTGGGGCAGTTTTGCACCAAGCCCGGGCTCGTGTTCGCGGTGGCCGGAGCCGATCTCGACCGCTTCAAGGCCGCCGTCGCGGAGGCGATCGCGGCCTCGCCGCCGGCCTCGATGCTCTCGGCCGACATCCGCGCCGCCTTCGAGCATGGCCGCGAGGCGGTCTGCGCGGCGCATGGCGCCGCGGTCGTCGCCCGCTCGGCGACGGCCGCCGATCCACGCCAGACGCAGGCGGGGGCAATCGTCGTCGCAACGACCACCGACGCGTTCCTCGCCGATCCCGCGCTCGCAGAGGAGGTGTTTGGTCCGTTCAGTCTCGTCGTCACGGTGCCGTCGCTCGACGCGCTGGCGACGGTGGCCAGGCGGCTCGACGGGCAGCTCACGGCCACGCTCCATGGCACGCCGCACGATCTGGCCGCTGCGGGAGCCTTGCTCGACATCCTCGCCGAGAAGGCGGGGCGGGTGATCGTCAACGGCTTCCCCACGGGCGTCGAGGTCTGCCATGCGATGCAGCACGGGGGGCCGTGGCCGGCGACGAGTGATGCCCGATTCACGAGCGTGGGGTCGGCCGCGCTCGAGCGGTTCGTGCGGCCGGTCTGCTACCAAGACGTGCCCGATGCCTTGCTGCCGGCCCCGCTCAAAAATGCAAACCCGCTCGGCATCGACCGGCTCGTCGACGGCGTGCGGTCCAAAGCCTCCCTGGAGTGACACGATGCGAAATCAACGGCGAACGGCATCTTGGGGTTTCGTGTTCGGCTGGACGTTGGCCGCGGGCTGGTGTGCTGTGCCGAGCGTCGCGCTCGAAGCCGAGGCCGACGCAGGATTCACTCTCTACGCGCCGAGTGGTGCGGAGCAGCGGCTGTTGGTCGTGCGGGCCAAGCCCGCGAAAGACGGCGTCGCATTGGAGATGGCCCGCACGGTGAACCTTGCCTTCCCGGGCAGAACGATCACGGCCCACCTGACGAAGCCGCTGCTGTATGTCTCGGGAGGCCGCGGCAAAGACGGCCACAATGCGGCGGTCGTGCCGCTCGACGAGGGCGGCGTGCCGCGGGAGCCGCGGCCGGTCACGCTCGACCGCGGCTATGCCTATCTCGCCACCGACCGGGCCGGCCGCTTCCTCCTCGGCTGCGACTACGGTTCGGGTGCGGTGGACGTGTATCCGCTCGACGCCGCCGGCCTCCCCGGTAAACGCGTGCACGGCCTCGACGAGGGCCGCAAAAACGCCCACTGCGTGTTTCCGTCGCCGGACAACCGCTTCGCCTACATTCCCTATGTGAAGGAGACCAACGCCCTCTTTCAATATGCCTTCGATCCGGCAACTGGCAGCCTCGCGCCCCTCGAGCCGAAGGATGTGGGGCCGCCGGCCGACTCCGGCCC
Organism: Planctomycetia bacterium; assembly: GCA_046343855.1. GTDB lineage: Bacteria > Planctomycetota > Planctomycetia > Pirellulales > UBA1268 > RGVT01. The sequence continues at coordinate 50,887 of JBKDMX010000119.1, forward strand.
CCGGCATCTCGTCTACCACCCGCGGCTGCCGTTGGTGTACTTCAGCGAAGAGCAAGGGCTCGGCATCTCTGCCTACCGACGGGGCGACGATGGCCGGCTCACGCTCGCGCAGCGCTCACGGGCCGTGCCCGCCGACGCCCCTGCCGCGGGCGTGACGTCGTCGGACATCGTGATCACGCCCGATGGACGCCACCTCTATGCAGGCATCCGTGGGCACGCGCACGACTTCGACTTCATTGCCTGCTACGCGCTGGGCGACGACGGCAGCCTTGCCCCGCGCGGCCTCGTGGCGGCCGACAAGATCCCCTGGGGCATGGCGCTCTCACCCGACGGGCGGTTCCTGGCAGTGACGGGATTCGACTCGGCAACGCTGATGCTCTATTCCATCGCCGCCGACGGCGGCCTCACCCGTTCTGCCACCCTGCCCGTGGACAAAGGGATCACCGACGTCGTCGCCCGGTGAGGGGCATGGTCGTGTTGCCCAAGCCGGGCACGCTGCCCTTCGCGGAAGCAAGCGGTGGCCATGCCGTGGTGCACGCGTCGTGCTCGTTCGCGGTACACTCGCGGCATGAGTGACACAGCCCCACGAGTCGAAAGCGGCACAGGGCGGCCCCACGCGCTGGTCGTGATGGGCGTGTGCGGCGCCGGCAAGACGGAGATCGGCCGACGGCTGGCGGACGCACTCGGCTGGACCTTTCTGGACGCCGACGATTTTCATCCGCCGGCAAACGTCGCCAAGATGCGGTCGGGCACGCCGCTCACCGACGCCGACCGCTGGCCGTGGCTCGATGCCCTGGCCGCGGTGCTGCGGGAGGCGGCGGCCGGCCAGGGCAATGTGGTCGTGGCATGCTCTGCGCTTGGACGCCGCTACCGCGACCGGCTCGGCCTGCCCCACCCGCTCATCCGCCTCGTGCATCTCGACGACGCCGGGGGCGTGATCCGCCAGCGGATGGAACGGCGGGCCGGGCACTTTATGCCGACCGCGTTGCTCGACAGCCAATTGGCCCTGCTCGAGAGGCCCGCCGCAGACGAACGGCCGATCGTGGTCGACGTGGCGAGCGACCCGGAAACGATCGTGCGAGCGATCCTTTCGGTGCTTGACCGCGGATGACGCCAGGCCATCACCATGCGGCCTTTTGCTGATCTTGAGACCGCCCCCCCGTTCGGCTACCGTTCGCGCGGAGGTTTCATGATGCTCATAGCGCACACTCGCTCCCTGCTCGCGGCCGTGCTGCTCGCCCTCGCGGCGGCTTCATCCGTTTCCGCCGAGGACCTCGACCGGCGCTCTCCCGCCGGCACGGTCGACGGCCACCCCGCCCTCGCCCGCTCACCGCGGCACACGACCACCGCGCAGGGCCGCCCGGGCGACGCCGTCAACGTGGCCTTCATCGGCAGCGAGGAGGAACTCCACCGCGCACTCCACGCCGCGGGCTGGTTTGCCGCCGACCCGATCACGCTCCGCACGTCGATCCGGATCGCGGCCGACGTCGTGCTGCGCAAGCCCTATGACCACGCCCCCGTGAGCGACCTCTACCTCTGGGGCCGCAAGCAGGACGCGGCCTTCGAGCAGCCCGTCGGCGACAGCCCCAAGCAGCGACACCACGTGCGGTTTTGGCGGTCCGCCGAACTCGACCGCAACGGCGAACCGCTCTGGCTCGGCGCAGCGACCTACGACGAACGCGTCGAGATCAGCCGCACCACCGGCGGCATCACGCACAAGATCAGCCCCGACATCGACCGCGAGCGCAACAAGCTCGTGAGCGACGCGATCCGGGCCGCGGCCCTCGACGGCTACTACTGGGTGGACCAGTTTCACCGCCAGCCCGAGGGCCTGAACGGCGGCGGCGATCCCTACTTCACCGACCGCCGCCTCGCCGTCGGCGTCATCGACGTGCGTCGGTAGCGGCGGTGATGACCATCTCCACCTTGCAGGCCGCGCCGAGCCCCGCCTGCACCATGGCCCGCACCGGTGCATGGCCGGCGGACACCCATGCATCCCACAGTTCGTTCAGCGTGGGCTTGTCTGCGTCGCTGGCGATGTAGATCAGGATCTGCAGCAGCCGCGTCCGATCGCTGTGAAGCATCGCGAGCGTCGCATCGATCTGGGCAAACACCTGCTGCATCTGGCCGCGGGCGTCGAGAGACATGTCGTCGGCGACCTCGACCCAATGGGCCACGCCATTGTGCACGACCACATCCGCCCACCGTTTCGAGTCGCCGTATCGCCGAATGTCGCTCATCTCGCCATCGCCCTCCTCCTTGCACCGCCGCAACCGTCAGCAGCAGCCGGCATCGCCCACACCGCACTTCTCCGGCGCCAAGCAGGCCGTGTGCTTCGTTCCGAGATAGAAGAGAAGCCCGCTCGGCGTGATTTCCATGCCACCGATCGGATACTGGGAGATGACCCCGCTCTCATACTCGACCTCGACGGGCAGGTCGTCGGACTCGAGCAGCGGACCGGCCACCCGCATGATCGACGCCAGCTTCGTGGTCTCCAGCCGGTGGTCGACGTCACTGGCCACCCACACCTGCAGCACGCACGCCTTCGTCGACCGGATCGTGCCGCCGCAGTCGATGAAATCCTTCTGAACCTTCCCAACCTCGGTGATGTGGTAATGCGCGGGCACGAACGATTTGTCGGGCAGCATCCAGTGCATCTTCGCATCGGGGTTGCTGGCGAGCGCGTGGCAAAACTCTTTCACGGTCATCGACTGTTCCTCACGGGGTGGCATCCAGGGTCGCGAGCAGATCTTTGACCTTCCGCTCGATCAGGTCGCGAACCTCCCTGAATTGTTCGGGAGTCATGTCCCGCGGGTCGGGAATCTTCCAGTCCACCCGCTGGCCAGCCCGCACGAGCGGGCATTCGTCGCCGCAGCCCATCGTCACAGCCACGTCCACGTCTTGGCCGTTGAAGGCCTCCAGCCCCTTCGATGCGTGCGTGCCGAGATCGTAGCCCAGCTCCTGCATCGCCGCGACGGCTTTGGGATTGATCCGCCCCGACGGCTTCGAGCCGGCGCTCGCGGCCTGCACCTGGCCGGCACCGTGCATCCGGGCAAACGCCTCCGCCATTTGGCTGCGATTGGAGTTCTCGACACAGACGAACAGAACGGTCTTCATGCGGACGCTCCGACATCGCTCGAGCCGCGGCCCGGCGAGGCATGGACGAAACGCCACAGCGGCACGCTTGCCAACGCCCCGGCGATCGGGGCGAACAAATATATCCACATGTGGTCCAATCGCATCGCCACGACTGCCGGAGCCAAGGACCGAGCCGGGTTCATCGACGCCCCGCTGATCGGTCCGGCACACAGGGCTTCGAGCCCGATCACGCCGCCGATGACGATGCCGCTCAGGAGCTTTCCCTCGCCGCCTCCGCTTGACACGCTGAGAATCACGAACACGAGAATCAGGGTGAGCACGAATTCGAGCACGAATGACTGTAGATCGCTCCCCGCCGGAATGGTCGCCCCGAGCGTGCTGCTTTCCGGAAACAGCATGCGGAGCGCGCCGCTCGCCAGAACGGCCCCCGCGCACTGGCTGCCGAGGTAGGGCAGCACGGATGACCGATCACACCGCCCGGCAGCCCATAGCCCGAGCGTCACGGCGGGGTTGATGTGGCACCCGGAGACTTTTCCAAGGGCGTAAATCATCGCCATCACCACCAGGCCGAACGTCAGCGACACGCCCACATGCGTGACACCTCCACCCGTTACCTCATTGACGACCACCGCCCCGGTTCCGGCAAACACGAGGCAAAAGGTGCCGAATGCTTCCGCCACAACGCGACGCGACAACGAAGGCTCTGCCATCATTCACCTCGGTGGCGTTGCACACACTCGGGGGAGCGTTTCCTGGTCATGCTGGAAACGCTATCCGATGACGCCATTCGGTGTAAAGCAGCGGCAGACATCACGCCTGCCCCTCACTTCAACGCCGGCAAGCCCGCATGTGCCCGATGGTGATTCAGAGCGACCCACGCGGCCGGACACTTCTTGAAGAGCCGGACGAGCTGGGTTCCCGTGACGCCAAGCGCATTGGCCGCCGTGGCGATCTCGAAGCGAGCCGCCTGCAGCTGGTCGAGGGCTTCTGCCAGGAGCGCCGGGAAATCCTCGTGCTCAGCTGAAATGACGAGCTGCCGGCCTCGCACCCGCGTGCGCCACGATTCCGATGGTTCCATTGCTGCAGGCTCACGGTGCTCGAGGGCGAGCCTGAGCCGCAGCCTGTGGAGGGCCACGCTGCGATTCTCAGCCTGGCTCCGCCGCTCAGACCCCTCTGCCGAAATGCCCGTCGGCCCGTGAACGAGCACGACGGCGGTCTCGGTCTTGTTTCTGTGCTGGCCGCCGGGACCGGAGCGTTTGGTCCGGGTCTCGCGGCAGGCTTCCAGGAGTTCAGCCGGGGGAAGCGCAGAAGGGTGTCTCGGCGTCATGGCGCACATGTGACCTGCCCGAGCCGGAGTGCCGCCACGGGAGGCGATTCATTCACGGTGGCGGTGGTGGTGGCTTGATCTGTCCTCGCCACGGCACCGAAGACCTGGCTTTGCGACCGGTTGGCTTTGCCAGCATGACCGCGAGCCCGGCCAGGAACGACAGCACGACGATGAACCAGAAACGGGCGGGCATGCGGTTCCTCGTCGGAGCAATCACATTCCAAGCTTATTCGCATGTGATGCACATGCCAAGCGATGAGTTGGGCCCGACGCAGGCCCTCGATCCCGAGCCCACATTCTTCGCCGGGGCGGCCGTGGCGACTGCCGCGATGATCATTGAGCGGTTGCTGCTCGCACCACAACCGCAGCACGTCGGGACAGATGTCCCAGTTGTCTTCGAGTTGCGCTCGATGAAGATTGGCCCACTCCTTCACCATCGCGGCGGCGCGACGGGGCAAACTGCCTCCGATGACTTCGCCTGAAGCGATCCACCCCCGCGATCCCGGCGGCACTGCGGGCGTGAGCCAGAAAAGGTGCCACCTTTCTGCGTCCACTTCACCGCGTAATGCGAGGCTTCAGGACCCAAGCAGATCGAGGCACTGTCGTGGCGAGATGATCGCGATCTCTCCGTGCGTGCCAATGGGCAGCAGATGTGTGCGGTCACCGGTCACGATGCACTGCGCCCGGGCGGCGACTGCCGCAGCGATTACGTGGTCGTCGTCCACATCGTCGGGTACGACGCGAGGGACTTCGCGAGGTGTCACGATGAGCGTCGCATCGCGATAGGCTGCGACCAACTCGTCGACCGATGTGGCAGCGTCGGCAATCCGTTTTCGACATCTCGCCAAGGCGAGAGTGTCGGCGAGTTCGATCATCAGCATGGGGCTCGTCACGAGGACAAGGTCTTGACGCTCAGTCGCCCGTAGCAGGAGGGAATTCGGAGCACCCACCCAGAGGAGCCCTGCCACAACGACGTTCGTATCGAGCACCGCAATGAGCGGCGGAGCCGCTGTCGCAGGCATCAGCCTACTCGCCGCGCGCGTCTCTCGGCCCGATATGCTTGCACGGCTTCGACGATTTCCTGCTCGATCTCCGGCGTCAACTCCTCGTTTGGCAGCCGGCGGCGGATCGCTTGAAGTGATTCGCCCGCGCGTCGCAGAAGCTGTTCGCGGAGCATTTCCTGGATTGCTTCGGCAGACAAAAGCCCGGCCTCAGTCGCCCGCCATGACGCTGGGCTCCGGATTCGCGCGGAACGTGACACCGGGCGGCACTCTGCAAGTGCCACTGACCGGGCTATGCCTCATCGATCTCCGCGACGGACCGGAGCAACTCCACCGGATCGTCGCCCGCGAGAAATGCGTTGCTCGGGTCGTAGTTGACCCCGAAGTGCGGGTCGTCGATGGCGTCGACGAGCGCGAGGAAGAGATCCATCTTCGTGGCACACTCGGGATACTCCCAGAAGTCGTCCTTGGAGTGGTTCTCCAGGATCAGCGTCACGCCGTGTGCGGCCGCGTGGGGCAGGCAGGCGTGGATCGAGTCGGCCGCGAGGCGGATCCCCTCGGCGGGCGAAAGCTCCGGCCGGCGAGCCCACGAACGCGGTCACCGGCACGCGGCGGCCCTGCAGCCTGCCGATCGCCCCGGCCAGCCGCACCGACCGCAGGAGGCCGCGGTCGCGGGCGAGCGCCACCCGATCCGCGGCGGCGGCCTTCACGCCGGCGGCGGTGTCGCACTCGGCGAGGTCGAGCTCCCAGGCCGCCTCCTCCCAGCCGTCGAACCCGGCGCTGGCGATGAAGTCGAGCCACTCCGTTTCGGGAATGTCGCCGAACTGGCCGCGGACCAGACCGATCAGGTGCGGGGACGACGGGGCGTCATGAGAGCGGAGCACGGGCACCGTATCACGGCCGCGGCCGCCGTTCTGTAGTGAAAGCGACGCCCACTGGTGAGCCTGACCCCGTCGCTTCCGCTCCGGGCTTCTTGTTGATTTCACAACAAGCCCCGGGCGGAAGCCCGGGGGTGCCGCGGAACCTCACGCGGTCGTGAACGGGCCCGCGCCGCGTTGGGCGGAGCCTCCGTGCAGCGCGTCGCCGGTGGCTTCACGCGGCCCAATGGCATCGCCCTCGCCCCCGATGGCAAGACACTCTCCGTGGCCGACCTGGGGGCGAATGTCACGTTTGCGTTTCCGGTGGAAGGACTGGGCCGGCTCGGGCAGCGCAGGCGATTCGCCGACATCGGCTCCGACGGCTTCGCCATGGACAAGCGGGGCAACCTCGACATGACTCCCACGTCGCCCGGAATCCGGGTGGTCGCACCGCTGGGCGAGACGGGCTGCGGCGGGCTCATTGCTCGCTTCGCGAACAACCGGCTTTTCCGCGGCATCCGTGTGATGGCCCCGGCCCTGCTCGCGGGGCTCGACGACAAGGCCTACCGCTGGGACGGCTCGCTCGGATCGCGTACAACAGACCCGATTCCTGGTGTCTCCTACGGAAAGCCACTCATGACCATGCCATCGACTGCAGCCATCACCGGCATCCTCACCCCGCACATGGTGCCGCTCGACGCCCGCGGCGAGATCAACGAGGACGAGCTCGCCCGTTACGTCGAATGGCTCATCCAACATGGCGTGCACGGGCTCTATCCCAACGGCTCGACCGGCGAATTTCTGCGGTTCACGGCCGAGGAGCGGCGGCGGATCGTGCAGGTGGTCTGCGCCGCCGCCAAGGGACGCGTGCCCGTCGTGGCCGGGGCCGCCGAGGCGAACGTGCGCGAGACGATCCGCGCTTGCGAGCACTGCCTCGATGCAGGAGCCCGCGCGGTGGCCGTCGTGTCGCCCTTCTATTACAAACTCTCGCCGGAGAGCGTGTATGCCTACTTCCGCGAGATCGGCCGGCACAGCCCCATCGACGTCACGCTCTACAACATCCCGATGCTCGCCTCGCCGATCGACGTGCCGACGGTGCAGCGGCTCGCCGCCGAGTTTCCGCGGATCATTGGCATCAAGGATTCCAGCGGCGACATCTCCCACATGAGCCGGCTGATCGCGGCGGTCCGCCCGATCCGCCCTGATTTCTCGTTCCTCACCGGCTGGGAGGCGGCGCTCGTGCCGATGCTGCTGGCGGGCTGCGACGGCGGCACGCATGCCACGAGCGGGATCGTGCCGGAGCTCACGCGCAGCATCTACGACGCCGTGCGGGCCGGTCGGATCGACGAGGCCTTCGCGCTGCAACGCACGCTCTTGGAGATCTTCGATCCGCTGATCCAGTGCGCCGACTTCCCCGAAGGCTTCCGCGTGGCCGCGGAGGTGTGCGGCTTCGCGATGGGCGCCTCGCGGCAGCCGGCCACCGAAAGCCAGCTCGCCGACCGGGGGAAGCTCGCTGGCCGCATCCGCGAGCAGCTCGCCGCCCACGGCATGAGCCGGGGCTAGGAGCGTCGGGCCACCAAAAGCCCCCGGCGAAGCAGATCGCTCCGCCGCGGGCAGCAAGAAAGCCCCTTCCAATCGGAAGGAAGGATCGACCGGATCGAGACGCACGTCGCGGGGCGGCGTGCGGCCCTCACCGGCCGATCGTCAATCACCTCGCCAAACATCCGAGACCGGAAGGTTATACAAGGCAAGTCGGGGCGACAGGACTTGAACCTGCGACCTCTTGACCCCCAGCCGCTTCCGGCCGGGTTCGTTCGAAATCCTGGAACCCCTATTTTTCTGCATCATAACGCCTCTCGCGCGAATGTGCAAACTTTCGATCCTTTGACCCTTTTCATGCATCGTTTGCACGTTTATTGGGTCAACTCTCGAGGGGTGATTTACCCAACGGCACTCACAACAGTGGTCGCAATTGGGACAGGCGACCTTTGATGTCCTGCCAACCCGGGGCATCCCCGTAGCACAGCAGGCTGGATTGCTCCTCGTAATTTCGAGCAAGTACTTGCTCGAGTGCCTGGTCGGGAAACAACGCATCGCTCGATTGAAAGTTCATCCCCGACGGCGGGATGAAGTCACGGACGTAGAACTCCTGGCTGATTCGGGCGTAGTCGGCCTTTATCACCGCATACTCGTCCGACTTGAGCATCGCCAGAACCTCCGGCCTCTCCGCAAGGCAGTAGAGGTCGTAGTAGTGGCGGGCATACGAGCCAAGCGGCTCACCCGTCTGCTTCAGGATTTCAACCTTGGCGTGAATGGCGAACAGCTTTTCAACGAAGGTGCGACGAAAGTGAAGCAGGAGCATCTCGAAAGGC
>JBKDMX010000120.1:0-4820 GCA_046343855.1 Planctomycetia bacterium
GCGCGTTCAAAGATGGTGATGTTGTTCGAAAAGTATTCAAATCCTTTGGCCGTCAGTGATCGCACAAGACAAATTGCGGATATCACCAGTTCGCATTTCGATCACACGCATTCGCCGTCTTGGTTTGATTGGTGGGAAGACGAGAGGAGTCGAGTCTTCACCGATATCGCCGCAGAAATCCAGGTCGATCGGCATCGTGGAGGAAGCCATTTTCTCTATGCGGATGGCCATGTAGAGCTTGTTTCGGAATCGCAAATTCAGGCATGGATCGAGGAGCGATATGAATTCGCCAAGCCGAATTAATAACCTGCTGTTGTGCTGCGCAGGGGTTGTCATTGCGTTGACGGCATCCAGCTCGTACGCGCAAACGCATGCGAGTGATATTCAGCTGCTGCTCATCAATTCGCGGCTGGCCACCTCCGGCGGCTCGTATCCGGGCCCGCTCAATGGGCGGGTTTTCGAAGGAACGTTTCCGACAAACGGCGCTAACAACAATCCAGGATTCGATTCGGCTGCGGGCCTGCTCCAGCCGGGCGAAATGATCCGGTTCGACTTCGTTCGCGAAGTCTTGTACTGGAACGGAACGGCCCTCACGACGTCGCCAAGATCGATGACCGTTTCTCTCGGCAGCACGCAGTCGACACTGTCGCCCACCGATATCAGCGGCAAGCCGGGATTCGTGATCAATGGCGGCGATGCGCAGGGCGCGTTCCACGAGCACGTTTGGTTTTCGATCGGAAGCGGAGCACCTACGGGCCTGTATGGCGTGGTCCTAACGCTCGGGCCGGCCGGCACGAGCACGTTTGGCACGTCGGAGCCCTTCCTGATGGCCTTTAGCAGGGGGGCGACGAACCGGGAGGCCGGGCTCGACGCGATGGCCGCCACGTTGGTGGCCGTGCCCGAACCGACAACGCTGGGGCTCGCTGCGGCGGGGCTGGTGGCAGGTATTGCTAGCCGATGCCGGCGAGGAAAATCCCGAAAGCGCAACGCAGTTGCAAGTGCGCTGCGTGTGCAGTAAAGTCTCGCTTATTCCCTTTCCAGTCATCTATCTGAGGAACAATGCCATGCTGGGTTTCCGAAACAAAGCGATGAATGGTTCGACTTTTCTGCGGGCATCGTTTGCCTGCCTGGTAGCGGTCGCCGCCGTGGGGCTCGGCTCTGCTCGGGCGGGTGGAGTACACGCGGGTGATATCGAGCTGGAAATCGAAAACAACAAACTCGTCACACACAACGGCCGGTATTTTGAGTCTGCGTTCACTGATGCCGGTGGCGTTTATCGCAGCACCAGCCCTGGGTTCGATTCGGCTGCGGGTTTGCTCCAGTACTCCGAAGAGGAGCCAATGCAAGAAATTGGTTTCAACGTGCTGGGCCCGCTCTTGTATTGGGACGGCGAGCTGAAGGCGCCGCAGGCGGGCCTGGGACTGAGCCTTTTCTGGGGGCCGAGTAACGTATCCGTCACGGGCGCAAGTACGTCGGGCGTCGCTGGCTTCAGCCTCGGCGGGGCCACCGACCCAAACGGCAGGTTCCACGAGCATTTCACGTTCGAGATCGCGTCGAGCGCGGATGTTGGCGCCTATGGCGTGCTCTTGGAGTTGACGCCGGAAGGATCGAGCACGTTCACCAAATCCGACCCTTTCCTGCTCGTGTTCAATCGCGGTCTGGGTACCGCGGAATTTGAATCAGGCGTCGATGCCATGGTCCAGGTAACCGCCGTTCCCGAGCCGTCGAGCATCGCGCTGGCTGGCTTGGGCGTGACGGGCCTCGCCGGTGCGGCGCTGCGGCGGCGGATGCGGAAGCAGTAGTCCGCGTTCGCGAGTTCGCGTGCTCGAGTCGTTAGTAGTTACGTGCCGCAGAACGTGCGGTAGCAGCTCGTCGTGGGCGGCGGCGGTTCGGCATAGGCCGCCGCCGCCGCGTCGGGCTGAAAGGGTGAGGAGAGCACCGCGAGCAGCCGGTGGGTGGCCGCGAGCGGGTCGGTGTCGGCCGGATCCAGCCCGAAGCTCCCCTCGCCCGTGGCGGCGGCGAGGGCTTCCTCCACCCGATGGTTGCGGGGAATCACCCAGGGGTTCACGGCCGCCATCCGCGCGGCCGCGGTTTCCTGCGGCCGGCCCTCCCGGCCCAGCCGTTCGAGCCAGCGGGCCTGCCATGCGGCAAACGCCGGCTGACGATACCAGTCGTTTGCCGCCCGCTCGGCAGTGCTCGGGTCGAGCATCGAGCCAAGATCGCGAAACGTGTTCGTCCAATCGGCCCGTGCCGCGTGCATCCACGCGAGCAGCTCCGCGATCAGCTCGCCGTCTCCCGACTCCTCCGTCTCGAGCCCGAGCTTCGCCCACATGCCGGAAAGCCAGGCCCGCTCGAAGGCGGCTGAAAATCCCTGGATCGCGTCGGTGGCGATCGCGATCGCCGTGTCGGCATCCGGATCCAAAAGCGGCAAGAGCGTCTCGGCGAACCGCGCGAGATTCCACTGGGCGATCACCGGCTGATTGCCATAGGCATAGCGGCCATGCGCGTCGATCGAGCTGAAGACGGTGTCGGGATCGTAGGCATCCATGAATGCGCACGGCCCGTAATCGATCGTCTCGCCGGAGATCGCCATGTTGTCGGTGTTCATCACGCCATGCACGAAGCCCACGTGCTGCCAGCGGGCGATCAGGGCCGCCTGCCGATCAATCACGGCGGCGAGAAACTCGCGGTATTTCTCCGGGCCTTCGGCGACGATCTCGGGGTAGTGCCTGGCAATCGCATGATCGGCGAGGGCGACGAGCGCCGCGGGATCGCGGCGAGCCGCATACTCGAACGTGCCGACGCGAATATGGCTTGCGGCAACGCGGGTGAGCACCGCGCCGGTCAGCGGCGTAGTGCGATAGACCGTTTCGCCCGTCGTGACGACGGCAAGGCTCCGCGAGGTGGGGATGCCGAGGGCATGCATCGCCTCGCTGATGATGTATTCGCGAAGCATTGGCCCGAGCGCCGCGAGGCCGTCGCCATTCCGCGAAAACATCGTCCGCCCAGCCCCCTTCAGCTGGATGTCGAACCGTTTCCCAGAGGGCGCGATCTGCTCGCCGAGGAGAATCGCCCGACCGTCGCCGAGCATCGTGAAGTGGCCGTATTGATGGCCCGCGTAGGCCTGGGCGATCGGCTCGGCCCCGGCGGGCAATACCTGGCCGGCGAAGACCGCCGCCGTGGCCGGGTCGGCAGGATCGCCGCAGGAAAGCCCCAGCGATTCCGCGAGGCGGTGGTTGAGGATCGACACGCGCGGCGCACGGAACCGGGCCGGTTCGGCAGGGGTAAAAAGCACGGCCGGCAGCCGGGCAAACGAGTTGTCGAAGTTCCAGCCGGTCGGGCCGCTCACGGGTTGCCTTGCGTTGTTTTGAGGGGATTTCGCGGGGACAGAAATAGGGCCTGTTAGTCGGACGAGGCCGGTGCGGTTCTGAGACTGACGACGGAGACGCTGCCAGCCACGGCGGTTTTTCCCGAGTTGACCACCGCCAGAAGCCGATACTAACAGCCTGGTCCAGTAGCAGCCTGTCCATGGGCTTTTCAGGTTGGTGTCGGTTCCAGGCATTCGAACTCTTTTTTTCGATTGTCAGGAGGGACTCTCGTGATCGCATCCGTCAAGCAGTTTCCGGCCCGAGTGGATCGGAAAAGCCGGCGGGCCAAGCCCAAGCGGCCCGTCTCGGCCAAGACCCTCGCCAAGCGAAAGGCCCTCCTCGAGCAGCGTCGCGAGCATCTCTTCGGCCGGGAGATCGAATACATCCCCTGCCGCCAGTTCCTGAAGGCCAATGCCGAGGAACTCGCCACCATCGCCCCGGCCGATGCGGCGGTTCCGCTCGAGCAGCACGAGACACCAGCATCTGCCAAGGCACTCACGCCGTATCTCGCGAGCCTCTATCAGACGCGCCTGCTCACGAAAGATGAGGAGCAGTTTTATTTCCGGCGGATGAACTGGCTGAAGTTTCGCGCCGCCACCGCCCGCGGCCGGCTCGACCGACGCCGCGCGACGATCAAGCAGATCGACCAGGTCGAGGCCTGGCTCACCGAGGCCGAGACGGTGAAGTCGATCATCATCACGTCGAACCTCAGGCTCGTGGTGTCGATCGCCAAGAAGTTCATTGATCCGAACAACTCGTTCGACGAGCTCATCAGTGAAGGAAACGTCGCCCTCATGCGGGCCGTCGAGAAATTCAATTTCGCGCTCGGCAACCGGTTCAGCACATATGCCACCTACGCGATCCAGCGGCACTTCTTCCGCGTCTCCCACAAGTCACGTCAGCTGCGGAAGCGGTTCGTGGCCACCGACGAGGTGATGAAGGACCGCGCCGGCGAGCCCGAAAACACCGACTACTGCTCGGCCGCGCAGATCGGCGTGCTCAAGGAGCTCTTCGCCGGGTTCCTCGGCGATCTCGAGCCGCGGGAGCGGCAGATCGTCGTGGCCCGGTTCGGCTTCGACGGCAAGCCGCCGCGGACATTCCGTGAGCTCGGCAGCCAGATGGGAGTCTGCAAGGAGCGGATCCGCCAAATCCAGACGCGGGCGATGGTCAAGCTGCGAGACATGGCGGCGGAGGCCCGGCTCGAACAGACCGTCGGCGACTGGCTGTAATCGTGAGCCAACGCGTTCTCATCCTCGGCGGCGGCGGAGGCATCGGGTCAGCCGTGGCCCGTCTCGTCGTGGCCGCCGGCGGACGTGTCTTTCTCGCGGGCCGCGACGCGGCTCGGCTCGAGGCCATCGCGAACGAGCTCGGCATGCCCTGGGGCACGGTCGAAGCCACCGACCCCGATTCAATAGACGCCTGCGCCGATGCGGCGGCTGCGGCGCTCGGCGG
>JBKDMX010000121.1:0-11618 GCA_046343855.1 Planctomycetia bacterium
GCCGGCTTTGCACGACGGCCTCCAGGATGCTTCGCATGCCGTAGCCTCCGGCGGCGGTGCGGTCGAGGATCTCCTCCACCGCGCCGCGGTCGGCAAACTCGATCTCCGCGCCCGTCAGCTGCGCCGCGAACATCGCGACCAGGTTGCGGGCGATCTGCCGCTCGTCGTCGAGCATGAGCCGCTGGAAGCCCTCGACGTCGGCAAACGGGCGGCCGTCGGCCAGCGTGTACGAGGGATCCACGGGCGGCCCCTGCACGTAGTATCGGACGTCGGTGCCCGGCAGGCCCACCACCTTTTCCGCCGCATCCGGCGGGAGGGCCCGGTAGTGCGTCCGCCAGCGGCCCGCGACGTCGAAGTTTTCCAGGGCGAAGCCCGGGGGATCGAGCTTGGCGTGGCAGCCCGCGCAGGCGGCCTGGTCGCGGTGCAGCGCGAGCTGCTCGCGGATCGTGGTGCTGCCGCGGATGTCGGGCTCCACGGCCGGCACGTCCTTGGGCGGCGGGTCGGGGGGCATGCCCAACAGCCGGTCGAGCACGAACGCCCCGCGGACCACCGGCGACGTGGTGGTGCCGTTGGCCGACACCTTGAGCACGGCCCCCTGCGTGAGGAACCCACCGCGGTGCGTGCCCGGCGGCAGGCTGACGCGGCGGATCTCGGCGCCAATCACACCCGGGACGCCGTAATGCTCGGCCAGCCGCTCGTTGAGCATCGCGAAGTCGGAGGCGATCACGGTGCGGGCGGGCAGGTCATTGGCCATCAACTCCTCGAAGAAGGCATGCGACTCGGCCACCATCGACTTCTTCAGATACTCCTCGAACTCCGGATACAGCTTCGTGTCGGGCTGCGTGAAGTCGATGTCGCGGAGCTTGAGCCAGTTGTCGAGCAGGTTTACCGTGAACCGTCGGCCGCGCGGGTCGGCGAGCATCCGCCGCGCCTGCGCCACGAGCACGGCCGGTTCGCGGAGTTTGCCGGCGGCGGCAAGGGCCATCAGCTCGTCGTCGGGGGCCGTCGCCCACAGGCCGTAGGAGAGCCGCGAGGCGAGGGCGACGTCGTCGAGCGGGCCCGGACGCTCGCTGCGAAACAGGAACGAGGGCGAGCAGAGGGCGCGGGTGTAGGCGGCCCGGAGGGCCTCGTCGAACCGCCGGCCCTTGGCGAGTTCGGCCCGCAGAAGGGCGACATGAACCTCGATCTCGGCGTCGGTGACCGGCCGGCGGAAGGCCCGCGGCAGAAACCCGGCCAGGAGCCGCCGCGCGTCCTGCTCCGGATCGAGCGACACGACGCGGAGGTCTTTCCCCGGCTGCGCCGGATCGGCTGGCTCGAGCGGCAGGTCGCCGTAGAGCAGCCGGTGGCCGCGGGGCGGCCACTCCTCCGCGAGCGGCCCCGTGATCTCCACCCATTCGATCACCGCGCAGATGCCGGCCACCATCGCCCGTTCGTCGGGCGATTCGGGCACGGCCCGATACGGCATCAGCCAGAGCGTCTGTCCCGCCGGCACGCGGGCGACATACTCGAACTCGCGAAACTCCGTGGGGCTCATCTCGAAGTAGGCCCGGCCATTGGTCTCGCCGTCAGACCGCGGCCAGCCGCCGAGCGCCGCCTGGAGGATGATCCGTCGGTCGGGGCGGGCAGCATCCTGAGGCTGCGCGTTGGGGCCGGTCTTGTCGATCATCGCCCGGGCCCGGATCCGGAAGCGGTAACGCTCACCCGGCACCGGCGGCGACCAGGCGCCCAGTTCGCCGTGCGGGCCGTTGATACCGTTCCAGCGGATCGCGAGGAATCCCTCAGGCGACTGCGTCCACTGGCTGAACTGGAAGCCGGCCGATTGCCACTCGTGCCAGGTCTCGGAGTAGTCGGTGCGGACCGTGCGGGTTTCGGGGCGGGCCGCCGTGACCGTGGCGGCGGCGAGCGCCCGCCGCGCGGCGGCGAGGTATCGCTCGAGGTGCACGGCCGAGAGATCGAGCGCCGAGCCGATCGTGTCGAAGCCGCCGGCCATCCCGTCTTCCGGCAAGAGATCGGCCAGCGGCGTGTCGATGCCGAGCAGGTCGTGGAGCGTGGTCACATACTCCGTGCGGTTGAGCCGCCGCCGCACCGTGCGGCCCGCGCCTTCCTGGTGGGCGCGGCCGGCGGCGGTGAGGCCGGCGCCGACCACGTCGAGAAACGCCGTCCGCAGTTCGGGGGCCGGCCGGTCTTCTTCGGGGGGCGGCATCTCGCCGCGGGCCACGCGGCCAAACACCTTCACCCACCGGGCCTGGCTGTCCGGATCGGCGGGCTCCCAGCGGAGGGCGGTCGCGTCGAAGCCCCCCTCGCGGGAGTCGGCGTCGTGGCAGGCGATGCAGTGCCGCTCGAGAAACGCCTGCCGCACCGGGGCCGCGGCATCGGCCGACGGCGCGACCTCCCCCCGGGCCGCGCCGGCGGCAAGAATGCCGCAGGCAGCGAACAGGCGGGCGAGCCACGGCGGGGGCGGGCGGTGGGAGAGCATGGTGGGAAAACCTCGTTCAATCCTAGGTTCCCCGCCCGGCCGCCGCATCGTACTTTTGGGCAGCGCGTGGGCGGCCCGAGGGGATCGCTCACGGGGCGGCGCTTCCCGCCCTTCAAAAATCCGCGGTTGGCTGCTCGCCGCCGTCGATGCTCGCGATCGCCCGCCACACGGCGAGGTCGATCCCGTCGCCGAAAAACTTCACCGCGCCGTCGAGCATCACGCCGTTGACGCCGCCGGCGTGCCGGCTGCGGGCGGCGAAGTTGCAGTTGCTCCACTGGTAGTCCGGCCGTCCCATGCAGGGCGCCTCGGGGATCGAGTTGCAGCCCCTGTGCTTCACTGTCCACTCCGCCACCTCGTCGGGCAGCGTCGAGTTGGGCGGGCGACTGTGGGAATACTGGGCGCCCCACTCGTGCCACCAGGTGCCGCGATACTCGTCGTCGACGGCGATCGTCTCCGCCGCGGCGATCGTGTGCGCGGTGCCGTCGCGAACGTGATCGAGCGGGTGCGCCACGTTCCAGTTGAAGGCGGCCCGGAAGTCGGTCGGGGAAGGGTTGTTCGGGGGGCCCGGGTCGAAGGCGTAGCGGGAGTCCCAGGCGCTGCGCTCCACCATCGTGCCGTCGGGGCTGAAGCAGCCGACATAGTTGCTGCGCGAGGTGGGCGTGGATCCGTGCGAGACGGCCTTGCGGCCAGGATCCGCCGGGCACCGATATGCCGCGATCGTGGACCCCACGACCGGCCCGTTGGGCGGATAGTTCATCGTCATGGAGTGCCCGCCCAGGCCCGCCGGCGGCACAAGCACGAGCCTGTCGAAGAGCGCAGCCGACTCCACGAAGGGCAGCAGGTACATGAGCCAGGTGACGCGGGCGTTGTAGATGTTTGGCTTGCCGCCCGGGGGCGAATTCCAATACACGCCCATGGGCAGCGCCTGCTTGGCCTGCACGTGTGCCGCCAGGCCCGTGCCGATCTTCTGCAGGTTGTGGGCGCAGGCGGATCGCCGGCTCGACTCCCGTACGGCCTGCACGGCCGGCGGCACGAGCGCGATGAGGACGCCGATGGTCGCGATCACGACCACCAGTTCCACGACCGTAAACGCGCGGCGGCGGTGCATCATGGCTGCCCTGGAGCCGCAGAGTGGCACTCTGCGGAATGCGGGGTGCAGATTGAACAATCTGCACCTCCAACGGTCGAGTGTGCCCTGCGGCCGGTCACTCGAGCGCGAAGTCGATCCCGGCGGCCACCTGGACCCCGCCGCGGCTGCGGTTGTTAGAATCTGGGCGTAGTCACTTAGGAGTCTTACCCGATGGCCACCGTCACGCTCGAAGTTCCCGCCGAGGCGCTCGCAGCGCTTCGCGAGGATCCGGAACGGTTCGGCGCCGGCCTGCGGCTGGCGGCGGCCATGACCTGGTATCGCCGGGGAACCGTGTCGCAGGAGATCGCGGCCGCGATCGCCGGCCTCGACCGCACCGACTTTCTCCTGGCCCTCGCCCGGCACGGCGAAGACTCCTTTCATGTGGACTTCGCCGACCTCGACCGCGAGTTGGCCCGTGGCTGATGCCCTGGCGGTGGTCAACGCGTCACCGCTGATCATCCTTTCCCGGGGGTGCCACCTCGACCTGCTGCGATCCGTCGCCGCCGAGATGCTCGTGCCCGGCGAGGTCGAAGCCCCGGTCTGGCGAGGGCATGGGATTCGGAAGCCTTCCGTCAGGGGTTGTCATCGCCCCGGCGGCGACCGCGTTCTTTCTTGGCGGCCTTCTTCGGGGGCTTCGGAGCCGGCCGTTTTGTGGCGGGCGGTTGCTGCTCCAGCCTCTTGATTTGTTCGACGGCTTTGTCGAAATCGCTTGTTGGTTCGGTAGCCTCGCGAATCCGGACCGCCGCTTCGTGCTTGGCAAACTCTTGTTCGGCGTGTTGCCGAGCCATGTCCGCCGAAACCCTGCCGGCGTGCGTCAGGATGTTTCGCTCGTTGAACTCAAGAAAGCCGTCGAGCTTGGTTACCCAGTCGGCCATGTGCATCGGCCGCTGCCGCATCGCTTGGTCTTCGGCATAGTCGAGATACATCGTGACGACGCGGTTGAGCGCAGCCATCTCTTCGTGGGTCAGGTAGTTCTTCGCGATACTGACGTCGACCTTGCGGATCGGGCCTGCCGGTGCGTTTTTCCACGTCGTCAGCCCCATGTTCGGCCTCGTGGCGTCGGCACGCTCGGCGATGATCTCGGCGGCGGTGCGGCCGTGGATGGCCCAATGCAGCTTGTTCTGCACCGTGGCGTAGAACTCCTGCGTGATCGGCGCATCTTTGTCGTAGTCGATGCTCGTCGCGTAAATGTCGGTGATCTTCTGGTAGAAGCGGCGCTCGCTGGCACGGATCGCGCGAAGTCGCTCCAGCAACTCGTCAAAATAGTCGGCCCCGACGCTGCGACCAGCCATGAGCCGCTCGTCGTCGATCGCGAAGCCCTTGATGAGGTACTCGCGAAGAGTATTTGTAGCCCACTGGCGGAACTGGGTGCCGCGGGCGGAACGGACGCGGTACCCCACGGCGATGACCACGTCGAGGGAGTAGTGGTCAAGAAGCCGCTCTACCCTGCGGCTGCCCTCGCTTTGAACCGTCAAGTATTGCTTGACGGTTGCATCCGGCGGCAATTCACGCTCCGCAAAGACGTTTTGAATGTGCAGGCTGATGTTTTGCTTGGTTGTCTGGAAGATCGACGCCATCTGCGCCTGCGTCAGCCACAGCGTCTTGTGCTCGATCCGCAGCTGGAGCCGGGCAGAGCCGTCCGGCGCGGTGTAGAGCACCAGCCCCGGTGCTGGTTCGTCTGGTGCAGGCAGGTCGGTCGACATCGGCAGCAGCACTCCATTGCGAAAGGGAACCAGGCTACCACGTCGAGGGGTAGACGTGAACACCTGTGAGCCTTGGCAATTACCGGACACGGTGAGACGGGCCCAGCAGGGCTTCAGCGGTCGCGCGATGCTGCGAGCAGGCCGAGGTCGAAGCCCCGGGCCACGGCGCTGGCCCGGTCGGTGGCGCCGAGCTTGAGGAGCATGTGGGTGATGTGGCTCTTCACCGTGCTCTCCGCGATCCCCAGCCGCCGGCCGATCTCGGCGTTGGATTCGCCCTCGCGCATCAGTTTGAGCACCGTGAGCTCGCGGGCCGAGAGCGGCTCGGCGTACGGCGTCGCGCTGCTGCGCCGCACGCCCAGCCGGATGCCCACGCGGCCGGCATGCACCTCCCGGATCACGTCCAGGATGCGGTCGTAGGCTACGTGCTTCGTGAGATAGGCCGTGGCGCCGGCCTCCTCGGCGCGGATCGCGTCGGCGACCGAATCCGACGACGTGAGCATCACCACCCGGGCCCGCGGGTCGATCCGCCGAATCTGCCGGAGCGTCTCGATGCCGTCGAGGCCCGTCATCAGCACGTCGATCACTCCCACGTCGGGCCGATGGCGACGCCACAATTCGATGGCGGCGGCGCCGCTGTCGGCCTGGGCCACCACCCAGAGGTCGGGCTCCAGGCCGATCAGGTTGGCCAGGCCGGCACGGACCACGGCGTGGTCGTCGACGATCATCACACCGATCGACGACTCGGCTCGGCGACCCGGGGGAGGAACAGCATTCATGGCGGTGGTTGTGGTCATGTCAGCCCGCTCCCGTCATCGCCCGAACGGCTGATGACCATGCGTTTAGCGTTGACCGGTCGGGGCCGGGATCGGCCAGCGTCTGCGGCACACGCGCCGTGATGATCGTGCCTTCGGCCGGGGCCGACACCACGGCAAACGTTCCCCCGAGCCGCTCCACCCGCTCGCGCATGCCGTCGAGCCCGAAGTGGCCCTGGGCCGGCCCGACCTGCTCGCCCACGGTGAAGCCGCAGCCGTCGTCGCGCACTTCCGCCACCACGTCGTGCCCGGTGCGTTCGGCGGCCACCGTCACATGCACGCTGGACGGCGTGGCATGATGCAAGGCATTGTGGATCGCCTCCTGGACCACGAGCAGGAGGTTGCCGGCCACCAGCGGCGGCAGATCGGGAAGGCCCGGGGCGACCGAGAGTGAGACGTGGGCGTCGTGCCCCGCGGCGGCCTGGTCGATGAGCCGCACGAGCGATTCCTCGAAGGGCACGCCGTCGGCCGTGACGCTCCGCAGCGACCACACCGTGCCGCGGAGCTGGCCCGCGGCGTGGTCGATCATCTGCCGGGCCACGGTGAGGTGGGTGGCGAGCGTCGCCCCGTCGTCGCGGCCCCCCGCCGACTCGCAGGCCTTGAGCTGGAAGCCGACGCCGGTGAGCCACTGGAGGACCGTGTCGTGGAGGTTCACGGCGAGCCGGTTGCGCTCGCGGAGCGTGGCCTCGAACTCGGCGGCTGCCGCCCGCCGGTCGGCGGCCTCCTCGACGGCGAGCGTCGTCTGGCGGCGCACCTCGCGCCGCATCGCCACCGCCCACGCCGCGGCCGCAGCCGCCGCCACGCCGAGCCCGCCGGCCGCCAGCGCCAGCCGCCGCGGCGTCCACCACGAGGCGGGCCGCACGAGCCGCACGTCGGCGGCGGTGCGCACGTCGAGGGCGAGCCGGTCGAGCGGCCGCGAAAATCCATCGGCGGCGGGGGCCGACCACTCGGTGTGGACGATCCCCGTGAGGGCCACCTCGCTGCCAGGCATGATCCCCTGGACGTCGCGAAACGCAGCCTCGGAGAGCCGGGCCGTGACACTCGTGCTGCCGGCGGTGAGCCGCAGGGCGCCGCCGTCGTGGGTCGATTGCCTCTCCACGAGCGTGGCCGGGAACGTGACCAGGCAGTTTTCGTAGTCGGCCGGCACGGCGCTATTGCGCTCCCGGGCCGCGCGGAGGTTCACCGCCACGATGTCGTCGGCGAACACCGCGATCGGCTGCGGCGGCGGGCCCGGGCCGAGCCGGCGGACGACCGCGTGCCGCAGGCCGGCCACCCGCCCCGTGCGGTCGATGAATCCGACCGCCTCGACCCTGTCGCCGGGCGTGAGGGGCTCCGCCGAGGCCGTGGCCACCCGCACGCCCACGGGGCCCTCCTGCACCACCAGCTCCTCGCCGGCGAGGGCGTGGATCAGCGTGCCCTGCACGCGCACCATGTGGCCGTCGAGCGGCTGCTCGCGATGCCACGCCAGGCGGCCGAGCGGCAGGAGCGGCGCCTCGAACGGCGGCTGGCGGGGTGCCGCGGTGACGTCGATCCATTCCGGCCGCGCGACGCGGAGCACCGGCAGCACGGCCTCGCCGCGGGTGTTGAATCGCGACGTGAGCACGCCCGTGATCGTCACTTCGGCGTCGACGAGGCCCTCGGCGTCGGCCGGCAGGCAGTCGCGGGCCGCCTCGGCCATGCACGGCCGGCCGTGGGCCTCGAGCCAGATGCGCACGCCCCCGGCGGTGGCCGCCATGCCCTGCCAGATGGCGCTCGTCTCGACGAGCGTGCAGGCGTCGGCGGCAGCGAGAAACCGCGCGGCATCGACGCGCCGCGGGGAGGGGAGCGGGGCGGTGCCCACGATCCGCAGTTCCTGCGGAATCAGCGGCGGCACGAACCCCGCCCGCGTGATGCGTCCCTCGACCTCGAGCAGCGTGCCGGGCGGCCGCTCGGCGGGAAAGCCGGCCGCGGCGGCCGGCTCCCGCTGCCGCGCGAGCCCGATGTCGACCCACAGCCCGTGGTCGCCTTCCTGGATCGCCAGCCCGTCGGCCGAGTCGAAGATCACGACCCCGCGCACGCGCACGACCGGTTCCTGACACACCTCCTCGAGCGGCAGCCGGCACACGTCGGCGATCGGCACGAGCGGCGCGGCCCGGAGGGGGCCCGCGGCCAGTGCGGCCGCCGTCACGGCCGCCACGAGCACCCGGGATGCGAAAACCTTTTTCATCGACGCGACGCCCCGGCGCTGAGAGCCTTCCATGGAGAATACCCGCCGCGGTCCCTCAAAAATCCGCGCTCGGCGGCTCGCCGCCGTCGATGCTGGCGATGGCCCGCCACACGCGGAGGTCGATCCCGTCGCCGAAAAACCGCACGGCGCCGTCGAGCATCACGCCGTTGACGCCGCCGGCGTGCCGGCTGCGGGCGGCGAAGTTGCAGTTGCTCCACTGGTAGTCCGGCCGCCCGACGCAGGGCGCCTCGGGAATCGAGTTGCAGCCCTGGCACTGCAGCGACCACTCGGCCACCTCGTCGGGCAGCGTCGAGTTGGGCGGGCGGCTGTGGGAATACTGGGCGCCCCACTCAAGCCACCAGTTGCCGCGATGGTCGTCGTCGACGGCAATCACTTCCGCCGCGGCGATCGTGTGCGCCGCGCCGTCGCGCACGTGATCGAGCGGCCGGGCCACGTTCCAATTGAAGGCGGCCCGGAAGTCGGTCGGAGAAGGGTTGTTCATGGGCCCCGGATCGAAGGCGTAGCGGGACCCCCAGGCGGCTCGCTCCACCATCGTGCCGTCGGGGCTGAAGCAGCCGACATAGTTGCTGCGCGAGCCGGGGACGGCTCCACGGGCGAAAGGTTTCGGGTCGGCATCCGCCGGGCATCGGTACCACGGGATCACCGTCGCCAAGGTCGGCCCGTTGGGCGGGTAGCACATGGTCCAGGATTCCCCGCCCAAGCCCGCCGGAGGCACGAGCACGAGGCTGTCGAAGAGCGCCGCCGACTCCACGAAGGGCAGCAGGTACACGAGCCAGGTGACGCGGGCATTCGTCATGTCCGGTTTGCCACCAGGGGGCGAATTCCAATACACCCCCATAGGGAGCGTCTGCTTCGCCTGCTCGTGCGCCGCCAGGCCGACGCCGATCTTCTGCAGGTGGTGGGCGCAGGCAGCCCGCCGGCTCGACTCCCGCGCGGCCTGCACGGCCGGCGGCACGAGCGCGATGAGGAGGCCGATGATCGCGATCACGACCACCAGTTCGGCGACCGTGAACGCGCGGCGGCAGGAAACGTGGTTCATGGTGTCGTTCGCCAACAAGCCCCGGGCGGAAGTCCGGTAGTGCCGCGCCGTGAATGCGGCGCGGACCGCGTCACCCCGTCGTTTCCGCTCCAGGGATCGAGTGTACCCTGCGGCGGGTCACTCGAGCGCGAAATCGATGCCGGCGGCGGAAGCCTCGCGGGTGATCGTCGCGCGGAGCGTCGATGCCACGTTGTATTTCGCGGGGATGAAGCTCTCCATGACCGGCACCTGCATTGTGGTGCCGTCGGGCTTGAACACGTGCGTGTCGACGGTGAGCGTCTTGCCCGAGGGGCGGGAACTGGTGATCTGCACGCGGTAGGTGCCCCCCTCGTGGCCCCCCTGCGCGGCCGGCACGTCGTAGCGGCCGGCCTTCACCACTCCGCCGAACGACGGCCCGGGGGTCGCGTCGACGGGGATGAACTCGATCAGCCCGTCGTCGACAGGCTGGCCGGCGAACGTCACGCTCCCGGCGAGCGGGAGCCGCCGGAGCTTCGAGCGGCGGCCGCAGCCGGCCACGAGCACGCAGGCCACTGCCAGCCACACCGCCAACCGTCGCGGCGCCGCGCCGCGGCGAGGCTCGTCGCCTAGCCTGACCATGGATTTCGACGGGGTCACGGCGGTCACTCCTGCGGCACCATCTCGCGGCCGTCGATGCTGGCCATCGCCTGCCAGGTCGTGAGGTTCACCTCGTCGACGACGAAGCGGACCGAGCCGTCGAGCATGCCGGCATGCACGCCGCCCGGGTGGCGGCTGCGGGCGGCGAAGTTGGTGTTGCTCCACTGGATGTCGGCCCGCCCCGCGATCGGTGCGTTGGGGATGTTGTTGATGATCGGCGAGCAGCAGTCGACGGCCCACTGGGGGATCTGGTCTGGCAGCGGAGAATTCGGGCCGCGGAGGGCCGAGAAATGGCAGCCCCAATCGTGCGACCATTTGCCGCGCAGGTCGTTCGCCGGCGAAATCACCTCGGAGACGGCCATCGTTTGGGAGAGGCCGTCACGAACCCTGGCCGCTGGCCGGGCGACGTTCCAGTTGAAGATGGCGTGGACGTCTTTGCAGGCCGCATTGGCGGGCGCGAGCGGGCCCGTGTCATATGCGAAGCGATCCGGGTAGGCGTCGAATTCCACCAGATCACCCTTGGCGCTGAAGCAGCCGGGATAATTGCTCCTGCCGTATCTTCCCCACATCGGCGGGACGTCGGCGTCAGACGGGCAGCGAAACACCGGCGGCGATTTGGCCAGCAGAGGCCCGTTTTGAGCCACATAGTCAGTGGCTCCACTGGACGGCAGGGAGAGATTCATGCCCTGGAGCAGCGCCGATTCCTCGAAGTAGGGCAGGATTCTCATTGTCCATCTCACGATCACCACCGGAGGAGTTTGGGAGGGATTGCTCCATGAAACCCCCATCGGAAACGCCTGCTGGCTGCTCTCGTGCTGCGCCAAGGCCAGGCCGATCTGGCGCACGTTGTTGGAGCAGGCCGAGCGACGGGCCGACTCCCGGGCGCTCTGCACGGCCGGCAGAAGGAGCGCGATCAAGAGGCCGATGATCGCGATCGTGGCCAGGAGTTCAACGAGCGTGAACCCACGGCGGCGTGTGGCGTTCATGGTTATTTAAGAGCGGCGGCGGCGGATGCACGCGGCGGCGGCGATGCCGAGGCCGGCCAGGGCGAGCGTCCCCGGCTCGGGCACGGCCACGAAACGCACTTCAGTCAAGCCAACGTAATTAGGGTCGCCATAATTGCTGTCCACATTGATCCGGACATACCGGATACCCGTGTTGTTCTGAGTGAGGGCAAACGATTGGGCCGACACCGGCGCCCCGTTCACGGCCTCTTGCAAAAGCAGGGCCGTGGAGGTCAGGGAACTCCAGGTCGTGCCGTCCACCGATCCGTCAATCGTGAAGTCTTTGACACCGCGGCTGGTGAGATCGGTCTGGCTGCGTTGCCAGATATAGGCCTGGCCCACATCCATCAGCGAACCGAGGTCGTACTGAATCCATGCGTTGGCAACATCGCCAGTGTTGGTGGTCCATGTGCCGTTCCCACTCCCATTCGGAGTGTACGTGGCAGCCAAGTCAGGGGCACTGGCGGTGCCCGCGCTCATCGAGGTCCAATTGAGCGTGTCCACGGGAGGATTGAACGCATTAAACAGATTGCTCGACGCCGTAACGCTGACCGGCGTGGTCGGAGCGAAAAGGTCCCGCACCTGAAACGCGTTCAAAGGAGCATATCCCGCA
>JBKDMX010000122.1:0-98518 GCA_046343855.1 Planctomycetia bacterium
CTACGGACATCCTGTCCTTCGCTCGCTCGGATGCTGACGGCGCTTCGCCATCCTGGCTGCGCTTGTCAGCATACGCCGGCTCCCGGGGTACGGGTCACCCGAAGCCTCCCTTTCTCGTAGGACAGGCCTCGGTGCCTGTCCAGACAGGCGGAGACGCCTGTCCTACGCTCAATCGAGCCAAGCAGTTTCGGCGGAGTCGGTCGGTGGGCACGCGCAGAAGAAGGGAGTCGTTGAGGACTATTGGCAGCTGATCAAAACCCACGAGACTTAAACTCTCAACAGGACCGTATTCGAGCATGCCTCCCTTGGCTCCGAATGCGGGTGGTTTTCACGTGCCCAGCAGTCCGGCGACAGCGTCCTGATCCCCGCCGCCGGGTTGGGCTCATTCGCTTAATGTTGGAAATTCCCCGCCCGCTACACTGCTCGGCATGGACAGGAATGAACGCAGTCTCGCGACGCCGCTCGAACGGCTGCCCGGTGTCGGCACGCCGCGGGCGAAGCGGCTGGAGCCGCTCAATCTCGTCACGGTTCGCGATGCGCTCATCCACTTTCCCCATAGCTACAAGGACTTCAGCGGCGCCCATGCCTTTGCCGACCTGCGCGAGGGGGAGCATGCGTCGGTCGCCGGCGAGGTGATCGACCTCGGCGCCCGCACCACGTCGGGCGGCCGGCAGATGCTCACCGTGCTCGTGAAGGGGCAGGGGGGAAGCGTGCGGGCGGTCTGGTTCAACATGCCCTTCATGGCGAAGAAGTTCGCCGTCGGCATGCGGGTGGTGCTGGCCGGCACGCCGCGGCGGGCGGGGGCGGCCTGGGAGATCATGCATCCCGAGGTGCGGATCTGCGCCACCGGCGAAGACACGTCCCGCGGCGAGTTCCTGGCGATCTACGATCTCGCCGAGGCCGCGCGGCAGTCTGACGTGCGGCTGGCCGTGCAGGCGGCGATCGATCATGCGGGCGATCTCCTGCAGGAGGCGTTTCCCGACGAGTGGCTGGCCGCCAAATCGCTACTGCCGATCCACGAGGCGATCCGGGAGATCCATTTTCCGACGAGCCAGGAGAAGCTCGAGGCGGCGCAGCGGCGATTCATCTACCAGGAGCTCTTCATGCTGCAATTGGCGCTGCGGCTCCACCGCGCGCAGCAGCGGGATCGGAAGGCCGCGCCCGTCATGCTGGTCGATGCCCGGATCGACGGACGGATCCAGGCCCGGCTGCCGTTTGGCCTGACGCCTTCGCAGCGGAAGGTGATCGCGGAGATCGTCGCCGACATGGCGAAGACCGAGCCGATGAATCGGCTCCTGCAGGGAGACGTGGGCAGCGGCAAGACGGCGGTCGCGGTCTACGCGATGCTCGCGGCCGTCGCCTGCGGGCACCAGGCGGCGATCATGGCGCCGACGGAGCTCCTCGCGCGGCAGCACATGGCCACGCTCGAGCGGCTGCTCGCCGGCGGCCGGGTGCAGCTCGAGCTGCTCGTCGGCGGACAGACGCAGGCCCAGCGTCGCAAGGCCCTCGAGCGGATTGCGGCGGGTGAATCACAGATCATCGTCGGCACGCAGGCGCTCGTGAGCGGCACGGCGCGATTCAAGAGCCTTGGGCTCGTCGTGATCGACGAGCAGCACCGGTTCGGCGTGATCCAGCGGGCGCTGCTCCAGCAGGGAGAGACCGAGCCGCACGTGCTCGTGATGACGGCGACGCCGATTCCGCGGACGATCGCGCATGCCATCTACGGCGACCTCGATCAGTCGATCATCGAGCAGGGGCCGGAAGGCCGGCAGCCGGTGCTCACCTACCGCGTGGTTCCCGGCGAAGAGGAGAAGTGGTGGGAACACGTGCGGAAGAAACTTCGCGAGGGGCGGCAGGGCTACGTCGTCGTGCCTGCGGTGGAGGAGTCGAAGCGGGGGCTGGCGAGCATCTCGTCGACGTTCGAAGAGCTCGCCAATGGGCCGCTCGAGGCGTTTCGGCTGTCGCTCGTGCACGGGCGGCTCAAGTCGGCCGAGAAGCAGGCCGTGATGGAGGATTTTCGCGATCGGCGGCTCGACGTGCTCGTCTGCACGAGTGTCATCGAGGTCGGCATCGACGTGCCCAATGCCACCGTGATGACGATCCTCGACGCGGAGAGCTTTGGATTGTCGCAGCTCCACCAGCTCCGCGGCCGCGTGGCCCGCGGGCCGGTGGCGGGCATCTGCGGCGCCATCACGCCCGCCGGTGGCGAGGCCCACCCGCGGGTCGATGCCTTCGTGGCCTCGACGAACGGCTTCGAACTTGCCGACCGGGATCTCGAGCTCCGCGGCCCTGGCGAACTCGTCGGCACGCGCCAGAGCGGCAAACTTGATTTGTATCTTGCCGACCTGAGAGAACATCCGGATGTCGTCGCGGAGGCCCGCCGCGACGCCCTCGATCTCTTCGAGCGCGATCCCACGCTCGCCGATCCGATACTCGACCGACTCAAGAAAGTCGTCGTCGATCGGTGGGGCGAGACGCTCGGCTTCGGGCAGGTGGGGTAGAACAGGCTATGGCGTGTCGTCAGGCACGACGTCCGCCGTTGGGGGCCGCTCGCCGGGGACGGCAGAAGTCGCCTCGCGGTGGCCCTCGAAGACTCGGTCCAAATGCTCGTCGAGCTTCCGCCGATCCCCGCCTCGCTCCCGCCCCATGTGGCGTACGCCTCCGGCGTGCGTTCGACAGGCTGCAGCCTGTCCTACCGGGGGGCATATGGCGTACGACACATGGGGTTACACGTGCTCGGCGGCGCGCCAGGTGGTGCCGTCGCGGACGACGCGGTGGTAGAGCGTGTCGCGTTCCACCGGCTCCCGGCCGGCCTCGCGGATCAGCCGCTGGATGTGTTCGACGGAGAGCACCTCGGGCGTCGTGGCACCAGCGTCGTGATAGATGAGCTCGTGCCGCACCGTGCCGTCGATGTCGTCGGCGCCGTAGGCAAGGGCCGCCTGCGCCGTGCCAATTCCCAGCATGATCCAGTAGGCCTTCAGGTGGTCGAAGTTGTCGAGCACGAGCCGGCTGACTGCCATCGTGCGGAGATCCATCGCCGGCGTCGGCTTCTGGATGTGGGAGAGCCGGGTGTTTTCAGGATGGAACGCCAGCGGGATGAACGTCTGGAAGCCGCCGGTCTCGTCCTGGAGCTCCCGGAGCCGGAGCAGGTGGTCGGTGCGGTGAAAGGCGTTTTCGATGTGGCCGTAGAGCATCGTGGCGTTGCTCCGCAGGCCGAGCGAGTGGGCCGTGCGGTGGATCTCGAACCACTCCTTCGTGTCGGCCTTGTGCTCGCAGATCTTGTCGCGAACTTCCGGATGGAAGATCTCGGCACCGCCACCGGGCAGGCTGCCCAGGCCCGCGTCCTTCATCTCCACGAGGATGTCGCGGATCGACCGCTTCGTCAGGTGGCAAAACCAGTTGATCTCCACCGGCGTCCAGGCCTTCAGGTGGAGCGTGGGGTAGGCGTCGTGCAGGAGGCGGATGACGTTGAGATACCAATCGTAATCCTTCTGGTGGTGGAGGCCGCCGACGATGTGCATCTCGGTCGAGCCCGCCTCGACCGCCTCCCGGCCGCGGGCGAGGATCTGCTCGTCGCTCATCACGTAGCCGCGGGCCTCGCGGAGATCGGCCCGGAAGGCGCAGAACGTGCAGCGGTAGACGCAGACGTTCGTGGGGTTCAAGTGCGTATTGATGTTGTAGTAGCCGAAGTTGCCGTTCTTCCGCTCGCGGACGAGGTTCGCCAGTTCGCCGAGTTCGTGCAGATCGATCGACTCATCCCAGAGCGACTCGGCCTCGGCGGCATTCAGCCGCTCGCCAGCCTCGACCTTCTCACGGATCGGCTCGAGCGATGGCTTGACGGCACGGATCATGGGGCGACTCCTTTTGGGTGGGCGTTTCAAAGCCACAGGTCGGCGGCGATCGCAGCCAGGAGCACGAGGCCGATCACGGCGTTGGCCGTGAAGAAGGCCTGGTTCACCCGGGAGAGATCGTCGGGCTTCACGAGCGAGTGCTCCCAGACGAGGAGCACGGCGATTGCGGCGTAGGCGAGCCAGTAGATCGAACCCATCGCCGGCACCGCGGCGGGCAGGGCCAGAAGCAGGAGCATCGTGGCGGCATGGAGCCACTTCGAGACCGCGAGCGCCCGCGGCACACCGAGCCGGGCGGGGATGCTCTGGAGGCCGTGGTCGGCATCGAAGCGGGCATCTTGGCAGGCGTAGATGATGTCGAACCCGCTCACCCACGTGGTGACGGCCAGGCCGAGGAGCAGGGCGGGGAAAACGTCGACCGGATGCTGGAGCATCGCCTCGCCGCGGATCGCGATCCATGCGGCGACCGGCGCCAGCCCGAGCGCCGCGCCGAGCCAGACATGCGCGAGCATCGTGAACCGCTTCGCGTAGCTGTAGCCGAGGAGCCAGGCGAGCACCGGCACCGAGAGCACGAGCGGCAGCCAGTTGGGCAGGAAGAGCAGCGTCGAGGCGATGAAGGCGGCGGAACTCGCGACCACGAGCCCGAGCACCTCCCCCACGCCCACGTCACCGCGCGGCAGGTGACGCGTCGCCGTGCGGGGGTTTGCCGCATCGATCGTGCGATCGACGAGCCGGTTGAAGGCCATGGCGGCCGTCCGTGCCGACACCATGCAGAGCAGGATGCCAGCGGCGGGCGTGAACCACCCGAGGGGTTGCGACAGCGCTGCAGGCCCGCCGCGATGAAACGCGATGAGCGCCGCCATGATCGCGAAGGGGAGCGCAAAGATCGTGTGACTGAACCGCACGAGCTCGAGATATGTGCGCAGCCGCGATGCCGGCATACCGCCTGCAATCGCCGTCTCTCGCCCGGATGCCGCGGTCGCCATCAGGTCACCTCCCCCCAGCGGCGCATGAGCGTGTGGGCCACGCCCAACTGATCGCAGATTCTCGCCACGACGAAGTCCACGAGGTCGGCCACGCTCGCAGCACCGTGATAGAAGCCGGGCGAAGCAGGCAGCACGACTGCGCCCGCCTCGTGGATCGACTGCATGTTTTTGAGTTGCGGCAGCGAGAGCGGTGTCTCGCGCGGCACCACGACGAGCTTGCGACGCTCTTTCAGGTGCACTTCGGCGGCCCTGTGAACGAGGTTTTCGCCCATCGAATGGGCCACGGCCGCGAGTGTGCTGCCGCTGCAGGGGCAGATCACCATCGCCGACGTGAGGAACGAGCCGCTGGCGATCGGGGCCATGAGATTCTTGTAGTGGTGGTAGTGGATTCGCCCGGCCGCGGGCGGCCTGCCGCCCAAGAGTGTCTCGAGGCTGAAGCGATCGAGGTCGATCCGCCGGCCCAGTTCCTCGCCGATCACGGCCTGTCCCGACGGGCTGATCGAAAGATGAATCTCGCGGCCCGAGGCGAGCAGCACCTCGAGCAGGCGGGTGCCGTAGGGTGCACCCGAGGCGCCCGTGATCGCGACGACGATCGGCAGGTCTTCGTGAGCCATCGGGGTCACGCCGCCCTTCCGGATTCGCGGGTCGCGATCGTGAGCGTTGCGATGCCGAACGAGAGCGGAATCATCTCCACGTTCCCGAACCCGGCAGCCCGCACGAGCGCCGCGAGCCGTTCGCCCGATGGAAATTCCTCGACGCTTTGGTTCAGGTAGGTGTAGGCGTCGGACCGGTTGCGGGCCACGGTGTTGCCGAGCCAGGGCAGCACGTTGCGGAAGTACCAGAGATACCCGCCGCGGATCAGGGCGTTGCTCGGCAGCGAAAACTCGAGGATCGCGAGCCGCCCGCCGGGCTCGAGCACACGGGCCATCTCGCAGAGGCCCCGCGCCGTGTCGGCGATGTTGCGCAGGCCGAACGCCACGGTCACGAGGCCGAACGATGCAGTGGGGAAGGGGAGGGCCATCGCGTCGGCCTCGACCCATTCGATGTCCTTCCCGGCCCGCGCCGATTTCTCGATCCCGCGTTCGAGCATCGGGCGGCAGAAGTCGGACGCGACGATTTTCACGGCCGGCCTGCACTTCGCGGCATAGGCCATCGCGAGGTCGCCGGTGCCGGTGCAGACGTCGAGGATCGCGCCGATCGTCGGCGGCGGGGCGCGGGAGACGGTCACATGCCGCCACCAGACATCGATGCCCCCGGAGAGCATCCGATTGACGAGGTCGTAACGCGGGGCAATCTCGGCGAACATGCCGCGAACTTTCGCGCCGCTCTTGTCGACACCGCAGGTCGTTTGGTCTATCGTGGCGGCGGAATGAGTCATCGAGGCGAGGCACATCCGGTGCGGTGGCGGTGTTACGACTGCTTTCATGGTATGCGCCAGGGCGCCTGCGCGGGAGGGATCGCCGTCGTGATCGACGTTCTGCGGGCCTCCACGACGATCATTACGGCCCTGGCCCACGGTGCCGCCCGCGTGCGGCCGGTGCTCACGGTCGAGGAGGCCAGGGCGGAGGCTGCGGCCCGGGGGGCGATGCTCGGCGGTGAACGCGGCGGCCGGCGAATCGAGGGTTTCGACCTCGGCAACTCGCCGCTCGAGTATGGTCGCGATCGCGTGGGCGGCAGGCCGATCGTGATCACGACGACCAACGGCACGGCTGCACTCCATGCCTGCGATGGTGCCGCAGAAGTACTGATCGGCGCGATCGTGAATCGATCCGCCGTGGCGGAAGCGGCCCACGCGCTCGCCATCGAGCACGGCGGCTGCGACATCCACCTCGTCTGCGCCGGCACGGAAGGGGCCGTCACGGAAGAAGATCTGCTCGCTGCCGGCGCGATCCTCGACGCGGCCGTGCACCGCGATGGCTGCAGCGAAGACGCGCTTGACGCGACGGGCCGCGAGGCGCTCTGCCGCTTCCGCGCGGCCGTTGCCGCCGGGCCGACGACTGCCCAGGCGATCGCCCGCGAGTTTGCCTCGTCGATCGGCGGCCGCAACCTGATCGAGCTCGGCATGGAGGCGGATCTGCCGGCGTCGGCGGCGATCGATTCGCTCTCGGTCGTACCGCGGCTTGGCGTCCATGGGCAGCTTCATGACGCAACGTTCGCTTTTTGAGGATGCCGAGGGCGTCGATCTGGCGCCGATGGACGACGCCGTTCGCTCCCTCGGCGCTGCGCTGCCTGACCGCATCCATCTGGGCACGTCGAGCTGGTCGTTTCCCGGCTGGACGGGGCTCGTCTACGCGCCGTGCAACGGCAAGCCTGCCACCGAGCAGGTGCTCGCGCGGCACGGCCTGGCCGCGTATGCCCGGCATCCGCTGTTTCGCACCGTCAGCCTCGACCGCACGTTCTACGCGCCGCTTTCGGCGGATGAATTCGCCCGCTATGCGGCGCAGGTGCCCGACGGCTTTCGCTTCGTGGTGAAGGCGCCGGCAGCGGTCACCGACCCGGTCGTGCGCAAGCCCGGCTCCGGCGAGGCGGCCCGAGACAACCCGATGTTTCTCGACGCCGCGGCGACCACCGCGGCTTTCGTGCGGCCGGCGGTGGCGGGGCTTGCGAAGGCGGGACTCGAAGCGAAGACGGGACTCGAAGCGAAGGCGGGGCCGCTCGTGTTTCAGTTTCCGCCGCTCGGCCGGCGGCTTCTGGCCGACGTGCCCCGGCTGGCTGCGCGGATCGCGGCGTTCGTCGCCGTGCTGCCCCGCGGCCCGCTCTACGCGGTGGAGGTGCGGGATCCGGAGCTCGTGACGGCCGAGTTTTCCGCGGTGCTCGCCGACGCCGGCGCCGTGCCCTGCCTCGCGGTGCACGCCCGGATGCCGCCCGTCGAGAGGCAGGCCGCAGCCTTCGCGCTCGACCGTGGCGACCGTCCGCTGGTCGCGCGCTGGAACCTGCACGCGGGCCGCGACTACGAAGGGGCCAAGGCCGACTACTTTCCGTTCAACCGGATCGTCGAGGAGGACGCATCGAGCCGCACGTCACTGGCAAGCCTGGCCCGGAAGGCGGCGGCCGCCGGCCGCGACGCCTTCATCACGATCAACAATAAGGCGGAGGGGTGCGCACCGCGGTCGGTCGCCCTGCTCGCTGCGGCGATCGCCGACCGATAAGCCCGTCGCGCAAGCGAGGGAAGACGCCGCGGAAAAGAGTCCTACGGCCTTTTGCGGCGGATTGCTACACTCTGCCCCATGGAAAAACAAAACGACCAATCGCGGATGGACAGGATCGTGTCGCTGGCGAAGCGGCGCGGCTTTATTTTTCAGTCGAGCGAGATCTACGGCGGCCTGAACGGCTTCTGGGACTACGGCCCGCTGGGCGTCGCCCTCAAGCGGAACCTTAAAGACGCCTGGTGGCACGACATGGTCTCGGGCCACGACGAGCTCGCCACGCCCCCCGGCGCGCCGTGCGAATACGAGATGGCCGGCCTCGACTGCACGATCATCATGCACCCCCAGGTCTGGAAGTGCTCCGGCCACTTCGACCTCTTCCATGATTGGATGATCGACTGCCGCGAATCGAAGCGGCGCTACCGCTACGACCACCTGCACGGCCGCTGGGCAAGCCACAGGGGCAAGAAGGTCTTCGTTGTCACCGACCAGTCGGGCGACGAGGCGATCCCCCACACGCTCACGCGGGCCCAGAAATTCTTTGGCGTGCGGGCCAACAAGCTCGCGGAAATCGAGTGGGAAGGGGACCTCCTGCCGCTCGCCGGCAACGTGGCGCTCGGTGAGGCGCTCGGGCCGGATGCTTCCGAGCCCGGCACGCTGACGGAGCCGCGCGAGTTCAACCTGATGTTCGAGACGCGGATCGGGGCGCTCGCCGGCGACGACGACGACCGGGCCTTCCTGCGGCCCGAGACGGCCCAGGGCATCTTCATGAACTTCAAGAACGTGCTCGACACGTCGCGGGTGCGGGTGCCCTTCGGCATCGCTCAGATCGGCAAGAGTTTCCGCAACGAGATCACGCCGCGAAACTTCACGTTTCGCTCGCGCGAGTTCGAGCAGATGGAGATCGAGTTCTTCTGTAAGCCCACCGACTCGGCGGCCTGGTATCGCTACTGGCGCGACCGCCGCTGGAAGTGGTATCTCGACCTCGGGCTCACCGCGGGCAAGCTGCAATTGCGGGAGCACGGCACCGACGAACTCTCGCACTACTCGGTGGGCACGGCCGATATCGAGTATGCGTTTCCGTTCCTCAATCCCGGCGAGTTCGGCGAGCTGGAGGGGATCGCGCACCGCGGCGATTTCGACCTCCGCAGCCACATGGAGGGCAAGCTCGTCCGCCAGGATGGCGAGCTCGTGCTCGAGACCGGGCCCGACGGCAAGCCGCGGCACAAGGGGAGCGGCAAGGACCTGTCGTATTTCGACGACGTCACGCGGGAGCGATACGTGCCCCACGTGATCGAGCCTTCGGCCGGCGCCGACCGGGCCGTGCTCGCCTTCCTCTGCGACGCCTACCACGAGGATGAGGTGCCCGACGAAGACGGCAAGCCGCGGAGCCGCACCGTGCTCAAGCTCCATCCCCGGCTGGCCCCGCTCAAGGCGGCGATCCTGCCGCTCGTGAAGAAGGACGGCATGCCGGAGGTGGCGATCGACCTCTATCGGAAGCTCAAGCCGCACATGGCTTGCATGTATGACGAGAAGGGATCGGTCGGCCGCCGCTACGCCCGTCAGGACGAAGCGGGCACGCCCTGGTGCCTCACGATCGACGGCCAGACGCTCACCGACAAGACCGTGACGCTCCGCGATCGAGACTCGCTCACGCAGACCCGCGTTCCCGTAGACGAGGTCGTCGATCTCCTCCGCGACAGGCTGCGATGAAGGCTGCCCTCGCCACCGTGTGCTCGCTCGATGCGCCGCTCGAGACGGTTCTCGAGGACTACGCGGCCGGCCACTGCGAGGCGATCGACCTCTGGCTGGGTCACGCCGAGGGCTTTCTGGAAAAGCACGGAGCCGCGGCCTTGAAGGAGCGGCTCGCGGGTCACGGCATCGCGGCCGTCGCCGCCAGCTTCCAGGGCGGCCTGCTCACGAGCCAGGGGGAGGCCCGCCTCGAGCACTGGAAGCATTTCGAATCGCGGCTGCCGATCCTCGCGGAACTGGGGATCCCGGTGCTCGTGATCGCCGGCGACGCCTTCGGGCCGCTGTCGCCACAGGATCTCGGCCGGCTGTCGATGAGCCTCTCCGAGGCGGCGAAGCGGGCGGCCAATGCGGGTGTCAGGCTCGCGCTCGAGTTCGATGCGCGGGCGAGCTTCCCCAACAACCTGCAATCAGCCGTCGCGCTCGTCGAGGATGTCGGTCATCCGGCCCTCGGCCTCTGCCTCGACTGGTTTCACTTCTCAGTGGGGCCGAGCAAGCCGCTCGATCTCTATCTGCTTTCGAAGGAAAACCTCGCCCACGTGCAGCTCTCCGACATCGCCGACGTGCCCCGCGAGATGGCGAGCGACGCCGACCGCATCCTGCCGGGCGAGGGCTCGTCGCCGCCTGATGATCTGATCCGCCGCCTCGTCGAGATCGGGTACGAAGGGGCCGTGGCCGTCGAGACGCACAACCCGCGGCTCTGGCGGGTGCCCCCGCGGCAATTCGGCGAGATCGCGATCACGTCCCTGCGAAAGCTCTTGGGGCAGGCCGGGTAGGACAGGCTTCAGCCTGTCGGAGGCAGTGGCAGGCTGAAGCCTACCCTACGGGTAGTCCTTGAGCAGGTTGCTTCGTGCCTCGATCTCGTCGATCGGCCGCAGGTGCCGCGCGGCGCCCGGCGGCAGGATCGAGAAGTGGCGGGCGCCGGTGAGCGTGTCGACCATCTCGTGGCAGAAGCCGGGGTGCGTGACCCACAGGGCCGGGTCGTAGCGGCGCAGGTCGACGGCAACGGAATACGTGCGAAGCGTCTTGCGACGGAGTTTCACGTATTGCGGGAAGTAGGAAAGCGCGAGCTCGCGCAGTGACCGGTAGATCGGATCGCGATACCGGAGGAAGGGGCTGTTGCTCTTGGAGATGCCTCCCCAGAAGCGGCCGCGCCGGAAGAGGGCCACGATGTGGTCGACATCGCCGCGGGCGGCGCCCATGTCCATGAGAAGCGGCGGCTCGCCCGCGAGCCAGAGGGCGCAGGCCCCCACGAACGCCCCCTCGATGCAATGCGCCTCGCCGTGCGCGAGCGCCCGTGCCACGGAGCGGGCGGTCCCGCCGTTGCGCTCGTGGTTCCAGCGCAGGCCGTTGACGAAATCCTGGATCCGCTCCGGGGTGCGAAGCTGGGCAAGCGTGGTGGCCGCCTTCGCGGAAAGTCCGAGACCGATCCCGCGGCGCACGGCCGCGGCCGCCGGGCGTGCATCTCGATTCGCGCGCCGAAAATTCGCCATGGTGGCAGCCTTGCTGATAGAGTGCAGTCACGCCCGGGCCGCGTGCGCCACGCGAGTGGTTCGCGGGGTGCCTCGCTGCCGCTGGCGGCTTTCTGAGGGGTTGGCCGACATGACTTTGATCCCGTCGTCGCCCGCACGCAAGCGGGTTGGATTTCGGTGGTTGCAGGGTGCGTTGCTCGTGGTGGTTGTGGTCGCGGCGGCGGCTCATCCGCAGCCGGCGTCGGCCTGGTGCGGCATCTGGCGCGGAGGCGCGTGTGGCTGGTATCGCCCGGCCTGCGTCCGGCCGTTCGCATGCCGTCCCTTGTGCTACCGCCCGCTCTGCCCGCCCGTGTATGGCTACGGGTTCACGAGCTATCGGACGTTTTCGTATTGCTCGCCCGGCTTCTTCTCCGGCTGGTCCTATCCATACGGCTATGGGTGCAACTGGTATTCCTACAACCCGGTGATCTACACGCCCTCCTACAACTGCTATCCGTCCGCCTTCGCGCCGGTGTATGGACCGGCCGGCGTGCTGCCCTTCATGGGATTCGGCGCCGTCGCCAGCCCTGCCAGCGCCCGCCCCGCGGTTGTCGCTGCAGCGCCGCGCGCGACGGCCCTCACGACGAACCTGGCCACGAACGTCCGGTCGAGTAACGCCCAGGCGCGGCTGAGGGCGGGGCGGCTTCTGGCCGTCGGCGACCGCCACCTGCGGGCGGCCGTGGACGATCCCGCCCGGCTCGCGCGGGCGCTCGATGCCTACCGCCGGGCGGCGACGATCGCGCCCGACCTCCCCGACAACTATCTGCGGCAGGCGATCGTGCTCACCGCGCTCGACCGGGGCGACGACGCCGGAGCGGCGATCCAGCGGGCGATCGCGATCGATGGCCGGCTCGGCGACGATCCGCACGCGGCTTTGGCCGCAGCCGGGCGGCTGCCGCCGGTGCCAGGAATGGCTGCCGGCCCCGGATCCACGGCCCTGGCTGCCCGCAGCGAGAGCCTGATCGGCCGGATCTTCCGAGACGACGCCGTGGCCGACGCGCCGGCGGCCAACTGGATTGCCGACCGCTGGTCGCGGCAGTGGCAGGAAGAGATCGCCCGGCTGGCCCGAAAGTGACGCGCCAGCACCGCTCCTCGCCAGCCGCGCAAACCGGGGTATCCTTGGGGCATCATGGCCTCCGCCCCGACGACACTCTGTGAACGAATCGACCTCGCCTCGGCCGACGGCCGCAGCCGCCTCGACGCCCTGCGCAACAAACTCGTCTCGCAGGGGGAGATGGTGAGCCCTGCGGGGCGGCAGCGCACGATCGACGTCTTCGGCGAGCCGCTCACGCCCCGGCAGGTGGTCGAGCGGATCTGCGGCGACGTGCGGTCGAAGGGAATCACGGCGCTGCTCGACTACACGAAGCGGATCGACGGCGCCGCCGTGACGGCCGGCACGCTCTTCGTCGCCCCCGCGGCGCTGGTCGCCGCGCATGCGTCGGTTGATCGGGAATTTCTTGCGGCGGTGAAGCGGATCAAGGCCCGGGTCGAGCAGTTTCAACAGGCGATCCTGGCCCGCGACGTCGAGGTGAAGCTACCTGGGGGTGGTTCGCTGCGGCAACGCTATCTGCCGCTCGACCGGATCGGCGTCTGCGTGCCCGGGGGCGCGGCGGCCTATCCGTCGACGCTCCTCATGACGGTCGTGCCTGCGCAGGTGGCCGGCGTGAAGGAGATCGTGGTCGTCGCGCCGCCGACGAAATTCGGCTCCGAAAACCAGCACGTGCTTGCCACCTGCCACGAACTCGGCGTGACGACCGTGATGCGCGCGGGGGGCGCCCAGGCCGTGGCCGCGATGGCCTACGGCATCGAAGGCCTGCCGCGGGTTGACAAGATCGTGGGGCCGGGCAATCTCTTCGTGGCACTGGCGAAGGAATATGTCTACGGCGACGTCTCGATCGACTCGATCGCCGGACCGAGCGAGATCGTGATCGTGGCCGACGCCGCCGGCCATCCCGAATACATCGCCGCCGACATGCTCGCGCAGGCGGAGCACTCCCCCGGCTCGGCCATCCTGCTCACGGCCGACGCGGGGCTCGCCGACCGCGTGGCCGCGGCGCTCGAGACACGCGTGGCCGTGCTCGAGCGGAGCGATCTCACGCGGGACAGCCTCGAGCGTTTCGGCGCGATCGTGGTGACCCGAAGCGACGAGGAATCGGCGCAGCTCGGTGACGAACTCGCGGCGGAGCACCTCTCGATCGACACGGCCGACCCCGAGGCCACGCTCGCGAAGATTCGCCACGCGGGCGCCGCCTTTCTCGGCCCCTGGAGCCCCGTGGCCGCCGGCGACTATGCCGCCGGCCCGTCGCACGTGCTCCCGACGGGCGGCACGGCCCGCTTCGCCGCCGGCCTCTCGGCCAACGAATTCCTCCGTGGCGGCAGCGTGATCAAACTCGCACAGTCCGACCTCGCCGCGATCGCCGCCGACATCAAGACGCTCGCCGACACCGAAGGCCTCACGGCCCACCGCCGCAGCGTCGAAGCCCGCCTGTAGACCGCTTGGTTCCGAAGCGGTCTTCCTGTTCGCGCGCGTCAACCAGCCCAAGCCGGCTTCGGGTGACCCGTGCCCCGTCGCCGGACGCTCGCTACAGGCATCCATGCCTTCCGCTCGCTCGGATGCCGCCTGCGCTTCGCCATCCTGGCTGCGCTTGTCAGCATACGCCGGCTCCCGGGGCACGGGTCACCTGAAGCCGGCTTGGGCGCACAGGGCCGTTTTGAACCGGTTGTGACGGCTGTAGGACCGGCGGCGAGGCAGTCTGCGGCGTGAGGTAGAATTGTCCGCATGACGCCATCCACCGCCAGCCGAGCCCCCGTCCGCCCCGGCATCGCCGCGCTCGCCGGCTACGTGCCCGGTGAGCAGCCGCAGGGGGGGAAGTGGATCAAGCTCAATACGAACGAGAATCCCTACGCGCCTTCTCCGGCCGTCGAGCGGGCGATCGTCGCGACCGCGGCCGGTCGCGCGCTCGCCAAGTATCCCGATCCGATGGCGACGGTCTTCCGGATGCGGGCGGCGGAGATCCTCGGCGTCGATCCCGACTGGATCATCTGCGGCAACGGCAGCGACGACCTGCTCACGATCCTCGTCCGCACGTTCGTCGGGGCGGGGGAGTGCCTGCGGATGCCCTATCCCAGCTACATCCTTTACCGCACGCTCGCCGGCATCCAGGGAGCGGCGTGCGACGAGTTTCACTACAGCCCCGATTGGACGCTCGCCGACGGCTTCGCCGCGCCGCGGGCCGCCGGCGGCGACGTGAAGCTCGCGATCATCGCGAATCCGAACAGCCCGTCGGGCACGCTCTTGCCCAAGGCGCGGATCAAGGATTTCGCCGACCGGCTGCCCTGTGCGCTCGTCGTCGATGAGGCCTACGGCGACTTCGCCGATGAACACTGCCTCGATCTGGTGAAGGCAAACGAACGGGTGATCGTCACGCGGTCGTTCAGCAAGTCGTATGCCCTCGCGGGCCTGCGGTTTGGCTTCGCCGTTGCACAGCCGCACGTGATCGAGCAATTGCTCAAGGTGAAGGATTCCTACAACTGCGACGCCCTCTCGATCGCCGCGGCCACCGCTGCGATCGACGACCAGGCGTGGCTGGCCGACAACCGGGCGAAGATCATCGCCACGCGGCGGCGGCTCACCGACGCCATGCGGGCGCTGGGCTACGACGCCGTCGAGAGCCAGGCCAACTTCGTCTGGTGCACGCATCCTGAGCGGCCCCACAGGCCGGTCTACGAGGCGCTCAAGTCGCAGGGCATCCTCATCCGCTACATGCATTACGCCGGCTGGGGCGACGGCCTGCGGATTACCGTCGGCACCGACCAGGAGATCGACGCCTTCCTCGCCTCCATGAAGACCATCTGAACGCACCGAGAGCATCCATGGCACGCACCGCCTCCGTCAGCCGCAACACCGCCGAAACGAAGATCGCCCTGTCGCTCGACCTCGACGGCACCGGCAAGGCCGACGTCCAGACCGGCATCGGCTTCTTCGACCACATGCTCACGCTGCTGGCCGGCCACTCGCTCTTCGATCTGAAGGTCCGCTGCGATGGCGATCTGCACGTCGATGGCCACCACTCGGTCGAAGACGTCGGCCGGGCGTTCGGCACGGCGCTCGTGGAATGCCTCGGCGACCGCCGCGGCATCCGCCGCTACGGCCACGCGATCATCCCGATGGACGAGGCGCTCGCCACCGTGGCCGTCGATCTCGGCGGCCGGGCGGCCTGCGTCTTCGCCGTCGACTTCCCGGTGCCGACGATCGGCACGTTCGACTCGCAGCTCGTGGAGGTCTTCTGGGAGAGCGTCGCCGCCACGGCGGGGGCCAACTTCCACGTCGTGCTCCACCATGGCCGCAACGGCCATCACATCGCCGAGGCCGTCTTCAAGGCGGCCGCGCGGGCCCTGCGCACCGCGGTCGAGCCCGACCCGCGGCAGCCCGGCATCCCGAGCACCAAAGGCACGCTCACCTCGAAGTAGGACAGGCCTCCGTGCCTGTCTTGCCGTTCTCGCGGTCCCACGCGCCACCATGAAAGCCACCATTCTGCGGGGCGAGGCCACGACGCCCGACGGCAAGCGCATGACGCTGCACGAGCATGACGGCTCCTTCACAATCCGCGTGGCTGGCGTCGAGCTCATGTCGACCCGACAGCACCATTCCGAGGAGCGGCTCGCGGAGTTGGCCTGCGCGCACGTGTGCCGGCGCGGCCGTCCACGGCTGCTGATCGGCGGGCTGGGCATGGGGTTCACGCTGCGGGCGGCACTCGCGCAGCTCGGCCCCGATGCCGCCGTGGTCGTCGCCGAACTCATGCCGGCCGTGATCGCCTGGAACCAAAACCCGGAATACGGGCTCGGTGGCGACGCACTGGCCGATCCCCGCGTGGAGATCATCACGGGTGACGTTAGGGCGGTGCTCGAGCAGAGCCGCGGCCGCTTCGACGCGATCATCCTCGACGTCGACAACGGGGCGAGCGGCCTGAGCGCAGACTCCAACGGCCTGCTCTACACCGAAGCCGGCCTTGCGATGACCCGGCGGGCACTCAAGCCCGGCGGCTGCCTCGCCGTCTGGTCGGCGGGGGAGGACCCCGCGTTCGTCGAGCGGATGCGCCGCGGCGGCTTCGACGTGACGTCGGAACGAGCCCGCACCCACGCCACCGGAGGCAGCTGGAATTCCCTGTTCGTCGGCGTGGCCCGGCAGGGGCCGCCTACTCGTTGACGAACGTCTCGAGGAACCGCGCGAGGCTGTGGAAGTCGCTGCCACGCTCAACGTAGCGGACCACCGTCACGAGCGTGTTGGGATCGACGAGCTCCTCGAACGGCACGTAGTTCAGATCGAGCTGGCCCGACACGCTCACCATCACGCCATTCAAGCCCCGCTCCGCCAGGGCCCGGAAGGCGCCCACGCCAAGCTGGCTGCCGAGCATCACGTCGAAGGCGTGGGGCTTCGCACAGCGGGCCTCGTAGCCGAGCTGCAGGCCGACCACCTTCCGCGACCGTCCCGTCTGCTTCTTGTATTCGTCCGAGACGAGCTTGGCGAACATCCGGCCGAGCTGCACGTGCGAGATCGAGATGTGGCCGTGGTCGTCGCGGGGGATGCCCTCCAGCGCCTTCGAAGGCAGGTATTCAGCGAGGCCCTCCGCCATCACGATCACGCCGTATTGCTTCCCTTCCTGCTCCTCGCGCACCCGCATCGTCTTGACGATGCGGCCCACGACCTC
This sequence comes from Planctomycetia bacterium, assembly GCA_046343855.1. Taxonomy (GTDB): domain Bacteria; phylum Planctomycetota; class Planctomycetia; order Pirellulales; family UBA1268; genus RGVT01. The sequence continues at coordinate 16,949 of JBKDMX010000122.1, forward strand.
GTCGATGTTCATCACCGGCTTCACCCGCGTGGTGCCGGAGGAGTCGGTGACCGTCTCCTCGCCGCGGTACTTGCCGTGGATGTCTTCCACGCTGATCACGAGGCTCGCCTCTCCGGCGATGGCGGCGCCGTAGGATAGCCAGCCGGCGCTGCGGCCCATCGTCTCGCAGAGGAAGTAGGAGCGGCTCGCATCCGCGTCGTAGAGCAGGTTGCGGATCTCGCCGCCGAGCGTGTCGACCGCCGTGAAGTAGCCGAACGTGAAGTCGATGCCCATGTAGTCGTTGTCGATCGTCTTCGGCAGGTGCACGACCGGGATCCGCGGGCTCCCCGCCGGCAGGCGGTCCTGGAAGAGCTTCATCTTGTTGGCCGTCTTCAGCGTGTCGTCGCCGCCGATCGAGATCAAGGCCTCGACGCCGAGCGAGAGCAGCCCCTCGTAGGCGTTCTTGAGCGGCTTCGAACGCTCCGCGTCGTCGAGGTGGGCCGGCGACGACACCTTCTTGCCGGGGTTGGTCCGGGCCGTGCCGAGCATGATGCCCTGGCCGGAACGGGTGCGCTTGAGAAACTCGGGGGTGATGCGGATGTAGTCCTGCCCCTCGACGAGCGGCTTGGCGGGGGAGTAGTCGGCGAGCGACGAATAGCCGTGCTTCATGCCGATCACCTCGGTGCCGTTGCGCATGAACGAGGTCGCCGCCGTGGAGATCACGGCATTGGCGCCCGGGGCGGGGCCGCCGGCGAAGAGGATGGCGACGCGGCGGAAGTGGTGGACGGCCTTCGGGGGACGGGACAGCGATTCACTCATGGAAAACTCCTGACAGCTTTGAAACCAATGCGGGAAGAAATTGGGCCGCCGGTGTGGCGGAACGCTTCGTCGCTGTGATCTTTTCGCGATGCCGTCGGGACACTGCTTGACTCACTGGGGGCGAAAATCTCAAGGCTCCTGCGCGTTCCGCCACACCGGCTCGCCGTCGCAACCTCTCGCCATCACACCGTCTCGCTGTTTCGCATGAACCGCGGCGGCTCACTTGGCGAGCAGCACCCGCTCGACGAAGGTCGTGTCGATCTGGGCGTCGTGGAAGGCGGCGTTCGACAGGATCTCGAGGTGGATCGGCACGGTGGTCTTGATGCCTTCGACCCGGAGCTCCTTCAGGGCCCGGATCATCGTGTCGATCGCCTCCTTGCGGGTGGGCTGATGGACGATCAGTTTGCCGACGAGTGAGTCGTAGGTGGGGGGGACGACGTAGCCCGTCGTGGCATGCGAATCCCAGCGCACGCCGAAGCCGCCCGGCGCGATGATCCGCTCGATCTTCCCGGGGCAGGGGCGGAAGTTGGCGGCCGGGTCTTCGGCGTTGATGCGGCACTCGATCGCGTGGCCGCGGGGCACGATGTCGGACTGCTTCAAGTCGAGCTTCTCGCCGGCCGCGATGCGAATCTGCGCCTTGATGAGGTCGATCCCGCTGACCATCTCGCTCACCGGGTGCTCCACCTGGATGCGGGCGTTGACCTCGATGAAGTAGAAGTTGTCCTGCTGGTCGACGATGAATTCGACCGTGCCGGCCGAGTAGTAGCCCGCCGTCTTCGCGAGCCGGACAGCCGCCTCGGCCATCTTCTGCCGCGTGGCCTGCGGCAGCCGCGGCGAGGGGCTCTCCTCGATCAGCTTCTGATGTCGCCTTTGCGTGGAGCAGTCGCGCTCCCAGAGGTGAAACACGTTGCCGTGCTGGTCGCCGAGGATCTGGATCTCCACGTGCCGCGGCCGCTCGATGTATTTCTCGATATAGATGCCGGGATTGCCGAAGGCTGCCTGGGCCTCGGCCGACGCCTGCTGCCAGGCGCTCGCCAGCGCCAGGTCGTTGGCCGCCACCCGCATCCCCTTGCCGCCACCGCCGGCCGTAGCCTTGAGCAGCACCGGAAACCCGATCTCGCGGGCAACCTTCACCGCCTCCTGTTCGCTCGCGACGATGCCGTCACTGCCCGGCACGGTCGGCACGCCAGCCTCGCGGGCCAGCGCCCGCGCGGAATTCTTGTCGCCCACCCGTTCCATCGCCTCGGGGGTCGGGCCGATGAAGCCGATGTCGCACGAACGGCAGACCTCGGCGAAGTGGGAGTTTTCGGAGAGGAAGCCGTAGCCCGGATGGATCGCCTGCACGTTGCCGATCTCGGCGGCGCTGATCACGCGGTCGATCCGCAGGTAGCTGTCGGCCGCGCGGGCGGGGCCCACGCAGATCGTCTCATCGGCGAGCTCGAGGTAGGGCGCCCCGCGATCGGCCTCGCTGTAGATGGCGACCGTCTCGATGCCCATCTCTCGACAGGCACGGATCACGCGCAGGGCAATCTCACCGCGGTTGGCTATCAGGATGCGCTTGAACATGTTTTCCGGAGACTGTGGTTGAAGACTTGAACGCGCCCGACTGTGGTGTATCGCCGGCTCAGGGACGGCAGAAGTCTCCTCGCGGTGGCCGCGGCGGCCAAATGCTCGTCGAGCTTCCGCCGATCCCCTCGCCTTCGTCCTTGGTTTACGAACTCGTTGCTAGGAGGAGTAGTCCAGATGCGATCAGCCCTCGGGATCGACCTTGATCAGCGGCTGGCCGAATTCGACCGGGGCACCGTTCTCGACGAGGATCGCCACCACCTGCCCCGAGACGCCGCCGGGGATTTCGTTGAAGACCTTCATCGCCTCGACGATGCAGACGGTTTTTTCGGGGCCGATCCGGTCGCCCACCTTCACGAACGGGGGCGAATCGGGACCGCTGGCCCGGTAGAACGTGCCCACCATCGGGCTCTTGATGACGAGCATCCGGGCGTCGGCCGCCGACTCCTTGGGGGCGGCAGGCTCACTCGCCGCGGCCGGGGCGGCCGGACGGGCGGCCGCCACGGCGGGGCCGGAATAGGCCACCACCTCGCCGCCACGCTTGATCCGCACCCGCTGGTCGGCCTGCTTGAGATCGACCTCCGACAGGTCGTGCTCCTTCATCAGCTCGATGAGCTGCCGGACTTTCTTGACGTCGAAGATATCGCCCGATTTCTGCGCGGCACTCATGGGGGTGGCCTGTCTCCTTGGCAGCCGAATCCGTGGGGAATTTGCGGCGAAGGTAGCCCCTGCGCAGCATTTCAGTCAAGGTAATAGACCGCCGGTCGCTCCGGCCGCGACGGAAGGGCGGCCGAGAACCGATCTGAAACTGTCGATTTCGTCATGACATGCCCACGTCCGACCATGAACGACCTCCAGCTGCCGGCCGACCTTCCGCGGCTCCCCCGACGCCGCCGCGAGACGAGCAAGCGCGACTATGGCCGCGTGCTCGTCGTGGGCGGCTCCGTCGGTATGGCCGGTGCGCCCGCCCTCGCCTCGCAGGCGGCGCTTCGCAGCGGCGCGGGGCTCGTCGAGATGGTCGTGCCTGAGTCGGTCGTGGGGATCGCGGCCGGTTTCGATCCCTGCGTGATGACCCGCGGGCTCGCGGCCGGCAGCGACGGCACGTTCGCGGCCCCGGCGCTCGACGCGATCTGCGCGCGGGCGGAGCTTGCCGATGCGGTGGCCGTCGGCCCGGGCCTCGGCCGCTCCACGGCGACGCAATCGATCGTGCTCGCCCTCTGGCGCGATCTTCCGCAGCCCGCCGTCTTCGACGCCGACGCGCTCTGGGTGCTCTCGCAGGTGAACCGCCGGGAACTTGCAGCGCATGCCGGACCGCGGATCCTCACGCCCCATGCGGGCGAGATGCTACGGCTCGAACACGAGGAGCCGTCGTCGCCTGTGGTCCGCGACCGCGGGCTGCTCGAGCGCCGCGCTGCAACGCTTGCCGCAGCCATCGATGCGGTCGTGGTGCTGAAAGGGCCGGGCACGTTCGTCGTCGATCGTGCGGCGCGTGCGCACAACGAGACCGGCAATCCGGGCATGGCCACCGCGGGCACCGGCGACGTGCTCACCGGCATCGTGGCGGCGCTCCTCGCGCAGGGGCTCGCGCCCTTCGACGCGGCGCGGCTGGCCGCGTGGCTGCACGGCCGTGCGGGCGACCTCGCTGCGGAGCGCGTCGGCGAGATATCGCTCGTCGCGACCGACCTCCTCACCCACTTGCCGCAAGCCATCACCGGAAAAAAGGTGTCAGGACTCTTTTCCCCTCCGCCGGTTTCTGACACCAGGTCCGTTGATATCGAAAAAGAGTCCTGACACCTTTTTTGCGAGGCGGGTGACGTCGGCCACGCCGTCGTCGCGGGCGATCCAGAGACGCGATCCCTCGCGCGGCTCCACGCGGTGGCCTCCCGTGAACGACCCGAAGGCCGGAAGGACGAGCACCGATTCGTCGGCGTAGAAGCAGCGATCGGCCAGCCGATCACCGCTGGGGGAGCGGATCGAGAGCGTCGGATGGAGGTGGCCGCCGATCGTGAATACGTCGCGATCGGCAGCCGCGATGTCGGTGGCCGGCTCGTGGACGAAGTGCAGCGGCGGCTCGTCGAGCGCGGGCACGATCGCGTCGATGCCAAGGCCCGCCGCCGACTTCGCCAGCGGCCGGTCGTGGTTGCCGAGCACGAGCACGACCTCGGTGCCCTGCATGCGGCTGCGGGTCGCGGCGAACTCGGCCTTCACCCGCTCCGTGAAGCCCCCCTTCGCGTGAAACAGGTCGCCGAGCACGAGCAGCCGGCCGACGCCATGCTCGAGCACGATTCGCTCCAGCCGCGCGAGATCCTGCTGCGCGGAGCCCTCCGGCACCGGCATGCCAAAGCGGCGAAACGTCGCCGCCTTGCCGAGATGCAGGTCGGCGACGAGGAGCGTGCGCGAGGCGGGCAGGAGTGCCGCCCGTCCGGGCAGGAGCACGATGTCGGCGTCGGGGGTCGTGGCGATCTTCATGACGGCCTTCAGGGGGTTGCGGCCTGCTCGAGTTCCCGGGCCATCTCCGTGATCCGTTCGAGCCAGCCCTGCGTCGTGAGCCGCGACTGGACGAATTCCGCCCAGATCGGGAAGGCGAGCGGCGAGAGTCGCTGCGTCTCGACGATCCGAATTTCCTTCGTCGCGATCGATTCGAGCGCGTCGTGGAGCCGGCGAAACTCGAACTGCTGCTCGAGCACCTCGCGGCGGGCCTGCGCGAGAAGCATGTTGTCGCGGTCGTGCTCGCTGAGCACGTCGAAGATCAGTCCCGCAGAAGCCTGCGTCTGGCGATTGGTGCGCTGCGCGCCCGACACGAGGCCGGCCACGCGGGCGATCTCGCGAAAATGCCGGCGGGCCATCTCGGTGCCGTTCAAGCACTCGAGCAGGTCTTCGAGCAGGTTCGTCGGTGAAAGCAGCCGCCGCCAGGTGCGCTCGTCGTCGGCGAGGGCGTCGCGGCCCGAAAGCTCGAAGCCCCAGTCGGTCGCGGCGAGCGTGAGCGTGCTCGGCTGCTGACGGGCGATCCGCCAGGCGACGACGGCGGCGAGCCCCTCGTGCACGAGCCGCCCCGCGAAGGGAAAGAGAAACGCATGGTGGCCGTCGCGGCCCTGCCAGCGCTCGATGAGCAGCGTGTCGCGGTCGGGCAGCCGGCTCCACCGCGACTGGATCGCCAAGAGCGGCAGCACGGCGCGGACCTCGGGTGAGACCACTGCCTCGGGCCGCGCGGCATCGCGCACGAGGTCGAGCACGGCGGAGGAGAGCAGGGTGGAGAGCGGCATGCGGCCACCGTTCCAGCGGGGCACCTGCAGCGTGGCGTGGCCGCGGGCCCGCTTTACCCAGGCGGTGAGGCCGTCGAACCGGAAGAGCACGAGCGGCCGGCCGGCGAAGAGGAATCGATCCCCCTCGTTAAGTCGCGACACGAACGATTCCTCCACCGTGCCGAGCCTGCCGCCGCGCAGCCACTTCACGTCCACCGTCGCGTCGCCGGCGATCGTGCCGATGCTCATGCGGTGACGCCGCGCGATCGCCTTGCTCGCGACATACCAGCGGCCAAACCGCTCCTTGATCCGCGCAAAGTCGGGATAGGCGGAGAGCGCCGGCCCGCCGCGGGCGGCGAAGTCGAGCGCCCATTGCCACGAGGCGTCGTCGAGCGCGGCGAATGCGCGGGTCGATTGCACCTCGGCGCGGAGCTCCTCGGCGCGAAAGCCGCCGCTGCAGGCGACCGTCACGATGTGTTGCGCGAGGCAGTCGAGGGCGACAGTGAGCGGCCGCCGCGGCTCCACGACGCCCGCCCCGACCGCCGACCGCGCCGCGGCGCACTCGATCAGCTCGAGGGCGTGGGTGGGCACGCAGACGAGCCGCCCCGCGGCGCCCGGCGCATGGCCGCTGCGGCCGGCCCGCTGGAGGAGCCGGGCGATCCCCTTCGGGCTGCCGACCTGGAAGACCTGTTCGACGGGGCCGAAATCGACGCCGAGATCGAGGCTCGACGTCGCGACGACGCACTTGAGCCGGCCGCGCCTGAGGCCCTCCTCGGCCGACTGCCTCAGCTCCCGATCGACCGAGCCATGATGGAGCGCGAGGGTATTCTTCCAGTCGGGCCGCGCCGCCTGGATCGCTTCGAACCAGCGTTCCGCCTGCGAACGGGTGTTGGTGAAGACGAGCGACGTGGCGGCGCGGTCGATCGCCGCGACCACCTGGGGCAACAGCCGCATGCCCATGTGGCCCGCCCAGGGAAAGCGTTCCATCGGCTCGGGGATCAGGGTCTCGATCTCGAGCCGCCGCGGCACGGTGGCCGAGACGAGCCGCGCGTCGGCCGCGCGGTGCGGCCCCACGAGCGCGGCGACGGCGTCGTCGAGATTGGCGAGCGTGGCCGAGAGCCCCCAGCGGACGAGACCGGGCCGCAGGGCCGCGAGCCGCGCAAGCGCGAGCTCCGTCTGCACGCCGCGCTTCGTGGAAAGGAGCTCGTGCCACTCGTCCACGATCACGGTGTCGAGATCGGCGAAGATCTCGTGCGCGTCGTCGAGCGAGAGCATGATCGTGAGCGTCTCGGGCGTGGTGACGAGGGCCGTCGGCAGCGACTGCCGCAGCCGCCGCCGGTCCGACACCGACGTGTCGCCCGTCCTCAAGCCCACGGACCAGCCGTGGGCCACCGGCGGAGAGTCACGCAATTCGAGCGGCGCCTCGAGCGCCCGCACCGTGTCGGCCGCAAGGGCTTTGAGTGGCGTGATCCAGACGACCCGTAGGCCCTGTTTCGCCTCGCCTTCGGGCCGCAGTGCCGCGTCGCGGCCGATCGCGCCGAGCCAGGCGGCGAGCGTCTTGCCCGTGCCGGTCGGCGCGTGGAGCACGCCGCTCGTGCCGGCGGCCATGAGCCGCCAGACCTCTTCTTGAAACGCAAACGGCTGCCAGCCGCGGGCCGCGAACCACTCGTGAAACGTGATCGCCGCCGGCGGGCTTGGCCGCGCCTGCTGGGGCTTTCTTGGCGGCTTCGTTGTCTTTCGTTGCGTCGATGCCGCGCGGACGTTCATCGCGATGGCTCCGCGAGAGCCGTCGCCTCGATCATGGTCAGCAGGTCGCCGAGCGTGCCGGCATCGGCCGGCTGCTTGTCGCGCCGCCAGCGGACGATCCGCGGAAACCGGATCGCCACGCCCGACTTGTGCCGCGTCGAACGGGCCACTCCCTCGAACGCGAGTTCGAAGACGAGCGTCGGCTCGCAGATCCGCACCGGCCCGTGCTTTTCGCGGGTCGTCGCGCGGACGATCCTGTCGACCTCCACGATCTCGGCATCCGACAATCCCGAATAGGCCTTCGCGATCGTCACGAGCCGGCCGTCGTGCCAGACACCGAGCGTGTAGTCGCTGTGCAGGCCCGCGCGACGGCCGTGGCCCGCCTGCGCATAGAGCAAGACGGCGTCGATCTCGAGCGGCTCGATCTTCCACTTCCACCAGTCGCCGCGGGTGCGGCCCACGCCGTAGGGGGCCGCACGCCTCTTGAGCATCAATCCCTCCACGCCGCGGGCCCGCGCGGTGCTCCGCGTTGCGGCCAGTTCCTCCCATGAATCGCCATCGACCCGCGGCGAGAGCAGGAGCGGGCCAGGCTCGTCTGCGCCCGAGTCGGGATCGAACGGCCGAAACCCGAACCGCTCGAGCCGCTCGCGCCGTTCGGCGAGCGGCAGGCCGCGCAGGTCCTGCCCGTCTGCCTCGAGCAGGTCGTAGGCCACGAAACCGCAGGGAATCTCGGCGAGCACTTTTTTGGTCACGCGCTTGCGGCTGATCCGCTTCGAGAGCGACGAGAAGCCGAGCAGCCGGCCGGCGCGGATCGCGAGCAGCTCGCCATCGAGAACGGTGCCCGCGGGCAGCGCAGCCGCGGCCGCGGTGATCTCGGGAAAGGCATCGTTGACGAGTTCCTCGCCGCGGGTCCACACGGCCACGTCGTCGCCGCGGCGGACGATCTGCGCGCGGGCGCCGTCCCATTTCCACTCCGCCTGCCAGTCGGCTACGGTGCCGAGTTCATGTGGCTCGTTCTCGAGCGGTGCGGCGAGAAAGAATGGATAGGGATGCCGCGCATCACGATCGCCGGTCTCGCGATCGACGAGCCGGCGGTAGGCGCCCGGTTCCGCGAGGTCGATGCCCATCAGCCGGTGGGCCATCACCGCCGGGTCGACGCCCGCCACGTCGGCGAGCGCCCGGGCGACGAGCGTGCGCGACACGCCCACGCGGCAGCCGCCGGTGAGCAGCTTGTGCCAGACGATCCGCTCCCGGGCGGCGAGCCGGCGCCAGATCTCCTTCACGATCGCGTGCTTGCCCTCTTCGGGCTCCTGCCGCAGCCGCTCAATCGTGTCGCGGAACATCGCGGCCAGGCCCTCGTCGCCCGCGTCGGTGGCCGTCGGTGGCGGCAGCACGAGCGCGAGTGTCTCCGCGAGGTCGCCCACCTGTGCATAGCATTCCTCGACGAGCCAGAGCGGCAGGCCGGCGGCCTCGGCGGCCCACTCCCGCAGGAGCCCGGTGGAGACCGCCCGCGATTGCTTGCCGCCGGAGAGCACGTGGAGCGCGCAGGCGGCGTCGTCGGGCGGCGCGGCGGAGAAGTAGTCGCGGAGCGCCGCGAGTTTTTCGTTCGTGCTCGTCGTCGCGTCGAGCCGCCAGTAGAGATCGCTGAAGGCTTTCATGGGGCCGCTCCGGAGCCTTCGGCGACCATGTCGTCGTCGAGGATGGCATCGTCGGCATCGACGTCGGCTGCCGCCGCGCGCTTCTCCGGCGGCGCCTCGCCCATGAACCGCGTCGGCAAGACGCCGGCATCGAGCCCCCGTTCGCGCAGGAGCCGCGCCAGCGCGTCGCTCGAGCCGTGGGTCACGAGCACGCGGCGGGCGCGCGAGGCCTCGATCACGGAGAGCAGTCCGGGAAAATCGGCATGGTCGGAGACGACGAACCCACGGTCGAAGCCCCGGCGCCTGCGAACGCCGCGGAGCGTCATCCAGCCGGAGGCCATCGCCACGCTGACCGCGCCGAAGAGCCGCAGCCATCGGCCACCCGCGACCGACGGCGGCGCGATCACGAGCGCCCGGCCGTTGCCCACCCGCCGCGCCCGCGGCGGCACGGCGTCGATCGGCGGCAGCCGCACGCCGCTATCGCGGTAGGCCCGCACCATCTTCATGACGGCGCCGTGCCCGATGATTGGTCCCGTGGTGGGATCCACCATCGCCGCGAGCCGCTGCGCCTTGCCGAGCGCGTAGGCGAGCAGCACGCTCGTGCGGCCGGCCTCCTGGTTTTCTCGCCACCAGGCGTTGATCGCGGCGGCGATCGCCGCGGGCTCCTCCCAGCGGTAGATCGGCAGGCCGAACGTCGACTCCGTCACGAGCACATCGGCCTCCGCCTGCTCGAACGGATCGCACGTGGGATCGGCCTGCGTCTTGTAGTCGCCGGTCACGAGCCACGACACGCCGGCATGTTCGAGGCGGACCTGCGCGGAGCCGAGCACGTGCCCCGCCGAATGGAGCGACAGCTTCACGCCGTTGATGAAGAGCGACTCGCCGAACCGCAGCGTGTCGATCGGCGGCCCGCTGCCGATTCTCTCCCGCAGCACGAGCTTGCCCGGCGCCGCGCAGAGATAGCGATCGCAGCCGGCCCGCGCATGGTCGGCATGCGCGTGGGTGACGACCGCACGCGGCACCGGCCGCCAGGGATCGACGTAGAAATCCCCCTGCCGGCAATAAAGGCCCTGGGACGTGAGTTCGAGCAGGTCGGGCATCGCGTCGGGTCCCGCGGCGGCCGCGGAGAGCGGCCGGTCTGACCGCTCTAATGTAGACCGCTTGCTCCGCAAGCGGATGTATATGCACCCAAAACACGGACGTCCCGTCTGTTTTTGCTTGGCGGGCTCCGCCCGCGAAACTAGACCGCTTGCTCCGGAAGCGGATCCCAATTGGCGACGCCGCCGGCTCGCGGGCGGCAGAAGGTGGTCGCTGCGCGACTCCTGCGGATCCTCGCGGTGGCCCTCGCGGACTCGGTCCAAACGCTCGTCACGCTTCCGCAGACCCCCTCGCCTCCGTCCAACGCAGACCACATCGCGATCGTCTTACCCCTACGACCGTCGCGTCCTGCCCAAGACCTTTTTCTTGAAGGCGGCCGAGCAGGCGGGCCGATCTTTGCCTCTACAAGGAGATCGTGCGCGCATGACCCGTCTCGAATCGCGGCTTCGCTGGGTGATCATCGGATGCGCGCTTGGCGCGATGCTGCCCGTCGTCGGCCGGGCCGAAGACATCAGCCGCGTCGGCGAGCCCAAGCCGCTCTCGCACGGCACGCCGCAGCGGCAGGCGCCCTACCAGCCCGGGGCCTCTCCGTATGTGACGGGGCACCGCGGCCGGCCGAAGTATTTCGTGCCGCCCACGAATCCCCGCACGCCCACCTGGAAGATGTATGGGCTGCCCCCGGGCGTCAGGCCCGGCGACTGGCCCGTCTACGCGCCACTCGGCTTCGGCGGCTACCGCTTCCCGGCCGTCGGCGCTCAGAATTACCGGTAGGGAAGGCTTCAGCCTGCCGGATGGAGGGCGGAGCAAGCTGTCTACTTGCCGCGTTTGGGCGTCCGTCTGCCCTTTTCCTTCGCCGTGCCGGTCCAGCGAAACTTCACCGGCAGGCCGAAGACTTTTTCGAAGAGGTCGGTGCGCCGCTCGGCGCCCCAGATATCCACCTGCGGCTCCTGGTCGGCCGCGACGTCGATCCACACGCCCTCGTCGTCCACCCGCACGGCCACGTCGCGCACCTGCTGCGACCGGCTGCGATCGAGGCCGCCGGCCAGCCGCAGGATCGCCGCCATGCGGTGCACACGCTGCTGGTCCTCCGCCGGCACGCGGGCCAGGTTTTCGTGCTTGCGCTTGGGATGCGCGCCGCGGTGATAGCGGGCCACGTTGGCGATGAGTTCGAGATCGTGGGCGCGGATGCCGGGGAGTCGGCTGTTGCGGATCAGATGGTAGCTGTGCTTGTGGTGCTGGTCGTAGTTGATGACGTAGCCCACGTCCTGGAGCCGCGCGGCGCATTCGAGGAGCGTGCGGTCGCCCGGCTCGAGCGAGAGTGGCTCGGCGAGCTGTTCATAGATGCGCCCGGCGAGCGCGGCCACCTTCCTGCCGTGCTCGACCTCGCCGGAGCAGGCGGCCGCCAGCCGCTCGATCGCCTCGTCACGGAGCGCCGGGGCGTCGGCCGCTTCCTCGTGCGGACCGCCGAGCACTTCGTCGATCATCTCCCGCACGAGGCCGTCGCGGACGCCGCGGGTGTGGATCACGAGCGTGTTGACGCGAAACCGCTTCATCAGCGCATCGACGATCGTGAGCCCGGCGACGATGATGTCGCCGCGGTCGGGCGTCATTCCCGCCATGCTGCGGCGGGCGCGGAGCGGCATCTTCCGCAGGCGGTCGAGCAGGTGCCGCACTTCCGCCTGCGACACCTGGTAGCCGGCCACCGGCGCATCCGACTGCTTCTTCGTGGCCATGATGAGCTCGGCCAGCGTCGTGAACGTGCCGCCGCAGCCGACGAGGAAGTGCGGGGCGAAGAGCGGGCGCGTGGTCCGTTTCTTGAGGCAGGCGGTCACCTCCTCCTCCATCCGCTCGAAGTCGGGCAGCGTGGCATTTTCGCCGAGGGCGAATTGTTCCGTGAGCCGCACCGCGCCGAGCGGCGTCGAGAAGATCGACTCGATGAGGTTACCGGTGGCGAAGACGATCTCGGTGCTGCCGCCGCCGATGTCGGCCACAACCACGTTCTTGCCGGTGAGGTCGAAGGCGTGTTGCACGCTGGCGAAGGCGAGCCGGGCCTCGCGGTCGCCCGCGATCACCTCCACTTCGAGCCCCACCTCCTCACGCACCCGTCGGCAGAATTCAGGGCCGTTGCGGGCCTCGCGGACGGCGCAGGTGGCGATCGTGCGGAGGCTCGTCACCTGGTAGCCGGCCGCAATCTCCTTGAACGTGCGGAGCGCCTGCAGCGTCTTGTCCATCGATTCGTCGTCGAGCCGGCCCTGCGACGAGACGCTGCGGCCGAGCCGCGTGGGCTCACGCTCCTCGTCGAGGATCCGGTAGGCGCCGCCACGGAGGGCCTCGGCCACGAGCAGCCGCACGCTGTTGGAGCCGATGTCGATCGCGGCGAGCCGGCTCGTCAGCTCGGCCGAAAGGTAGATCTGCTTGTCTTCGGTGAATGTGCCGGCCATTGCCTGCGGGTTCCTTGCTGGTGGCAGCCCAATCATACCCTGCCGGTTTGCCGCCGGTCGCACGCGATGCGGTAGACTCCCGTCATCACGAAAAATTCAAGAATCGCTTCGCCGTGCCGCCTGTTCCGCCACCGATCGAGTATTCCAAGCCGGGCCGCTGGACCCCCGACGCGCCGGCCTGCGCCGTCGCCGTCGGCAATTTCGACGGCGTGCATGTCGGGCATGCGGCGATCGTGCGGCGGCTCGTGGAGACGGCCGATCGGTTCGGCGCGCCGGCCGTCGTGCTCACGTTCGACCCCTCGCCGGCCGCGATCATCCGGCCCGAGTCGGCCCCCGTGCCGCTCACCACGCCCCGACGCCGCGCCGAGCTCCTGCTCGCACTCGGCGTCGACGCCGTCTGCGTGCAGCCGGCCGACGCGGCGCTCGTGGCGATCGAGGCAGAGGACTTCTTTTCCGAGATCCTCCGTGGCCGCATGCGGGCTCTGGCGCTCGTCGAAGGGCTCGACTTCCGGTTCGGCGCCCGCCGCCGCGGCGACATCGACCTCCTGCAATCGCTCTGCCGCGGCGACGGCATCTCGCTCGAGACGGTCGCGCCGGTGCAGCACGAAGGCGAGAGTGTGTCGAGCTCGAGGCTGCGGCGGCTGATCGCGGCGGGGGAAGTCCGCGCGGCGAGAGCGATGCTGACCGCCGCCTACCGGCTGACGGGCACGGTGGTCGAGGGCGCCCGCCGCGGCCGCACGATCGGGTTTCCGACGGCCAATCTCGGAAGCGTGGCCACGCTCCTGCCGGCCAACGGCGTCTACGCAGCCCGCGCGGCGGTCGCCGGCCGATCGGACTCGTGGCCGGCCGCCGTCCATGTGGGGCCGAATGTCTCGTTCGGCGCGACGGCCATCACGGTCGAGGCGCACCTCGTCGGCTGTGCGGAAAATCTCTACGGCGCGACGCTCGACGTTGACTTCATCGACCGGCTGCGCGACACTCGGCCCTTCGCGTCGATCGAAGACTTGAAGGCACAGCTCGCCCGTGACGTGGCAGAGGCCGTTGAGATCGCCCGCAACGCCGATTCCCCCGAGAGGACAACCTGATGCGATTGGACTGGGCAAGCCTGCTCGAGATCCTGCGGAACTGCCAGCGGGTGGTGCTCACCAGCCACGTTCGCCCCGATTGCGACGCGCTCGGCAGCGAACTCGGCATGCTCGGCATCCTCGAGGCGATCGGCAAGGACGTGCGGATCGTCAATGCCCAGTCCACTCCCGAAGGCCTCACGTGGATCGATCCGGGCCGCCGGATTGAGTCGCTGCAGGACGGCGTCACGAAGGAAGACCTGCTCGACCGCGACCTCTTGATCGTGCTCGACACGAGCGCCTGGGCCCAGCTCGGCGCGATGGGCGAGGTGGCCAAGCAGATGCGGGAGAGGGTGCTCGTCATCGATCATCACGTGAGCGAAGACGATCTCTCCGACCGCTGGTTCAAAGACACGTCGGCCGAAGCGACGGCACGGATCGTCTACGAGATCGGCCTGCGGCTGAAGGTGCCGCTCGTGGAGCGGATCGCCACGCCCCTCTATGCCGGCCTCTCGACCGACACCGGCGGCTTCCGGTTTCCCTCGACCAGCGGCGAGAGTTTTCGCGTCGCCGCGCGGCTCGTCGATGCGGGCGCGAGCCCGCCGGCGATCTACCGCGAGCTCTTCGAGCAGGATTCGATCGCCCGGCTGCATCTCGTCGGCCGCACGCTCGCCGGCGCGCGGGTCTCCCACGAGGGCCGCATCATCACCTCGACCGTCCGGCAGAGCGACATCACGGAAGTCAACGCGTTGCCGGCCGACACCGAAGACCTCGTCAACCTCACGCTCGCCGTGAAGGGCACGGAGCTTGCCGTCATCCTGATCGAGCAGCCCGATGGTCGCGTGAAGACGAGTTTCCGCAGCCGCAGTCACGTCGATTGCAATCTGCTCGCGGCGCGGTTCGGCGGCGGCGGCCACAAGGCGGCCGCCGGCGCGATCCTGCCCGGTCCCTTTGATGCGGCGCTCGGCCAGGTGGCCGCCGCCGTGGACGAGGCCTGGCGCAAGGCCTAAATTCGTTGCTACCCAGTCCCGGAGTCACGCCATGAGTCAGCATGCCCATGACCGGCAGACGCATGCCGGCGAGCCTGAGGGCCGCCGCCACTTTCTGACGAAACTGCTCGCCGTCGTCTGCGGGGGGCTCGCCGTCGTGCCGCCGCTCGTCGCGGGCGTGTGGGCGTTTCTCTCACCGCTCTCCCGGCGCGGCGCCGGCGCGAAATTCCTGCCGATCACGGAGCTCTCCGCGATTCCCGACGACGGTGTGCCGCGGCAATTCGCCGTCATCGCCGATCGCGTGGATGCCTGGACGGGCTTCGCCGCCGAGCCGGTCGGGGCCGTCTACCTGCGGCGCGAGAAGGGATCGCAGCAGGTCGAGGCGCTCTCGGCCACGTGCCCCCACGCCGGCTGCTTCGTCGAGATGGAGGCGGGCGGCAAGTGCTTCCGCTGCCCCTGCCACAACAGTGAGTTCACGCTCGACGGCGGCATCGTGGCGCCGAGCCCGAGCCCGCGGCCGATGGATGCTCTCGAGTGCCGCGTGGCGAAGAATGGAGAGGTCGAGGTGATGTTCCAGAAGTTCCGCGCCGGCATCGCGGGGAAGGTGGCCCAGCAATGAGCACGCACGCACGCCCCGGCCGATCCGGCGAGACGGCCCCGAAGAGGGGCCTCCTCGGCCAACTCGGCGACTTTCTCGACGACCGCACCGGCTTTCGGGCGGTGATGCACGAGGCGCTCTACGAACGTGTGCCGGGCGGCGCCCGTTGGCGGTATGTCTGGGGCAGCACGCTCGTCTTCGCCTTCATGACGCAGTTGATCACGGGGCTGTTTCTCTGGGCCAGCTATTCGGCCAGCGCCCAGACGGCGTGGGAGAGCGTCTACTACATCCAGCACGAGATGACCGGCGGCTGGCTGCTCCGCGGCATCCACCATTTCATGGCCCAGGCGATGGTTGTGCTGCTCGCGCTGCATCTTTTGCAGGTGGTGATCGACGGGGCCTACCGGGCGCCGCGCGAGGTGAATTTCTGGCTCGGTCTCGTGCTGATGATGCTCGTGCTCGGCATGGCGCTCACCGGCTATCTGCTCCCGTGGGATCAGAAGGGCTACTGGGCGACGATCGTGGCCACGAATCTCGCGGGGATCATCCCGGGCATCGGCCCGTCGATCCAGCAGCTCGTGATCGGCGGCAACGAATACGGCCACCACACGCTCACGCGGTTCTTCGCGCTGCACGCCGGGTTTCTGCCCGGGGCGCTCATCGCGATGCTCGTCGTGCATCTCGCGCTCTTCCGCAAGCACGGCCTCCATGCGAAGCAGCCGATCACGAAGCCCGACGCGATGTTCTGGCCCGATCAGGTGCTCAAGGACGCCGTGGCGATGCTCGCCGTGATGGCCGTGGTGCTCGGCGTGATCCTCGTGCCGGCCATCAAGGCGATGCTCGCCGGGCAGGCGATCGACACGGGCCACCTCGGCGCCGAGCTCGGCGCGCCGGCCGATCCCTCGCTCCCCTACGCCGCCGCCCGGCCGGAGTGGTATTTCCTCTTCCTCTTCCAGTTCCTGAAAGTCTTCGAGGGCTGGGGCGCCACCGGCGAGTTTCTCGGCGCGATCGTCGTGCCGGGCCTGATCATGGGCGTCATGTTCCTGATGCCGATCATCGGCCGCTGGAATCTCGGCCATCGGTTCAACGTGGCCTTCACGCTTGGCGTCCTCGGTGGAGCGGGGCTGTTGACGGCGCTGGCGCTCAACGAAGACTACTACGCCCTCTGGGTCGACAAGGCGTCGCTCGCGGAGGCTCAGAAGCTCTACGACGAGACCGACGGTGACGAGGCGAAGCTCGCTGCGGCGCTCGGCAACGATCCCGCCAAGATCGCCGCCATGAAGAAGCAGTTCCACACGCTCGAGAAGGTGCGCCACTCGCAGGCCTTCCTCGACGCTTCGAAGCAGGCGAAGGTCGATGCCGCGCGGGCGATCGAGCTCGCCGGCCGGCCCGAGAAGATTCCGCCGGCGGGCATGCTCGAACTGGTCCGCAGCGATCCGAAGAGCCAGGGGCCGATTCTCTTCGCCCAGCACTGCGCGAGCTGCCATGCCCACGTCGATCCGGCTTCAGACACGCCGATGGACCGCCAACTGGCTTCAGACACGCCGATGGACCGCCAACTGTCGGCCGCAGCCCTCGCGAAGTCGTCGGCGGCGAATCTCTTCGAGTTTGGAAAGGCCTCGTGGATGCGCGGCCTGCTCGATCCCAAGCAGGTGGCCGGCCCGGCTTACTTCGGCAACACGGCCCACAAGGAGGGCGACATGGTGAACTTCGTGCAAAACGACCTCACCGACGCCGAGACCTGGAAGCCCGACGACATCGAGGCCGTCATCGTCGCGATGGCCGCCGAGGCGGGGCTTGCCGACACGGCCGCGGCAAAGGCCACGATCGAGAAGGGCAGGGCACTCATCGCCGACGGCGACCGCTGCGGCAGTTGCCACCGCTTCGGCGACAACAAGACCGAACTCGGCTCCGCGCCCGACCTCGTCGGCTGGGGCTCGCGTGAGTGGCTCGTGGGCATCATCACCGACCCGACGCACGAGCGGTTCTACGGCGACTCCAACGACCGCATGCCGAGCTTCGGCAAAGCCGACGAGGGCGCCGCCCCGATGCTCACTCGCCAGCAGATCGACCTCATCGCCGACTGGCTCCGCGGCGAATGGTATCGACCTGCGGCCGCTGCGCACTGACTCGCCCGCGCCGGCTTCGGGCTTCCCACGCCCTCTCGCCGGACGCTCGCTACGTACGACCAATCCGCTAACGCGAATCGGTGCCCGCATGCCCTCCGCTCGCTCGATGGCGGCTACGCTCTCGGCATCCTGCCTTCGCCGACCAATCCGCTAAAGCGGATCGGTGCCCGGCCAACGCCGTCTCGAGGGGATGGGCAGCCCAAAGCCTCCCCGTATTGAAATCCACAGAGGGAGGCGGAGGGCTACCCGTGCCCCGGGAGCCGGCGTATGCCGCCGAGCGCAGCCAGGATGGCCAAGCGGAGGCGCTCTGGCTGGCGAAGGCGGCATCCGAGCGAGCGAAGAACAGGATGTTCGTAGCGAGCGTCCGGCGATGGGGCATGGGTGGCCCTTCGCCGGTGCGCACCAGTTGAGCCAGTCCGCTAGGTCATCCCGCCGAGCACCGTCGCGCGGGCGACGCGGCCCACGCCCACCATGTAGGCGGCGGTGCGCAGTGAGACGCTGCGCGACTTGGCGAGCTGCCAGACCTGCTCGAAGGCTTCACCCAAGATCCGGTCGAGCTCCTGACGCACGCGATCGATGCCCCACTGGTATTGCTGGCGGTTCTGCACCCACTCGAAGTAGCTCGCCGTGACGCCGCCGGCGTTGACGAGGATGTCGGGGAGGAGCATCACGCCGCGTGATTCGAAAACGGCGTCGGCGTCGGGCTCCACCGGGGCGTTGGCGGCCTCGACGACGATCGGCGCCGTGACCGTCGCTGCATTCGCCTTCGTGAGCACGCCGCCGAGTGCCGCGGGGATGAGCACGTCGCATTCGGTGGCGAGCAGTTCGTCATTCGTGAGCGCGTCGCCGCCGCGGTAGCCGTCGAGCCGGCCACCGTTGGCCTGCGCATGCCGCAGGAGATCCGAGACGTCGAGCCCGTCGGCCTTGAAGAAGCCGCCGTGCGCGTCGCTCACCGCCACGATCCGGCATTCCGCATCGCGGAGGAATTTCGCGGTGTGGGTGCCCACGTTGCCGAAGCCCTGGATGGCGATCGTGGTGCCGGGGATCCTGCGGCCGAGCCGGCTCAGCACCTTGAGCGTGAGGCTGCCGACGCCGCGGCCGGTGGCCTCGTCGCGGCCCGGCAGACCGTGGTAGTCCACCGGCTTGCCGGTCACGCAGGCGGGGGAGAAGCCGTGGTACTTGTCATATTGGTTCATGATCCACGCCATCACCTCCGGCGTGCTGCCCATGTCGGGCGCGGGGATGTCGACATCGGGACCGAAGAGGTCGTGGATGGCGTCGACGAAGCGGCGGGTCACCCGCTCGAGCTCCCGCGGTGAGAACTTCGCGGGGTCGATCGCGATCCCTCCCTTCGCGCCGCCGTAGGGCAGGTTGACGACGGCCGTCTTCCAGGTCATCAGCGCGGCGAGCGCCCGCACCTCGTCGAGATCGACTTGCGGGTGGTAGCGGAGTCCGCCCTTCATCGGTCCGCGGGCGTCGTTGTGCTGCACGCGGTAGCCGATATAGGTCGCCACCTCGCCTGAATCGAGCTCGACGGGGATCTGCACCTGCACCTCGCGCTTGGCCGTGAGCAGCAGCCGGCGGGTGCTCGCCGAGAGGTCGAGTTCATCGGCCGCGCGGTCGAAATAGATCCTGGTGGCTTCGCTGGCTCGCATGATGCGGAGGCTCTCCTGGCTGCACGGCACGTTCGACGCTTCGCGATCTTACGGGCCGCCCTTTCCCGGTCACAAGCGGGCTTCGCGTGGCAGATTCGCCCCGCCAACCGCTAGGATTGCGGAACCTGCCGAGAGTCGAGGAAACGGTCGATGCCGACGCCAACGCCCGAGAACTTCTGGAAGCTCGTCGCCGACACCGGGCTCGTCGATCACGATCAGCTGGAAGGCCTGCGTCGTGAGTTTGGCCGCGAGAGCCTCGCGCCGGGGATGACCGGCGATGCCCTGACCGAGGCGATCGCGAAATGGCTCGTGCGCCGCCAGGTGCTCACGATCTGGCAGGCCCGCCAACTCGTCCGCGGCAGCCGCGGCCCCTTCCTGCTCGGCGACTACCGGCTTCTCGAGCGGCTCGACGACGCGATCCTGCGCACGACCGGCGCGAAGGCGTCGCTCCTCCGGGCCCGCCATCAGTCCTCGGGCCGCGGTGTCTGCCTGGTGCTGCTCGATTCCGAGCCATGCCGGCGGATCGAGGTCTGGACCGACATCGTGCGGCGCACCGCCGCGGCCAACGAAGCCCGCAATCCGATCACGAGCCGCACCTGGGCGCTCGAGCAGGCCGGCCCGCAGCGATTCATCGTCTGCGAAGACATCGTCGGCCCGTCGCTCGCCGAGGAGCTCGCCGCCCGCGGCCCGCTGCCGATCGCGGAGGCGGGGCCCTTGATGGTGGCGATCGCCGGCGCAGTGGCGGAGATGCACCGGCTGGGCGCCGTGCACGGCGGCCTCTCGCTCGATTGCCTGCGGCGCGAGCCACCGGACGGAAGCATCCGGCTCATGCAGTTTCCGCTCGTCACCGATCCGCATTGCATGCCATTGCGGCCGCCGCTCGAGTCGCCGGAGGCGATTCGCACGCTGGGTCCGCGGGCCTGCTTCATCGCGCCCGAGCTGCTCCTGCCGGAGAGCCGCTGCGATGCGCGGAGCGATGTCTACGCGCTGGGCTGCCTGTTTCACGCCCTGCTTGTCGGAGCGCCTCCCTGCTGGCAGGGCGACGCCGAACGGTCGCTCTCGCAGGCCGCGTTCATCGGCCCGCCGCCGCTCGGCCCGCCGCAGGTGCCGATCGAGGTGGCCACGCTCATCTCCTACATGGTGCCCCGCGATCCGGCGGCCAGGTATCCCACGGCCGCCGAAGCCGCCGATGCGATCGCCCGTTGCCTGGGCATGCCGCCAGTGTCGCCCACGCTTCCACCCCACAAACCAGTCGCTGCCGCCGTAGCGACGACGATTCCGCCGCCGGCGATGGCTCCCATCGCCGTGCCGGCCGCCACACCGAGTCCTTCTTCCGCGCAGCCCCGCGCGCCCGTCATCGTGCCGCAGGCCGTTGCCCCGCGGAAGCAGCGGCCCTGGTGGTTCGCCCCGCTGATGGCGGTCGGCCTCGCAGCCATCCTGGTGGGTTCGGTCGTCCCGCTCGTCTATCGGCCCAGGCCCGCGGCAGCCCCCGCGAAAAAACCGTCGCCCCGGGTTGCTGTTTCAGAAGCAACTTCAAAAGCACCTTCAGAACCACCGCCATCCATCGAAGCCGAGCAAGAAGTCGCCGAACCGGACGAACGCTCGCCGCGCAGTCCGGAGGCCAATGCAGCCACGGTGAACGTGGTCGAGTCCGACACGCTGCCCTGGGCATCGCCGACATCCGGCCCACCCCCCACGCTCGCCTACCTGCCGTCGGGATCGCAGCTCATCCTTCTCGCGCGGCCGGCCGACATGCTCGCGGGCGACGAGGGGCGGCTCTTCCTTCGTGCGCTCGGCCCGCGGGCCGCAGAGGCGGTCGCGGCGGTGGCGGCGATCAGCGGCTCCCAGATCGAAGCGATCGAAGCGGTGCAGGGGGGATGGCAGGCCGGCGGCTCCGACGAGGTGGTCGGTGGCTATGCGATCCGCGGCCGCGACATGCTGCCGGTGGCGGCGGATGCCTCGCTGCGCGAGGCCTGGGGGGCTACGACAGAGAAAGAACAAGACGGTGAAACGCTCTTCATCGGCCGGCCGCTCTCGTTTTGGCTGCCGAAAGTCGAAGCGGGCAAGGTGCTCGTCGCAGCGCCGGAGACGATGCTCGAGGAGATCGTCGCGACGAGCCTCTCGCGGCAGGCCGCCGGCGATGCCGACGAGGCTGCGCAGAGCCGTGGGAAGATCGAGGCGGTGCTGCCGCCGGAACTCGAAGACCTCGTCGGCATGCTCGATGAGCGCCGCGCCCTCACGCTCTTCGGCTCGCCAAACTATCTCGTGCACGACGGCCGGCCGATCTTCGCCGGGCCGTTCGCGAAGCTGGTCGACCCGCTCGGCGAATTCTTTGGACGCGAAGTCAGGGCCGCGGCGCTGTCGCTCCACTTCGGCAAGGCCACCTATCTCGAGATCGATTGCCGCCCGCCCGCCGGCACGACGGCGGCGCGGCTCGCGAAAGACGTCGCCGCGAAGATCGATGCGCTCGCCGCAACGGTGGAGGATTACTGCAACGCGCTTGATCCGCATCCGTATGGCTTGAAGCTCGTGCGGCGGCTGCCGATGATGCTCGCCGCCGTCGCCGGCAGCCTACGGTCTGGCGGCGAGGGCAGGGGCGCGGTCGTCAACTGCCTGCTGCCGGAGCACGCGGCGCACAACCTCGCCCTCGCCGCGGAACTGGCGATCGAGCAGACCCCCGGCGCCGCCGCGGTCGCGCGCGGCGATACACTGCCATCAGGCATCGAGGCCGACACCGCCGGCGAACAACCGCCGCAGCAACCGAAGAGGAAAGAGAGCCGATGATCATCGTCATGCAGGCCGGCACCGCCCAGGCCGATCTCGACCGCGTGGTTTCCAGGGTGGAGGCCCTCCGGCTGCGGCCGCACGTGATCGTGGGAACGGAGCGGACCGTGGTGGCCGTGGTCGGCGACGAGCGGGATGCGCAGGGCGCCGGCTTCGAAACGCTGCCCGGCGTGGCCTCCGTGCTGCCGATCCTCGCGCCCTACAAGGTGGCCAGCCGCGAGGTGCAGGCCGAGCCGACGATCGTGAAGGCGGGCCCGCTGGTCGTCGGCGGAAAGTCGATCGGCGTGATCGCCGGGCCCTGCTCGGTCGAGAGCCGCGAGCAGATCGTGGGCACGGCCCACGCCGTGAAGGCGGCCGGAGCCACGGGCCTGCGTGGCGGCGCCTTCAAACCGCGGACGAGCCCCTACAGCTTCCAGGGGATGAAGGAGAAGGGGCTCGAACTGCTCGCCGAGGCCCGCGCGGAGACGGGGCTCGCGGTCGTGACGGAGGTGGTGGCGCCGGAAGACGTGCCGCTCGTGGCTCAGTATGCCGACGTGCTGCAGGTGGGCGCCCGCAACATGCAAAACTACCGGCTGCTCGAGGCGGTGGGCCGCACGCAGACGCCCGTGCTCCTGAAGCGCGGCCCGGCGGCCTCGGTCGAGGAACTGCTGCTCGCCGCCGAATACATCCTCGACGCGGGCAACCGTCAGGTGATGCTCTGCGAGCGGGGCATCCGCACGTTCGAGACGCACACGCGGTTCACGCTGCCACTTGCGACCGTGCCATGGCTCCATGCCCGCACGCACCTGCCGGTCGTCGTCGATCCCAGCCACGGCACGGGCCATGCCAACCTGGTCGAGAGCATGGCGGCGGCGAGCGTGGCAGCCGGCGCCGACGGCCTGATCATCGAGGTGCACCCCGACCCGAAGTGCGCCTCGAGCGACGGCGCCCAGACGCTCGACTTCACCGCCTTCGAGCGGACGATGCAGGTCTGCCGCCGCGTCGCCGAAGCGGTCGGCCGTACGCTGGCGTAGCCGCGCCGGCTCGGGGCTGCCCACGCCCCGTCGCCGGACGTTCGCTACGGGCATCCTGCCCTTCGCTCACTCGGAGGTGACTACGCTCCGGCATCCTGCCTGCGCTTGTCACCTACGCCGGCTCCCGGGGCATGGGCAGCCCCGAGCCTCCCTATCCGAGCAGCGCGAGCGAGATCGCCGTGTAGAGCACGATGCCGACGATGTCGACGATCGCCGACACGAACGGGTTGCTCATCAGCGCCGGGTCGAGACCGATCGAGCGGAAGAGCAGCGGGAGCACGGAGCCCACGAGCGTGCCGAGCATCACCACGCCCATGATCGTGAGCGGGATGACGAGCGCCTCCGTCGGGCCCGGCGCATAGACAAGCGCGAGGAGATAGCCCGGCACGGCCAGCAGCGTGCCGAGCAGGAGGCCGAGGG
Source organism: Planctomycetia bacterium (assembly GCA_046343855.1). Taxonomy (GTDB): domain Bacteria; phylum Planctomycetota; class Planctomycetia; order Pirellulales; family UBA1268; genus RGVT01. The sequence continues at coordinate 40,129 of JBKDMX010000122.1, forward strand.
CGAATTCCCGCTTGAGGATCCGCGGCCAGTCGGAGAGCTTGCAATCGCCCGTGGAGAGCGCGGTGATCACGAGCGTGGCCGATTGGTTGCCGGAGTTGCCGCCGCTGGCGATGACGAGCGGGATGAAGGCGATGAGCCAGGCGTGGGTGAGCGGCGAGCGGGCCATCACCATCGCGGTGACCGCGGCGGTGGCGAAGAGGATCGTGAGCCAGACGCCGCGCTTCCAGGTCATCGACACGATCGCGGCCTCGAGGTAGCTCTCGCCGAGCGGGGCGATGGCCGCGATCCGCTGGGCGTCGTCCGTGGCGTCTTGCCGCACGGCGTCGAGCACGTCGTCGTGCGTGACGATGCCCACGAGGCGATTGCGATCGTCCACGACCGGGATCGCGATGAAGTCGAAGCGGGCGAGCAGGTCCACCACCTTCTCGCTCGGCTCGTCCATCCGCACCGCGATCACGTCCCGCTGCATGAGGTCTGCGACGAGGGCCGTGGGCTTGGCGAGGATCAGGTCGCGAAGCGACACGAAGCCGACGAGCTTTCGTTCGGCGTCGAGCACGTAGATGTAGTAGATCGATTCGCTGTTCGGGGCCTGCGACCGCAGCCGCGTGACGGCCTCGCCGGCGGTGATGTCGGCCGGCAGCGAGGCGTATTCCGTCGTCATCAGCGCCCCGGCCGAGTCTTCGGGGCAGGAGAGAAGCATGCGGATGTCGTGCCGCTCGGCCTTGGCGACGAGCGGCAGGATCTCCTCGACGAACTCCGGATCGAGCTCGCGCAGGAGGTCGTCGCGGTTGTCGGCGGCCATCCATTCCAAGAGCGGCCCGAGGTGCTGGCGGTCGGCCGCCCTCACGAGCTCCACCTGCCGGGGCATCGGGTAGTAGGGGAAAACCTCCGCCTGCCGTTCAACCGTCAGGGCGTCGAGCAGCTGCCAGATTTCACCGTCGTCGAGCCCCTCGGAAAACTCGGCGACGGTGGCCGGATGCAGTTCGGCGCCCACCTCGCGCAGCCCCGCCGTGTCGCCCTCGGCGAGCATCACGCGCAACTCGGGGATGAGGATGGGGTTGGCGGTGACCATGGGAAGGACGGCGGCGGGGAGGCGTCTATACTGCTGAATCGTGCGTGGCGAGTCGTGCGCGGCGCGACGGACAGGCGTGACACAGGCCGGCAGCCAGTATGCCATGAAAGTGCCCGGAATCGAGCGTGAATCGTGGTGCGGCCTGCGGCGGCCTGGCCGTGTCGTGGCGGCCGCCGCGCTCGCCTGGGCGTGTGCCTGCCGCGCGTTCGTGGGCGCGGCCGATGTCGGCCGGGGCCGAGAGCTCTTGCTCTCGAAGGCCTATCTCCCTGCCGACTTCGACCAGGAGGTGTTCGATCAGCTCTGGACGCTCTGGCCGGAGCCGCTGCGCAGCCGCGCGGAGCGGGCGCCGGTGGAGGAGCGGCGGCGGATGGCAATGGAGCGGTATGGCCTCACGCCCCACCCTGACGATCCCTCGCGGTCGCTGCAGTATGTCGTGGGCGAGGGGGGGCGCTGGACGATGAGCTGCCTGGCCTGCCACCAGGGGCAGGTGGAGGGACGCGTGATCCCGGGGTTGCCAAACTCGAACTACGCGCTCGAGACGCTCACCGAGGAGGTTCGCCTCGTGAAGGTGAAGCAGCGAAAGCCGTTTGGCCACATGGACATGGGCTCGCTGCTGTTGCCGCTGGGCACGACCAATGGCACCACGAATGCCGTGATCTTCGGCGTGGCGCTGATGCGGCACCGCGACGCTGATTTAAACATCCTGCAGCGGCCGCCGCGGTTCGACCTCGTGCATCACGACATGGACGCACCCGCCTGGTGGCATGCCCGCCGCAAGACGGGCCTCTATGCCGACGGCTTCGCGCCGAAGGGCCACCGGATGCTGATGCAGTTTCTGCTCGTCAAGGAAAATGGCCCCGACAAATTCGCGGAGTGGGAAGACGACTTCCGCGCCATCGAGTCCTGGATCGAGTCGCTCGAGCCGCCGCGGTGGCCCGGTGAGATCGACCAGCCGCTCGCGGACCGCGGCCGCGCGGTGTTTGCGGCGCATTGCGGCTCGTGCCACGGCAGCTACGGCCCCGGCGCCGACTTTCCGGAAAGGATCGTGGCGATCGAGGAGATCGGCACCGACCGTGTGCGGTTCGATTCGCTCACGGCGAAGGAACGCAGCGAGCTCAACGACAGCTGGTTTGGCCATCATGGCCGCGACACCGCGAGCCTGCGCAACCGCGAATCCCCGGCTGGCTATGTCGCCCCGCCGCTCGACGGCATCTGGGCCACGGCGCCCTACCTCCATAACGGCTCCGTGCCCACGCTCTGGCACCTGCTCCATCCCGCGAAGCGACCCGCCGTCTGGCGGCGCACGCCGACGGGCTACGACCGCAGCCGCGTCGGCCTCGAGGTCGAGGAACTCGCCACCATGCCCGCGGGCAAGCTCACGTCGGCCGAACGCCGTACCTATTTCGACACGTCGAAACCGGGCAAAAGCGCCGCCGGCCACGATTTCCCTGACGCACTCACAGAAGACGAAAAGGCGGCCGTCCTCGAATACCTTAAAACGCTCTGACCCCCGCCTGCTCTCCGATGCTGAACGCCGGAATCGGCGGAAGCTCGACGAGCATTGGAGATTTCGCTCGTTGGAGGAGTGAGTCGCGGGCGGGCCGTTTGTGAAATCTCCACGCGAGGCGACTTCTGCCGATTCCGGCGGCAAGGCGGGTCACCTCAAGTGCCGAAACGCACACTTTTTGCTACTGTAATGCCGTAACACCATCGCCCGACGGAGACCCCCGATGACCCAGCTCGAACGCGCCCGTAACAACGAGATCACCCCCGAGATGAAGTTCGTCGCCCAGCGCGAGGATCTTCCCGAGGAGCTGATCCGCGCCGAGGTGGCCCGCGGGCGGATGGTGATCCCGGCCAACACCGTGCATCTCACGAAGAAGCTCGAGCCGATGGCGATCGGCATCGCGGCCCTCACGAAGATCAACGCAAATATCGGCAACTCGGCCGTCACGAGCGACGAACAGACGGAGCTCCAGAAACTCCACATGGCCGTCCACTACGGCGCCGACACGGTGATGGATCTCTCGACGGGCAAGGACATCGACACGATCCGGCAGGCGATCATCGACGCCTCGCCCGTGCCGATCGGCACGGTGCCGATCTACCAGATGCTCGAGGAACTCGGCGGCGACATCGACGACATGAAGCCGCAGCACTTCCTCGACATGTGCGAGAAGCAAGCCGCTCAGGGAGTGGACTACATGACCGTCCACGCCGGCCTGTTGCAGGAGCACCTCCATCTCACGATGAACCGGATCACCGGGATCGTGAGCCGCGGCGGCTCGCTCATCGCCCGCTGGATGATGACCCACAAGCAGCAGAATCCGCTCTACACCCACTTCGAGGATCTCTGCGACATCTTCCGCGAGTATGACGTCACGTGGAGCCTGGGCGACGGCCTGCGGCCCGGCGCGATCGCCGACGCCAGCGACGAGGCGCAGTTCGCCGAACTGCACGTGCTCGGCGAGCTCACGCGGCGGGCCTGGAAGAAGGGCTGCCAGGTGATGGTGGAGGGGCCGGGCCACGTGCCGATGGACCAGATCGACATGAACGTGAAGCGGCAGATGGAGGAGTGCGACGAGGCGCCGTTCTACGTGCTCGGCCCGCTCGTGACCGACATTGCGCCGGGCTACGACCACATCACGAGCGCCATCGGCGCGGCACTCGCCGGCTGGAGCGGCGCGGCGATGCTCTGCTACGTGACGCCGAAGGAGCACCTCGGGCTGCCCGACGCGGAGGACGTGAAGCAGGGCGTGATCGCCTACAAGATCGCGGCCCATGCGGCCGACCTGGCCCGGCATCGGAAGAATGCCCGCGTGCGCGACGACGCCCTCTCGCGGGCCCGGTTTGCGTTTGACTGGAACGAGCAGTTCCGGCTGGCGCTCGATCCGGAGACGGCTCGGAGGTATCACGACCAGACGCTGCCGCAGGAGACGTTCAAGAGCGCCCACTTCTGCAGCATGTGCGGGCCGAAGTATTGCTCGATGAAGATCACGCAGGACATCCGCGACATGGCCGCGGCCGAGGCTGCCGGCACGACGAGCGAGCCGATGGCGATCCAGTTGCCGTAGGGCGGCGGGGCCGCGTTTCAGAGCGGCTTCGCCCGCAGGTCGCGGAACTCGACCCTCATTTGGATTTTGGGGTGGATCTGAAGGCCGATCGGAGCCGGCGTGCGGTACTTGTCGCTGGTGTATCGCGACACCTGCTCTCCGTTGAGCCAGACGGTGAACGTGTCTCCCTTGGCCTCGACTCGGATCCGGTTCCACTCTCCGGGCTTGAGCAGTTCGGCCGCCTTGGCGGCGCGGGCCTCCTCCGGATAGGTGCCCGTGTAGAACGAGCAGGTCATGTCGCGTTTCAGGCTGCTCGACTCGCCGATCTGCACCTGGAGTTCCGGCTTGCGAACCATGATGCCGCTGTCGATCGTGCCGGTGCACCGCACTTCACACTCGACGATCACGTCGCCGTAGGCTTTGTCGGTGTAGAGCATCGAGCCCTTCTTCTCGGCGTCGTTCTCGCCCACGAGCGCGCCATCGACGACGGTCCAATACGGCTCGCCCACGACCTTCCAGCCGGCCAGGTCGCGGCCATTGAAGATCGCCGGCAGGTCGGCCGTCGGCGGCACCTCGGCGATCGTCATCGCGGTCGCCGCGAGCATGGCGAAGCCGAAAAGACACATGCGGCCGAGGGTCCGGTGGGCGGTCATGAGGGAGAGAGACATCGAGCAGGCTCCGTGGACGTCAGGTGAGGACATTGCCGCGTGACTCTCGCGTGCCTGAATCGTAACAGACGCATTTCAGCGAGAGGATCTTTGGCCTCGGCAACTCACGGCCCCGGCAGCGGGCCGGCGGTCGCGAGCCGCGCGCGGCAGAGGTGCGAGTCGGCCGTGATGTAGAGCGTGCGGCCGTCGCCGCCGAAGGCACAGTTGGCCGTCGCCTGCCCCGTGAGGAACGTGCCCAGGTGGGTGCCGTCGGGCGCGAAGACGAGCACGCCGCCGGGCCCCGTCGCGAACACGTTGCCAGCGAGGTCGACCCTGAGCCCGTCGGGCAGCCCCTTTTTTCTCTCCCGGAAGAGTCCAGTGCCGTCGAAGAACGTCCGCCCTTGGTCGAGCGTGCCGTCGGGCTTGACGTTGAACACCTTCCACAGCGGGGCCTCCGGGTCGGACTGAGCCACGTAGAGCCGCTTCTCGTCGGGCGAGAAGCAGATGCCGTTGGGCATGGTCATCGTGTCGCAGAGGAGCGTCACCTCGCCAGCGGGCGTCACGCGATAGACGCCGCAGAAGTCGAGTTCGCGTGACTCGTCGTTCCAGCCTTTGGGCAGGCCGTAGGGTGGGTCGGTGAAGTAGATCGCTCCGGAGGAGTGCACGGCGCAGTCGTTGGGGCTGTTGAACCGCTTGCCGCGGTAGTTGTCGGCCACCGTCCGCTTGCCGCCGCCGGGCGTGAGGCGGCTCACGCGGCGATCGCCGTGTTCGCAGGAGATGAGACGGCCCTGCCGGTCGAGCGTCAGGCCGTTGCTCCCGCGCTCGCGGCCATACGCCCCCGGGCCGGTGAAGCCCGCGGGCTCGAGAAACACGCTCACGCCCTCTCCGTCCTTGAACCGCATCACCCGATTCCGTGGGACGTCGCTGAACAGGAGCGCCTGCTCCCCTTCGAGCCACACGGGCCCCTCCGCCCACGCGAACCCGCTCGCGAGCACCTCGATCACCGTATCCTGGGGAACGATCGCGTCGAACCGCGGATCAAGCCGCTCGATCGACCCGAGCGTGGGAAGCAGGTCGGCCGGCGCCCCCTCTTCGGCCACGGCCGACCCGCAAGCCAACAGACACGCGAACACGAGCCATTGCCATCGACACATGAAACTGATCCCCTGTGCTGGGAGCCCTCTCGCATCGTCTGACACCGACCTCGTTCGCCACCAGGCGGAACCGCGATAGCATTGTCTCATGAGCGACTCAGGCCCTCAAGCCGATACACACCACGCCAGCCCCCGCGCGGTCGTCGTGATGGGCGTGTGCGGTGCGGGCAAGACGGAGATCGGCGGCCGGCCGTGGCCACGTCGTCTTGGCCTGCTCCGCGCTTGCCCGCCGCTACCGCGACCGGCTCGGCCTGCCCCACCCGCGGGTTCGCCTCGTGCATCGCGCCGATCGGCAAGCAAAGCCCCCGGCCGCGAGCCAGGGGGAAACCGCGCCGCGATCACCTGCCGGCATCTTCCTGCTCGTGGGCCAGCTTGTCGCCGAGGCGACCCTCGAAGATCGCGATGTCGGTCTGGAACGGCCGGCTCGACACCGTGAGCTCTCCCGAGAACGGGTAGCCGAAGAGCGACACGAGATACAGATTGAGCCCAATGACCAGGGCGGCGAGCGTCGTCACGAATCGCTGCAGGCCCACGCTTTGCGAGCCGAAGAGCCCCGCGAAGAGCACCGTGATGCCGGCGCCCACGATCAGTACGAACCATTCCACCGCCGGTATCCCGACGTGGGCCGTGCCGGACCGCTCGCGGCGGGCGTCCCACAGTTCCCGAATCTGCTCGAGGATCATCGGGTAGACGGCCTTCTGGCTCTCCGTCGTCGGTTCGAAGTCGTTGAGCGCGCGGGTGAGCGAGAATGCCGAATCGCGGGCGTCGGTGCTCATCAGCCCCTGCTCCATCAGCGGCCATTCCTGCTCCACGACCTGGTGGGCGTAGGTCTTGCAGATCTCCTTGAGCCGGTCGCGCTGCGGCTCGGGCAGTTTTTCCGAAAGCAGGAAGATGTCGGCCAGGGCGTTTGATTCGTGCTGGACGACGTCGACGGCGTGCTCGAACCGCACAAGCGCATCGACCACGACCAGGCCGAGCAGCACGGCGTAGAGCGTGCCGACGACCGAGAGCACGTTGCCCGTGATGTCGTGCCCCTGCCGCAGCACGTCCTTCGAAAAAAGCTTTCGCACCACCGCCACGAGCACGATCGAGGCGACGATGCCGCCGAGGATGATGGACAGCCCGGTCCAGAATCCGTGGAACTCCATCCTCTTTTCCTTCGGCTATTTCCGCGACCAGCCTGTGCCGTCGGGGCGGTCTTCCAGCACGATGCCCGCCTCGGTGAGCTTGTTGCGGACGAGGTCGGCGGTGGCGAAGTCCTTCGTCTTCCGGGCATTCGCGCGGATCTCGATGATGAGCTCCATAAGCTTGCCCACGAGCGCCTCGTCGGCGCCGCCGGCCTTCGCCTGCGGGGCTTCCAGGAAGAGGCCGAGCGTGCCGGTGAGCTCACGGAGCACGAGCAGCATCGCGTCGAGCGAGGCCAACTCGGCGGCGGGCTTCTTGGCCTCGAGGGCGTGCTGGTCGATGAACTTGTTGACCACGCGGACGAAGTCGAAGAGCGAGGCGATCGCGATCGCCGTGTTGAAGTCGTCGTCCATCGCGGCGAGGAACTTGTCACGCAGGGCCTTCACGTCGTCGCCGGCGGCCGCGACGGCCGCATCCCCCGCGCGGCGGTCCCGGCAGGGCAGGGCGTAGAACGATTTCCCCGCGATCCGCTCAAAGCGGGCGAAGAGCCGTTCGAAGGCCTCCATGGCGCGGGCGCTCTCGCCGAGCGGTTCCTCGCCGAAGTGGATCGGGCTGCGGTAATGCGTGGACAGCAGGAGCATCCGGATCGCCTGCGGCTGGTGCCGCGCGAGCAGGTTCTTGAACGGCTCGGCGCCGGTCGACTTCGAGATCTTCGTCGCGGCCTGCGCCGCCGCTTGGTCGGCCGCCGACGCCTGCGCCGCCGCCTCGTCGGCCGCCGAGGCCTCGCTCCCACGCGGCCGGCCTCCCACCTTGCCCGCGGCCCCCGCCGCCTGCATGAGGCCGTTGTGCATCCAGAACGTGGCCATCGGGCAATCGTGGAGCGATTCGCTCTGGGCGATCTCGTTCTCATGATGCGGAAACACGAGGTCGAGCCCGCCGCCGTGGATGTCGAAGTGGGGGCCGAGGATCGCCTTGCTCATCGCAGAGCACTCGATGTGCCAGCCCGGCCGGCCGGGGCCCCACGGGCTCTCCCACGAGGGCTCGCCCGCCTTCGCCTTCTTCCAGAGGGCGAAGTCGGCGGCCGACCGTTTTCGTTCCGCCGTCGAGCCGCCCTCGCCCTGGGTCTGATCGATGGAGCGGTTGGTGAGCTTGCCGTAGTCGGGGTCTTTCGTGACGTCGAAGTAGACGTCGCCGTCGCTGGCATACGCGCAGCCCTTGGCGATGAGCCCCTCGATGAAGGCGATGATCGTGCCGATGTGCTCGGTGGCCTTCGGCATCTGGTCGATGCTCTTCACGCCGAGGCAGGCGAGGTTTTCGAGATAGTCGGCCGTCATCTCCTCGGCGAGTTTCGCCATCGTCGTGCCGCGGGCCGTGCTCTCGGCGATGATCTTGTCGTCGACATCGGTGATGTTGACCACCCACGTCACCTGCCAGCCCGAATATTCGAGATACCGCTTGACCGTGTCGAAGATCACCGGGCCGACCATGTGGCCGATGTGGCTCGGCTTGTAGACCGTGGGGCCGCAGAGATACATCCCCACGTGGCCGGGCTTCACCGTGACGAGCGGCGCCTTCTTCTTCGTGAGCGTGCTATAGACCTCGATCGCAGGAAGGGAAGCCGTCGTCATCTCGTCTTGTCGCTCCAGGTCGGGGAAGGGCACCGCGATCTACCGCTCGATCAGCACGACGCATTCGGCGCCGATCGCCAGTTCCTCGCCGATCGGCCCGACCGATTCGCCCGTCTTGGCCTTGAGCCAGACGGACGCCTCGTCGATGCCGAGCAGTTCGGCGATCCGGCGGCGGATCGCCGGACGGTGAGGCAGGATTTTGGGCCGCTGGGCGAAAATCACGCAATCCAGATTTGTGATCCGCCAGCCGGCCGCCGCCACGCGGGCAGAAGCCGCCTGCAGCATCTCTGCCGAAGCGCGCCCCTTGTTGGTGGGGTCGGTGTCGGGAAACATCTCGCCGATGTCGCCGAGGGCGGCCGCGCCGAGGAGGGCGTCGGTGATCGCGTGGAGGAGCACGTCGGCATCGCTGTGGCCGATGGACTTGCGATCGTGGGGGATCGTGATGCCGCCGAGCACGAGCCCGTCGCCGGGGCCGAGCCGATGCGTGTCGTGACCGAGACCGATGCGAAACATGCGTGATCCTTCTTCCTGCGGGCGGCCGCCGAACCTTTTTCCCCTATACTCGCCGCATGCACAACACCAATGGGCACAAGCCACCTGGCGGCCGAATCGGCGACGATACGGTGATCTGGGTCGAGGGGCTGGCCAAGGAGTATCGCGTCTACGACAAGCCGGAGGGGCTGGGGGCGAGCCTGCGCGGGCTCTTTCGGCGGACGAGCCGGCTCGTCGAGGCGCTCAAGGGCGTTAGCCTGACAGTGAACCGCGGAGAATTCGTCGCGCTTCTGGGGCCCAATGGCGCCGGGAAGACCACGTTCCTCAAACTGCTCTCCGGGATCATCACGCCCTCGCGGGGCACCGCCCGCGTGCTCGGCCACGTGCCCTGGGAGCGGGCCGATGACTTTCGCCGCCGGTTCGCCCTCGTGATGGGGCAGCGAAACCAGCTTTGGTGGGATCTGCCCGCCGCCGAGAGTTTCAGGCTCCACAAGGAAATCTACCGGCTCGATGCCGCCCGCTATGAGCGGGTGCGCGACGAACTGGTCGACCTGCTCGGTGTGCGAAAGCTGATCCTGCAGCCGGTGCGGGAACTGTCGCTCGGCGAGCGGATGAAACTGGAACTCGTGGCGGCGCTTTTGCACGAGCCCGAAGTACTCTTCCTCGATGAGCCGACGATCGGCCTCGACGTCGTCGCCCAGCACACGATCCACGAGTTTCTCCGGCACGTGCAGGCCGAGCGACGGACGACCGTCATGCTCACCACGCACTACATGAAGGACGTCGCCGCGCTCTGCGAGCGGGTGATGGTGATCACCCATGGCGACATCCTTTATGACGGCTCGCTCGCCGAGATCGTCGACCGATTCACCACGCACAAGATCGTGACGCTCGACCTCGACGAGCCGCCGGCCCCCGGGGCGCTCGAGCGGTATGGATTTCCGTGCGAGATTCGCGGGCCGCAGGTCGTCATGCGGATCGACCGCAGCCGGATCGCCGACGTGCTCCCCGAGATCCTCCGGGGCGCGGGCGTCCGCGACGTGTCGGTGGAGGACGTGCCGCTCGAGGAGATCGTGGCCGGGCTCTTCCGTTCTGGTGACGCGCGGCCTGCCGAGCCCGCGGAGGCACCGGCATGACGACGGCCGCGCCGACCACCGCCGCAGGGCCGGGCCCGCTTGCCGAGCTCGCCACCCGGCTCCGCATCTGGTGGACGATGCTCGCGATCTGCCTCGAGGAGCGGCTCGCCTACCGCGGCGACTTCATTCTCGGCACGGCGATGCGGTTTTTGCCGATCGTGACGCAGGTGTTTCTCTGGACGGCCGTCTTCGCCGCCACGAGCCGCGCCGACATCGCGGGCTACTCGAAGACCGATATCGTAGCCTACTACCTGCTCACGATGGTCACGCGGGCCTTCTCCAGTATGCCCGGCCTCGCTGGCGGCATCTCCCGTAGCATCCGCGACGGCTCGATCAAGAAATACCTCGTGCAGCCGGTGGACTACGTGTCGTTTCTGCTCGCCGCCCGGATCGCCCACAAGCTCGTCTATTATGCCGTGGCGATCCTGCCGTTCGCGGCCGTGTTCTGGATCTGTCGCAGCTATTTTCCACCGCTGCCCGACGCCACCGCGATCGCGGCCTTCGTCGCCTCGCTCCTCCTCTCGTTTCTGCTCGGCTTCTTCATGGAGGCCACGCTCGGCATGCTTGGCTTTTGGGTGCTGGAGGTGTCGAGCATCGTGTTCGCCTACATGCTCGTGCAGTATCTGCTCTCGGGCCATATGTTTCCGATCGACATGCTCGCCGGCATCCCCACCGGCATCGCCGGCATCGACGTGGCCGACGTCGTCCGCTGGCTCCCCTTCGAATACACGGCCTACTTTCCGGCGGCGGTGTGGCTCGGGAAGGTGCAGGGGGCCGAACTCGGCCGCGCCCTCGCGATCGAGGCGGCCTGGGTCGTTGTGATGGCGGTGGCGTGCCGAATCGTCTGGTGGCGCGGCACCCGGCGCTACTCGGCCTACGGGGGCTGACGATGGGCCGCTATCTCTCCATCTTCGGGACGTTCGCGCGGGCGTGTCTCGTGCGTGACATGACGTTTCGGGCGAATTTTCTGCTGGAGTGCGTGACGAGCCTCGGCTGGATGTCGATGAACCTCGCCTTTTACCTGCTCGTGTTTCAGTTCACGCCCGAGATCGGGAAGGGCACGGGCTGGTCGCGCGAGCCGTTCTTCGCGTTCGTGGCAACGGGCCTCATCATCAACTCGATCGTGCAGGCGCTCTTCATGCCGAGCGCCGAGGAACTCACCGAGATGGTCCGCACCGGTGGACTCGATGCCGTGCTCGTGCGACCGCTCGACGCGCAGTTCCTGCTCTCGATGCACCGCGTCGATTTTTCGTCGTTTGCCAACGGACTTGTAGGCTGTGGACTGCTTGCCTGGGCCCTCGCTCGGATGGACCATACGCCGCCCCTTGTCGCCTGGCTGCTCTATCCGCTGCTCATCCTCTGCGGCGTGGCAATCCTCTATTCGCTCGTGATCATGCTCGCCGCCGCCACGATCCTCATGGGCCGCAACCAGAGTCTCTATGACTTCTGGTTCTATCTCACGAACTTCTCCCGCTATCCCGCCGAGATCTATGCCGGTCCCTTCGGCGGCCCGCTCCGCGCGCTCTGCACGTTCGTGATCCCGATCCTGCTCGTCGTCAACGTGCCTGCCCGCGTCATCGCCCAGCCGCTCGCGGGCGGAGCCTGGGGCATGATCGCGGCGGCGATCGTCGCCGCGGTCGCCTCGCTCGTCGTCTCGCGGCTCGTCTTCCAGGCGGCGCTGTCCAAATACCGCAGCGCCTCGAGTTGAAGCCCATGCGTTCCCCCAAGCCTGCCCTTCACGAAGACACCGCCGCCACGCTCATCGGCGTGGCGATCGTCGCGCTCGCGCTGGCCGTGACCTCGTTCGCCCGCCCGGCGACGGACCCTGGCAGCCGGCAGAAATATCCCAAGGGCTGGCCCACGCCGCTGGCGGCCACGATCGACAAGCCGCAGACCTGGGCCGACTCCCCCGTGCAGTCGCTCGTTGACAAGAAGGGGAACAACGTCGCTCGTCCGATCCTGCTCGGCATGGGCTGGGTCGTGCTGGTCAGCGCGGCCGGCGCCTTGCTCGGGAGCGGCGCCGTGCGCCGCGTCGTGCCGGGCAGTCTCGCGATCGCGGGGCTTGCCGGCCTGGCCTATCTGCTGTCGAGCCAGAAGCTCATCCATTACTACAACCTCGAGTATCCGCTCTGGGCGCTCTTCGTCGGCATCCTCATCAGCAACACGGTGGGCGTGCCGCGGTGGCTGGCGGCCGCCCTCGGCGGGGAGTTTCTCATCAAGACGGGCCTCGTGATCTTTGGGGCGGAGGTGCTCTTCGGCCGGCTTCTCGAACTCGGCCTGCCGGGCGTGATGACCTCGTGGCTCGTCACGCCGGTCGTGCTCGTGGCCACCTATTGGGCGGGCGTGCGGCTGTTGGGGATTCCATCGCGGTCGCTCTGCATGGTCGTCTCGGCCGATATGTCGGTCTGCGGCGTCTCGGCGGCGATCGCGACGGCCGCGGCCTGCCGGGCGAAAAAGGAAGAGCTCACGCTGGCGATCGGCCTGTCGCTCTTCTTCACGGTGATCATGATGGTGGCGATGCCGCCGCTCATCGCCTGGATGGGGCTCGACCCGATCGTGGGAGGTGCCTGGCTCGGCGGCACGATCGACGCCACCGGGGCCGTCGTCGCGGCGGGCGAGTCGCTCGGCAAGGAGGCGGGCGAGGTGGCGGCGACGGTGAAGATGATCCAAAACTCGATGATCGGCGTGATCGCCTTCGCCGTGGCGTTCTATTGGGCCGGCTGGGTCGAGCGCGATGCGTCCGGCCCGCGGGCCTCGCTGGCAGCGGAGGCCTGGCGGCGGTTTCCCCGGTTCATCATCGGATTTCTCCTCATGTCGCTCGTCTGCTCGTGGCTCCACAACTCTTCCCCCGAGCAGGCCCTCTGGGTGGATGGCGCCACGCTCGGATTCACGTCGCGGCTGCGGGGCTGGCTCTTCTGCGCCGGCTTCGTCTGCATGGGGCTCGCCACCAACTTCCGCGAGCTCGCGCCGGTGCTCGCCAGCGGCCGGCCGCTCGTGCTCTACGTGGGGGGGCAGTTGCTCAATCTCGCGCTCACGCTCGCGATGGCGAGCCTCACGTTTGGATGGCTGTTTCGCAAGACGGTGGACCCATGACCACCGTGGGAACGTGATGAAAGACTTCGGCGGGATGGCGAGGTTCGTCGCTGCGATCGTCGGCCTCGCGATCGTCTGGCTCGTCGTGCTGCCGTGGATGCTCGCCTGCGGCCCGGTCGCCAGGCATGTGACCCGCATGGAGGATCGGGGCGTCAACCCGGCGGCGATGTACTACACCGAACTCGAACGCCTGCCCTTGCGGCCGGAGTGGCTCGAGCAGCGGATCGTGCTCTGGCCGTAGCCCGACGGGACCAGCGCGACTACACTCCTCCCACCATGCTCAAGCTCGCCTTCAGCTCCAACGCCTACCTCGACGTGCCGGTCGATCAGGCGATCGCGCGGATCGCCGGCTTCGGCTACCGGGGCATCGAACTGCTCGCCGACGTGCCGCACGCCTGGCCGGCGGGCCTGCTCGGGGAGCAGAAGGACCTCATCCGCCGCAGTCTCGCCCAGCACCGGCTCGCAATCTCGAACATCAACGCGTTCATGATGAACGCGATCGCCGACCCGCGGCAGCCCTATTGGCATCCCGGCTGGACCGACCCCGATCCCCATTACCGCGCGATCCGCCGCGAGCATACGAAGCGGGCGCTGCGGCTGGCCGCCGAACTCGGGGCGACCTCGATCTCGACCGAGCCCGGCGGGGAGATCGCCGCGGGGCAGACTCGCGAGCAGGCCACCGACATCTTCTACGACGAGATCATGCCCGTCCTCGACGTGGCTGCCGCCTGCGGCGTGACCTTGCTCATCGAGCCGGAACCCGGGCTCCTGATCGAGAGGTTCGGCCAGTATCTCGAGTTTGCCGAGCGCGTGAACCATCCGTCGCTCGGGCTCAACTTCGACATCGGCCACGCCTATTGCGTGGGCGAGGATCCGGCCGAGTGGGTGCCGCGAATGAAGGCCCACACGCGGCACTACCACTTCGAAGACATCGCCGCCACGCGGGTGCACCACCACCTGGTGCCCGGCGAAGGGGCGATCGACTTCGACGGCGTCTTCAAGGCGATCGCAACGCACACGCCCGACATCTGGATCACCGTCGAGCTCTATCCCTACCGCGATCGCCCGGACGATGCCGCCCGGGCCGCGAAGGCGCACCTGCTCTCCTGCGCCGCCCGCGCCGGCGTGGCCCTGGAGTGACCGGATGAAGACGCTTGTCGCCTGGCTCACGCTCCTGCGGGTTCCGAATCACGCCACCGTGGCGGCCGACATTCTCGCCGGCTTCCTGATCGCATCGCATGCCAGAGAGCTCGCGGTGCCGCCGGCGCCATTCTGGTGGGTGCTCGCAGCGGGGCTTTTCTTGTACGCCGCCGGCATGGTGCTCAACGACGTCTTCGACGTCGCGCTCGACCGCCAGGAGCGACCGGAGCGGCCGCTCCCGAGCGGCGCGATCGACGTCGCCACGGCGGCGGCCGTCGGCCAGCGGCTCCTTGGCTTCGGCGGCATCTGCGCCTGCATCACGGCCTTCATCTCGGGGCATGCGGCCGTCGCACTCGTGGGCGCCGCACTCACGGCCGCCATTTGGATCTACGACCGCCATGCGAAGGCGACGGCGTTCGGGCCCACGGTGATGGGCTCCTGCCGATCGCTCAGCTGGCTCCTCGGCATGACGGCCGCGGGCGGGCCCACCGGCCATGAATGGCTGATCCCGCTCGGCATGGGCATGTATGCCGGCGGCATCACGCTCTTCGCCCGCGACGAGGCCGGCCAAAGCCGGCGCGGCGAACTTGCGATCGCGACCGTCGTGATGCTCGCGGGACTGGCCGTTGCGGGAGGGCACACCTGGCTGATGGCGACTGCGGGGGGCGGCGCGGTTTGGCTGCGCGGCGAGCGGCTCACCGCCTGGCTTTTGCTCTGGGGGCTCCTGGGCGGATCGATCGCGGTCCGCAACCTGCTCGGCATCATCGATGCCACCGGGCCGCGCGTGCGGCAGGCCGTCGGCAACGCGATCATGTCGATCATCACGCTCGACGCGGTGCTCGTGCTTGCGTCCTGCGGCGAGCCGTGGGCGATCGTCGTGCTCATGCTGCTCGGGCCGTTCCTCTTTGGCCGGCAACTCGTCTCCCCTACATGACGGCCGCCCGCTCGGGCGGCGGCTTACCATGCAGCTCGGCTACAGCACCAACAGCATCGGCGACATCCTGCCGCTCGACGCGCTGCCGATGCTTCGCGATCTCGGTTATCGCTCGCTCGCGATCACGCTCGACCATCATGTGCTCAATCCCTTCGTGCCGTCGCTCGCCGCAGAGATCGGCCGCTGGCGGCAGGCCCTGGCGGCTGCCGGCATGGCCTGCGTGATCGAGACGGGAGCCCGCCACCTCCTCGATCCTGCGCGCAAGCACGAGCCGACGCTCGTCTCGCCTCGCCGGGAAGACCGGCTGCGTCGGGTCGAGTTTCTCTGCCGCGCCGTTGACGTCGCCGCCGAACTGCGGGCCGGCTGCGTCTCGCTCTGGGCGGGCGTGGTCGCCGACTCGGCAGACGAGGAGACGCTCTGGGGGCGGCTCATGGACGGGCTCGCCGCGGTGCTCGCCCACGCCTCCGCCCGCGGAGTCTTGATCGGTTTTGAACCGGAGCCGGGGATGTTCATCGATACGCTCGCCCGGTATGACCAGCTCGTCGAACGGCTGAGCCGTCCCGCACCGCTGCGACTCACGCTCGACATCGGCCACATGGAATGCATGGGGGAGCGGCCGCTGGCGAACGTGCTTGCGCCCCGAGCCGGTGACGTTGTGAACGTCCATGTCGACGACATGCTGCCCTGCCGCCACGAGCACCTGCCGCTGGGCACGGGCACGGTCGATCTCGAGCCAGTGCTCGCGACGCTTTTGCAGGCCGGCTACCGTGGCGGCCTGCACGTCGAGTTGCCGCGGCAGTCGCACCGCTGGCTCGAGACGGCCCGCCAATCCAAAAAGGTGTCAGGACTCTTTTTCGGCCCGCGCGCGATTCTTCCCGACCAATCATTGTCGGAAAAAGAGTCCTGACACCTTTTTTTACGGTTGCTGCAGGATGACCGTGCCGCGCGGCGACAAGCTGCCGCTTACGACATCCACCGCCTTGAGGTCAAGGTCGGCCACCGAGTAGATCGTGCTGCCGATCCGGGCCGTCCGCAGCAGGTGCGAGTCGTGCGCGACGGTGCCGATTTCGGTGATGCCGGTGACCGCGTCGATGTCGAGCACCACGACACCCGACCGCGTCTGCCATGTGGGGAAGCCATCGGGCGAATCGGCGTCTACCATCACGACCGACTGGACCGGTAGCGCGACGACGTCGAGTTCTGGAAAGAAGCCGAGGGCGTGATGATCCCATTCGGCGCCCGACCACGACCAGCCATCCGTGGGCTGATCGACGAGGAACGTGCCGACCTCCTTGGGGGCCGAGGCATCGCGGACGTCGAAGAGCGAAACCTTCAGGCCGCGGGTGCGGCCCGTCTCAGGATCGGCGTCGCGGCCGATGCCGAGCAGGAAGCCGTCGTCGAGCGGCTGCAGGAAGCGGGAGAAGCCCGGCACCTTCAGCTCGCCCGCGATCCGGGGCGCCGTCGGCGTCGACAGGTCGATCACGTAGAGCGGGTCGACCTGCTCGAACGTCACCATGTAGGCCGTGTCGCCGACGAACCGGGCCGACATGATCGATTCGCCCGGCGCGATGTTTTCGACCGAGCCGATGACCGCGAGCGTGTCTCCCTGCGTGGCCAGCACGTAGACGGCGTTCGAGCGGTTCATGGTCCAGGGCATGAACGGGAGCGAGACGACCATGTCGGAGGAGCCGACCGCCGCCGCGTCGTCCTCTGCGGGCTCGTGCGTCGTCTGCGTCACGGCGACCCGCAGGAACTCCCCGTGGTCGTCGGCTGAAAACTGGTTGAGCAGGTGGCCGGCGAACGAGCCCGACGCGATGAAGCGGGGCGCGGTGCCGGTGATGTCGAATCGCTGCACGTCGGTCCGCTCGCCGCGGATCGATTCCCAGCGCGGGCTGAAGACATACAGCTCCTCTGCGTTCATGTGCAGCGTCGAGGCATAGCCGCCGATGACGGAGGTCGCACCACTGATGCCGGGCGTCGCGGTATCCACGTCGATGAGCACCACCGACGTGAGGTTGACCTCGTCGCCGATGGCCGGGCTCAGCACGTCCTGCGGTCGGGAGACGAGCTGCGGGGGCGAGGTGGTGGACGAGCCATTGGCTTGCACCACGGTCGTCGTCCAGGTGGGGAGCATCCGCGCGACAGGCGCCTGCCGGATTCGCTTGGCGAGCGATGCGTCCGAGACTGGTGCAACGGCGGCCGCGATCCTTCCCTCGGGCATCACGGCCGGCATGATCACGGGAGCGCCGCCCCAGTAGCCGGCGAGCAGGTCGTTTTGCACGACGAGCGCGAGCCGGCCATCCACCATGCGGGAATCGACGTAGGCGCCGTCGATGCGAGTGCTCGAGAGGAGCCGCGGTTCGGCGGGGTCGGCGACGTCGTAGACCGTCACCTGCACCTGGCCAGCGTGCCGCATGCCCAGGAGCGGCATGATGCCGGGGTTGCCGGGCGCATTCGTCGGCGTCCAGACGCTCGAGAGCACCGTGAGCCTGCCATCGTGGAGGTATTCCGCCAGCGGCGAGCCATCGATCTTCGTGCGCGAGGCGACCACGGGGGCGTCGGCATCCTGCGCGTCGATGATGACGAGCTCGTCGCGCGAGAGGATGTAGAGATGGCGGCCGTCGTTTTCGATGATGTCGCCCTCGTCGACGCCGGCGACCTGCGTGTTGGTCTGGGAATGGCCGGGGGCCGAGTCGGCGGTCGCACCCGTCGAACCGGGCATCGACGTCGTGGTCACCGCCAGCGGCGGTCCGTTCAGCCGGGCACCGAAGCCCGTTGCCATGGCGCCGAGGCCGCCGCGGTTGCGGGCGGCATTCGCGAGATAGTCGCGGAAGGCCTCCGGCGTGCCGAGCCGCGAGAGCCGATCCACGCGCGAAACGCTCGTGACCCGATCGCGGCCGCCGCCGGGCTGGAAGGCGTCGCGGCCGAGGCCGCCGTCGATCTGATTGGTGCCGCCGCCCCCCTGCAACAGATCATTGCCTCGGCCACCCACGATGCGGGTGGGAATCGTGATGGCGCCGTTCTCCTGATTCACGCCGATCTCGTCGTTGCCGGCGCCGCCGTCGATCCGGATCTGCCTGATCGCCGTGATCGCGCGGGAGAATGTCACGGTGCCGTTTTCGACCACCTGCAAGACATTCGTGTCGTCGGCAGACCGACGCACTTCGATGATGTCGTTCGCCGCGGTGCCGCGGATGGCGAGGATGCCACGGCCGAGCGTCGCCGTGAGGAGCGTGCGGGATTCGAGCCGCTCGACGGAGAAGGCCTGATGGCCCGAACGGGAGCGGTGCAGGCCGGAGCGGGAGCGATGGTGGCGGGCCATGAAGAATCCTCTGGCGATGGGAATGAAATCCCGGGAACCCTAGGGGGCTCCGCAAACGCCCACAAGTAAAACTGGGCGATCGTCCGCCGGCAAGGAGGGCGAGCAGGCAAGATGGCGAATCGGGCGGCGGATCGGACAGGCACGGAGGGCTGTCGTGCGGTCAGGCGTGCTTGGTTTCGTCGGCGGCGTGCTTACGCTCGGGAAACATCAGCGATGCGGCCACGCTCGCTCCGATCAGCGACACGATCACCAGGAGCGACACCGCCGGGTGCACGAGGTGGCCCTTCGCGTGGGCGTCCCAGCCGCCCCACTCGGCGAGCCACTCGGTATGCCGCGCGGCCTCGGCGAGCATCTTGGCCCCGACGAAGATGAGCACGGCCGAGAGGCCGTAATTGAGAAACCGGAAGAGATCCATGACGCCGGCAAGCAGGAAGTAGAGGGCGCGAAGGCCCATGATCGCGAACACGTTCGACGTGAACGCGATGAACCGCATGTAGGGCGTGCCCTTCTCGACCACGCCCAGGATGGCCGGCACGCTGTCGACGGCGAAGAGCACGTCGGTGCTCTCGACGACGAGCAGCACGAGAAACAGCGGGGTGGCCATGAGCCGGCCGTTTTCGCGAACGAAGAACTTGTCGCCCTCGGAATGGCTGGAAAGCGGGATGATCCGCTTGAAGAAGCGGATCATCGCGTTGTCGCCCGGTTCATGATCCTTGTCGCCGAAGGCGAGCTTGATGCCCGTGTAGAGGAGGAAGGCGCCGAAGAACCACATGACCCACTTGTAGCGCTCGACGAGCTCGGCCCCGAGGAGCACGAACGTCAGCCGCATGAGCACGGCGCCGAGGATGCCCCAGAAGAGCACGCGGTATTGATACTTGAGCGGCACGCCGAAGTAGGCGAACACCACGGCGAAGACGAAGACGTTGTCCATTGACAACGACCATTCGACGAGATACCCCGTGAGAAATTCGAGCGCGGCCTTGCCCCCGAGCCACCACCAGACGAGCCCGTTGAATGCGAAGGCCAGGGCCGACCAGAAGCAGGTCCAGAAGGCGCTTTCGCGCAGCGACGGCTCGCTGGCATGCTTGTGAAACACGGTGAGGTCGAGCGTCAGCATCACCACCACGAAGGCGGCGAATGCGGCCCAGTGGATGTTTTGGATGATGGCCGGGTCGGCGGCGGCGGAGAGGCCGAAGAGCAGCGGGAGGCAGGCGTGCAAGGCGGTGACTTCCATGCGGGGCAGGGGGGCAAAGCAGAGATGCAGAAGTGTAGCAGGCGGCCTGTCCAACAGTAGACCACGCAAACGCAAAGTAGATCGCTTGCTCCGCAAGCGGTCTGCTCGCGACAGGCACGGAGGCCTGTCCTACGGCGGAGGCGAGCGGATCGGCGGACGTTCGACGAGCATGTGGACCGAGTCTTCGAGGGCCACCGCGTTGCGACGTCTGCCGCCCGCGAGCCGGCCTACCTGGCGGCGTCGAGGGCGGCCACGAAACTGGCCGTCATCGCGGCGAAGACGTGGGAGATCCGATCCCACTCGCGATCTTCCGCCTGGCAGAAGAAGAGGTAGATGGCCGACGGGGTCGAAAGCGTGCGCACGGCCGCAGTGTTGGTGAGATCGAGGCAGTAGAAGTTGAGGTCGAAGCCGGGGAGCGGGTGGCCGTCGACGGTGTCGCTGGCGGGGGCGCTGTCGAGATCCTGGTATTCCGTCCGCATCTGTGCAACGACCGCCTTGGCGAGCGTCTCGGCCTCGCCGCCCGGCGCGTGGGCGCTCACCGACCAGAAGGCTCCCTCCGGCGAATAGACGGTGACGGCGGCATGGCTCCCCGCGGAATCGGCGGTATCGACCAACCAATTGTCGGGATAATCGAAGGTGAGTCCGAACTGGTTGAAACGCATCGGCGGGGGTCCGTGGAGCAGGCGAAGGATGTCGTCTTCGCGTCGAATTGTAGCGTTTTGCGTCGCCGGCAGCGGTCTGGACCGCCGTCGCGGCCCCCGCTATCGTCCCGCCGCCTCGGGCACGTGCCCGCGAGCACGCCCTTGTGACCGGAACGCCGATGACCCAGTCGATCGGGACCAGTTCAGCCGTCGATACGAGTGCCGCCGCCCTCCGGGGCGGCTCCGTGCACGTGCTGGACTACCTCGTCCCGGCGACGATCCTGCTGGCCGTGCTGGTGGTGCTCGCGCCGGTGCCCGCGCCGGTCGTCGACCTGCTCTTGGCCGCGAATCTGACGGTGTCGGTGCTCGCGCTTCTCGGAGCGCTCGCCGCCCGCACGCCGCTCGAGATGAGCGTCTTTCCCACGTTTCTGCTCGGGGCCACGCTCGTCCGGCTCGTGCTCAACATCTCGACCACGCGGCTGATTCTCTCCCGGGCCGCCATCGACGGTGCGGGCGCCGCAGGTGAGGTCGTCGAGGCCTTCGGCCAATTCGTGTCGGCCAACAACATCGTGGTGGGAGGCGTAATCTTCGCCATCATCGCCATCGTCCAGTTCGTCGTCATCACGGCCGGCGCCACCCGCACCAGCGAAGTGGCGGCCCGCTTCACGCTCGACGGCCTGCCCGGCCGGCAGATGGCGATCGACTCCGAGGTTTCCGCCGGCACGATCACCCGCGAACAGGCCCGTGGATTGCGGCTCGAACTGCAGCGGCAGGCGGATTTCTTCGCCAGCATG
The DNA here is from genome assembly GCA_046343855.1 of Planctomycetia bacterium. Lineage (GTDB taxonomy): Bacteria > Planctomycetota > Planctomycetia > Pirellulales > UBA1268 > RGVT01. Next base: position 61,594 of record JBKDMX010000122.1, read on the forward strand.
GATGGTGCGAGCCGGTTCGTCCGCGGCGAGGCGGTGGCCAGCGTGATCATCACGCTCGTGAACCTGATCGGCGGGCTGGCGATCGGCATGCTGCAGCACGGCATGCCGTTGGCAAGGGCGGTCGAGGTCTATTCCCGGCTCACGATCGGCGACGGCCTCGTGGGTGCGGTGCCTTCGCTCTTCGTGGCCGTGGCCACGGGGCTCTTGATCTCGCGGCCGACGCAGGCCGTCGAACTCTCGCAGGAACTCGGCCGCCAGTTCGTGGCGCGGCCGCACGTGCTCTTCATCACCGCGGCCTTCCTCGCGGTGCTCTCCCTTACGGGCATGCCGTTTCTGCCGCTCGCCGGCATGGCGGCGATCACGCTCGTGGCCGCTTTTGTGCTCAGGCGTTCGGGCCGCACTGCGAAGGCGTCGGCCGCGCCGCAGCAAGCGGTCCGCCCGAGCGAGAAACTCGCCGACGTGCTCATCGATGACCGGATCGTGGTGGAGCTTGGCCGCGGCCTGCTCGGCCTGGTGTCGGGGGCCGGCGCCCCGCTCCTGGACAAATCGCAGGCGCTCCGTTCGGCCATCGCCGCCGACCTCGGCATGGTCGTGCCCGCGATCGCGTTCAAGGACGATCTCGCGCTTGCCGATCGGGGCTATCGAATCACACTGGCCGGAGAGCCGATCCACGAATCGACCCTCGAACCGCGCCGCCGCACGAGCCCCGCGGCCGACGCTGAATCGCTTGCGGCCGAGCTGGAGGCCGTCGTCCGTCGGCGGGCCGACGCCCTGCTCACCCGTGATGCCGCGGCCCGGCTTGTCGAATCGCTCCGCGGGTCGCAGCCGGCGCTCGTCGAACAGGTCGTGCCCGAGATCCTGACGGTGGCTCGTATCCAGCGGACGCTCCAGTGCCTCCTGCGCGAGGGAGTGCCGATCCGGCCGCTCGCGCCACTGCTCGAGCTGATGGCCGATCATGCCGCGGACGCGAAAGAGCCTGCGGCGCTCGCCGAAATCGTCCGGCACGGCCTGTCGCGGACGATCTGCCGCCGGGTGCGAGACAGTGAAGGCCGGCTCGTCGTGGTGAAACTCACGAATCAGGCTGCCGACGCGCTGCTCGCCGGCGGGGCCGCGGCCGCGAAGGCCGTCGTCGCCGACGTGCGCCGCGCGGTGCGTCCGCGGCTGGAGCGGTCCGCGCCGGCCGTGATCGTCGTCGCCGGTGAGCGCCGCCGCGCCGTTCGCGAGGCGCTCGCAAGGCCGCTGCCCGAGCTTGCCGTGCTCTCCCACAACGAGGTCGCCGACGAGGAGCGGGTGGAGGTGTTTGCGACGATCGGGGCGGCCGACGCCCAGGCAGCGTGACGGGCTGGCGCGGGCCGCGAGCGAAAGACAGCGAGAAAACACGAAGAAAACAGCGAGACAGTCAGGGTGCGCGGGCGCCCGAAAAAACGTTCAAGCCGAGGCGGCCGATCGGACGATGTTCTTCGGTTCGGCCGCCCAGCAGTAGCCCTTTCATGGAGGAAGTCGTGGCGCATCAGCTCACAGCCGACGAAATTCAGGATCTTTGGAAGCGGTTCAAGGCCGACCAGTCGGACGAGAGCCTGCGGAATCGCCTCATCGAGATCTACCTGCCGCTCGTGCGATACAACGGCGAGCGGATCTGGTCGCGGCTGCCCGACGGCGTCGAACTCGACGACCTCACCTCGGCCGGCACGTTTGGCCTGATGGACGCGATCGACGCCTTCGACATGTCGCGGGGCGTGAAGTTCGAGACCTACTGCGTGCCGCGAATCCGCGGAGCGATGCTCGACGAACTCCGCACGATGGACTGGGTGCCGCGGCTGGTGCGAAGCAAGGCGAGCAAGCTCAACGAGGCGGTGAAAACGCTCGAGGCGAAGCTTGGCCGGGCGCCCGCCGACGAGGAAGTCGCCGAGCACATGCAGCTCTCCCGCGAGGATTTCGAAAAACTGCTCGTGGAGGCCAACGCGGCGAGCCTCGTGAGCCTCAACAAGAAGTGGTGCGAGACCGACAGCTCGAAGGACGTCCGCGAAATCGACATCCTCGAAGACAAGAAGGGGGACGACCCCACGCGTCGGATCCAGAAGGCCGACCTCATGCGGCTGGTGACCAAGGGCCTCAACCGCAACGAGCGGCTGATCATCATCCTCTACTACTACGAGGAGCTGACGATGAAGGAGATCGGCGCCACGCTCGACCTCTCGGAGAGCCGCGTCAGCCAGATGCACAGCGCGATCGTCGAGCGGCTGCAAAACCAGCTCGAACGCCGCCGCCCCGAATTCGCGATGTGATCGGCCGGGAAAGCTGGGCGATCTGCGGGGCTTTCGGGCCGGCAGAATGAGGAAAACAGGCAGAAAAATTTTTGGTTGAAGTTTGGACCGTGGTCGAGCCGATGAAGATCGATGAGTCGCGGTGGATGGACGAACGAATCGTCCGGAGACCGTCCGACGACTGGTGTCGCCGGAACGCGAAAGCGCGGCAACAATAAGAGAACAACAGACGACAAAAAATTCCCGGCCCTCAGTGAACCATCCGGCACCGCGACGCGTAACAGCGTGTGGGTCGGGGGGAAGGGAATCAAAACACCGTCTGCCACACGCGGACCTCGAGGAGTGCAATCATGAACATCTGGGGTGTCTTTTCGACGCATGGGGCTCAGTCGCTCGGTGGCGTGAAGGGCGTGGAGTCGGCGAAGGCCGCCCAGGCCGCCTCTCAGCAGGGCGTCGGCGAAGTCCACGACTCCGTCACGTTCTCGGTCGATGCGGTGCGGGCCGCCGAAGGCACCGCCGACATCCGCTTCGACAAGGTGAACGCGATCCGCGCGGCCATCGCCGACGGTTCGTACGAGACCCCCGAGAAGCTGGACCTCGCCCTCGAGCGTCTGCTCGACCGGCTGGGCTGAATCCAACTGGCCTGAAGCCGGCTGGGCTGAACGGATCAACGCGAGCGGCTGGGCCGGCAACGGTTCAGCCGCTTCCCTTTTTGGGGCGGGGCGATGCCGACGCTAGACTGAAGGCGACCATTCACCCCGGTTTTTTCCATGGCCATCGCACCTGACTTTTCGCTCGGCAAGGTCGACGTCTCGCTGACGCCGCAGGAGCGGTTTCAGGAGTATCTCCGTGCCCGCGGCAAGAAGATCACGCAGCCGCGGCTGCGGATCGTCGAGCATGTCTTGCGGCAGCACGAGCACTTCGACGCCGACAAGCTCGCCGGCGATCTCAAGGCCCCCAAGGCGACGGTCTACCGCGCGCTCGCCGACATGGTGGAGGCTGGGCTCCTCAAGGAGATGGAGATCGGCCGCAAGAAGGTCTACGAACACGACTACGGCTACCCGCAACATGAGCACCTGCACTGCACGTCGTGCGACAAGCTGATCGAGTTTTCGAGCGACGAGCTCCTGCGGATCCGCGATGCCGTCTCCCGCCAGCACCAGTTCCGGCCCGAGAGCCTCACGCTGATCATCAGCGGCACTTGCGCCGACTGCCGCAGCGGCCGCAGCCGCTCCCGCCACCAAGACCGGGTCTGACGTCCTGAGCCGCAGGGTTCTCGTAGGACAGGCCTCCGTGCCTGTCCAAGACAGGCCGAGACGCCTGTCCAAGACAGGCCGAGACGCCTGTCCTACGCGAGACAGGCCGAGACGCCTGTCCTACGGTCACACGCGGAGCGCCGATTCCCCCGCCCGCTGCGGGCAGCTGCGAAGCGCATCGGCCACCGGGCCGGCGACGAATTCGTCGACCTGGGCCGCCGCGCGGCCGGCGAGCCCCTGCACCTCCATTGCCGCGGCGAGATCGATCCCCTTGAAGGCCGGGTCGGCCGCGAGCCGCTCAGCGAGGTCGTTGTCATGGCCTTCGCGCATCCGCGCCGTCGCCGCGTGGCTGTGGCGGCGGATCGCCTCGTGGAGCTCCTGGCGGTCGCCGCCCCCCGTCGTGCCCGCCATGAGGATGCGCTCGCTGGCGAGGAAGGGCAGATGCTGCTCGAGATTGCGGCGGATGGCGCCCGGCAGCACGACCAGGCCGCCGGCGACGTTGGCGTAGATCACGAGCTGCGCGTCGGTGGCGAGGAACGCCTGCGGGAGCACGAGCCGGCGCGGCGCGGAATCGTCGAGCGTCCGCTCGAACCACTGCGTGGCGGCGGTCTGCTCCGTCGTCGCGAGCAGGCCCATCACGAACCGGCCGAGCCCGCACATCCGCTCGGCCCGCATCGGATTCCGCTTGTAGGGCATCGCGGACGAGCCGACCTGCTCCGTCTCGAAGGGCTCCTCCATTTCCCCCCAGGCGGCGGCGAGCCGCAGGTCGTTGCCTGCCTTGTGGGTCGATTCGGCGATGCCGGCGAGCACCGCCACGACCTGCGAGTCGACCTTGCGGGTGTAGGTCTGGCCGGTGACGTCGTAGGAGGCATCGAAGCCGAGCTTCTTCGAGACGAGCTCGTCGAGCCGGCGGACCTTCGCATGATCCCCGGCGAAGAGTTCGAGAAAACTCGCCTGGGTGCCGGTCGTGCCCTTCACGCCGCGGGCCCGCAGCATGGCGCGGCGGTGGAGCACTTCATGGAGGTCCAGCAGCAGATCGTGGATCCAGAGGCTGATCCGCTTGCCGATCGTGGTCGGCTGCGCGGGCTGCAGGTGGGTGCGTCCGAGGCAGACGATGTCGCGGGTCTCGACGGCCTTCGCGGCGAGCCGTTCGATCACGGTGGCGAGCCGGGCGGCGACGAGGTCGAGCGACTCGCGCATCAGGATGAGGTCGGTGTTGTCGGTGACGTAGGCGCTCGTGGCGCCGAGATGGAGGATCGGCTTCGCCTTCGGGCAGGCATCGCCGAAGGTGTGGAGGTGGGCGAAGACGTCGTGCCGCATCCGCTTCTCGTAGGCGGCCGCCTTGGCGAAGTCGATCGGCTCGAGGTGCGCCCGCATCTCGGCGAGCTGCTCCGGCGAGATCGGCAGGCCGAGTTCGGCTTCCGCTTCGGCGAGCGCGAGCCAGGTCTGCCGCCAGAGCTTGTAGCGGTGGTTGTCGCTCCAGAGCCGCGTCATCTCGGCCGAGGCGTAGCGGGCGGCGAGCGGGTTTTCCCAGATGTCCTTGGGGCCGGCGGGCAGGTCGGAATTCACGGACGCACTCCTCGGGGCTTCGCGGGCGGCCTCTTGCGGTCGCCTGTCTGGGCCGCCATCTTGCAGAAGAGCCGCTCCAAGGCCAGCCGGGCGCGCAGTCCCCGCGAGGCATCGCTCTTGAGGCTGCGGTCGAGATCGAACAGCCAGACCGGCAGTTGCCGAGCCCGCCCCGCGCCGAGTTGCACGAGGGCCTCGCGGGCCTGGGCGACCGCCTTCGGCCAGGCGGCGACGCCCGCCTCGCGGAGCGCCTGTTCGATTCCTGCAGGGCGGCCCGCCGCGGCCGGCAGCGCGAGCAATCGGGCCGCGGTCGAGAGCCGGCGGAGCACGGTCGTTGCCTGGGCCGCGAGGCCGATCGGGTTTTCGCCGGCATCGAGCAGGTCGGAGAGCTGGGCGATGGCGGCGCGGGCGTCGCCGCCGGCAGCGCCATCGATCATGCTCCAGGCGGTCCGTTCCTGCGGGCTGCCCGCGAAATCATCGACCGCCTCGGGAGGGATCGCGGCCTTCTTCGCCGTCGGATCGATCGTCGCGGCGAGGCGGGCGAGCGCCTGATCCACCTGGCCCAGATTGTCGGCGAGCCGTTCGAGCAGCCGCTGCGCGGTCGCGGCCGCGAGTTGCACGCCGTGCCGCGACTGCGCCCACTGCCGCACCCACGGGGTGAGGTCGCCGCGCTGCGGGATCGCCATGTCGACGACGAGGCCGTGTTCGGCGGCCGCCTTCGCGAGCCTCGTGTTCGACGGCAGGCTTTTCACCTCGAGGATCACGAGGCCGCGCCGGCCGCGGGGCTTGCCGGCGAGGTCTTCGAGCAGCCCGCGGGCCTGCGACACGAAGGCGTCGGCCGAGCGGACGATGGCCGCCCGCGTCGCTCCGCCGAAGAGCGGCACCGTGGCCGCCTCGTCGAAGACATCGCGGGGATCGGGCGATTCGTCGCCGGCAAATTCCCGCCACGCCCAGGCCCGGTCAGCCTCGTCGGGGCAGAGCCGCTCGCGCAACAGCGCCAGCATGTGGAAGGAGAGAAAGGGCTCGTCACCGACGAGCATGACGATCGACGGATCGCCGAGCGACCAGTCGTCGGGACGTGCGAGGATGTCAAGCGCCGACGGCGATGCGTGTTCGGCGGATGTTTTCGATCGGCTCTTGGCTGCGGCCACGGCACGGCTCCCGGAGAGGCCTGCTGCACAGGCTCGCCAGAAAGCAGTGTAACGCGAAGGGATCGGCGGAAGCTCGGCGAGCGTGTGGCCGCCGCAGCCGCAGCGGGACGACTTCTGCCGTCCCTGAGCCGGCGGTGCTTTGAAGTTCGATGCGGTTTACGGCGCCAGTGGCCGGACGCCGCCGAGTTTTCCAGTGACCCGCGGCACGGCGACCGCGACCGCCTGCGGCGTCACGGTCGCGCCGATGTTGCCGGCGGCGTCGGCGGCCTCGGCCCGGATATAGACCTTCGCCGGCACGCCGCGCGGCGGCTGCCAGCGGTGCTCCCCCTGGCTTTCGAGCGCCTCGGCGATCGTGGCCCAGGGGCCCGAGGCATTCGGTGAGTAGGAGAGCCGCGTGCTGCGCGGCACGAGCATCTGGTCGCGGGCCGTCCAGCGGATGACGACACCCATCGGCTCACCCGGCTTCGCCCGCGACACTTCGATCAGTTCCAGTTCCGGCGTCTCGTCATCGACGCCCACCCAGCTGTCGGGAACGTCGCCCGACGTCGGGCCGCCGGCCGCGTTGGGCTGGTTGGAGACGACCTCGAGCCGGAATCCATAGAGGCCCGTCGCCGGAAGCGAGACGGCGATCGGGCTCGTCGTATCGTCGTCGACGGCGGTGCGCTGCCAGGTGATGCCGCCGTCGCGGGTGCTCCAGAGCTCGACCCGCACCTCGCCGACGTCGGCCGGATCGGCCTCGTAGTCGTAGTCCCAACTGAACCGCCGCGACCGGACGAGCTGCAGCGGCTTGCCGCGGTATTCGAGCGGCTGCTGTGCCGCGGGAATCGCGAGGCCGCGACCGGCGGTCCCGGCCGGCAGGCCAGCTCCACCCGGCAGGGCGAGCGCATCGAGCGCCGCGCCGCCGGCCGCCGGCTCGAGCGCCGTGCCACTGGTTCCCACCGGCCTGACGAGCACGCTCTGACCAGACGCCGTCGGGCTGTCGGTCGCCCAGGCGTTGGCAGGCTCGGCGTTCCAGCCGCCGGCCTGTGTCGGAGTCGCCGCAGTGGTCGGCGTGGGCCGATGCGCCGACGGCATCGCTGCCGCGCGCGGAGGCTCGAAACCGCCGACTTCCTGTGATGGGAGCGGCGGGGCCCCCAACTCGCGGGCGAGCGCGGCCTGATCGACCTGCGGATCGGTCGGATTGAGCGTGAACTGGCGGACGGTGTTGTTGCCCGACGAATCGGAGATCGCGATCCGCACCGTCATCGTCTCGACCTGCTCCCCGGCCCACCAGATCTCCTCGCCGACCATGTGGGCCGGCGACTCGCGCGACAGGATGCCTACGGCGGCGACCTTCTTCCAGCCCTGGTCTCCCTTGCCACGGTATTCAAACGAGAGCGAATCGAGCCGCAGCGAATCGTCCACGGCGGCATAGCGGCAGATGATCTCGCCATCGGCGCCCTTCCAGACGCGGGCGGCGATCCGCGGCCCGGCGGCATCCACGAGCACCCGTAGGTCGGGCCCGGCGCCGCCGCGCATGCGGCCCTTCGCGTCGATGGCCCGCAGGCGAAACCAGTATTCACCGTCGCTGCCGGCGCGGTAGGAAAACGAGCCCGCATTCGGCGCCGCTTCGCCCGCCGGCTCCCAGGTCGCGCCCAGATCCTTCGAGACGCTGAGCGTGATCCGCTGGGCCGCCGTGTCAGGTGACTGCGATGGCGGTGGGCTGAAGGGGATCGAAAACACCTGATGCTTCGTGCGCACAAGATCGGGGAGCGATGGCGGCGGCGGCAGGCTGCCGTCTGCGGCATGGCCCGCGGTCGGGCCGATGCCTGCCGCGATGCAAATCGCGATCGCAAGCAGCGCGCTCGGCAGCACCGAGTCGCGCCGCCGCTCCGCATCCGACAGACTGGGTGGGCAGACCTTCGCCATGTCTGCATGGATCGACCGTTGCAGGTGGTACAGTCGCGTTTTTCCGGAAAGCTGCGGTGGACGTTTCCCAGCTTCGCGCGGCGGCAGGGGAGACGGGGCGGTTGGCAACAGGATCAGGAAAGGCCGGTAAAATAGAGGACTTTTCTTTCTGGACCCGGCCCCCCCGAGGCTGCCATAATCCGATCGGCTGCCGACACGGATGTCGGCTGCGCACCCCAGACCGACTCGTGCTTCCACGGCGGGAAAGTCGTGCAATCGTTCCTGATCAGTGCCCTGATGCTGGCCGCCTTCGTGGCTGCCGGCATCGTTGCGATTGTCACAATCCGCTCGCGCTATCGAGGCCGCGGTGCGGAAGGTGGCGATTGGGAAAGCGCGCTTGCCGGTTACAAAAATCTCCGCGACAAGGGTGTGCTGAGCGATGAGGAATACCGAAAAATAAGAACGCTCGTGGAACCGCGGGCGGATCGTTGAGATCGGGCACCCGTCCAGGGAAAGGGAACGACAGCATGCCTTCAGGGAAAGACGTCAACAATCTCGGCCGCCGCGGCACGGGGGGCACCACCAAGAAGAACGCCTTCTGTTCGTTCTGCCGGAAGAGCTACCGGGATGTCGGGCCGCTGGTCGAAGGCCCGGGCGACGTCTATATCTGCGGCGAATGCATCGAGCTCTGCCAGTCGATCCTCGACCAGGAGAAGCGTCGCCGCGGAACGAGCAAGCAGCTCTTCGCGTCGATCCCCACGCCGCGGGAGATCGTGGCCCACCTCGACGAATACGTGATCGGCCAGGAGCACGCCAAGCGGGTGCTCGCCGTCGCCGTCCACAGCCATTACAAGCGGCTGACGCTCGGCAGCGAGGGGTCGGACGTCGAGGTCGAGAAGTCCAACATCCTCCTGCTCGGCCCCACCGGCTGCGGCAAGACGCTGCTGGCCCGCACGCTCGCGAAGATCCTGAACGTGCCCTTCGCCATCGGCGACGCGACCACGCTCACCGAGGCCGGCTACGTGGGCGAGGACGTGGAAAACCTGCTCCTCAAGCTGCTCAACGCCGCCGACTTCGACATCGAAGCGGCCCAGCGGGGCGTGCTCTACATCGACGAGATCGACAAGATCGGCAAGACGAGCCAAAACGTCTCGATCACCCGCGACGTCTCGGGCGAGGGCGTGCAGCAGGCGCTGCTCAAGATGCTCGAGGGCACCGTGGCCAACGTGCCCCCGCAGGGCGGCCGCAAGCACCCAGAGCAGCAGTACATCCAGATCGACACGTCGAACATCCTCTTCATCTGCGGTGGCACGTTCGTCGGGATCGACAAGATCATCGGCAAGCGGCTCGGCCGCAAGACGATCGGCTTCAGCCAGCCGGCCGGCCACAAGGGCGACGCGACGCTCGCGGAGCTCCTGCCGCAGGTCGACTCCGACGACATCCTCGAGTTTGGGCTCATCCCGGAGCTCGTCGGCCGTCTGCCGGTGATCTCCTCGCTCAAGCCGCTCGACGACAAGGCGCTCGTGCAGGTGCTCAAGGACCCGAAGAACGCCCTGGTGAAACAGTATCAAAAGCTCTTCGGCATGGAGAACTGCCAGCTCGAATTCACCGACGAGGCCCTCTTCGCGATCGCCCGCAAGGCGATGAAGAAAGACACCGGCGCTCGCGGCCTGCGGTCGATCATCGAACACGTCATGCTCGACGTGATGTTCGATCTCCCTGATCATTCCGGCAGCTCCTACGTGATCACCGAGCGCAACGTCGCAGGCGTCGAGCCGATCGTGCCGATCCGCGAAGCCCGCACGAAGAGCGCGTGAAGCCAAGGTTTGCCCGAACTCGCCCAATCCGGCTGTGGGACAGGCTTCAGCCTGTCATGCCTTGATGCGCCCGAAGCCTGCGTTCACGTAGGACAGGCGTCTCTGCCTGTCTCGTCTCTGCCTGTCTCGTCTCTGCCTGTCACGTGGCGCCGTCGAGGATTCGCGCCGCATCGCCGACGCCGAGCCGCGTGCAGCCCATTTCGAGATACATCACGGCGTCGTTCCAACTGCGGATGCCGCCTGAGGCCTTCACGCCGAGCCGGCCGCCGACGGTGTCGAGCATGATCCGCACGGCCTCCGGCGTGGCCCCGTCGCCGCCGTAGCCCGTCGATGTCTTCACGAAGTCGGCCCCCGCCTGTTCGGCGAGCAGGCAGGCTGCTGCGATCTGCCCCGGCGCAAGGAAGCAGGTCTCGAGGATCACCTTCACGAGCCCGCCACGGGGCTTCGCCTCGGCGACCACTGCGGCGATGTCGTCGCGGACTCGCTTGTGATCCCCGGAGAGGAACCGGCCGATGTTCATCACCATGTCGAGCTCTCGGGCGCCGTCGGCCAGCGCGAGCCGCGCCTCGAGCGCCTTCGTTTCCGACCGATGGCTGCCGTGCGGGAATCCGACGACGCTCGCCACCGTCACCGGACTGCCGGCCAGGAGCCCGACCGCCGCCGCGACATCGGATGGCCGCACGCAGAGGCAGCCGACGCCGCGATCGACGCACATCGCGGCATGCGCGGCCAGATCGCGGGCGGTGGAATCGGGCCTGAGGACCGCATGGTCGAGCGCTCGCGCGACGGCGGCGGTGGTGAAGGAGGGCATCGAAGCGGGCTAGGAGGTGGGGCGGGCTAGGAGGCGAGGCGGCGGAGGGCCGCGATGCCGCGGTCGAGCATCGCGTCGCTCACGGTGTAGGCGATCCGGAAATGGGTGTCGGCCACGCCGAAGACGCTGCCCGGCACGACCAGCAGTTTCTCCTGCTCGACCGCCCGCTCGGCGAACGCCTTGCCGGAGCCGCCCGGGGCCTCGGGATAGAGATAGAACGCACCTCCCGGCTGCACGAACCGATAGAGGCCGCGCAGCCCGTCCATGAGCTTGTCACGCTTGCGCCGGCATTCGCCGAGCGGCACGTCCATCGGCGCATCGAGCGCGGCAAGCGCCGCCCACTGTCCCACCTGCGGCGCGCAGACAAACGTGTATTGCTGCAGCATCGTGCAGGCATCGATCACCGCCTTCGGGCCGTGCACCCAGCCGACCCGCCAGCCGGTCATCGCGTGCGACTTCGAGAAGCCGTCGATGACGACCACCGATTCGGCGTGGCGAGCGGGTGACACGAACGGCGCGTCATAGCAATAGGAGCGGTAGAGCTCGTCGCTGATGAGCGTCACGCCGTGCCGCTCGGCGACCGCCGCGAGATCCCGCACGGTGGCAGCGTCGGCCACCACGCCGGTGGGATTCGCCGGCGTGTTGAGCAGGATCGCCTTCGTCGCGGGCGTGATCGCGGCCGCGACCCGATCCACGTCGATCCGAAACGTTGGCGACGTGTCGATCACCACGCACCGTCCCCCCAGGAACTCCACGAGCGGGCGATACATGACGAACGCCGGCTCGAAAATGATCACCTCGTCGCCGGGATCGACGAGCGCCATGAGCGCGAGGACGAGCGCCCCGCTCGACCCGCTCGTCACGCAGAGCCGGCGGTCGGCCTGGCCGGTCTCGCGCCGCGCCTGCGCCTCGAGCCGGTCGCGCAGGGCCGCGATGCCCTGCGTCGGCGTGTAGCCGTTTCGGCCCGCGTCGATCGCCGTCTTCGCCGCCTCACGGGCGGCGACGGGCATCTCGAAATCGGGCTGGCCGATCGAGAGATTGATCGGGTCCTGAAGCTTCGCCGCGAGGTCGAACACCTTGCGGATGCCCGATGAATCAAAGGCTGCAGCTCTGCGGGAGATGGCTCGTGACAATTGTTTGCAACCTCGTTTAGCAAGGCCGCGGCTTCGGGACGGCAGAAGTCTCCTCGCTGCGGCCGCGGCGGCCACACGCTCGTCGAGCTTCAGCCGATCCCTTCGCCTCAGTTGATCCGTTTGCTTTCGTCAATCAGCCGGCCTTGCCGAAGATTTTTTCGAGCTGCTCGCCGAGTTTTTCGCCGCGGGCGTTGAGCGTGATCACGTTGCCGTCGCGGCCGATCAGGATCACCGTCGGGATGCCGCTGATGCCGTAGAACGTGGAGAGCGGATGCCGCCAGCCTTCGCCCTCGGGCTTTTCGTAGAGGATGGGCCACGGGATCTTCTGCTCGGTGACGAATTTCTCGAGCGCGTCGCGGTCTTCGTCGAGGCTGACGCCAACCACCTCGAAGCCCTTGTCGTGATACTTCTCATACTGCTCGAGCACGTTGGGGATCTCGGCGACGCAGGGGCCGCACCAGGTGGCCCAGAAATCGACGAGCACCACCTTGCCGGCGAGCGTCTTCTGGTCGAACGGCTTGCCGTTCAGCAGCGTTCCCTTGATCTCCATCGGGTGCCCCGGGAGCGAGAGCCGCCGCATCGTGCCGGCAAAACTCTCTCCCATGGAGCGGATCTGCTCGTTGCCGCTCTTGGCGAAGAGCGGGCCAAACGTCTTGTAGGCCTCGGCGGCGACCTGCTCGCCCCCCGGCAGCTGCTCGAAGGCGTTTGCCAACTGCATCGCCAGGCCGGCCGTCTGTGGGTCGTCGGGGTTGGCGGCGAGCATCTCGCTCGTCTTCTTGATGATCCCCGGGCCGCCATCGAGCTTGCCGGTCTGAAACATCTGCTGCGCCTCCGACACGATCACGAGCCGCTTCGCCTCCGTGGCGAGCTCGGCCGACGGGCTGTTGACGAGCGACTGGGCATAGGCGGCCATGTCGGCCGCGGCCTTCTCGTCGCCGAGCCGGCCGAGCATCATCAGGCTCTCGAGCTTCATCTTCGCAGCCCGGTCGTGCAGTGTGTCGGTCGGCTTCACCTGCGCGAGGATCTTGTCGGCGGCCTGCACGGAGACGCCCGCCAGCTCCTTCAGGTAGGCCATCATCTCCTGCCGCGACGTGGGTCGGTAATCGCTCTCCTTGAGGCCGTCGATGAACTTCATCAGTTCCTCGGGGCTGCCCTGCGGCAGCGGCGGCACCTTCGGCGGGCCGGCGGCTTCCTGCTCGGCCACGGCGCCCGGCTGGCGGGCAACTGCCGGCGCGACCGCTGCGACGACCACGAAAGTGAACAGAACGATGGTCGGGGCGAGCGACTTTCGCGCCAGGGAGTGGATCATGACGGCCTCACTGAGGGGAAGTGGCGAAACTGACCAGAAGATCGTAACGGCCCACACCGTGACGGGGCAATCGAAGCGGTCAACAGGGGGAGGCGAGCGGGTCGGCGAAAGCTCGAGGAGCATTTGGACCGAGTCTTCGAGGCCCACCGCGACGAGCCATTCCGCCGTTGGAGCGGCGGACGAGGAGCTTTTGCCGCCCGCGAGCCGGCTTGTTTGTCCGGGCTATACTACAAGCATGAAGTTTCGCAGCGTCATTCTCGTGATCGCGGTGGGCCTGGCGGTCGTGGCGACCGATGCGTGGGCCTGCCCCAACTGCAAAGACGCCGTCGCCGGCAGCGATCCTGAGGGCATGAACCTCGCCCGCGGCTACTTCTACAGCATCCTCATCATGCTCGCGATGCCCTTCACGCTCGTCGGCTCGTTCGGCGCCTACGTGTGGCGCGAGATGCGGCGGCAGAAGCGGGAGGGCTCGTCGATGCCGCCCCTTTCCGATCAGTCGCTCTCTTGAACGCCCTCCCCGACGACCTGCCGGACTCCGAGCCCGCGGCCCATGCGGCCGCGAAGCAGTCGCGGCGGCGGCCTCGCAACTACTTCTCGCGGGGCGACAACCGCCGGCTGTTTTGGACGTTCATGCCGCCGGCGGTCGTGATCTTCCTCGCGCTCAGCTGGATCGAGCGGGCTTACTTTCGTCCCCCCGCTCCGCCGCCCCCTGCCCAGGTCGATACGGTGCTCAAGGCGGCCAACGTCGAGCGCACGATCGACGACGCCGTGACGATCGAGGCCGAGCCGGAGCCGTTCGTGGCCGATGTCGAGCAACTCGGCGCATCGTTGCACGCGCTCGAGACGGTTCGCGACGACACCGTCTTCCGCCCCGCCGACGACGAGGCGTGGTTCCAGATCTGGAGCAGGCTGCGGGCGACCGACAGCAAGGCGATGCGGCAGGCCGACGCGCGGCGGGTGAGTTTCGCGGAGCTCTACGGCCAGCCCCGCAGCTTCCGGGGGCGGCTCGTGCGATTCAGCGGCACCGTGCACCGGCTGCAGAAGGTGGAGGCTCCGCCAAACAATTACGCGATCGAAGGCTACTGGCAGGCGTGGGTCGAGCCCGACGAAGGACCCGCCTCGCCCATCGTCGTCTACTTCTACCGATTGCCCGAGGGGATGCCCCACGGGCTGAAAGTCCGCGAGCCGGTCGAGGTGATCGGCTACTTCTTCAAGCGCTGGGCCTATCAGGCCACCGACACAATCCGCACGGCGCCGCTCGTGATGGCGCTCGAGCCGATCTGGAAGCCCCACAAGCCGCCGGCGCCCGGGGGCACGGCGGCCAGCAGCATCGCGCTGTGGACGATCGGTGCGCTCGTGGCGATCACGCTGATCGCGATGCGGCTTGCCAACTCGGGCGGACGCCGTCGCGAGGAGCCGCCGCCGTCCGATCTCTCGGCGGCGCTCTCGGGCGTCGAACTCTTTTCACCCGACGAAGCGCTGCGCAAACTGGCAGCCGACGAAAAAGCCGCCGCCGACCTGCCCACGCAGGCATCAGCCCCGCAGGAGCCAGCCTCATGAAGCCGCTCGCCATCGTGCTGGCGATCCTCGCCGTTTCGTTCCCGACCCCGCCGGCGCTGGCAGCCGACGGCGCTACCGACACACTGCCGGGCTACCTCGGCAACTGGAAGCTCGATCGGGCGGCCCGCGCGGCGCTCGAGGAGGGTTCCGCCTGGAGCGATGCCAAGCTGCAACTCGCCTTGCGGATCATCTCCAGGCTGGGAGTCGCGCCGGCCGACGCCTATGACGGCTGGGCGAGCGAGGCTGCGGCGATCGGCCCCGAGAGAGCCGCCGCGATCGGCGACCGCTTCGTGAAGATCGAGGGGCGGGCGATCTTCATCGCGCCGCTCGTCTTGCCGGCGGAGATCGCCGAGATCGTCGGGCGAAAGGAGATCGACGTGGTGCGATTGAAGGCCGGCGACGGGATGATCGTCGACGTGCTTGCCGATGCCGCGCCCAAGGCGTGGCCGCGCTGGCGGCCGATCGACGAGGCCGCGGCGGTGATCGGGCTGGCGGTTTCGATTGCCGCGGGCCCCGTTCCCGCGCCGCCGCCGGCCGATGGCGTTGCCTGGCCCGTCGAGCCCGCTGCGATCCTGGTCGTGGCGAGGCGCGTGGCCTGGTATCCCGCCACGCCGCTCGGCGGATTGGGCATGGACTACGGCCTCTTCGACACGGTCGCCGACGGGCAGAAGCTGGTCGGCGGCGACACCGAGGCCTTCTATGGCATGCTCGCGGCGGTCGGCCGCGGGAGCGCGGAATCGATCGAGGCGGCCGCGGGGCCGCCGGCCGACATCATGCCGCTTCTCGACCCGAAGCAGCGCTGGTTCGCCGATCACCGCGGCGACCCGATCACGGTCGATGGCGTGGCCCGTCGGGCCACGCGGATCGCGATCGACGATCCGGTGCGGCGGCGGGCGGTGGGCGCCGACCACTACTGGGAACTCTTCGTCTTCGTGCCGACCTCGCTCATCAAGATCGGCGAGCGGCTGCAGGAGTCGTATCCGATCGTCTGCTGCGTGCGGTCGCTGCCGAACGGCATGCCGACCGGGCAAAACATCAACGAACGCGTCCGCGTGAGCGGGTTTGCCATGAAGCGGTATGCCTATCCGCTCCCGAAGGTGAAGGGGGAGAAAGAGCAGCCGGATCGCCGGCAGGAAACGCCGCTCGTGATCGGGCGGCGGGCGGCGTGGGTGCCTGAGCCATCGACGGCCGGCGCCACGAGTTTTCTCGGCTGGATCTTCGCTGGCCTCGCGGCGCTGATCGGGCTGTTGCTCGCGTTTGGCGCCTGGCGGTCGAGCCGCGACACCCGCCGCCGGGAGCGCAGCGAACGCGACGCGCTGCCGGAGCGCATCTCGCTGCCGGAACGGATCGAACGGCCTTAGCCGGTGGTGAAACAAGTCTGCGGCCGCGCCCGTGCCTGACTGCCGGGGCTTGTCCGCCGGCAACGCGCGAGAGACACTGCTCGCTCATCCCAGGCGTCTCATCCCAGGAGGGTTGATCCCATGCGACGAGCGAAGATTTCGATCATCGGTGCCGGCAACGTCGGCGCCACCACTGCCCACTGGTGCGCCGCGGCCGAGCTCGGCGACGTCGTGCTGCTCGACATCCCGGCCACCGAAGGCATGCCCGCCGGCAAGGCGCTCGATCTCTTCCAGGCCGCCCCCATCATGGGCTTCGATTCGCGGCTCGTCGGCACGACCAACTGGTCCGACACGGCCGGCAGCGATGTCGTCGTCGTCACCGCCGGCATCGCCCGTAAGCCGGGCATGAGCCGCGACGACCTGCTCTCGACCAACGCCAAGATCGTCGGCGACGTGGCCGCCCAGATCCGCGACACGAGCCCGCAGGCCGTCGTGATCGTCGTCTCGAACCCGCTCGACGCGATGGTGCAGCGGACGTTCCAGGTGACCGGCTTCCCGCCCAGCCGCGTGATCGGCCAGGCCGGCGTGCTCGACACGGCGAGGTATCGCGCCTTCCTCGCGATGGAGCTCGGCGTGAGCGTCGAAGACATCCAGGCGATGCTGCTCGGCGGCCACGGCGACACGATGGTGCCGATCCCGAGCTGCACGAGCGTCGGCGGCATTCCCGTGACGCAGCTGATCGCCCCCGACAAGCTCGAGTCGATCGTCACCCGCACTCGCAATGGCGGCGCCGAGATCGTGAGCCTGCTCAAGACGGGCAGCGCCTACTACGCCCCGGCCGCGGCCACCGCCCAGATGGTCGAGGCCGTCGTTCGCGACAAGAAGCGGCTCGTGCCGTGCGCCGCCTACTGCGACAAGGAATATGGCGTGGGCGGGTATTTTGTCGGCGTGCCCGTGATCCTCGGCAGCGGCGGCGTGGAGAAGATCGTCGAACTCTCGCTCCTGCCCGAGGAGCGTGCCGGCCTCGACAAGAGCATCGCGGCGGTGAAAGACCTCGTGGCGGTGATGGGCCGCCTCACGGCCTGACCGCAGTGCTTGCCTGTCTTGCCCCGCCTTCCGGGGCCGCGTTTTCCCGCGCAATCCTGCCGTTGAAGGCACCGGGGTGTTCCATTACAAACCCCGTGCGTGCAGGGGTTTTGCGACGTTTGCCGTCGCGCCCCGCCGCGCTTTTCCATCGCGACAGGTGCCTGATGAGAAGTCGAATGCCGCGCCGCCTCGAGTCTCCTCGGCGCTCCGGCGACGCCACTGCCTGGCTCGGCGACGATCGGCTGTTCACGCCGCTCGGCTACGAGCCCGGTTACGACTATCCGCTGCTCGTCTGGCTGCCCGATCCGGCGAACGAGCGGTTCGACCTCGGCCGCGCGATGAAGCGGATCAGCCTGCGGAATTTTCTCGCGGTCGAGCCGGTGCTCGCCGAGAACGACGCCACCGCCGTCGATCGCGAAGACGCCGTCTGGCGTTCGATCGACCGCGTCTGCGACCGGGCGAGCGTGAATCCCTCCCGCATCTATCTCGTGGGGCAGGGGGGCGGCGGCACCGAGGCCTTCCGGATCGCCTGCCGCCATCCGCAGGCCTTCGGCGGCGTCGTGTCGCTCGGCGGCGCATTTCCGCTCGAGGAAGGGCTCTTCTCGCGGCTCTTCGACGTGCGCCGGCTGCCGATGCTGCTCTGCTGCAACCGCGAGGCGTCGCCGGCGGCTGCCCGCCACACCGATCAGACGCTCCGGCTCTTCCACGCGGCCGGGGCGATGCTCGCCATGCGGATCTACCCCGGCTCCAATCCGCTCTCGAAGGCGGTGCTCGCCGACATCAACCGCTGGCTGATGGACGAAGTCTGCGGAACCTCCGCGCCCGTGGCCGCATCGTGCGGCCGCGAGTGAGGCCTCCGCCCCCGGGGCATCCCTTGGAAGGAGCTTGCATGTCTGCCGAGCACGAAGAGCCCCGCATCCTGCCGATGGTCCGCCCACGCGGGCTGATCGAGGCGATCGTCGAAGAGGTTCTCGCGGCGCGGCGCGACCTGCCCGTCGGCCCGCGTGGCTGCTCCGTCACGATCGACGTCGCCGACCGCCACGTGCTCCAGGTCGATCCGGCCGCGATCCGCGCGATCCTCACGGAGCTCGTCTCGGCCGCGCTCGACAATGCCGCGCTGACGCAATCGGGTGAGACGCCCGTGGAACGCGAGGTGGTGGTGACGAGCGTCGAATATGCCGACACGATCGAGATCGAGGTCGCCGATTCGGGGCCCGTCCTGCCGCAGGCCGGCGCCGCGCATGCCGAACAGATCGTGCAGCCCTTGCTCGAGCAGGTGGGCGGCCGGCTCACCGCCGCGGCCTGCCCGGAGGGCGGGCGTGCGCTGACTCTTTCATTGCCGCACCGGAGGCTGCGTCGCCGCGCCGCCTGAACGGCGGAGCGGTTTCATCCGCATTCGTTTCTCACCAGAAGGGCCGTGCATGGACGCACACCATTCTCTTCCGCATGCCGGCCGTCGGCCGTTCGTCTCGCCCGCGCAGGTGATCGCGCT
Organism: Planctomycetia bacterium; assembly: GCA_046343855.1. Lineage (GTDB taxonomy): Bacteria > Planctomycetota > Planctomycetia > Pirellulales > UBA1268 > RGVT01. The sequence continues at coordinate 80,266 of JBKDMX010000122.1, forward strand.
CGGCCTCGTGGCCGCGTCGGTCGGCTGGGCGGCCTGGCTGCTTCGCGACCGCCCCATCCGTGAGGAGACGGAGCTGCTCGCGGGGAGCGTGCTGCCCTCGTCGGAGCTGGCGATCATGGAGGCGGCGTTCGACCGCGCCCAGCTCACCGACTACCGCACCGAAGGCGGGAAGGTCTACGTGCCCCGCAGCCGGCAGAGCGCCTTCATGCGGGCGCTCGTCGATGCCGAGGCGTTGCCGCGGGAGTTTGGCGGCAGCCTGCGGCGGGCGCTGGCCAACAACAGCCCGTGGCAGAGCAAGGCGGTGCAGGCTGAAGTGCTCCGCGTGGCCACGCAGGACGAGCTCTCGCTCGTGCTCTGCTCGATGCCGGGAATCGAACGCGCGGCGGTGCTCTACGACGTCGAGGAGCAGGCCGGCCTCGGCGGCGGCACCGTGAAGACGGCGAGCGTGAGCATTCGCACCCAGCCCGATGCCGAACTCGACGCCACCCGCGTGCAAGCGATCCGCGTCCTTGTCGCCGCCTCGATCGCGGGGCTCTCCGCTGAACGGGTCGCCGTGACCGACCTGCGCAGCGGCCGCGTGTTTGTCGGGCCGCTCGAGGAGGAGGCCGCTGCGGCCGCCGATCCCGCGCTCGGCCGCAAGCTCGCCTACGAGCGGACGCTGGCCTCGAAGGTGCGGCAGTCGTTGGCGTTCGTGAAAGGGGCGATCGTCGATGTCACGATCGAGTTCGCCGAGCCCGCGTCGGCCGAGGAACCCGCCCCCGTCCCCGCTCTGCCCCCCGAAGAACCCGTGCAGAAGACGGCCGACGCCAACGCTCCGGCGGAGATCGTGATCGCGCCCGCAGCGCCGCTCGCCCCGACACCCGAGCCAAAGCCCGCGCGGCTTGCCCGCGGCGACACGCTCGGCGCGGTGCATGTCTCGATCGCGATCCCCGATACCTATCTGCAGGCGGCGCACGCGTCGCGTGAGCGGGCCGGCCAAGGCATGCCGAGCCGGGCTGCGGTGGAGGCCGCCGAGATCGAGCGGATCCGGTCGCTCGTCGTGCAGATGATTCCCGCCACCGTCGAGCCTGCCGGCCGGCGCGTGGTGATCACGAGCTTTCCGACCGCCGTGCCCGCGCAGCCACGACGCGACGCGGCCCGCGCGCAGGCGCCGGCCCCGGTGACAGCACAGCGATCGTCGCATCACGACGTCTCGCTTGCCGAACTCTTCGCCGACTTCACCAGCAGCGACAAACGGTTCGATGCCCGCCGGCTGCCGCGCGAGGTCTGGCTGGCCGGTCTGAGCGTGTGCGTCGGGCTCCTGGCCGGCCTGCTCTGGTGGCTCGGCGCCAGCGGGCACGACGCACCGGTTGTCTACGCCGCGCCCCGCCGGTCGAGTCATTCCCGGATCGATTGGTCGCAGGTGGACGAAGGCTCCGAGGACGATTTCGGCGACGAGGAGCCCGCCGGCGGCGCGGCATCTCGCCGCGACCGCAGGGCCGCAGCATGATTTTCCCCGTCTGGCCGCTGACCGGCGTCAAGAACCGCCTGCGCGCATGTGCCGTGGCGGTCGCGTTCTGCGCTGCGATGCCGACCGCGGCCTGCGGCGACGATGCGATTCCGATCGCGCCGGCGCCCCCGGCAGCTCGATCGATCGAGCCCGTTGCCTTCGTTCCCATGGAGACAGCGGCGGCGACCGGACGGCCGACCGCGCCGGCGCTCGTCGATTGGAAGATCCTCGGCCTGCTGGCCGCGGGCTTCGCAGCAGTCGTGGCGCTGCGGCTCTTTGGGAAGCGCCGCGAGCCGACGCTGCCCCCCGATGTGTTCGACGTGCTCGGCACGGCGTCGCTCGGCGGCCCGCATTCGGTGCGGATCGTGCGGTTTGGCCCGAAGACGTTGCTCGTGAGCGTTTCGGCGTCGGGCTGCCAGACGCTCTGCGAATTGAGCGATCCGCAGGCCACCGCCTGTATCGCAGCCGCCTGCAAGGGCGTGCAGCCGCCGCTGCGGCCCCAATCCGTGCGGCCGTGCGGTCCGCGCACCGTCGCTGGCCCGCGCGTCGTCGCGTCTGCCCTGCTCATCGCGGCCACCCTCGCCGCGCCGACGGTCGCCGCCGATCCGCCCGCGGCCGACGGCACGGCCGTGGCAGCACCGGCACCGTCGCCTTCCGCCGCGCCCGCGACGGAGTCGTGGGCCGGAATCCTCGGCCGGCTTGCCGGCACGCGGTCGCTCGACACGTCGCTCTCGGCGGCGCTGATGTTTGGCGTGGCGAGTCTCGCGCCCGCGGTGCTCCTGATGACGACGTCGTTCGTGCGGATGTCGGTCGTGCTGTCGCTCGTGCGGCAGGGGCTCGGCACGCAGCAACTGCCCTCCAATCAGATCGTCACGTCGCTGGCCATTTTTCTTTCCGCGATGGTGATGTGGCCGGTGTGGACGCAGGCCTACCGCGACGGCGTCGAGCCCTATCAGCGCGGAGCGATCGAGCTGCCCGAGGCCTATGCCCGCGGCACGCTGCCGATCCGTCGCTGGATGGCCGGGCAGATCGAGCAGGCTGGCAATCGCGACACGATGCTCCTCTTCCTCTCGCGCCATCCCGCCGCGCCGAAGGAGATCAAGACCTACGACGACGTGCCGGTGGAGTCGCTCCTGCCGGCGTTCCTCGTCAGCGAGCTCGAGACGGCGTTTGCCATCGGCTTCCGGTTGCTCCTGCCGTTTCTCGTGGTCGATCTGCTCGTGGCCACGCTCGTCGTCTCGACGGGGCTCGTCATGCTGCCCCCCACGCTCGTCTCGCTGCCGCTCAAGCTGCTCGTCTTCGTGATGGCCGACGGCTGGTCGCTCGTCGTGCGGACGCTGCTCGACAGCATGCTGCCCACGGCCTCGTGAGCAGGCCTGCCGGCTTTCGGAAAGGAAACGAGTGCGATGGCCGAAGTCGACCTGGTGGAGATCGTGAGGCAGGCATTGCTCTCCGGCGTCTTCGTCATCGCGCCCGTGCTCCTCGTCTCGTTCGCGACGAGCACCGTGATGGGGATCGTGCAGGCGTCCACCGGCATCCACGAGCAGGTGGTGGGGCTCGTGCCCCGGCTCGTGGCGATCGCCGCGGCCCTCTTCGTCATGCTGCCGTGGATGCTCGAGCGGCTGGTCGATCTCGTCCGCAGCTGCGCCGGAGGTCCGTGAGCCATGGACGCCGCCGCGCTCTCGCCTGAGTCGCTCGTGGCAGCGGGGGTCTTCGCCCGCGTGCTCGTCGCCGTCGTCACCGCGGCCACGGTCCTGCCAGGGTTCACGCTCCGCGGGATTGTCGCGGTCGCCCTCGGGCTCGCCGTGCTCGCCTTTCCAGCGGCCCTCGCTGCCTCGCCGCTCTCGGCAACCGCGTCAGGCGGCGGTGCTCTCCTCGTGGTCGTCGCCGGCGAGGCGCTTGCCGGGCTCGCGATCGGCACGGCCATCGCCGCGATCGCATCGGCCGGCGCCTGGGCTGGCGGGATCCTCGGCAGCGTGGCCGGGCTCTCCTGGGCCGACGACTTCGCGCCGGAAGGCGACGCCCAGTCGGCCGGCATGGCGCGGCTTGCCTGGTGGGTGAGCTGCGGCGGCTTCATCGCCGCCGGCGGCCTCGGCGCGATCGCCGCGGGACTCGTGGATAGCGTGCGGGCGATGCCCGTCGGCACGCTCTTGCCCGCGGCCGGCGTGCCCGCCGCGTCGCTCGCCGACATCGCGGTGCGGCTGCCCGCCGCTGCGCTCGCGCTTGCCGTCACGCTCGCGATCCCGGCGCTCGTCGCCGTCATCTGCTTCCACCTGACCTGTGCGATCTGCCTGCGGACGGTGCCGTTCACGCCCGCCAGCGGCATGCTGCAGGCGCTTGCGGCGCTCGTGCTGCTCGCCGTGGTGTATCTGGGGGCCGATGCCTGGTCGGGTGGCTTTGGCGTGATCGCCCAGGGGCACATCGAAGAATGCTTCGGCGCGAGGTGAGACGATGGCCGATGCCTCCGATCGCGTGATCCCCGCGACGCCGCGCCGCCGCGATGCCGCACGCCAACAGGGGGCGATGCCCACGGCCGCCGTCTTCGCGGCGGTGGCGATGGCGGCGACGGCGCTCGTGCTCGTGCCGGGCTGGCTCACGCGCACGGTGCCGGCGGCCATCGACTTCTTCCGGCGCTCGCTCGCCGCCGCCATCCGCGGGTCGGCCGAACCGCTCGCCGAGATTGTTCTGCCCCCGCTGTCGCTCGTCGTGCCCACGGTCGCCGTCGTCATCGCCGCCGCGGCCGTGGGGCTCGCGTTGCGGGCGGTGCTCGACGGCTCGGCGTGGCGGCTCGAACGGGCCGCGCCCACATGGCAGCGGATCGACCCGCTGCAGGGCCTCGCGCGGATCTTTTCGGCGCAGACGCTCGCGGCGATCGTCACCAATGCCGTGGGGCTCGTGGCGATCGTCGCGGCCGCCTGCTTCGCGGCGGCTCCCCTCGTCTCGCTCGTGGCGGCCGGCGACGCGACGGCGGGGGTGGAAGTGTGGCTCGGCGCCGTGCGATCGCTCACGTTTCCCACCGTGGCAGCCGCGGCGGCCGTGGCAGCGGCGCAGTGGGGCCTTGCCCGGCTGCGATTCGAGAAGCGGATCCGGATGACGCCGCAGGAATTCCAGGAAGAGATGAAGAGCATGGAGGCCGACCCGAAGGTCCGCCTCAGGCGAGAGCAGGCGTCGCGTAGCCATACCGCTCGATGAACGGCCGCCAGCGCTCGGAAATCTCGGCCACGATCCGCGGGTCGTGGGAGTAGGTGTTGGTGCGGTAGCGCTTCATGGAAAGGGCCTGACGCTCGAAGAGCGGCAGCGCCCGGTCGAAGCCGCCAAGCTCGAGGCGGTCGTAGGCCTCGCGGAGGCGGGCCACCGGGTCGGCCACGAGGTCTTCGTAGCGGATCTCGTGCAGGCTCCCCGGCGGGAGGGTCGCCCGGTCGCGCTCGAACGCGGCATACATCTCGTCGAACGCGGCAAAGACATACGGCTCGAGCGATTCGCCCGTATCGACCTGCATCGCCTGCGAATGATGGAGCGACCGCCAGAGCCGCATCGTCGACGGGAAGACGACGAACGGATCGCGGACGACGTGGAGAAACCGCGCCCCCGGAAACATCTCGGCGAGCACGCGCATCCGCGCGGTGTGCGGCGGGCTCTTGAGCACCGGACGGCGCGGATCGCGGATCGCCAGCAGCGTGAGGAACCGGCGCATCGTCCGCTTCCAGACCGCGAGTTCGTCGGGAGCGAGCGTGGCGAGATCGAGCGCGTGCGGCCGGTCGGGTGACGTCATCGGAAACGCCATGCGCCGATACGGGGAGGGGGCGCCCATGTTGGCCAGCGCGAATTCGTCTTCCTGTGGACGGTGCCAGCCGGCGGAGACATCGTCCATCGGCCGCTTCGACGGCATGATCCAGCTCAAGGCCGACGTCACCAGCTGCTCGGTGAGCAGGAAGTGCCCGGGGGCGAAGCACTGATAGGTGGTCGGGCAGCAGAACCGGTCATCGAGCATCAGCAGCTCGTGGAGGAGCGTGGTGCCCGATCGCCAGTGGCCGATGATGAAGAGCGGCGGGTCGGTGGCCGGCGGGTGTTGCAGCTGTCGCCGGAACCGCGCCATCGAGAGCGGCTCGGCGACGGAGTTGAAGGCTGCGGCCGTGGTGATCGTGCCCATCAGGCCCCAGCGCGAAAGCGACGCGCGGCCGCCATGCTCGGCGACGAGGCCGAGCCAGGTCCCCAGGGGCATGCCGTGCCAAAACCGCGGGCTCCACCACGGATACGCGTGAAAGGTTTCCTTCACCATGGCCGCCATGCTACTCAAGAATCGTTCCGGCTGGCGCGGCCCCGGCGATGTGAGGTGGATCGATGGCCTTTTCGAGGTCCGCGGCGACCGCGGCGGCGGAGGGCCGTCCGGTCTTGCGGATGGGCTCGCCGCCGTCGATCGGCAGGATGACGAGCGTTGGAAAGGCCTTCACGCCGAACTGCCGGCAGACGTCGGCGTCGCGATCGGCATCGACCATCACGCAAACACTCCGCCGCGAGAGGCCGACCACCCGCTCGTCGGCGAGCGTCCGCTGGGTGAGTTCGGCGGAGAACCGGCACCAGGTGGCCTTGAAGACGAGCACGAGCGGCTTCCGTTCGGCGGCCGCCCGCTTCAGGCCGGCCTCGTAGCCGCTCACATATTCGATGCCCTGCGCGGCGCCCGCCCCGGCGGCCATCTCGGCGCCGCCGACGAGCAGGTCGGGCATGACGGGCAGCACCGCCTCGTCGCGGATGTCGCAGCCGACGAGCGCGAGCAGGCATGCCGCCAGGGCGCCGGCACGGGCGAGCACGCGAAAGATCGGGATTCCCATGCGGGGTTGGTAGGGGGGCGGCCGTGGGCTCACAACCCCGTTTCCGCGGTCCACTGCCGACCTGGCAAGCGGGGCAGGGGGCGGAGCCTCGGCAATGCTGGTCGCGGGATTCAGCCCGCCGAAGCATCGTTGAAGCCGTTGTTGGCCGGCGGCCCGGCGGATACAGTCCGCCGCCCGTGGTTGCCCGCCCTTTCATCGCCGCATCATGCGCCGCCGCCGCGATCGCCATCGCGTCGGTCGGATCGGGGTGCAGGCTCATGCCGCGCGGCCCGGTGCCACAGGATCTCGCGACGGCGCGTCGGCTCTCCAACGAGGGCCTCGCCGCCGCCGATCGCAACGACCTCTTGCGGGCAGAGGGTCTGCTCGAACGCGCCGTGAAGAGCTGCCCTACCGACGTCGATGCCCGGCGCCACTATGCCGACGTGCTCTGGAAGCGCGGGGAGCACCTCGAGGCGGTGAGGCAGATTGCCGCGGCGCTCGAGCTCTCGCCGGGCGACGTGGGCCTCTGCATCGACGGCGGGAGGATGTACATGGAGCTCGGCCTGCTCGACGACGCCGACCGGCTCGCCGCCACCGCGGTGCGGGCCGCGCCGCGGTCGGCCGACGCCTGGCACCTGCACGGTCAGGTGGCCCTCGCCCGCGGCCGGTCTGAAGACGCGCTCGCCGATTTTCATCGGGCGCTGTCGATCGTGCCCGACGATCGTGAGGTGCTCCTGGCCACCGCCGAGGTCTATCGCCGGCTCGATCGCCCGCAGCGGGCGCTCGCCACGCTCGGCATCCTCGGCGAAACCTACGGCCCGAACGGCACTCCACCACGCGTGCTGGCGCTCGAGGGGATGGCGCTCGAATCGCTTGGCCGCCCCGCCGATGCGCTCGAGGCCTACCGGCAGGCGGTCGCCCGCGGCGGTGCGACGCCCGAGATCGAAAAGCGGCTTGCGGCGCTGTCGTCGGGCCCGCCGTCGGGAGAGCCCGCGATCATTCGCCGGTAGTCGTGCGGCCGGTCAATAGGTCGAAGGCGCCGATCGCCGGCACGAGCAGGCTCGCCGTCGCGAAGCCGTAGGCGGCGGCGGTCACGAGCAAGACCTGCAGCGAGTTGCCCTGCAGGAAGCCCGTGATCGCCACGAAGGTCAGGCTCGGCAACAGCGCCGCGGCCCAGGCGATGGCCGGCGACGGATTGCGGGCGGAGAGCGCGGCGTAGAGCCCCACCGCGCCGCCGACGATCGCGGCAAGAAACGGGGCGAGCTGCAGCTCGAAACTCGAGCCGAACGCCACCATGATCCGCATCGTCGTGGCCACGCCGACGAAGAGAAACGCCACGGTGCCGAGCGCCACGGCGATCGCGCGGCGCGAGGAGGGATAGGAAAGCCCCACGTGCAGCCCGAGCACGGCCGCGAAGAAGAGCAGGATCGCCATGCCGAGCGCGAGGTAGAGGGCGTCTTCGACGGTCGCGATGCCGGTCGCCGCGAGCGCGCCAGAGAGCGCGAGCGGCAGGATCACGATCTCGCGGGCCACGCCGAGCACGCCGAGCAGCTTGCCCCAGATGAATTCCTCCGGCTCGAGATCGCTCACGAGCAGGAGGTCGAGCGAGCCACGGTCGCGCTCGGTCGTCACGCTCGTCACGGCGAGGGCCGCCACCGCCACGAGGCTCGCCAGCGCCATCGGCACGACGGCCACGGCCACGGCGAGCCGGTCGGGCCGCGCCGCGCGGGCCTCCGCCACGATTCCGGCCACCGCGGCGGCGAAGAGCACGAGCCAGGCGAGCCGCACGAGCAGGATCGCGCGGCCGTGGGCCCGCGTGCAGATCTCCCGCCAGAGGATCGGGTTTTTCCAGACCTCCCGCGAGCGAACGCGGGCGGCCACCGGCTGGCCGGCCAGTGGCTGTCGCGGCTCACCCGCGAGGCTCCAGCGTCGCACCTGGGTCATCGCGATCGCGTTGGTGCCGACGATGATCGCCGCGCAGAGACCGAGGAACGGCCAGAGCACCGGCAGGCCGAGGGGCCTGAGCGCGGCGAAGACGGCGCGGGCCGGCGAGACGATCGCGCCGGCGTCGGCGCCGAATCGCGCGGCGGCCAGTTCCCCGCCGGCCACCCAGGCTGCGAGCGCAAACATCGTGATCGAGAGCGACTGAAACGTGGTCTCCTTCCAGAAGGCGACGGTCGTGGCGATGCTCGCCGCCGCCAGCGCCGTCGCGGACGTGACGGCGAACAAGCGGGCGAGTTGCCCCGCCGTCACCCCGCCAAAGAGCCCGGCGATCGCGAAGACCGGCACGGCGGCGAGCAGCATGAGCATCACACGCACGAGGCTGGCGGCGAGCTTCCCGAGCACGAGCTCGCGGTCGGAGAGCCGGCTGACGAGCAACAGCTCGAGCGTGCGGCGGTCCTTCTCCGCGGTCACGGCGACGGCCCCGGTGAGCGCGGCGGCGAGCGTCGCCAGAGTGAGCTGCAGCGGGGCGAGGATCCGCAGGAGCGTGGACCCGAAACGGGCTGTGTCGCCGGCCGTGGTGACCGATTGCGTGCCGGTGACGACGAGCCAGCAGGTCGCGATGATCGCCAGAAGCGCCGCGGCATAGACGGCGCGGGCGACGAAGAGCCCGCGGGCCCGCGGTGCAAACCTGACCTCACGTTCGAAGACGGCTCCCAGCAGCATGGGCAGGGCGGCCGGGAGGCCGCGTTCTCGGGCGGGGTTGGTGGCGGAATCTGTTCGTTGCCGCTAGGATACCGAAAGTCTTGGCCGATATATTGGGGCTGGGACGAACTCGGCATGAATCAGGAGACCCTTCCAATGACGATGCACGGCAGCAGCTGTTTTGCGGCTTCGGCGGTCGCGATGCGTAGCGTCTTCTTCACGCATGCGTTTCTCCTGGCCGTGGCGCTCAGCGTCGCGCTGTCCGGCACCGCGGCCCACGCCCAGATCACCGCGCAGACGCTCATTGGCAAGGCCGTCTCCGACGATTCGCAAACGCAGGAGGTCACCGGGGCGATCAATCGTTTTCGTGACCGCGACATCGACGGCTGCCGCGCGATCCTCGAGCGGGTGAAGAGCAACAACGCGAAGATGCCGCCGCCGGGCGTGATGATGGCGATGCTCTGGCTGAGTGTGAACCAGCTCGGGCCCGCGCGGGCCGAGCTCGAGGAGGCGGTGATCAAGTTTCCGAAGGATCCCGAGCCCTACCTGATGATGGGCGACCTCGCGTTTCAGGATCGCCGCGTGACCGATGCGGACATGCTCTTCCAGAAGGCGACGCAGCTCACGAACGAGTACGCGGAGAACGCCAAGCGGAAGCGGGATTTCGAGATTCGCAGCCATGCCGGCAATGCCGCGGTGGCCGAGGCTCGCAAGCAGTGGGAGGCCGCCCAGGGCCACCTCAAGAGCTGGATCGATCTCGATCCCGACAATGCGAGCGCCCACCAGCGGATGGGCATCGTGCTCTTCCAGTTGAGCAAGCCGCAGGAAGCGCTCGAGCAATTTCGCGAGGCGAAGAAGCTCGACACGAAGGCCGTGCAGCCGGAACTGGCGATGGCGCGACTCTACGACGACGCCAAGAAGCGCGAGACGGCCAAGAAGCTGATCGAGGCCGCCATCAAGGAGGCCCCGAAGGATCCGGCCGTGCTCCTGGCCGCGTCGCAGTGGTATCTCGGCCAGGGTGACCTGGAGCGGTCGAAGGCGATCGCCGACCAGGCGCTCACAATCGACGCCAAGAGCCTCGAGGGGAAGGTCGTTCGCGGTGCGATTGCCCGCGTGGCCCGCGATTACAAGGCGGCGGAGAAATTCTTCTACGACGCCCACGTGCAGTCGCCCGGCAACTTCCCCGCCTCCAACTCGCTGGCCCTGGTGCTCATCGAGTCGGACGACAAGGACGCCCGGCAGCGGGCGCTCGAGATGGCCGAGGCCAATGCGGCGATGCACCGCGAGAATTCGCCGCAGCAGGTCAACGCCCTCACGACGCTCGCCTGGGTCTATTACAAGCTCGGCCGCCGTGAGGATGCCGAGAAGATCCTGGCGCAGATCACGCAGAACAACGCGCTGACCACCGACGGCGCCTACTACGTGGCCAAGCTCCTCTCCGACCGTGGCGAGAAGGACCGCGCTCGGAAGATCCTCGAGGAGGTGTTGGCCAACGAGCCGATGTTCGCCACGCGTCCCGACGCGTCCGATCTGCTCGCGAAGCTCAAGGGCGACGCCGGCGGCTGAGTGTGACAGGCCTCAGCCTGTCTGATCGAGTACGACAGGCCTCCGTGCCTGTCTGATCGAGTAGGACAGGCCTCCGTGCCTGTCTCCCTGGCCTGAGCCTGCCCGCTGGCCAGGCCAACTCGGTCGTCATGACAGGCACAGAGGCCTGTCCTCCTTACCGGGCTGGCGTTGGGATGCGCTCTTGCTCGAGGACGGGCATCGAGCGGATCGTGACGCCCGACGCCGGCTGCCCCGCCGGCGGCATCGCCTGCTGGGCGGGCATGCCGCGGCGCATCATCATCGCGCGATTCCTCGCCCGGATGCGGTCGCTGCGAAGCGGGATGCCCGGGTAGGCCTCGATCGGCACCTCGAGACTCGGCAGGCCGATCCGGCTGCCGTCGCCGAAGTAGGTGAACATCTCGATCGCCGTCACTTCGCGGGGGAGCGCCACGAACGACGCCGCCACGAGAGACACTGCCGCCAAACGGCGCATGGTGCCACACACCATCGCCTGTAAACTCCGCCGCATGGAATGATTCCGCTGGAGGGTGTGCCGGCCACGGCAGACCTTCTCTCGGCATATCGGCTGAACGAACGCCGTGGGCCGATGGTTTTCGGGCGAAACTGCCCGACCGGCATGACCGGCAAAGTCGATGGCGCCGCAGCGATGTAGTCTTGTTTCATGTCGCTCACCCTCGCCACCTGCATCGCTGCGCTCGTTGCCGCCGTCTGTGCGGCGATTGCCGTCTGGCGAGTGCGTGGCTCGACGGCGGTGCCTGCGGCGTGGTGGGCCGTGGCGGCCTGCCTGGCGCTGGCCTATGACGCGGGCAGCCGCGTGGATGATCCCTTCGATCCCGCCCGGGCGGCGCGGATGCGGCTCGCGGTCGCGGCGCTGGCCGTCTGCCCGGCGATGTCGCTCCTGGGCGCCAAGCGTCCGCAGCACGGGGTCTGGCAGCTGATCGTGGCGTCGCTCGCCGTCGTGATCGCGATGCCCGCCCTCTCCGCCTGGCTCGTGCGGCCGGGCAGTCTGCCCGATGTCCATCTGCTCGGCCGCGGCTTTCTCGCCCTGCTCGCCGTCGTCGGCTGGATGAACTTTGTCGCCACGGGGAATGGCCCCGCAGCGACGCTCATCGCCGCGGGGCAGCTCGCGGTGATTCGGCCGTTCCTGCCCGGCATCGCCACCGACCGGTCGCTGCCGCAGGATTTGCTGGATTGTTGTGGCGCCTGCCTGATCGCAGCCGGGGCGGTGCTGGCCGCGGCGTGGCCGCTCGTGCGCCGCCGCCGGGTGGCGGTTGCGCACGCCGCCGACGCCGTGAGCCGGTCGATCGACCCGCCGTTTCTCGCGCTCCGCGAGACGCTCGGCGCCGCCTGGGCGCTGCGGATCGCCGAGCGTTTCGACTCCGTCGCGTCGGATCGTGGCTGGCCCTGCCGGCTGACGTTTCGCGGCGCGGACGTCGGTGGCGACCCGGCTGATACGTCATGGCATCGCGATGCGCTGCGGGCCTTCAAGGCGCTCATGAACCGGTTCGTCGACGACGGTTGGCTCGCTCGGCACGGTTGGGGAGGTTGAGGGTCTTGCGGGTTGGAAAGCCTGTCTGAGACGATCTCGCATGAATTCGCCGTTGGATGCAGGCCCGACAGTGGCCCCCGCGTGAGGAGGGCGGTAGACTAGCGGGCCGTTTCAACGGATTGAATTGAATCGAGTTGAACCCTTTCCCTTTCGAGGAGCCCTCCATGGCCGATGAATCCAAGTCGCAGCGCCCCGCCCCCGAACAGATGCAGGTGCCGGTCGACGAATCCCACATCGTCGCCCACTACGCCAATTTCTGCCGCGTGACCGGCACCCCCGAGGAGCTGATCGTCGATTTCGGCCTCAACAAGCAGGTCGCCGGCACGTCGCCCGAGACGATCCAGCTCACGCAGCGGATCATCGTCAATTTCTTCACCGCCAAGCGTCTCGCCTATGCCCTCGGCATGGCCGTGCAGCGTCACGAACAGGCCTTCGGCATGCTCGAGACCGACGTCCAGAAGCGGGTGGTCCACCAGCAGCAGGCCAAGGCCTGACGGGAAGAGCCGGAAGCCCGGCCTGAAACCATCGCCCCATGAGCACGGCCGACGAACAGGCGATCGAGGAGGCGCGGCAGCAGATCCGCGCGCTCGTCGATGAAATCGACATGCTCTCCCGCAACAACCTTGCGGAAGCGGATTTCTTTCGTGGCCTGCTCGACCGCGTGATCGAGGCGATGGGGGCCGTGGCCGGGCTCGTCTGGCTCATCGGCGAGCAGGGCCGGGTCGAGCCTGTCTGCCACGCAGGCATGCAGGGCACCGGGCTGACCGACGAGAAGGAATCGCAGGAGGCCCACGGCCGGCTCGTGCAGACCCTGATCGGAAATCCGACAGGGCTGCTCGTGCCGCCGCGGGCCGGCCTGGCCGGGCCCGACGGCAAGGCGGCGGCCGACAACCCGACCGACCTGCTCGTCGTCTCGGCGCCGATCGAACGGGCGGGCGCTCGCGCCGGGCTGATCGAGGTCTTTCATCATCCCAATGCCCCCGACGTCGAGCGGGGGTATCTCAAGTTTCTCGAGCAGGTGTCGGCCGTGGCCGGCGGCTACCTGGAGCGGCGGCAGCTTGTCACGCTCGACTCGCAGCAGGCGGCGCTCGCGCAGGTCGATCGCTTCAGCCGCGCGGTCCACGAATCGCTCGATCCCATCGCCACGGCGTTCGTCTTGGCCAACGAGGCCCGTCGGATCATCGGCTGCGACCGTGTAAGCGTAGTCGTGAAGCGGCGGCGGAAGCTGCGGCTCGAGGCGGTGAGCGGGCAGGAATCGATCGAGCGACGGGCCACGGCCGTGCAGGCAATCGAAGCGCTCGTTCGCGTGGTGGCGAAGGCGGGGGATCCGCTCTGGCATCCCGATCCTGCGAAGGAACTGCCGCCGCAGATCGAGGAGGAGCTCGAGCACTACATCGACGAATCGCATGCCACGGCGCTGGCGATCATTCCGCTGGAGAAGCCGCGGCCCACGCCGGTGGTGAAGCCGGGCGGCGTGGATGCGGTGGCCGTGGCGAAGGCCGAGGCGGCGCCGAAGCAGGTTCCCGAGCCGATCGGTGCGCTCGTCGCAGAATGGTTTTCGTCGAGCACGTTTGACGGTGGCAAGCGGGCCCGCGTGGAGCTCGTCGCGGAGCATGGCCGGGTGGCCCTTGCCAACTCGCTGGCGCACACGGGGCTGCCCTTCTACGGCGTCTTGAACCTGCTCGACAAATCGAAGGTGCTCACGACGGCCCGTAACCTGCCGCGCACGGTGCTCGCGGCGCTGGCGACGCTCGCCGGTATCCTCGCGCTGATATTCATTCCGGCCGACCTGCGGCTTGAAGGGAAGGGCTCGCTCGAGCCGGTTCACCGTCGCGACGTCTTCGCGGAGATCCAGGGCGTGGTCGAGCGGCTCGAGCCCGGTCTCGAGCATGGCGCGGAGGTGAAGGAGGGGCAGCTGTTGGCCACGCTCCGCAACACCGATCTGGAGGTGGCGCTCACCGACGTGCTCGGCCGCAAGGCATCGAGCGAGGAGCAGCTCGTGGCCACCCGTCGTGCCCTGCTTGAAGACAGCAAGATCTCGGCCGACGAAAAGACCCGGATGGCCGGTCGCGCCGCGCAATTGCAGCGGGAGATCGAAAGCCTCGAGGAGCAGCGGAAGCTCTACGAGACGAAGAAGAAGGACCTGCTTGTCCGCAGCCCGATCGACGGCGTGATCGTGACCTGGCAGGTTCGCGATCGGCTGATTCTCAGGCCGGTGGAGCAGGGGCAGGTGCTGATGAGCGTGGCCGACAAGACCGGCCCCTGGGAGCTCGAGGTGCACATGCCCGATGACCGCCTCGGCCACATCAACCGCGCCGCTGTGGCTGCCAAGCAGGCCGGTCGCGAGCTCGAGGTGGATTACATCCTGGCGACCGATCCCGGCACGCGGCACCGGGGCACCGTGAAGGAGATCCACGAGCAGGCCGAGGTCCGGGGCGAGCAGGGCAATACGGTGCTTGTGCGGGTGACGATCGATCCCAGCCGCCACGAGAAGGAAGAGCTCGGCGCGGGGGCGAGCGTCACGGCGCGGATCAACTGCGGCAAGCGGCCGCTCGGCTATGTCTGGTTCCACGACGTGCTGTCTTTCATCCAATCGCAGATCCTCTTCCGGCTCTGGTGAGGCCCCCATGCCCGTGCGACTCCTACTGCTCGTTTTGCTCGTGATCTCCTGCCCGCCCGTGGCCTTGGCCGTCGCTCCTTCGGCAGCGGAGCCGGTGCTCGAGCGGTGCCTTGTGTCGCTCGTCGAGGAGGCGAAGGTTCCGGCCCGCGAGCCAGGTGTGCTCGTCGAACTTGTCGTCCGCGAGGGGGCCACGGTTCGCCGCGGCGACGTGATCGCGAAGATCGACGACGACCAGCCGCAGATGGAGAAGCGGAAGGCGAAGGCGGAGCACGATCAGGCGGTCGCGAAGGCGGAGAGCGACGTGGACGTCCGGTATTCGATCGCGGCCGAGCAGGTGGCCGAGGCCGAGCACAAGAAGGCGCTTGAATCGCATGCCAAGGTGCCCGGCAGCGTGACGGAAGTGGAGCGGGCGCGGCTGATGCTCAATGAGCGGAAGAGCGAACTGCAGATCGAGCAGGCCCAGCTCGAACGCCACATGGCCTCGCTCGCGGCGGCCTCGAAGGGGGTGGAACTCGAGGCGGCCGAAAACGCGATCGAGCGGCGGCTGATCAAGAGCCCGCTCGACGGCGTGGTCGTGCAGATCTTTCCGCACCAGGGGGAGTGGATGCAGCCGGGCGATCCGCTGGCCCGCGTCGTGCGCGCCGACAAGCTTCGCGTCGAGGGCTACGTGGACTCGAGCCGGTTTGATCCGGAAGTCGTCCGCGACCGGCCGGTGACGGTGGAGGTGACGCTCGCCGACGACCGAAAGGAATCGTTTCCGGGACGGATCGTGTTTACGAGCCCGCTGGTGGAGAGTGGCGGCGATTACCGGGTGTTCGCCGAGGTGGAAAATCGCCAAGCCGCCGGCTCCGGCCAATGGCTCCTGCGCGCCGGCCAGACCGCCCGCATGACGATCCACTCGTCGCAGCCGCCTCGGTAACTTCACGCAAAACATGAACATCCTGTTCGTGTTTGCTTGGCAAACTCCGTTTGCTGGTTCTGACCCGGGCCTCCGGCCCTGATCTCCAACGCAAGTCTGTCCCACCCAAAATGTCCACCGCCGCCGACGCCTTCCGTTCGAGCACCACCCGGCCGGTGAGCCTCAAGCGGCGGGGCGATCTCGTCACCAACCGGCAGGTCTACCAGGGGCAGGCCTGGTGGGTGGTGAAAGACCCCATCTCGCTCCACTACTTCCGGTTTCGTCCCGAGGAGTATTGGCTGCTCGACATGCTCGACGGCCAGAAGAGCCTTGAAACGCTCAAGGAGCAGTTCGAGGCGAAGTTTCCGCCGCGGCGGATCACGGTGGAGGAGCTCTCGCGGTTCGTCGCCACGCTCCACCGCTCCGGGCTCGTGATCGGCGATCGCCCGGGGCAAGGGCCGCAGCTCTTCGAGCGGCGGCGGCAGCGGATCTGGAAGCAGTGGATGGCCTGGCTGGCGAACATCATGTCGATGCGGTTTCGCGGCATCGATCCCGACCGGCTGCTCACGCGGCTCGATCCCTGGTTTGGCTGGCTCTTCTCGCCGGCGGCGATCGTCGCCATGCTCGCCTTCGTGGCGAGCGCCGTCCTGCTCGTGCTCGTGAATTTCGACACGTTTCGCTCGAAACTGCCCGAGTTTCACCAGTTCTTCGCCGCGGGCAACTGGCTCTACCTGGCGATCGCGCTGGGCGTGACGAAGGTGCTGCACGAATTCGGCCACGGCCTCTCCTGCAAGCATTACGGCGGGGAATGCCACGAGATGGGGATGATGCTGCTCGTCTTCACCCCCTGCCTCTATTGCGACGTCTCCGACAGCTGGATGCTGCCATCGAAATGGAAGCGGGCGGCGATCGGCGCGGCGGGGATGTATGTCGAGGTGATCATCGCCTCGATCGCCACCTTCCTCTGGTGGAACTCGCATCCAGGCATCTTCAACCAGCTCTGCCTTGACGTGATGTTCGTCTCGAGCGTGTCCACGATCCTCTTCAATGCCAATCCGCTCCTGCGCTACGACGGCTACTACATCCTCTCCGACATCCTCGAGATCCCAAACCTTCGGCAGAAGGCGACGACGATCCTCGGGCGGATCGCGAGCCACTGGTGCCTCGGCATCAAGCAGCCAGAGGATCCCTTCCTGCCGCAGCGGAATCGCGGCCTCTTCGCCCTCTATGCGGTGGCGTCGAGCCTCTATGGCTGGTTCGTCTCGCTTTCGATCTTTCTTTTCGTCTGGAGCGTGTTCAAGCCGTATCGCCTGGAGGTGCTGGGGCAGATCCTCGCGGCCGCGGCGCTCTGGGGCTTGGTGGTAAAGCCGATTCACGGGATGATCAAGTTTCTGAACGTGCCCGGGAGGCGCGACGAAGTGAAGACCAAAAACCTCGTGTTCACCGCAATCGTGGCGGCGGCCCTTGCCGGGGCGATCGCGCTCATTCCCCTGCCGCAGCGGGTGTGGTGCGCCGCCGAACTGCGGCCGCGCGGCGAGGAGACGGTCTATGTCACGGTGCCGGGCAAGCTCGAGAGCCTGGCCGTGAAGCCTGGCAGCATCGTGAAGAAGGGGGACGAGATCGCCCGGCTTTCGAGCATCGACCTCGATCTCGAGATCGCCGACCTGGAAGGGAAGGCGTCGCAATCGCGATCGCGGCTCAACAGCCTCGAGCGGGAGCGGTTTACCGACCCGGCCGCGGGCCTCGAGATCGGCACGGTGGAGGAGTCGCTCAAGAGCATCGAGGAACAGCTCGACAAGAAGCGGAAGGACCGGCGCGACCTCGTGCTCACGGCCCCGCGCGACGGGATCGTCTTGCCGGCGTCGGCCGTCGCGCCGCCGAAGGATGGCTCGGGCCGGCTGCCTCCCTGGAGCGGCAACGCGCTCGACGACAAGAACCTCGGGGCGACGTTTCTCGAGGGCACGGTGCTCTGCCTCGTGGGGGAGCCGGAGAAATTCGAGGCGGTGATGGTGGTGGACCAGTCGGAGGTGGAGTTCATCGGCAAGGGGCAGCATGTGGATCTCAAGCTCGATTCGTTCCCCTGGCAGACGTTCACGGGCACGGTCGCGGAAATCGCGGAGACCCACATCGAGAGCAGTTCCGAGCGGCTGAGCGTGAAGGCGGGCGGCCAGGTGCCGACGGAGACGACGGAGGAGGGCCGCGAGCAGCCGATCTCGACGAGCTACGAGGCGATGATGGCGCTCGACGACACGGAAGCCGTGCTCACGCCGGGCATGCGTGGCACCGCGCGGATCAAGGTGGGCAGCCGCACCGTGGGCCAGTGGCTGCTCCGCCTCATCTGGCAAACCTTCAACTTCCGCATGTAGGACAGGCTTCAGCCTGTCGCCAGTACGACAGGCCTCCGTGCCTGTCTCCAGGTGCCGCGCCACGATATACTTTCGAAACCGGTTCCTCCCCGCGGCGTCCTTCTCATGAACCTCAAGATCCCGCTTGTTCTGACCCCGCAACCCGAGGGTGGCTACACCGTTACAAGCCCACTCCTCCCAGAACTTCACACGGAAGGCGACACGGCTGATGAAGCGGTCGCGAATGTTCAGGATGCACTGGCTGCCGTGATCGAACTGTACGAGGAACTCGGTCGCCCGCTCCCCCCTAGCGCCGTCGTGGCCGAGGCCTC
>JBKDMX010000123.1:0-6367 GCA_046343855.1 Planctomycetia bacterium
CAACAACACCGACGAGCCGGACACCAACCACGTGCATTTCGAGCGCAACATCGTCGCCAACGCGAATCCGAGGATGCTGGGGGGCGGCAACTGGGCCGACGGCAGCAAATTCACGGCGGACTACAACTGCTACTGGAGCGACGCCGGGCCGCCCGACTTCGGCGGGCGGTCGCTGGCCGAGTGGCAGAAGGCCGGACGGGATCTGCATTCGATCGTGGCCGATCCGCGGTTCGTGAACCCCCGGGAATACGACTTCCGCCTCCAGCCAGACTCGCCCGCGTTGGCCCTGGGCTTCGTGCCGATCGAGATCGAGGGTGCGGGGCTCTCCGGGCCTGATGACTGGCGGAGCCTGCCGCGGGGCATCCCCCCGCGGGCTCCGGAGCGGGCCACCACGCCTCCGCCGCAGCCGACGATCGTCGAGACCTTCGAAGACTACGACGTCGGTGAATCCCCGGCGGAAGTGGCCGGCAAGGAGGGGGCTGCGGAGGCGGTGGTCACGGACCGGGAGCCGGCCTCGGGGACACGGTGCCTGCGGTTCGTGGATGCCGCCGAAGCGGCCGTGTGGAAGCCGCACTGGTGCGTGCAGCGGACTCCGGCCAGCGGCACGGTGCGGATGCAGTGCGCCCTCAAGAACGACCCCGACCAGCCGGCGACGATCGGCCTGGAGTTGCGCGACTGGGCGGGCCTTTCGCAGTCGGGCGACCGATACCTCACCGGCCCGTCCTTGCGATTCAATCCCGACGGCAGCGTGCAGGCCGCCGGCCCCGGCGCGGCCGGCTGGATGACGGTGGGCCGCTACGACCTGGGCCGTTGGCTGCGGGTGGAGGTGGAGTTCGAGGAAGGCGAGGCGAAGCCGAAGACGTATGCGCTGCGGCTCACCGGCCCGGACGGTGCGACGACCACGAAGGAAGGGCTGCCATTCCTCCAGCCCGAGTTTCAGGTGTGCACATGGTGCGGCCTCGTCGGGATCGACGCGAAGCCGGCCGTGTTTTACGTGGACGACATCCGGCTGGAGTAGGATTCCAGCCGGGGAAGATTCTCTTCGCAGGGGCGTGCATCCTTGAAGGACTCGACGCCGCATTGCTGTGTGCAGCCGCCGACTTGCCGCTGATCCACCGTGATCCCCTCGACCGGATTCTCGTGGCCACGGCGATACGCGAGCAACTGGCCGTGCTCACACCTGACCGCACGATCGCGAGCTATCCGGTCGCAACGATCTGGTGAGCCGTCGAGCTCTCGCCGTTCGGGTTTCTGGACCGGCTCGCCGATCTCGTGCCGCCGCCGCGGAAGCATCGGCACCGGTATCACGGAGTGTTGGCGCCGAACCACGAGCTCAGACGGGCCTTCACGGCGTGGCGGCGGGCTGCATGAGGTAGGCGAGCAGGTCGGGCAGATTCTCTTCGCCGATCTGGTCGAGCATGTTCGACGCCATCGGCGACAGCGGCGACACGGTCACCTCGTCGATGTCGGCGGCGGCGACCCGCACCTCCTTGCCGCTGGAGTCGGCGAGGATCAGATCGCCGCCATCCTCCCGCAGCTTGAGGCCCGACACCACGCGACCGTCAGCGGTCGTCACCAGCGTCGTGCGGAAGGCCTCGTCGACGTTGCGATTGGGATCGAGGATGTCTTCCAGCAGCCGCTCCGCACCCCGCTGCCCCACGCCGTCGAGCTGCGGGCCCACCTTGCCCCCGACGTCAGCCATGCGATGACAGGCGCCGCAGCTCTTCGTGAAGATCGCCCGGCCCTTCTCGAGCGACGGCGTGGCCTTCGCATGCTCCGACGCCACGCGAGCGATCACCTGCCGGATCGCCTCGTCGGCCGACGGCAGGCTGCGGGTGAGGTCGGCGATCCGCGCGTCGGCGTCGGCGGCCCCCGCCGCCTTCAGGCGATCCACGACGGGCTTGTCTTGCAGGAGCCGGGCCGACGCCTTGCCGGCAGCCACGCGGGCCAGCAGCAGCTCGGCGCCGTCCGTGGTCGAGGCGAGCGCCATCGCGAATGGCTGCTGCAGGGCCGCCGGCGCCGTGACGATCGCCGTGGCGAGCACCTCGCGGGCCTCCGGTGTGTCGCTCGCGCCGAGCTGGCGGGCCACGGCCTGCCGCAGCACCACCGGCTCCGCACCGCTCGTGACGATCGTCGCCAAGGCGGCGGTGGATCGCCCCGGATCGAGCGCGGCGGCGGTCGCTGCGGCCGCGGTGCGGACGTCGTCCGGCAACGCGGGGTTGCCGAGCACGCCGAGCGTCTGGGCAGTGAGCGTGGCCAGCCGCAACTGCTCGGCCACCTTGAGCGCGAGCGACAGGACCGTGGCGGGTGGCAGCGGCTGGCCCGCCTCCGTCGCGAGGTCGAGGATGCTCGGGGCGAGCGCGGCTCCCCACCGGCCGAGCTCGTTGTCCGCCGAAAGTTTCTGGCCGCGGCGCGAGAGGCCGTCGAGGAAGGATTGAAAAACGTCCGCCTGGGCCTCGATGCTGGCGGCGCTCTCATCGCGGGCGAATCGGGCCGCCTCATCGATCCGGGCATCGCCGCAGTGCTCCGCGACGCTCGAGAGCGAGCGGCTCACCAGCGCGGCCGGCGCGTCGCGCCGGCGGGCGACGTCGAACGCAAACCAGGCGACCGCGTCGTCGGGCACGGCGACCGCGATCTCGAGGAGCTTGAGCCACTCGGCGTCGGCAAGCGCGAGGCCGGCCAGGGCGTCCGGCGGCGTTTGTCGCAGCTGGTCGCGCACGGCGATCCGCAGGGCGTGGATCAGCTGCGGATCATCGCTCGGCGCGGCCAGCCACGCGCGGAGCAGCGGCTGGATCGACGCGGGCTCGGGATGCGCGGCGATCGCCTCGGCGGCCGCGCGGCGCACGAAGGGATCGGTGTCGGCGAGCGTCGAGCGGACGAAATCGGCCCGGGCCGCATCCCAGCCCGGCATGGCGGCGAGCGCCTTGACCAGGTGCACCCGCACGACGGCCGCGGGATCCTTCGCGGCCCGCGCGAGCGAGTCGCCTGAGAGCCTGCCGAGCCGCGCCAGGCCCCGCACGGCCAGCGCCCGCCGGTCGTCGCCGTGCGGCGCATCGGTGCGGGGGGCGGCCGCGAGCATGCTCTCGAACAGCGCCACGATGCCGCCGCCCGCCGGCGTCGCGGCCCGGGCCAGAAGCGCGTCGAATGCCAACCGCCGTACGGTCGCGTTGGCGTCGCCGAGCAGTTCCGCCAGCCGCTCGTCGCCCAGGCTTGTGAGGTCGGCGGGCGAGCCGGCCGCCGCCGTGCCGTCGGCTCCCCCCCACACAATCCGCCAGATGCGGCCGCGGTGGCGGTCGCGGCGCGGATGCTTCAGGTCGACCTCGTAGTGGCCGATGATGCAGTTGTAGAAGTCGGCCACGTAGAGGCCGCCGTCGGGCCCGAGCTGCAGATCGACGGGCCGAAACCACCAGTCGTCGCACTGCACGAAGTCGGTCGGCTTCTCCACCCAGGGCGATGAGCCCTGCCAGGCCGGCACGTCGCGATGAATGACGTTGGTCATGACGTTGCCCACGAACATCGAGCCGCGATACTCCGCGGGAAACTGCGCCGCCTCGTAGGCGACCATGCCGGCGATGCCGGTCGAGCCGTGGCCGTCGCCGGTGGCGAGCGGGGCGAAGCCGAGGCCGTCGTGCGGCTTGCCGAAGCTGTCGTAATAGCCGCCCCGGAGGATCATCGTGATCGGCTTGGAATGGCAGTCGGCGGTGAACTGGTTGCCGAGCCGGTCGAAGCACATGCCGAACGGGTTGACCTGCCCCCACGACACCTGCTCGATCGCCGAGCCGTCGGGTCGGAAGCGGTAGGTGTTGCCCGAGGTCATTTCGAGGACGACCTCCCCCACTCCGCGGAGCTTCACCTTCGACGCGTTGCGGAAGCCGTGGCAGGCGTAGACCCAGCCGTCGGGCCCGAGCCGGAAGGCGTTTTGGTTGCCGTGGGTGTCGGCGACGTCGAAGGGTCCATAGAGCACCTCGCGGCGGTCGGCCTTGCCGTCGCCATCGGTGTCGGTGAGCTTCCAGATATGGGGGATCGACCAGACGATCACTTCCTGCCCCCGGCCGTCGGCGGCGGCGTTGGGCAGCGGCAGCACGCCGATCGGGATGTTGAGGCCGTCCGCGAACCGGGTCGCCTTCCGCGCCCGGCCGTCCGGCCCGAAATCCTCGAGCACGGTCAGCCCGTCGCGCGGCGTGGTGCCATCGGCCGCTGCGAACGGATACTCGACCGAGTGGGTCACCCAGAGCCGGCCGCGGGCGTCGAACGCCAGATTCATCGGCTTCTGGATCTCGGGCTCGCTGGCGACGAGCTGGATCGCGAAGCCGGGCGGCAGCTTGAACTTCGCCCGTTCCTCATCGGGCGTGAGGGCCTCGGTGGGGGCGACCGGCGGGCTGGCGACGGCCCGGAGCCCGCCCCACGCCGTGAACGTACAGATGACGACGGCGATCGACCGCCAACGATTCATGGGGATGCTCCTCGTCATGACTTCCGTCGAGCGTTTAGAAAAAATCGGCGTCTTGGCTCCCCACATTTTAGCCGCCCCCTCGGCAGAGGCTTGCAGGATCGCCATGTTCAGCGGTGGTTCAGTGGTGGCCGGCCTTTTTCGGGGATCAGGGGCGATTCGCGGCGGAAGCGGCGCCGAGGCCCGCGTCCGGCGTGAGCGTGAGCGCGAAGTCGAGGCCGCGGATCCCGCCCACCGGGATCTCAGCCGCCAACTCCGTCTTCTCGTTGTAGCGGCGGGGGATGAACTGTTCGGTCTTCGGCTGTGGTGCAACGCCCGGCGCGGGAGAGACAAACTTGCCGGGCACCGCCCGCGTCGCCGTCACCGCGATCCGTGCCGGCCCGGCGAACGCCTCCGCGCGATAGGCGCCGTTGGTGATCCGGCCGGCCAGACCTCGAGTATCCCCCTCCAGGGCCCGAAACGTGATCCAGCCCTCGGCCAGTGGAGCGCCATCGACGGTGACCGTTCCCGACACGGGTTGGACATTCAGGCCCGGCGTTCGACCACATCCGGAAGAGCCGATGACGACCGCCACGCCCAAAACCGCGAGGCAGAGCCTGCGCGACTGATGGTGGGACGCCTGCCTGGAGCCTCTGTCCCCCAAACGAGACGAACGGCGATCAGAAGTCGCCGACGACATTGCCATCACTTCGATCTCCGAGATTTCGCCATATGCCGGCACTGATCGTGTCGTTCACCGACCGCACCGAGCCGTCGCAAAACACCGCCATCACGCCGCCGACGTGCATACTCCGGGCGTAGTTGCGCTGGTTTTCGAAGGTCGTCTCCGGCGTGCACGCGGCGCCCGGCCAGGTCGTCGTCAGGCACCCGTAGTTTGCGTCAGCAGCCGTCGTGTTTGGCGGCTCCTGCGTACTGAATCCATATTCCCCCCAAGCACCGCCGCTCCAATAGGATCCGAACTCCCCGAACTGCAAGGCTCCATTCTTCGGACCGCGAACGATTCCCTCCGATGCCATGAGTGTCATGCTTGTGCCATCCCTGCAGTGTTCGATGGCGCGGCCGACCACGGCATTGGCGCTCGTGCGAATGCCAAACATCCCGAAAGTGTTGGGGAGTGGCCAGTTAGAGTGCTGGCCGGATCCATAGCAGACCGCATAGTTGCCCACCATGTACCCGGAGTGAGCAGCGCGAACGCCATGCGACGTGGGATCGGATGGGCACTTGTACATCGAGATCAACACGCCGGGCAATGTCCGCGACGCGATCCGCGGGTTCCCGCCATCGCCGACCTGGTGCACGAACCACGCTCGGTCCGCCTCGTAGGCATCGGACACCGCGACCTCCTCCACGAAGGGGAGGAGCCGATGAAACCACGTGTCGCGCCGGTGATAGACCAATGGATCTTCAAAATTACCGTGCGCAAATACGTCGGACGGCGACGCAGCCTTGAAGGGGTGGCCCGAAGGGGTCGGCTCACCCGACGGGTCTGAGTAGCCGTAGGGAAACCCTTTGTGTACGAGGTGATAGCTCTGCATCGCCAAGCCGATTTGCTTCAAATTGTTGACGCAGCTCAACCGCCGGGCCGATTCGCGTGCGGCCTGCACCGCCGGCAGCAAGAGGGCGATCATCACTCCGATGATCGCGATCACCACCAAAAGTTCGACCAGCGTGAACGCGCGGCGGTGGGACATAAAATCCTCCAGCCGCAGATCGGCAATCTGCGGAATGCGATGACAGGATGACGCGACAGGCTCAAGCCTGTCTACGTTCGGCAGTGCGACGGCGGCGGAAGCCGTACGCGACAGCGGCGATGCCGATGCCGGCCAGGGCGAGCGCACCCGGCTCGGGCACGGCAACGACGGAGACGTTGGCGAAGTTGACGGTCTTGCCGGCCAGTCCAGGAGAAAAGTTTTGCAG
>JBKDMX010000124.1:0-4306 GCA_046343855.1 Planctomycetia bacterium
AATGAACGACACCACGCTTCAAGACCATATCGACCAAGCCCTGGCAGGCGATCAGGATGCCCGTGAAGCCTTGCTCGACCACGCCAGCGACCGGCTGCTCAGGCTCACCAGGAAGATGTTTCATGGATACCCGAGTTTGCGCCGCTGGGAACAGACCGACGATATTTTTCAGAACAGCATGGTCAGACTTCACCGTGCATTGGCAAACGGCAGGGTGGAGTCCGTCAGGCATTTCTTTAATCTCGCCACCGTCCAGATCCGCCGTGAGTTACTCGACCTTGCCAAGCACTACTACGGCCCCGAAGGACAAGGTGCAAATCACCACACCGATCAGATTGCGTCTGATGAGTCAGGCGGGACGATTCATGACCGAGCGGGTCGTCCTTGTGATCCCCTTGGCTGGTTTGATTTTCATGCGGCAGTTGAACGACTTCCCGAAGATGAGCAAGAGATCGTCAACCTACTTTTTTATGAAGGCTTGACCCACGATGAAGCCGCCAAGGTGATTGGCACTTCGTCAAGGACTCTGAAACGACGATGGTCGGCAGTGAAGATGAAACTACACGAGGTTCTCAATCGTGACGGATAGAGACGAAGAACTACTCGCTGATCTGATTCAAAAGTGGGAGGAGTTGCGTGCCATGGGGCAAGACACTCCGGCCGCTGAGTTGTGCCCAGAGCATCCTCATCTTGTGCGGGAGTTGGATCGTCGCATCAATATTCTCAAGGTGACTTCGTGGCTCGATGAACCACTTCCTCCAGCAGACGATGACGATCCACCTGCGGAAGCACCGCCACAGGAGCCTCGCACACTCGCCGGACGCTATCGGCTCGACACGGTTGTTGCCGAGGGCGGCTTCGCCACAGTGTGGAAGGGATATGACCTGGAGTTGCAACGCATCGTTGCCGTGAAAGTGCCGAAGCCTTCCAGGCTTCTCAGCACCGATGCTTTCATGGCAGAAGCCCGAAGGGTTGCCCGTTTAAATCATCCTGGTGTGGTGCAGGTCTTCGATGTCGGTAGGGACGGCGATCACTGCTTCATCGTTTCAGAGTTCGTTGAAGGTGGAAGTCTCGGGGATCATCTGGTCAACAGCCCACCAGCACCACAGCAAACGATTCGTTGGGTCATTGATGTTGCTGAGGCTCTTGAACACGCTCACCTTCACGGCGTGATTCATCGAGACATCAAGCCCGCAAATATCTTGATCGACAGGCACAATCGAGCGTTGCTGGCGGATTTTGGAATTGCCCAGTCGGCAAATCGAGCAGGCAAGCAAGCCCTGAGCCTTGGGACTCTGAGATACATGAGCCCCGAACAACTCGAAGGAAAAGATCTTGATCCTCGGTCAGATGTTTTTAGCCTTGGTGTGGTTCTTCACGAGGCTTTGACTGGAAAGGTTCCATACTCCTCAATTCAGCCGAACATCTTGACCTGCCCCCACTGATGGAACCAGTTTCTATCAATAGGGTTGCCCTGCCAATGGCTCGCCCCTGTCCGCTTGGTGAGGCGTAGCCGAACCAAGCGGACAGGGGCGGCGCGACTTCGGGGCCGGGGGCCGGTACCCCAGTGAGCTATGCGGTCGGACCGTGTTGTAGGCCTTTCGCCAGCGTTCGATCAGCACCTTGGCCTCAAGCAAGGTGTCGAACACCTCGCGGGCCAAGAGTTCGTCCCGCAGCTTCCCGTTAAAGCTCTCAACGTAGCCGTTCTCCCATGGTGATCCAGGCTCGATGTAGAGCGTCTTTACCCCGACCCGCTCGAGCCATTCGCGCACACGCTTAGCAGTGAACTCGCTGCCGTTGTCACTGCGGATGTGGTCTGGCACACCCCTGCGTACGAACAGGTCGCTCAGCCGCTCCAGCACATCCTCGCTGGTCAGTTTCCTTGCCACGTCGATCGCCAGGCACTCCCGCGTGTACTCGTCCACGATCGTCAGCATCCGGAATGACCTGCCGTCCGCCGTCCGATCCATGACGAAGTCATAGCTCCAGACGTGGTTCCGATGCGTCGGCCGAAGCCGGATGCATGACCCGTCTCCAAGCCAGAGCCTTCGTCGCTTCGGCTGTTTCGCAGGCACTTTCAGGCCCTCCTGCCGCCAGATCCGCTCCACCCGCTTGTGGTTTACCCACCAGCCTTCGGCGCGTAGAAGAGCCGTAATCCTGCGGTATCCGTAACGGCCGTATTCGCTGGCCATCCAGACAATCCGCTTCACAAGCTGCGGCTCGTCGTCGGCAACGCTCGCCTTCCGGCGTTGCGTGTTCCTCGCCTGCCCCAGCACCCGACATGCCCGGCGTTCGGTCACCACGTCGCGGCCGAGCGTGTCACGCACATGCTCGACCGCCTCGCGCCGCTTCGCCGGGCTCAGAAGTTTCCCGAGGCTGCCTCCCGCAGAATCGCCTTGTCCAACTCGGCGTCCGCCAAGAGTCGCTTTAGCCGAGCGTTCTCCTTCTCGAGATCCTTTAGCCGCTTGGCTTGGTCCGTCCGCAGCCCGCCGTACTCCCGCTTCCAGCGGTAATACGTCTGCTCGGTCACACCAAGCTTCCGCACCACCTCCGGCACGGTCTTCCCTCGGGCCAACTCGACCTCGGCCTCACGGAGCTTCCCGATGATCTGCTCCGCTGTGAACTTCTTTCCTCGTGGCATCTATCGCCCTCCCTTGGTTGCACCACACAGAGATTCTCTCTCTGAAAGTGGCGATGTTTAAGGGGGGCAGGTCATCGTGCTCACCAAATCTTTTTGACGCGGGCTCATGTGTCTCGTCACTCCGTTGCTGACCACTGACGAAACGTCAATCGCTGTCGCTTTCATCAGTGCTGCGGCGAATCTCTGCGGATTCTTTTTTTGCGTCAATCATCGTTTTTCGAACCCCCTGTTTTTCCGTGGAAAACATCGTTTTTCATGGCGCTACATAAATCACATCGCTGCCATGCACGAGCATGTGGTGATGAACACGCCGCGCAAAAACGAAACGGGCGGCCGCCGCATGAATTGCGACGACCGCCCGCTCGATTAATGGCGATGATCACCTAGCCGATCTGCCGCGTTACCTCGGTGGCGATCTGGAGTTTTCGCCGCGCGTAGATCTCGGTCGTGCGGATATTCGTGTGGCCCAGCACGGCATTCGCCGCCTCGATGCCGAATTGCTCCTCGACCTCGCCGGCCCGTAGGTGCCGCAGTTGATTGGGCGACCAGTTGGGCAGCCGCCCCTCGATCCCTTGCTCCTCGCGGGCGTCGTTCGCCGCATCGACGGCTCGCGTGATCGCCCGGCGGTAGGTCGCCGTCGTGTAGCGTTCGTCGGGGCGACGCTCGCCGCTGTTGCCCTTCCGCTTGGCCTTCATGTGGGCGACGTGCGATTTGTAGAGCGGTGTCTTCCGCGCCTCGCGACGGGCCTGCAACTGTTGCCGATGCGTGTCGATCGGGCTGAAGCAATAGCACGTCGCCGATCGCAACAGGTACGGCATCAGCACCTTTTGGGCTTCGGTGCCGATGGCGATCTGGCGCGGCATCGCGTCTTCCCGCCATGACAACTTGTGATGCTCGGGACGGTACACCCACACGTCGCCGCTGCGATCGATGTCGCAGGGGCGCAACAGGCAGACCTCGCCCGGCCGCGCTCCCGTCCAGCGCTGAAACCAGACCATCGCCGCGACGACCGGCGGCAGATGCGGTAGCGTTTCGGTGACGATCGGCTCAGGAACTTCCTCGACGGGCGCGAGCTCTGGCGCGGCGGTGCGGCCTTTCTGGAGCGCGGCGACGGTTTCCAACGAATGCCACGTTTCGGCCGAAACCAGTTCCTCCGATGCCGCCCACTTAAACATCCGGCGGATCGTCTTCACGACGCGGTTACAGGTGACGCGCGGGCGACCGTCACGAACGAGAGCATCCCGCACGACCTTCAAGGCTCGCGGCCCGAATGTCTCGGCGGGCGTGTCGGCAAACGGAAAGAGCGCCCGCAGCGCCATCTCCACGCCGTCTACGCTGCTGGTCACCTTGCCGTCGGGCGTGCGGTAGTAGGTCTGGCAGAAATCCAGATACCGCAGGCCCAGGTGGGCGACGGTGATCGTGCCGTCGGCTGGGGCTGCCGACGGCTGTGCAGTCGCGCCTGTCTGCGGTGCCGCGTCTGGCGTGATGCTGATGGTGACGGGCTGATCGTCGGCTGGCGCGACGCCGGATAGATGCTCGTGCCAGAGTCGGGCGGCGCGGGCTTGCTGCTCCGCTGTCACCTTGCCGTCGGGACACTTGCCCAGCCAATGAACGCGGCCGCTGATGCGGACGCGGGCGTTCATCGAGGAACGGTCTACACACACG
>JBKDMX010000125.1:0-2898 GCA_046343855.1 Planctomycetia bacterium
GGAGAGAACACTGATGAGTTGTTTGCATCGCCGCCCCCCATTCCTTCTCCTCGCCGTCGTCTATGCCTCGCTCGTCACGTCTTCGTCTCCCGCGGCGGAGTCGGGCGCCGGGCTGCCGTCCCTCCAGTTTCCGCAGATCGAGAAATATGGTTCGGTCGTCGCGCTGCCGGACGCCGGCGAGCGGATCCAGTCGAAAAACTGATTGCCAACGGCGTGGAAGTGTGGGTGTGCGGCCAGTCTGTCATTCGTGGCGGCAACCCGCTGTCGGACGTGCTGCCCGGCATCCGCATCGCGCAGTCCGCCATGACGGTCAACATCAACCGCCCCGCCGACGGCTGGACCGCGATCGGGGTGTATTGATCGGAAGACCGCGTTGATGCATCGGGGACTGCGACGCGCGATTTCACTATGCGCTCTTCGTCGCAGGTGTCGGCCTCGTCGCCGCCGCGGCCGCGACTTTATTGTGACTTTGACGCTGTTGTCCGAAACACCCCCGATGTCGAAGAACTGACGCATCGCCCCCGGCAGGCATGGACAGGCCCCTCGTCCGAGATGAGGAGGATTCTTCGTCCATGCGCATGCTTAGCCCGGTCCTGACTGCGGTCGTCGCGCTCGCTGCCAGCTGCAGCGATTTTGCGTTTTGCCGTGCCCAAGCCGATCCCTTGCCCGTTGCCGGACGGCATTCAGCGGGCGACAAGCGCACTGTCGTTGCGCTTTGGCGACCCACGGCTGTCGGCTGATTCCAATGTGAGCTGCGCCACATGCCATGAGCCGCCACACGGCTTCACCGTCTCGACGCGTGTCGCGAAAGGAATCAGAGGCCAGGCGGGAAATCGCAATCACCCGGCTCTCCTCAACCGCATCATGCTCTCGGTGGGCGAGGACCGTCAGTTCCGGGATGGCCGAGCGACATCGGTCGAGGATGCGCTGCTTCACGCCCTGGCCGATCCCACCGAGATGAAAGCGGAACCGACGGCGATCGTGGACAAGCTGACGGGGATCGAGGGGTACCGACTCCAGGTCGAGTGCCTGTACGGCGACGTGTCGTGGGACGCCATCGGCGATGCAATCGGGGCGGTCGTGCGGTTGCCTGGTCACGGGTGATTCCGCCTACGATGCCGAAGTCGCATGGCGGTCGTATCGGAACTTGGACCCTGAATTGCTCACCGTGGATGCGGATCTGGCGGCCCGCCGTACGCTGGCTGTGTTCGAGAGGCTGATCGCGAGCCATCCCAAGGCAGCGCACACCGGATTGTTCGAGCCGATGGAGAGTCGGCACCGAGAGTTGTCGGCGCGAGTCCGGCAGATCCACGACGCCCACGAGCGCATGGCGAGACACCACGCGGAGGTCGGTTCACGGATGGCGGACTTGGAGCGGGCCACATCCGCGCCGCTGTGATTCCGGGCGTTGGCCAGCCAGGCATCAGCCCGTGAATGACACGAGCTTTCTCGTGTTCGTGCTGGGCGTTGTTTGCAATGCTGCGATCAGAAGCTCCACGAGTAGGAACAGTCCGGCTTGCTGTTTTCCCGGAAGATATGGTGGTTTCACCAAAAGGTGGCGTAAAAAGTGGCGTGTCGATTTGGTGGCAGCGGCTGGCGGGGCGTGGCAATTGGCCGGGACCGACTGCCCTTCGAATACGCCACCCCGGCCCCTACCTACTTCTTCGGAATGTAGGCGTTGACCCCGACGATCACCTTTTTGCCGTCAACCACGCAGTCGGTTTCCTTGTTTCCATAGGTGGAGGCGACCACAAGCGTCTTGCCGCTCGAAGACTTCTCTGGCTTGGCATTCAGGGGAATCCTGAGAACGAGTTCGCCGCCGACGATCTTTGCGGAAAAAGCCATGAGTCCAGTCCTTGGACGGGTTGGGGGAGAACGAATCGACCAGTTTACGACACTCGACTAGAATTCAGAACGGCGTTACGACGGAAAGATTGCAAGACACCAACCGTCTTTCGGGAAGGACCATTCCGATTCTTTTTCTTTTCCCGTGAAGAAACGAGCATGCACGTTCATGTGGCTCATCCAGACGGCGAGGCCAAGTTGTGGCTGGACCCTGGAGTAGAACTGGCCACCCAGGCCGGCTTGGCGAAGCACGTTATCGGTGAGGCACAGCAACCGGTCGAAGACCCCGACAGAAGATCATCGATGCCTGGAACAAGCACTTTCCCGGTTGAGGTCACGAACGTGTCCCGGCACGGCCTGTGGCTGTTGGTCGGTGACGAGGAATTGTTCTTGCCGTTCGAGCACTTCCCATGGTTTCGTGACGCCAGTATCGAGAAGATTTCGGTCGTTGAGCGTGAGACCGCCGACCATTTGTACTGGCCGCTGCTGGACATCGACTTGACTGTTGAATCGATTCGCACCCCCGACGCTTTTCCCCTCGTTGCCAGGGGTCGGCAATGAGCGAACACACGTACAAGATGATCGAGTTGGTCGGCTCGTCTCACACGGGCATCGAGGCGGCGGTTCAGAACGCCATCGCCAAGGCGGAAATCAACGAGAGCAAGATGCGGTGGTTCGAGGTGATGGAAACCCGAGGCCATATCGAGAACGGCAAGATCGCCCACTGGCAGGTCCGGGTGAAGATCGGCGTGACGATGGACGAGTGACGCCGTCAGCACCCCAGCCTGCCTCTTCGTGCGGCTTCTTGCGGAGAAAGCTCCCCGAGTAGGAACAGTTCAAATTGCCGTTTCCTCGGAGAATACGGCAAAGCTGTCTCGGAAGTGACGTAAAAAGCGACGTACGTCACACGCTGGCATAGTGTGGCAGGATGCGGCTCCCGGCATCGTCGAATTGGAATCGGCGTGCGTCACCTGCCCAATCGCTCGGCGTTGAACTTGTCTGCGTCTCTTGCTGGCAATACTCTGAACGGATGCCCACAGTGCTACGAGTCGG
>JBKDMX010000126.1:0-46274 GCA_046343855.1 Planctomycetia bacterium
GTCTCGTACACCGGCTTGCAGACCGTGTAGGTCTGTTCGCGGGTCTCGTAGACCGGCTTGCACACCGTGTAGGGGATCTCCTTTGTCCGCGTCTCATACACCGGCTTGCAGACCGTGTAGGTCTGTTCGCGAGTCTCGTAGACCGGCTTGCACACCGTGTAGGGGATCTCCTTCGTCATCGTCTCGTAGACCGGCTTGCAGACCGTGTAGGTCTGTTCGCGGGTCTCGTAGACCGGCTTGCACACCGTGTAGGGGATCTCTTTGACACGAGTCTCATACACCGGCTTGCAGAGGGTGCTGCGGATCTCGCGGGTCCGCGTCTCGTAGACCGGCTTGCAGACCGTGTAGGTCTCCTGCCGCTCTTCGTAGACGGGGGTGCAGACCGTGTAAGGAATCTCCTTGGTCACGGTCTCCCACACCGGCTTGCAGACGGTGCTGTGGATCTCGCGGGTCCGGGTCTCCCACACCGGCTTCATCACCGTGTAGGGGATCTCCTTCGTGAACGTCTCCCACACCGGCTTGCACACCGTGTAGTTGACGGTCCGCGAACGGTTCTCCCACACCGGCTTGCAGACGGTGTATTCGACGTCCTTGAACGACTTCTCGGTCTCGTAGCGGACGCAATTCACCTGCTTCTGCTCGACGACCTTCTCGCAGACCGTCTTGTAGCAGGTGTACTGCTTCTGCTCGTACACGACGTCCTTCACCATGCGGGTGCCGCAGCACGACGCCTTGGCGGCGCAGCTGGGTTCGCTGGCGGAGGACTCACAACTTGAACAACCACCACGGGCATGGGCGAAACCGACCGTCGTCAGTTTCGCGGCGCCGTGTTTGTAGCTGGCAAGCCCGCAGTAGGCGGCGTCGGCGCGATTCACCAACGACGCGATACATGCGAGTGCCAGCAGACAACAAAGCCACGTACTTCTCATGTCTGCTGCCTCTTGCGAGGCAGGCTCCTGAGCTGGGTTTTGGAAACGGGAACGAAACGCTGGGGATGCGGAGGCAGTTGCCCACTTCCGCACCTTCTCAAAGATCGACCACAAACTCCCCGCAGGTTGATCACTCCCCGCAAACGATCCTGCTTTTCCAGACCCCCAGTGACCCTACAACCGGTCCAGATTGACTCCGGGTGGTGGTTTCGTTTCGATTTGTCCGGATAAGCGGGTAGAGTCTTCCGCTTGTCGGGGCAGTTCCTCGAGGCCGTTTGCATGACCGACTCACGACCCCAGCCCGGCGAGATCCCCTCCGACGCCTCGGTGCCGAAGGTCGTCGTCAGCCGTCTCTCCCTCTACCTGAGGGAGCTGCAGCGTCTGCAGGCCGCGGGCCAGCAGACGATCTCCTCCGGGCAGCTCGGCACGCTCCTGGGCTTCAGCGATGCCCAGGTGCGCAAGGATCTCGGCTTCTTCGGGCAGTTTGGCTATCCCGGCGTGGGCTATCGCTGCGACGAGCTCATCCGCGCGATGCGCGACATCCTCGGCACGAATCACACCTGGCCCGTGGTGATGGTGGGCGTGGGCAATCTCGGCCAGGCGCTGCTCGGCTACCGCGGCTTCGGCCGGCAAAATTTTTCGATCCAGGCCGCCTTCGACGCCGACCCGGCGAAGGTCGGCCAGACGGTGCAGGGCCTTCGCATCCAATCCCTCGACGAACTGCCCGACGTGGTGAAGGCGAAGGGCATCCGCCTCGGCATGATCGTGGTGCCGGGGGAGCGGGCACAGGAGGCAGCCGACCGGCTCGTCGCCGCCGGCGTCGAGGGGATCGTAAACTTCGCCCCCGTCACGCTCACGCTTCCGCCCCACGTGCAGATCGTGTCGGTGGATCTCGCGATCGAACTCGAGCAGCTCTCCTTCGCCGTCACGAGCAAGCTCGCCAAACCCCTCGAGTAGGACAGGCTTCAGCCTGTCAAAGCAAACCGCCCAAAGTAGACCGCTTCGTCCCGAAGCGGATCTCCCTCCGCACCCACATTGGTCGCCGGAACGGCAGAAGTCGCCTTCACGCTGCCATTTCTCCGCTGACGACCTACGGCGCCGCCGGCCTCGGGCTACCCGTACTCCGTCGCCGGACGTTCGCTGCAGGCATCCATGCCTTTTGCTCACTCGATGCTGTCTGCGCTCCGGCATCCTGCCTGCGCTGGTCAGCAACGCCGGCTCCCGGAGCACGGGTAGCCCGAGCCCTCCCCCAATCCCCGCTCGCCTCCCCCATCAATTACACTCTCCCGCATGCCTCCCGCACGCGTCGTCGTCTTCCTCCCCTGCTATTCGCTCGACGACTTTCCCACCTGGCTCGACGAACGCGAGGCCGACGAACTGCTCGCCCATTGGACGGCCGCCTGGGATCCGCGGCTCATCGCCGCCACCGGCAAAATCCCCGATTGGGCCGGCGTCGACGTTCAACCGCAGGACGGCGAGGCGTTGCTCGGGCTCGTACCTCCTCAATGCGACGAACGATTCGAGGTCATGGCCGCAGCCACGGGGCTGGCCGGTTCGCAACTCGTGCGGCGGGCGCACAACCGCGACGCAATCGTGGCGGAAGCCGTCAAGACGCTCGGCGACCCGCAGCCCGAAGCCCCGCCCTTGCGGGAAGACTTCCATGCCCTCGGGCTCGCCTGGCTCCTCTCCGAGCTGCTCGCCCGGCGGATGCGGTCGTCGATGGCGCTGGGCGCCACGAATTTCACAGAGGCGGCGGTGGCCGCCGCGCGGGCGTCGGTCGCGGGCGACGAGCCTGCAACGCGGGCGAAGCTGCAGGAGTGCTTCGATGTGCTCGCCGCCAACCGCGGCCAATATTATCCGGTCGATTTCTGGCTGCTGGACCTCGTGCTGCTCGCTGAATCGACGCTCGGGCCACGGCTGGTAAAGGAGCTCGACGCGTCCACGCCGCTGGCCTTCGTCGCCACCGGGCAGGTGATCGAAGCGCTCGCGCAAAGTGATCCCGCGCTGCTTGCCCAGATGCGGGCGCGGCTGGAGGAGGGCAGCGTCGAGATCGTGGGGGGGCGCTACGATTCCACGCCGCTCGATTTCTTCACGCTCGCCACGATCCGCGAGTCGTTTGCCCGCGGGCAGGCCGCGTATCGCGAGCACCTGGGAGCGGCGCCTGTCACCTACGGCCAGTGCACCGGCGGCTCGTCGGCATTCCTGCCGGGAATCCTCGTCGAACGAGGCTATGCCGGCGCGATCTGGACGCTCTTCGACGGCACGCCTCTCCCCGACACGGGCACGAGCCGGATTCGCTGGCAGGGGGAAGGAAAGGCGTGCATCGACGCCGTGGCCCGGCCGCCGCTCGACGCCCGACAAGCCACGACAATCCTGGCGCTCGCCGACAAGATCGGCGACGCGCTCGACCATGATCACACCGCCGTGATCCAGTTTGCCCACTATGCCGGCACGGCGAGCCCATGGTTCGACGCCCTGCGGCGGATCGGCGGCTGGACCACCGCTCTGGGCACGTTCGTGACGCCGCAGAACCTCTTCGCCGCGACGACCGGCGCCGGCATGCTCGCCGACTTCGCCCCCGACGCCTTCCCCCCCGCGCTCCCCGACGAAAAGGCCGACGCAGCCGCCGATCCGCTCGGCGACAAGATCGCCGCCGCCCGCGACGAAGCCCGCCGACTCGCCGCCGCGGAGCCGGCGATCGCGGCATGGCAGCAGGCGCTCGGGGCTCCAGTCGCAGCTCCGGCCGCGGCGGCAGCCGCGCCGCCCGCCTGGTCGGAGCCGGCACTCTGGCAGCGGGTCGCCCGCGGGCTCTTCGGCGGTCGAGACGACGATGCCGCGCGGCTCTCCCTCGAAAACGAATGGCTGCGGCTGCGGGTCAATCCAAAGACGGGCGGCCTGCTCTCGCTGCGCAGCGTGAAAAACGACCGCGGCAATCAGCTCTCGCAGCAGCTCGCCCTGCGCACGACGCGGCCGCTGCCGCCGCCCGGCAGCGCCTGGGAAGACGCGCAGGAGCGGGCTGTCTATTCGAGCATGGTGGCCGATCGCATCGTGCGCGAAGGGCCGGCGTCGATCGTGAGCACGGGGCGGCTCGTCGATGCCGAAGGCCGCGAGGTGGGCGGCTTCACGCAGCGCATCTCGCTCGTGCCGGCTCGGCCGCTCGCGGTTCTCGACATCGATCTGACGGTGCCGCGGCAGGGAGTCGCCGGCCCTGTCTTCGAGGCGTATGCAGCCTGTCGCTTCGCCTGGAACGAGAATGACGACATCGATCTCTGCCGCAGCCTGCACGCCGAGCCGATCGTCACGGAGCGCAGCCGGTTTACGGCGCCCCACTTCCTCGCGCTCAAAAACGTCGCCGCGCGGGCCGACGACGTCTTCATCGCCACCGGCGGACTCCCCTGGAGCCTGCGGTCCGCGCCCCATATGCTCGATCTCGTGCTGCTGGCCGGCAGCAGGCAGGCAGGCGCTCTCCGCCTGGCTGTGGGGCTTGGCATCGAGAGCCCGCGGGAAGTAGCGTTGGCCCTCATGGCAAACGCCCCGTCCACAGGAGCCGCAGGATGATCATCACGCTCGACGGTCCGGCAGGTGCGGGCAAGAGTTCCGCCGCCCGGGCGTTGGCCCGGCGGCTCGGCTGGTGCTACATCGACACCGGCGCCATGTATCGCGCCGTCACGCTCGTCGCGCTCGACCGCGGCATCCCGCTCGAGGATTCCGCGCGGATCGCGGCCCTCACCGAGTCGGTGCGGATCGAGTTCTGCGACGGCCGAGTGCTCGTCGATGGCCGCGATGTCTCCGCCGAGATTCGCACCGAGCGGATCACGCTGGCCACGCGGCCGGTGGCCGATGCGCCCCCGGTGCGCGACGCGATGAAGCAGGTGCAGCGCCGCATGGCCGAAGGGATCGACGTCGTCACCGAGGGCCGCGACCAGGGCTCGGTGGTGTTTCCGCATGCCGAATTGAAGGTGTTTCTCACCGCCTCTCCCGAGGAGCGGGCCCGGCGGCGCCACCGCGAGGAGGTGGGCCGGGGCAATGCGGCATCGCTCGAGGCGGTGCTCGCCTCGCAGTCGCAGCGCGACGAGGCCGATCGCACGCGGCCGGTCGGCGCGATGAAGCCCGCCGACGACGCCGTCACGCTCCAGACCGATGGTCTGAGCCCGGATGAGGTGATCGACCGGCTCGTCGCCATGATCGAGGCCGTGCGGGCGAGTGGCCGGCAGGGCGCGGGGAAGGCGGCCAAACAAGTATGAGCGACCAGCAGGCCGCGACGGCCTCCACGACGCAAGCCGCGCCAGCGGGCAACGGGGGCCGCCACACCGCGTTTGGCCGTTGGCTCTATAGCGCCCTGTGGGTGCTCTGCCGCACGCTCGGCATCTCGGTTTTCGGGATTCGCACCCGCTTCGCCGAGCCTCTGCCGAAGACGGGCGGGCTGCTCGTGCTCTCGAGCCATCAGAGCCATCTCGATCCGCTGCTCTTGGGCCTTGCGTGCGATCGCCGGCTCTCGAGCCTGGCCCGCGCGTCGCTCTACAAGTTCAAGCCTTTTGGCTACGTGATCACCGCGCTCGACGCCGTACCGATCGACCGCGAGGCCTCAACCGTGGCGGCAATGAAGGCCGTGATCCGCAGGCTGGAAGCGGGCGCAGCGGTGGTCGTCTTTCCGGAGGGCACCCGCACGCCCACGGGCCGGCTCACCGAACTCAAGAGCGGCTTTGCGCTCTTGGCGAAGCGGGCGAAGGTGCCGATCGTGCCCGTCGCGATCGTGGGCGCCTGGGAATGCTGGCCGCGCACGCGGCGCTTTCCGCGGCCGGGCCGCGTGCGGCTCGAGTTTGGGAAGCTGCTCCGGCCCGCGGAGATCGCCGCCATGGACGAGCGGCAGATCCTCGCCGAGTGCACCGCGCGGCTCGAGGCCCTCGACGCCGAAGCCCGCCGCATCCGCAATCACGCGTCCGTCACGGCTGCGGGCGGGCGCGTTTGAACGGATCGATTCGTCCGCCGCCCGGGCCTGGCGGCGGGGTGTTGGGCGATTGTCCGAAGGGCATCATGTTCGGCCATTCGAGGTTCATGCCCGGCCAGGCGGGTGCGGCCACCGCATCGGATCGCTTCGCCTTCGGCGCCGCCGGTGGCAGTGGCGTGGGAACCGTGGCCGGCCCGAGGAGTTCGCTCGGCTGTGGAAACGAGCCGACGGCCGGATCCTGCGGCGATGTCGAAACGACCATGCCCGGCACGCCCGCGCCGCGATCGATCACCCGGATCGAAACATCGTCGATCCGCGCGGCGCCGAGGCCGGTCATCGCGAAGGTCACCACGAGCGACTCGCCGGCGGCGTCGGCCGGCACGATCCGGTAGAGCACCAGCCGTCGCCAGCCGGGTGTCATGCCCACCCGCTCAGCGAGCGCCGGCCCGCCGATCGAATCGAAGACGAGCAGGCCATCCACGCTCCCCTTCACCGCCTGCGGCACCCACACGCGGGCCTCGATCTGCAGAAGCTTGCCGGTGGGTGCGGCGATCGGGGGCGACGTGATCCAGACCGGCGGCGTCTCCACGACGACGGGCGGCTCGGCGGGGTTGGTCGCCTCGGCACGGATCTCGAGGCTCGCGGCGCCTGAGGCGGGATCGTCACGGGCGATCTCGACGGCCGTGCGGATGTCGGGCTGATTCACGGCGAAGTGCCGCCAGCCGCTTCCGGAGAGTTCGTCGATCCGCTCCATCCCGCCGCCCGCGAGCAGGTTCGCGCCGGCCTGCACCGAGCCGAGCGCCTCCACGAATCGCCAGTGCTCCGCGAGCGTGGCATCCGAGACGGCGAGCGGGCCGGCCACCATCGAGCCGACCGCCACCACGCCGCGTTCCCAGGTGAGCCGTTCGAATTGACCGCCGATCGCCGCGGCGCGTTCGATCTTCACGATCGCGGCCACCATGTCGGTGGCGGCGAGCCCCTCCCCTTCGGCGGCGTTGCGCTGCGCTTCCGAGAGCATCGCCGCCGCCGGCAGGTGGCCGAGCGCCGAGGGGGGGAGCCGTCCGAGCAGTTCGGCGCCGTCGGCGAGCACGAGGCCGGCCATCGACCGGGCCGAGGCCAGCGCGATCGGCGTGAGCTCGCGCACCCGCTCCTGCACGTGCGCCGTCACGGCCGGATCGCCGCTCAAGAGCAAGAGGCCCGACGAGCGAAATGAATCGAGCACGAGCGACACTCCGCCGGTCACCCGCTTCTGCCTGACAGGCCGGAGGCCGCCGGGGCTCACCTCCCAGGCCTGATGGGCCTCGGGCACGCCGGGCACGAGGAGCGTGAGTGGCGCATTGTCCTGCGGCAGATCGCCCACGTAGTGCCGCGCGACCACCTGCGATCCCTGCACGCTCCGCCAGACCAGCACCATCCGCGCGCGGGCGGCCTCGAGGACGAAGGCTTTCACCTCAGGGTCGCTCGATTGCGCCGTCGCGGCGAAGCGGCCGGCGGCGCCCCACGGCTCGAGCAGCTTGAGCTTCAGGTTCATCGCGCGGGCGGCGGCGGCCCGGGCCCGCGATTCGCGGTCTTCGCCATCGAGGCGGCGGGTGGACGTAAAGAGGATGCCGCGCGTGCCGGCGGCCACGGCCGACAACGCGGCGAGCGTGAGGCTTTCGGGATCGACGGAGAGCCCGCGGCCACCGATGCCGGCGAGGGCATTGGCCTGCCGCGCGGTCTTCGGGTCGAGCTCGGTGGAGAGCGTGGTGAGGATCGGCGTGCCGGGCCGCGTGAGCCGGGGCCGTTCGCGAAGCCAGGTCAGGTAGTCGGTGAGTTCGAGGCTCGTGCCGAGCACGGTCCGCCGGGCCACGAGCAGGTCGACGTGCCGCGAGACATTCCGCAGCGACGAATCGGCCGAGGCGATCAGCGGCCGCCCGGCGTGCATGTCGCAGGCCCGCACCCGCCGGGCTCGCTCCGCGAGCGCCTCCACATCCCCTTCGGCGAGGCCGCTGCCCATGTCCCAGAGCAACACGCGATCCCAGTTCGAGGAGAAGATCGGCAGCGATTCAGGATCCCGCACATCCACGTCGGGCAATTGCGGTGGCGGACAAACCACCCAGAGGCCGGCCTCTCGCGCGTCGGCGAGCAGATCGCTCGAGGCGGGCGCCGGGAGCCGCACGCAATTGAAGCCCAGGGACGCGAGCCACTCGAGCGGCTCGCCGTTGTGATCGATCGCTCGGGGAAAGAACGGCATCCCTCCCACTTCGAGCACGCCGCGCGAGAGGCCGCTGGGCGGATCCTGCGGCGCAGCCGGCGGCTGTGGCTGCGGCGGCGCCATCTGAGGCGGCGGCGCGAATGGCTGCTGCGGCGGCGCCGCAAACTGGGCGGGCTGCACGTCGGCATCGCGGATCGTTTTGTTGGTGGGCGCGGTGACGGTGGCGGTGGCGGGCGCCGCCGCGACGATGCCCTCGACGAAGACGTCGTCGATCGCCACGTCGTAGCGGCCCGGCGACGAATACAGTTCGAGCACGAGGTGTGTGACCGACGCGTTCGTGAGGTTCCCCTTCGGCCCGTGTTCGGCCCGCAGCGCCAACAGCTGTCGCTGTAAGCCCGTGGCCAGGCGACCGACGTCGAGCCGTTCCCACCGCTCGGCGTCCTTGGAGATGCTGCCGGGCACGAGCACCTCGACGGGCTTGCCGGTCTTCGGAGCGATGAAGTTGGGGAGCACCACGCGGGCGGAGAGCCGGATATCGGGCCGGTCGGCCTTCACCCAGAGCGACGCTTTCCATTCGTCGATCACCCGCGCCGGCTCGATCGGCATCTGCACCCGCAGCGTTGTGCCGGCGGAGGCCTCGAGCACAAACCGCTCGCAGGCCGCGCCGCGGTGAGCCGCCTCGCGGGAACGGGCATGGCCAACCACGCGGTGGCCCACGTCCGATTCCGCCACCTCCCAGGATGGCTCCGGCCCCTCGAACGAGTCTTCGAGGGTGGCGGCAGCCGCCACGGCAGAGGCCAATGCCACGGTCGCCGCGCAGGTGGCCAAGAGCCATGGCGGGAAGAGGGGGCGACGGTGACGTCGGTCGGCCATCGGTGGACAGGCCTCGTGGGCAATCGGGGCAAGAGCCGTAAACATGGGCTTTTAGCAGCCGCGGCCGCGCCGGCTCCAGACCAGCCGGCGGCCCCTGCGCCCCTCTCCGGCCGGCCTCCCCTTGAACTCGGCCCCCGAGCGGCAAAAACTAGTGTTTTCGGCGGGAACCGCGCCCCATCATGAAACCCACCACGGCCGACGAACTCGCGCACCGCGCTCAGGAGCTGCAGCTGGTCAGTGCCGCCCATCTGGGTGAGGCCTGGTCGGAGCTCGGCGGCCACAACGTGCCGATCGAGAAGCTCGGTGCCGTGCTCGTTCGCCGCGAGTTGCTCACGGGCTATCAGCTCGAGCGGCTGCTCAAGGGGGAGCGGACGGGATTCTTCTTCGGCAAGGCCAAGCTGCTCTATCAGATCGGCGCCGGCTCGTTCGCGCGGGTCTTCCGCGCCATCAACGTGGAAGATGGCAGCATCCTCGCCGTGAAGGTGCTCCGCAGCCGGTTCACCGCCGATGCGGAGAAGTGCCGCGCGTTTCGCCGCGAGGGGGAGATGGGCCGGCTCCTGCGGCATCCCCACATCGTCGCGATCGAAGACGTCGGCCAGGAAGGCAACACCACCTACATCACGATGGAGTTTCTCGAAGGGCAGACGCTCCGCGAGCTCGTGCGGATCCGCGGCGCGCTCGACCTGCCCCGTGCGATCGATCTCATCCTGCAGATGGTGTCGGGGCTCGAGTATGCCCATCGCCGCGGCGTGACGCACCGCGATCTGAAGGCTTCCAACGTGCTGGTCTCCTCGACGGGGCAGGCCAAGCTCGTCGATTTCGGGCTCGCCGGCGTCGATGCCGAATCGGGTGATCGCCATCTCGACCGCACGGAGCAGCCGCGCACGGTGGACTATGCCGCGCTCGAAAAGCTCTCCGGCATGAAGGACGACAGCCTGCGGAGCGACATCTACTTCCTCGGCACGATCGCCTACCTCACGCTCTCCGGCAAGCCGGCGCTGGCTGAGTCGCGGGACCGGCTCGTGCGGTCCGATCCGCATCGATTCACGGCGGTCGCGCCGCTCGCGAAGGTCGCCCCCGAACTCCCGCGCGACGTGGCCGACGTCATCGGGCGGATGATGCAGATCGATCCGCTCGAGCGTTGGCAGACGGCCGCCGACGTCCGGCGGTCGCTCGAGCCGCTCGCTGCAAAATATGCGGCGGGCGGCGCCGGCCCGCGGGTGGCGTCACGCGACTCGGGCGACTTCCCGGCGCCATCGGCGATGAGCGCCGAGCGGGCGGCCACGAAGGGCACGATCATGGTGGTCGAGACTTCGCAAAAGGCGCAGGAAGCGCTGCGGAGTTTTTTCACGAAGCTCGGCTATCGGGTGCTCGTGACGGAAAACCCCGATCGGGCCCTCGCTCGATTTTCAACGACCCCGCTGCCCGCCGACTGCCTCGTCATGAGCACGCAATCTCTCGGCGAAGCCGCGGTGAACGCTTTCAACCGGCTTTCGTCCGACCCGTTCTACGCGGCGGTGCCGGCGATCCTGCTCACGAGTCCGAAGCAGACGTCGCTCTCGTCGCACGCGAAGGTCGACGGCCTGCGCAAGGTGCTGGAAACACCGATCCATACGGCCGAGATGACGAAGCTGCTCGACACCATCGTGAAGAAGTAGGACAGGCTTCAGCCTGTCTGAGTAGGACAGGCCTCTGTGCCTGTCCTACTCCACGTCTCAGCTATCACGCGAGTGCAGGCCACACTCCGTCTTCGCCGTGCCGCTCCAACGGCCGGCTCGTTCGTCCTCGCCGGCGAGGATCGAGCGGGTGCAGGGCCAGCAGCCGATGCTCACATAGCCTTGGTCGTGGAGCGGGTTGTAGGGGATGTTTTCCCGCACGATCAGATCCCAGACCTTCGCCTTCGTCCAGTTGGCCAGCGGCGAGATCTTGGCCACGCCAAACTTCCTGTCCCAGCCGACGATCGGCGACGCGGCGCGATCGGGGCTCTGGTCGCGGCGGATGCCGCTCATCCAGGCGTCGAATCGGGTGAGCACCCGCCGGATCACGGCGATCTTGCGGTCGTTGCAGCAGCGGTTGGAGTCGGTGCGGTAGAGCGGTCCGCCGTGGATCCGCTCGTATTCCTCGACGGTGGTGTCAGGCGCCTCGAGCGAGACCGCGATGCCGTAGCGCTTGGCGAGCCGGTCGCGCAGTTCGAGCGTCTCCTTGAATTGGTAGCCCGTCTCGAGATTGAAGACGAACGTCTTCGGGGCGACGGTGGCCAGCCAATGGATGATCGCGCAGCCTTCCGGGCCAAACGCCGTCGCCATCGTGAGGCGGTCGCCAAACCGTTCGGCCGCCCAGCGAATGATCTCCGGCGGCTCGGCCGATTCGAGCCGCTCGCTGGCGCGGGCCAACTCGTCGAGCAGTTCCGCCGGGGGCGTCGCCGCAGATGTGTCGATCGTTTCAGTCACCATGCCGTCCGACCGGGTCAATTCTTTCGATATCGCCTGTTCAGGGTAACAATAGGTGGCCGCCGCTGTTTTATCGACCCCGTTTGCCACGGCCAGGCAAAGCCCCCCGACCAGCCCGGAAACCCGCCGGCGATTGCCGCTGTTCGCGGCTGCGGTAGGCTTTGAGCCCGTTTTCCGCCGTTCCCTGGAGGTGTTGGCATGGCTCATTCCGTTTCGCTTGCCGTCGATCTTGGGGCGTCTGGCGGCCGCGTGGTGTCAGGGGCGTTCGACGGCAGGCTGATCGAATTGGAGGAGATCCATCGGTTCGAGAATGGCCCGGTAGCGCTCGGCGGCGAGCTCGTGTGGGATCTCGTCCGGCTCTGGCAGGAGGTGGTGAACGGCCTGCGTGCCGCGGCGGCACGGCATGGCCAGGCAGTGGCGACGGTGGGCGTCGATACCTGGGGCGTTGACTACGCCTTTCTCGGCGGCGATGGCGCGCTGTTGGCCAATCCACTGTGCTACCGCGACCCGCGCAATCGCGGCATGATCGAGCTGGCCGAGGAGACCGTGCCGCGCGACGAGATCTTTGCCGCCACCGGCCTGCAGTTCATGGATCTCAACACGCTCTATCAGCTTCTGGCGATGCAGCGGCGGCGTTCTGCGGCGCTTGGGGCCGCCGAGCGGATGCTGATGATCCCCGACATCTTCCACTGGCTGCTGTCGGGCGAAGCCTCCAACGAACACACCAACGCCTCCACGTCGCAGTGCTACGACCCGCAGCACCATGATTGGGCATTCGGCCTCATCGATCGCTTCGGGCTGCCGAGGCGAATCTTCGGCCCGCTCGTCGAGCCGGGCACGTCGCTCGGAGGCCTGCGGCCCGAGGTCGCGGCCGAGACCGGGCTTTCCGGCACCCGCGTCGTCGTTCCCGGCACGCACGA
This sequence comes from Planctomycetia bacterium, assembly GCA_046343855.1. Classification (GTDB taxonomy): domain Bacteria; phylum Planctomycetota; class Planctomycetia; order Pirellulales; family UBA1268; genus RGVT01. The sequence continues at coordinate 12,315 of JBKDMX010000126.1, forward strand.
CACAGCCAGCGCCGTCGCGGCCGTGCCCGCCACCGACCCGCCGAGCGCACGGCCCGATTGGTGCTACGTGAGTCTCGGCACCTGGGCGCTCGTGGGGGCGGAGCTCGATCGCCCGCTCGTCACGCCCGCCTGCCTGGCCCGCAACTTCACCAACGAAGGCGGCATTGGCGGCACGACGCGGCTCCTCAAGAACGTCTGCGGTCTCTGGCTCGTGCAGCAGTGCCGCGCCGCCTGGCAGCGGGCCGGCAAGGATTGGACATGGGAGCAGCTGACGTCGCTGGCGGCGGAGGCGCCACCGCTCGTCACGATCATCGATCCCAATCATCCCTCGCTCGTGGCGCCGGCCGATATGCCCGAGGCGATCCGCGCGCTGGCGAGGGCATCTGGGCAGCCGGTGCCCGAATCAACGGGCGCGGTGGTGCGTACGGCGCTCGAGAGCGTGGCCGCCGCGGTCAGCCGCACGCTGGAGGAGCTCGATGCACTCGTCGGTCGCCGGATCAGCCGGGTGCACGTGGTCGGGGGCGGCGTGAAAAACTCGCTCCTCTGCCAGATGATCGCCGACGCCACTGGCCGGCTGGTGATCGCCGGCCCGGTCGAGGCCACGGCGATCGGCAACCTGCTCGTGCAGCTGTTGTCCCGCGAGGGAAGCGTCGATCTGCGAAGCGTGCGGCAGGTGGTGCGCGACAGTTTCGAACTTACACAGTTCGAACCCCGGTAGGATAGGCTTCAGCCTGTCATGCCTGCTCAGTGACAGGCCGAAGCCTGTCCTACGGTTGCTCGGGCTCGGCGGGCACTTCCTCGACCGGCGCGGTGATCTCCTCCGCCGGCGGTGGTGGCGGCAACGGGCGTTGGCCTGACCACCGGAAAGCGGCGTAGAGCACCGCCATGCCGAGCAGCGAGGCTCCGATGAAGACGGCGGACCAGATGGCCCGCTTCAGCCACTTCTCGGCATCCTCGATCTCCTTCTGCTGCCGCAATGCCGCCTGCTCGCGCTGGTATTCGCGACTGTCCTCGAGCCTGAGTTCGAAGACGGTGTTGCACGTCGGGCAGACGGCCTGCTGGCCGATCATGGCCGGCCCCACCTTGAGATTGTGGCCCTTTGGGCAGGCGATGCGGTAATACTTCGGCCCGCTCGGCCGAGGGGCGACCGCCGGTGCCGGGGCGGCCTTGGGTGCCGCCGCGACAGGCGGCGGGGCAGCGGGCCGCGGGCGACCGGTCTCGACAGGCGTACGACAGATCGGGCAGACGGGCCGCCCGCCTTCGGGAACGCTCGGCCCACGGTAGCCGCAGATGCAGGTGACGCTTTCGGACATGGTGCTTGATCAGGCAGCCTGAAGCGTTGCCGCCGGCCGTTTTGTGACGACGCCGTGCTCCACCTGGATGATCGCATCGGCGAGGGCCAGGGTGCTGGCCCGATGCGTGATCATGATCACCGTCCGGTTTTCAACGTACTCGGCGAGCGCTTCGTGGATCAGCCGCTCGCTTTCCACGTCGATTTGGCTGGTCGCCTCGTCGAGGACGAGAATCTCGGCGTTTCGAAGGAAGGCCCTGGCCAGCGAGATCCGCTGCCGCTGGCCGCCGGAGAGGCGGAAGCCGCCGGGGCCGACCATCGTGCGGTAGCCCTCAGGCATCAGCGAGATGAATTCGTGGGCATGAGCCTTCTTGGCCGCCTCGATGATCTCTTCCTCGGAGGCGTCCCAACGGCCGTAGCGAATGTTGTAGAAGATCGACTCATTGAAGAGCTCGGTCTGCTGCGTCACCATCGCGATGCGGCGGCGGAGGTCGTGCAGGGCGATGTCGGTGAGCGGCACACCGTCGATCATCACCTGCCCCGACGTCGGATCGTAGAACCGGCAGATCAGATTCACGAGCGTGCTCTTGCCGCCGCCATTCGGCCCGACGATCGCCACCCGCTCGCCGAACGGGATTTTGAGATTCACGTCGTTGAGCACGGTGTCGATGCCGTCGTAGCTGAACGAAACCCGCTCGAGCCGGATCTCACGGTGCGGCGAGGCGATCGTCTTCGGCTCGGCCGGCTCCTTGAGCTTCGAGGGCGTGTCGATCAGCGGATAGAGCGCCTGTGCGCCGACCACACCCACGTTGACGCCGGTGAGCACGCCCGAGAGCTTCCGCACCGGGTCGCTCGCGCCGATGAGCATGCCGAAGAAGACCATGATCCCCGGAACGGTCATCGGCCGCTCCGTCATCGTGATGCCGAAGATCTCGGTCTGCTGGTTGATCACGAGCCAGGCGCCGACGGCGATCGAGGTCGCCACCATGCCGATGCCGAGGATTTCCGTGATCGGGTTGGCCAGCGCGTGGTAGAAGGAGTGCATCATGCCGGTCTTCAGCATGTCGCCAGTGCAGTTGCGAAATCGCTGCCGCTCGAAATCCTCCATCGTGTAGGCCTGCACGGTGAGCACGTTGTTGAGCGCCTCGAGCAAGACGTGGTGGAAGCCCTTCGAGCGGTCGAGGATGTTTTTCGAGATGCCGCGAATCCGCCGATTGAGCCAGACCATGAGGAAGCCCACGATCGGTGCCATCGTGAGGCAGGCCAGCGTCAGCTGCCAGGAGATGCAGAAGGCGCCCGCGAGGCAGGCGATGATCTTCAGCGGCTCCGTGATCGCCCCGCCGAAAACGCTCGTAATGCCGCTGGCGAGCATGTCGGAGGTGCCCGTCACCTGCGCCATGAAGCCCGCCGAGCCGCTCCGCATGAACTGCGCCCGGTCGAGCTCGAGCGCCTTGTCAAAAACCTTCAGCCGCAGGTCGCGGCTGATGTTCATCGCCACCCAGCTCACGATCAGCGTGTTGGCCAGCAGGAAGGCGTGCTTGAGAAACGTGCTCACCACCACGAAGCCCACCACCCAGAGCACGGTCGTGAAGGGATCCGTCGGGAGGAACCGGGCAATCCAGGGCTGCAGCTTCTTCGACGAATAGATGATCGCCTCGTCGCCCCGCATGGAAAGTTTCAACGCATCGATGCGGCTGCGGGCGGCGGTTGCCTTGGATCCGTCGAGCCGGCCGGCGTCGAGGTCGGCCGTGAGCGTGTCGCGTTCCTTTTCGCCAGCGGCGATCCGCGTCTCGGCGGCCTCGATCCGCTCCTCGTTCCATGACTGGAGCGACTTGCCGTTGAGCGTCACCTCGATGATCGGAAAGAGGGCGGCGATGTTCGCCCCCCAGAGCCCGGCCACGCCCGCGGAGCAGAGGAAGGCTGCCACCAGGAGTGGCCAGCGCTTGGAGGCATCACGAAGGGCGCGGAGGAAATAATGCATGCTGTGTGGTCGCGGCGTGGCGGATGGAAACGCCTTATCGGATCGGATTCCTCGCGGCTCCGCGCCACCGGCATCGTCTGGAAGACGCCCAGGGTAGGCTGCGGGTGGCGTGCGAAAATGGGCAAACGGGGTCGGCGGGCGGCGCCGTATGGGTGGGGAGGGTAGTGATGGCACCCGAAACGCTCAAGGCCGGAAATCGGCCCGTAGGACAGGCCTCCGTGCCTGTCTGCGCTGCTTGAAGACAGGCACGGAGGCCTGTCCTACGAGAGGGCGGAGCCCGTCAAGTAAAAACGGACCCGATGTCCGGGTTTTGCGTGGAGACAGACAGGCACGGAGGCCTGTCGTACGAGAGGGCGGAGCCCGTCAAGCAAAAACGGACACGATGTCCGTGTTTTGCGTGTAGCTAGCCGCGGGTTTCGGCGGCGAGGAGGGTGTTGGAGAGGAGCATCGCCACGGTGAGCGGGCCTACGCCGCCGGGCACGGGCGAGATCCAGCCGGCCACCTGGCGCACCGCGTCGTAATCGACGTCGCCCACGAGCCGGCTCTTGCCATCCTTCTCCACGCGGTTGATGCCCACGTCCACGACGGCAGCCCCGGGCTTCACCATGTCGGCCGTGATCAGGTGCGGGCGGCCCACCGCCGCCACGAGGATGTCGGCGCGGCGGCAGTGCTCGGCGAGATCCGCGGAGCGGCTGTGGCAGAGCGTCACCGTGGCGTCGCCCCCCTTGCCGAGCGCGCCTGCCGTCGCCGGCGGCTTCGATGCCAAGAGCAGCGCGAGCGGCTTGCCCACGATGTCGCTGCGGCCCACGATCACCGCGTGCCGGCCGGCCGTCTCGATCCCGGCGTCAATGAGCATCCGTTGCACGCCGGCGGCCGTGCAGGGGATGAACCGCGGCCGCCCCTGCGAAAGCAAGCCGGCGTTTTCGGGATGGAATCCGTCCACGTCGCGGTCGGGGGGCACGGCATCGAGCACGGCGACCGAGTCCACGTGCGCCGGCAGCGGCAGCTGCACGAGAATCCCGTCGGCGGGGCCGTGGGCATCGCGGGCGATCGCCTTCACGAGCGCCACGAGCGCCGCGGTGCTGGTCTCCGCCGGCACCCGCACCACCTCCGAGTCGATCCCGACGCGTTCGGCCGCCTGCTGCTTGCTCTTCACATAGGACGCGCTCGCCGCCACGTCGCCCACGAGCACGACCACCAGTCGCGGCCGCCGCTTGAACATGTCGGCGAACACCTGCACCTCCGCGCGGAGCGAATCCTCGATTCGTCCCGCGAGCGCACGGCCGTCGAGAACCTGCGCCGTCATGCGGTGGCGTCCATATACATCATCCGCAGCTGGTGCTGGATCTCTTCCAGCTGATGCCGCTCCTCGGTCGTGAGGTTGCCGGCCGTCTTCTGCTCGAGCATCGCCAGCGTGTCGATGAAGTGCTTGGCGGTCGGCAGGTTTTTGTGGGCCTGCTTGGTGATCGGGTTGGGGATCCGCCCGAGCGCCATCAGCGCCTGCGTGAAGAGCGTGTGCGCCAGGAATTCAAACGACGCCGGCGGCACCTGCGGCTGATCGGCGGATTCTGTCGCTTCGTCGGTCATGGTCTCAGGCCTCCGCCACCCAGGCGCTGCCGGCATGCCGCTCGACGGCGGCGGCCCCGAGGCCCGCGAAGAGCGGATGGGCGGCGGTGGGTTTGCTCTTGAATTCGGGATGGAACTGCACGGCCACGAACCAGGGATGATCGACCACTTCGACGATCTCCACGAGCGAGCCATCGGGGCTCGTGCCGGCGATCACGAGCCCCGACCGTTCGAGCGCCTCGCGATATTTCAGGTTGAACTCGTAGCGATGGCGGTGGCGCTCGGAGATCGTGGTCGCTCCGTAGGCCGCAGCCGACTTCGTGCCGTCGGCGAGCACGCAGGGCTGGGCGCCGAGCCGCATCGTGCCCCCCTTCTCCAGCACTCCCTGCTGCTCTTCCATCAGGCAGATGACGGGGTGCGGCGTGTTCTTCGCAAACTCCGTCGAATGGGCCCCCTCGAGGCCGGCGCAGTTCCGCGCCACGTCGATTACGGCGCACTGCATGCCGAGGCAGATGCCGAGGAAGGGCAGCCGTCGCTCGCGGGCAAACGTGATCGCCTCCACCTTCCCTTCCACGCCGCGCTCGCCGAAGCCGCCGGGCACGATCAGGCCGTCGAAGCCGGCCAACAGCCGCTCGGCCCCCTCGCGCTCGATGTCTTCGCTCTTGATCGGCTGCACCCGCACCTGCGTCTTGTGGGCGATGCCGCCGTGGTCGAGCGCTTCGTAGATGCTCTTGTAGGCGTCGCGGTGCTCTGCGTATTTGCCGACCAGCGCGATCGAGACCTCGTGCTCGGGGTTCCGCAGGCGGTGCAGGAGATCGTGCCAGTCGTCCAAGTCGGCGGGCCCGGCCTGCAGGCCGAACCGCTTGAGCACGAGATCGTCGATCTTGTTGGATTGCAGCGAGAGCGGCACCTCGTAGATCGAGAAATCCTTGTCTCGCTCCTCGATCACGCAGTCGAGCGGCACGTTGCAGAAGAGGGCGATCTTCTCGCGGTCGGAGACGTCGAGCGACCGCTCGGTGCGGCAGACGAGGATGTCGGGCTGGATGCCGATCTGCCGCAGGATGCCCACGGAATGCTGCGTGGGCTTCGTCTTCAGTTCGCCCGCCGCCTTGAGGTAGGGCACGAGCGTGAGGTGGATGAACATGCAGTTCTCGCGGCCCACCTCCAGCGGGATCTGCCGGATCGCCTCGAGGAACGGCAGGCTCTCGATGTCGCCAACCGTGCCGCCGATCTCGGTGATGGCGATATCGGTCTCGCCGTCGGCGAGGTTCATCACCATCTCCTTGATCTCGTTGGTGATGTGCGGAATCACCTGCACGGTCTTTCCGAGGAATTCGCCGCGCCGCTCCTTGTTGATCACCGAAAGGTAGATCTGGCCGGTCGTGTAGTTGCTCTCGCGGGTGAGCTTCGTGGAGGTGAATCGTTCGTAGTGGCCGAGATCGAGATCGGTCTCGCTGCCGTCGTCGAGCACGTAGACCTCCCCGTGCTGGTAGGGGCTCATCGTGCCGGGATCGACGTTGATGTAGGGGTCGAGCTTCTGCATCTTCACCCGCAGGCCGCGGGATTCGAGCAGCATGCCGATCGAGGCGCTGGTGAGCCCCTTGCCCAGCGAGCTGACGACGCCGCCGGTCACGAAGATGTGCTTGGTCACGAGTGCGAGCTCCTTCCCGTCCGCCGGTTTTCCAATCCTCGGCCGCGCCTTGGCCGCGTCCGGATTCTGCCAGATTCGGCCAGATTCGGATTGAACCAGTCATTTCCATGGCGGTCAAATGCCCCTTCCGCACCGCCGCCGGAATCGGCAAAAGTCTCGTCGCATGGAAACTTTCTCCGCTGACGACCTGCGGAGCTGCCTTCCCCGAGAGGTCGAAAGTTCCCAATGCTCCTCGAGCTTTCGCCGATTCCGTCGGCTCCCGCACGAGAGTGCCCTGCGCGCGGCGGTTTTGTCGGGTAAAGTTGTGGCATGCCCGCCACATCCAATCTTCGCATCAAAAGCCTCGAGCCGCTGATCCCGCCGTCGCGGCTCATGAACCTACTGCCGCTGACCGCCGCGGCCACTGAAACGATCGTGGCCGGCCGCCGCGACGTGGAGCGGGTGCTCGCCGGCGAGGACCAGCGGCTGATGGCGGTCGTCGGCCCCTGCTCGATCCACGATCCCGACGCGGCCCGCGACTATGCCGCCCGGCTCAAGGCGCTCGCCGACCGGGTCAGCGATCGGCTGCTCGTGGTGATGCGGGTCTATTTCGAGAAGCCGCGGACGACGGTTGGCTGGAAGGGTCTCATCAACGATCCGCACCTGGACGATTCGTTCGAAGTGGCCACGGGGCTGCGGCTCGCCCGCGGGCTCTTGATCGAGATCGCGGGCATGGGCCTGCCGACGGCCACGGAGTTTCTCGAGCCGATCACACCGCAATACATCGCCGACACGATCGTCCTCGGCGCCATCGGCGCCCGCACGACGGAGAGCCCCACCCATCGCCAGATGGCCAGCGGCCTCTCGATGCCGGTGGGCTTCAAGAACTCCACCGACGGCACGCTGCAGGCGGCGCTCGACGCGATGCAGTCGGCCCGCACGCCGCATTCGTTTCTCGGCATCGACAACGACGGCGGCACGTGCGTCGTCTCCACCGCGGGCAATCCGTGGGGCGTGCTCATGCTCCGCGGCGGCCGCAGCGGCTCCAACTATTCGGCCGACGTGGTGGAGGATGCCCGCAAGCGGCTCGAGGCCGCCGGCCTGCCGGCCCGCGTGATCGTCGACTGCAGCCATGCGAATTCGGGCAAGGATCATCGCCGGCAGTCGGTCGTCTGGCGCGACGTGATCGAGCAGCGGGTGGCCGGCGACCGCGTGATCGCCGGGCTGATGCTCGAGAGCAACATCATGCCCGGCAGCCAGCCGGTGCAGAGCGACCGCTCGAAGCTGCACTACGGCGTGTCGATCACCGACGGCTGCATCGGCTGGGAGGAGACGGAAGAACTCCTCCTCGAGGCCCACGCCCGCCTGGAGTAGACAGGCTCAGAGGCCTGTCCTACGTACGACAGGCCTCCGTGCCTGTCTCTCCCCTGGCTCGCATTTTCGGCGTTCCCGCCTGCGGCGGCCGCGGGATAGACTTTCGCCACCTCCCCAGCGAAAGGATTCGCCCATGCGCACCGCGCTCTTGTCTCTCCTCGCGAGCCTCTTCGTCGCCGCGCCCGCGTCGGCCCAGCAGATGACCTACGGCGACGCCGAGGTGCAGACCGTCGTTGGCGCCAACAACGCGCTCAACCAGTTCTTCCAGATCGAGATCGAGTCGATGCCGCCGGCGATGCTGCAGAAGGCCGAGGGCATCGCGATCTTCCCCAACATGATCAAGGGGGGATTCATCCTCGGCGTGAATTACGGCAAGGGCGTGCTCTCCGTCCGCAATCCCGACCGCACCTGGTCGGCGCCCGTGCTCGTGACGATGGGGGGCGGCAGCGTGGGCTTCCAGGCCGGCGTGCAGGCGGCCGACATCGTGCTCGTGTTCGCGACGCCGCGCAGTCTGCAGGGCTTGCTCAACGGCCAGAAGGTGACACTCGGCGCGGATGCATCGATCGCGGTCGGCCCGGTGGGTCGCCAGGCGAATGCCGGCACCGACGCGCAGCTCGGCGCGGAGATTTATTCCTATGCCCGCAGCCGTGGCCTCTTTCTCGGCGTCTCGCTCGGTGGCTCCGATCTCTCGGTCGACAACAACGCCAATTCGATGCTCTACGGCCGCTTCGGCGTGACGCCGGCCGACGTCTTCCAAAACCGCGGCATCGGCATCCGGCCAGAGGTGCGGCAGCTCGTCGACAATCTCAATGCCAGGTCGCGGCCAGCGGTGGCGCAGTCGGTGGCCGTGCCGGTCCAGGCGGTGCAGCAAGTCCAGCCCGTGCAACAGGCAGGGGGCCCGCCGCCGTTCATCCAGCAGGCGGCGCCGCAGCCGGTCCAGGCGGCGCCTCCGCAGCCGCAAACTCCCCCACTCGTGCCGATCCGGTAGGACAGGCTTCAGCCTGTCTGAATTGAGACAGGCACAGAGGCCTGTCGTACGTAGGACAGGCGTCTCCGCCTGTCCCGGCGATCTCCGTTCGGCTCGAGACAGGCACGGAGGCCTGTCCTACCCGGCGGCGAGTTTGCGCCACTTGCGGGTGAGGCGGCGGCGGATGCTGGCGACCTCGGCGGGCAGCCGGCCGAGCGCGTGCCGCAGGCCTGAGCGCCGCGAAACCCGCTCGATCGGCGTCTCGAAGATCCGCGTGAAGTGGTCGAGGATCGCGTCGGGATCCACGCACCGCGGCACCCGATTGCCGCGATACCACGGCCGGGCATGCATCGCGCGGTGGAGGTCCGGGTTGCGGTCCATCTCCACCACCCGCTCCACGAGGTCGTCGAGCCAGCGGCGCGAGAGCGGGCCCTGGTCGTGCGCCGAGAGAAAGCTCCGCGTGTCGAAGTCGCGGCCCACGAGCGGGTCGCCCCAGTAGATCGGCGTCGAGCCCACGAGCATCGCTTCGAGCACCTTCTCGGTGGTGTAGCCCGGGTGCGATTCGTTCTCGAAGGAGATCGTGAATTTGTAGTCGGCGAGGAAGGCCCGCTTGTCGGCCACGCGGTGGCCCAGCGTATTGAACACCTTGCCGCCGGAATCGACCGGCTTGTAGCGGGAGAGCTTCCGGAAAAACTCGTTGCGCACGCGGCAAAGCGGGTTCGAAACGAGAAACGCGCAGAATTTCGTCTTGCCGGCGAGCACGGCGGCCGCGTCGTGGTCGGGCGGCTTCACCAGCGCGTGCGGGTCGGCGTAGGTGCCCCAGAGCGGCAGCCGGAAGTGCCGCGGGTGCGAGGTGTCTTCAAACGTGAAGGCCCAGTCGCAGTCGCTCCAGTCGGGCGGCCGGTTTTCGCCGGTGAAGAAAATCCGCACGCAGTCGTAGGCCCGCTGCAGCTTCCGGCCGCTGCCGATGCAGGAGTAGACGAGGTAGTCGGGGTCGTCGCAGATCTCCACGCGGTAGCGGCGGGCGAGCAGCCGCGTGAAGAAGTTGTCGCGGTGGTCGAATCCTTCCCAGAAGGCGGCAAACCCGAGGCGGATCGTGGGCGGCGCGGCCACGCTACGTCGCCTGCCAGCCGTATGGGATGTATTGCCGCTCGACGGTGCCGTCGTCGAAGAGATCGACGATCGCGTAGCCGAAGGGGGTGTCGCGGTGCAGGCCGCGCCACCAGCCGGAGCAGACGGCGCCGTTGCAGAGATACCTGACACCGCCGTAGTCCACCTGCTCCACGAGGTGCATGTGGCCGCTCATGCAGGCCTTCACGGCGCGCCGTGCGGCGAAGAGCTTCTGGAAGCGGTCGGCATCGACGTGCAGGCGTGCACCCGGCACGTTCATGCCCGGCGTGCCGGCCGGCACCGGCCCGTTCACGGCGATCGGCAGCGCGGAGAGGATCGGGATGTGGGAGAAGATCGCCACGGGCGTCTCCGCCGGCGCCGCCGCGAGCTCAGCCTCGAGCCAGGCCCACTGCTCCTCGTCGATCCGGCCGATGTAGCCCTGCTCGAAGGGATACGTGCTGTCGAGCAGGATGATCTTCCAGCCGCCGCGATCGAAGGCCTTGTAGGGCTTGTCGCGGCCGAATTCGTCGCAGGCCCATTCCTTGCCGTAGAGCGGCTCCTCGCCGGTCGTCTTGGCGTGGGCCTTCGACCATCCCCACACGTCATGATTGCCGATCACGCTCTGCACCTCGAGGCTGCAGTGGTCGGCCTTCAGCTTCCGCCAAAGTTCCCACTGCAGCTTCGTGCGGGCGAGGTCGGCGGCCATGGCGTCCATGATCGTGTCGCCGCCGGTGATGATCAGGTCGGGCGCGTCGGTGCCGAGGCGGTCGCGGACAGACTGCACATGCTCGAGGCAGGCGGCCACGCCGCGGGCGGCATCGAGCTCTGGCTGCACGTGCAGATCGGTGACGTGGGCGATCCGCAGACGTCGGGTGCGGGCGGGCGATGCCGTGGCGGGAGCCGCGGCAAGGGCGGCGCCGGCGGCGAGAGTGGTCGTGAAGAGATCGCGACGCGAAAGCATCGCCGCAGTATACCGCGCACGTAGGACAGGCCTCTGTGCCTGTCTAAATGCGAGACAGGCACGGAGGCCTGTCGTACTCTACGGGCAGTGGAGCCGTTGGATGTCGGGGAAGCCGCAGCTCTCCGGGCCGAGCGAGGCGTCGGCGGCGCGGAGGTCGCTCTCGGCCCGCCAGAATTCCTGCCGCGCCGTGATCTCGAGAAGCTCGGCGTCGAATTTCGCCTGCTCGCGGAGCGTCACGCGAAGCACGTCGCTGCGGCCGAGCCGCAATTGCTCGCGCTCCGCGCGGGCCACGATGTGGGCGAGATCGACCCGCTGCTCCGCCTGCCTGTGGAATTCATAGGCTCGCTCGAGCGCGGAGTAGGTGTCTTGCACCTCCGCCCGGATCTGGTCCTCGGCGAATTGCAGCTGCCGCTGGATCTGCATGAGCTGCGATTGCGTGGCGGCCACCCGGCCGCGGGCGTCGCGCCGCTGGGCCGGCATCTGGAAAATGAGCGAAGCTTCGAGCACCTGTCGGTCGAGCCCGAAGGGACCGGAGAGCGAGCTCTTGCCGAAGCCGGCGTCTTGATTGCCGGCGACCTGGGCGTCGAGGCCGGGCAGGATCTGGTTCTCCGCGAGCCGGCGTTCCACGAGCAGTTTCTCGCGCTGCAGCGAGAGCCGCTGAAACTCCGGCCGGGCGGCCATTGCGCGGGCCAGCGATTGCTCGAAGAGCAAGGGCGTCGGCGCGATCGGTTCCGGAACGGGCCGCATCCGCTTGCGGCCGGCCAAGAGCGGCTTGCCGGCCGGATCGCGATAAAACATCGAGAGGTCGATCGTGGCCTGCTGCACGCTCCGGTCGGCCTGCACGACCACCGCCTGCCGCAGGGCGATGTTTTGCTGGTTGTCGAGCCGCTCGATATTCGCGACGGCGCCGGTCTTCACACGCAGCGCGATCTCCACGTCGCGCTCGGCGGCAAGGTCCACAAGATAGTCGGCCGCGAGCCGGCGCTCGCCGCTGCCTGACCAATTCCAGTAGCTCCGGGCGGCGGCCCGCATGTAGTCGAGCCGGCTGCGCAGGATCATGGGCTCGGCCAGCGAGACATCGAGCTCGGCCTGGGCCCGCGTGGCCCGCTGCCGGTCGATCTCGCGGTTTTTCGCCAGCGGCATCGCGATGCCGCCGCGGAATTCGCCCGCATCGGCAGTGAGCCGCTGCAGGTTGTAGGTGGGGAAGTTGCCGTAGCCGGTGCGGTAGCCGCCGAAGAGGTTCACACCGCCGTAGGGCAGCATCTGCTGGATGCCGAAGTCGGAGCGGTAGTTTTCGTAGGTGCCGGGCGCCAGCGCGTTGCCCGAGCCCATGACGTTCGTATCGAAGGCGCCCATCGCGCTCGTGAGCCGGCCGGCAGCGATGGTGCGCTCGCGCTCCACGGCCTGGAGCAGCGGGTAGTGGAGCATCACGCTCTGGAGCACTTCGCAGAGCGTCAGCGGCGCGTCGCGATCGTCGGTGGCGGCGCCGGGGATCGGATTCTCGGCGGGCTTGAGCAGTTTGGCGCCACCCGGCACCTGCGGGAGTTTTTCGTCCGGCGTGGGCACGAATTCCTCCTGCTCGTTTGGCAGCGACTCGAGCAGCTCTTCGAGCATGTCTTCGGGCGTGCCTTCGAGGGCATCGTCGGCGGCACCCGCGGGTGCGGGCAGCGTCTCGCCGACCGCGGTGTCTTGGAAGGCCTGGAGCGCGATGCTGGGCGGCGCGGCGGGGGAAAACGCCGTGGCTTCGAGCGCGGCGAGGCTGCGGGCGGGGGTGAAGAGCGAAGGCTCGGCGGCGCGGGCCCGGGTGGCGAGGCAGGCGAGCGCGAGGACAAGGCAGAGGGCTATTCGCTTGCGGAGCAAGCGGTCTACTTCACCTTGATCTTGGGCGGCTTCGGAGCGTCCTTGTCTTTCGTGACCGGCGAGAGCACCGGCGGGAAGCCGTTGAGACGGCGCCAGATCTCGTAGCCCAGTGGCACGCGATTCAAAAACACCCAGCCGATCGCCTGATTTCCCTGCCGCAGAAACTCCGGGTCGGGCCAGTCGTCGCCCTCGCGCATCGAGTCGGGCTCGATCAAGATGCGAAATTTCCCGGAGCCGCCGCTCGCGGCGTCGATCTGCCGCACCTTGCCACCAAACGTGCCGATGCCCAGTTCGGGAAACGCCGAGAATTGCACCGCCGGCCAGCCCTCGAATTGCAGCCGCACGTGCGGCAACCCGCCGGTGCGTTCCGCGAACCCACGCACGAGCGGTGCGTCGAGTCCGTCGAGAAAGAGCTCCACGACGCGGTCGTTGGTGTCGGGCACGATGGTGCAAAGCTCGTCGCCTTCCTTCACATACTGGCCGCCCTGGCCCACGTTCGCCTCGACGCGAAACACCGTTCCGTCGCAAGGCGCCACCACGAGCCGGGCTTTGAATCGTTCGATGCGGTTGTCGATCTCCTGAATCTCGCGCTCGATCGAGAAAAGATTCTGCTCGCTCTTGCGGAGGTTGGAGCGGGCGATGGCGATCGCGGAGAGACCGGCGGCATCAGCCTGCAGGAGCAGGGCCTCCTGGGTGAGCAGGGCCGCCTGGGCCCGCTGGATTTCGGCATTGGCTTTTTCGGTGTCGGTCGAGGCGCGGTCAGACCGCATGCGGGCCTCGTCGCGGTTGAGCTTGCTCTCGAGGCCGCCGAAGGTCGGATTCGTGAAGAGCTCTTCAAACATCTCATAGCGAGTCTTCTCGAAGCCCTGTGCGAATTCCGCGTTGGCGCCCACCTGCTTCGCAACATCGATCGCCTTCCTGGCCGCCTCACGATTCGCCTCCGCCGCCTGCACCGCCGCATCGCGTGCCGATTCCTGTGCTTTGGCTGCGGCAGCCTGTTCGGCCACCTCCAGCTTCGCCGCATCGAGCCGCCCGGCGAGAAACTCGCGCTGGGCCGCAAGCCTTGCGGAAAGCTCAGGATCGTTATCTTCGATATCGACCAGCGGATCGTTCATCTTCACGCGACTGCCTTCGATCACGTGCCATTTTCGAATTTGGCCCGGCACGCGCGCGGTGACGACCTGCATTCGGTCGACTGGGGAATATGCGACGACCGTGCCCCGACCCTGTACGGTCTGCTGCCAAGGCACGAAGGCCAGCAAAAATGGGCTGGCGACGAAGAGCAGGACGACGAGGCGGCCGAGCCACCGCACGATCCGCGGTGTCGCGGAGCCGTCGAGCACCTCTTCGTGGGTCAGTGGGGTCTCGCTCATGACCAGGTCACCGTCTTGTCACAGCGTTTGAGGATCTCATCGCGGGCCGTCACGATGACGAGCGTCCACGGCGCGGAGCGGTCGAAGAGCGAGGCCACCAATTCGGGGCAGTCGCGCATGTCGAGGCCGTCGAGGAGGCCGTCGATCAGGAGCAGCCGCGGCCGACCGGCGATCGCCCGCGCGATCGAGAGCCGCAGAAGCTCGTTTGTCGAGAGCGGCAGACCATCGGAGCCAAGCTGCGTGGCCACGCCGTGTGGCAGCCGCGCGACGGTCTCCGCGAGCCCTACCATCTCGAGGGCCCGGCGCACGTCGGCGGCGGAGAGTTCGGACCGGCCAACGCGGATATTTTCCGCCACCGTGCCGGCGAATGTCTCCGCCTGGCCCACGAGCGCGATGTTGAGCCGCGTGGCAGACCGGTCGAGCGAACGGGCGTCGATCGAGTCGAACTCGAGAAGCCCCTCTTGCGGCACTCGCAAGAGCGCGAGCGTCTCGAGCAGAAACGTCTTGCCGTAGCCCGAGGGACCGACCACGGCCACCCGCTCGCCGGGCTGTGCCTCCATCTGCTGCACCCTCTCGCCGCGGCGGATTTCCGCCGCCACCTGCATCGGCCGGTCGCTCGGGGGAAGCCGTTCGCCGGCGGCGGGCTCGAGCGTGAGCGTGTTCACCACGCCGAGTTTGTCGAGCGAGGCCTGGAGATCGTAGAAGATCTCGATGTATTTGCCGATCTTCGAAAGCGCCGTGAGCACGAGCGTCACGAGCAGCTCGCCGGCCACGAGCTGGCCCAGGTTGAGCTGCCGATTGATGACGAGCCAGCCGCCGAGGCCCAAGAGCACGGTGCTGGCGATCGCCTCGAGGAGCAGCGCGAAGAGCGTCTGCCGCCAGACCACGCGGAAGTGGGTCTTGCGGGCGTCGATGTAGGCGGTCGCAAGCTCGTTGGCCCGTTCGATGGCGAGGCTTCCGCCCTTGCCAAAGCGGAAGGTATGGGGGCACTTGGCGATCTCCTCGAGCCAGGCCGCCATGTCGTATTTTGCGTAGCTCTCCTTGATGCTCGACTGCACGCCGCCGATGCCGAGCACGAAAACGAGGAAGATGACGAGCGCCACGAGCACGATCGCGAAGGTGAGCAGGTAGGGGTGGTAGAAGGCGAGCACGGCGAGGCCCACGACCGTGATCATCACGATCCCCACGCCCTCGACGAGCAGCGACGTGATCGCCTTTTGCACCGACGCCACCTCGAAGAAGCGGTTGACGATGTCGGTGGGATTGCGGCCGTCGAAGGAGCCGATCTCGGCCTTGGCGAATCGCATCGTGAATTCGTGGGCATTGCGGGCGAAGATCCGCCGCTGGATGTATTCGGCCACGAGCACCTGCATCGCCCGCAGCATCGCCGAGAAGACGAGGAAGGCGAGCATCACGAGCGCCAAGACGACGACCGGCCAGAGCAAGACGCCGAAGGCCACCGTGTTGACGAGCGCCTCGATGGCGGCCGGAGTGACGATCGAGAGCAGGCCCACGCCGAGTGCGAAGGCGAGAATCGTCCAGACGTCGCGCCGCTCGAGGCGCAGCAGGGCCACCAGCCGTGCCCACGGCCGAATCGTTGGGGCGCCTGCGTGATGTCCTGAGGTGTCTGCCATGCCGGTGTTTAGGCCCCAATAATGAGGCCCGCGGGCGGCAGGCACAACAGCAAAACCGGCGGGTAGGACAGGCTTCTCTGCCTGTGTCAGTAGGACAGGCCTCTGTGCCTGTCTTGCTGTCCCCGGGCGATTTTTCCAGACAGGCACGGAGGCCTGTCGTACTTTTCCAGACAGGCTGAAGCCTGTCCTACTCCGTGGGGAGTTGCTCGAGCCAGCGGGCGAATTGGGGGTAGAGCTTTTCGCGGTCGAACTCGGCTTCCGCGAGGCGGCGGGCGTTGGCACGGCAATTTGCGAGCCGGCGGCGGTCGCGGGCGAGCGTGCTGATCGCCCCCGCCAGTGATGCCGCGTCGCCGGCCGCATAGGTCGCGCCCGCGTCGTAGCGATCGATCATGCCGGCCAGTTCGCCCGGCAACGAGTTCACGATCGCGAGCCCCGCGGCCGCATATTCGCAGGCCTTGTACGGAATCGAGACGAGCGACTCGGGCTTCACGAGCACAAGCCCGATGTCGGCCGTGGAGAGGAGCCTGGCGTGCTCCGTCCGGCCGAGCAGGCCGTGCACGATCACGCGGCACGACCCGCGCAGGCCTGCCGCAGCGGCCCGCAGCCTGTCTTCGAGGCTGCCGCCGCCGGCGATGTGGATCTCGGCGTCGATGCCGGCCGACGCGAGCTGCCTCGCGGCGCCGATCGCCGTTTCCACGTCCTGCCCCGCCTCGAGCGCGCCTGAATACACGCAGACCACCGGCTTCGTCGCCGCCTGCTGCTCTGCGACGGCAGGCTGGCTGGCCGCGGCGGGCTGGCTGTCTGCGAGAGTCGTGGCGGCATCGACCTCCAGCGGCGCGAGCCGCGGCGGCTCAGGATATTCCTGCAGATAGGCGCCGAGCGGGCAGACGTGCGTGGGCTTGTCGGTGCCCGCAGCCGTGACCGAATCGAGATAGTTGCGCGAGGCCGCCGAGATCGCATCAGCCGCCTGGATGATCTCGTTGCGGCGACGCTCCATGCCGCCGAGGAAGATCGGCGCGATGATCTTGCGCAGCCACTGCGGGCCGGGCACGAGCCGGGCGAAGGTCTCGGGCCAGACATCCATGACGTCCACCACGAGGAGCGCGTCGAGCCGCCGCGCGAGCCGGGCCGCGGCCTCGGGGCCCTCGAGCGGCGGCAGGCTGGCGATGATCAGGTCGGGCCGCTCGAGTTGCCCGGACGCGACCGATTCCGTGGCGAGCCGCTCGAACGTGCGGCCAAAATCGCGGTGGCTCCTCAGGCGGGCCAGCGAAACATTCTTCTCATAGGGCCTCACGGCCACGAGCCTGACGGCGAAGCCCTCCTCCTCGCGAATGCCCAGCGGCACGTTGCGGCGGGCCTTGCGGCGGTGGCTCCAGTTGGCGCTCCACCAGATCACGTCGTGGCCGCGGCCGGCGAGCACGCGGGCGAGCGACCAATAACGCAGCGGCGGGATTCCCTCACCGGGAATGTCGTCGAACGGATTGACGATCCAGATCGAAAGGGGCTGGGGCAGGGGCTCGGCACGGCTCATGATGCTGCGAGCCTAGCAGAAGCGACGCCGCGGGCAGAGTGGCCGCTGTTATCGGCGGGCCGCAGGCCCGTCGAGGCCGCGGAGCCGGAAGGTGACGATCTGCGTGGGCGTGCCGAGACCGCCGTTGTCGGCGATCGCGGCGAGCAGGCGGCGGCCGTCGGCGAGGGCTTGCCCCAGCGCGAGCCCTTCGAGATTGAGGCCGAGGCTGTCGCGCCAGAGCAATCGCTTGGCGAGAAACTTCTCCTTGTGCCGCGCGAGGTCGCGGTCGATCCCGCTCACATCCTGCGCGGCGGAAGTCGCGACCAGATAGATTCTGTTTTCGAGCGGCGGAATACCCCGGCCGGCGGAGCGTTCAAGCGCGAGCAGGCGGCCGTCGCCGATTGCCACGAGCGCCACGAGCCCTGAAAACGGTGCCTGTTTTCCAAACGCCACGAATTCGTGCGGCGGATCGACCGGATAGGCATATTGACGTGTGGTCGCGTAGGCCGCCGCCACCCCGGGCACCGGGATCGCGCAGAGCCGCACGATGGTGCCCAGCCCGGTTCGTGGCGCGGGGCCGTCGCTGGCGGTCGCCTCTTCGTTGGCCGTGTAGATGCATGTGCCGTCGGGCTCCACCGCGAGCGATTCGAGCCCCCGGTTGGGCCGCGGGCTCAGGAGCGGTTCGGGCAGCGGCACCATCCCCACGAGTGCTCCGGTGGCGATGGCCACTCCGCGGATCGCGGGCGTGTCTTCTTCGCAGAGGAGCAGGCAGGGGCCGGGGTCAGGCCGCCCGCGAGCCGTGAACCGTCTGGCGATTCGCTTCGTGAGGGCGGGCGGGCAAACGGAGATGTCTTCGTAATCGTGCTTCGCCTCGAGCTTCAATGTCTCGATGTCGGCGATCGCGGTCGGCTCGCCCTGCTTGGAGACTTGCAGCGTGAACATGACCACGAGATCGCTGTTGTCCATCGCGGCCACCCAGGAATCGTCGGCGAGCCTCGTGAGGCCGCTCAGGCCGGTGATCGTCGTCGTCTCGCCGTCGGCGGTGGCGGCTTCGTCAGGGAGGGGGAGCGAGCCGGCCATGTCGAGCGTGAGGTCAGCGGCCGCCGCGGAGAGCGGGAGCACGAAAAAGAGCAGCCGCCACATGTGCTCACCCCCAGTCGCCGAGGGATTCGACGTGCGCCGCCGAGCCGTCACGGAGCCAGCCGTCGAGCTGGGCGATGTCTTTGAGCTGCTGGCCGCGGTGCCGAGGCACCACCACGAATCGCGAGTCCACATCAGCCAGCGCCGTCATGTCGCCCCAGAGCTTCTCGAACTGCGCCACCGGAAACACGTCCTCCTGCCCGTGGCCCCATCGCTTCTTCACGTCCTTGAGCGTCACATAGGTAGGCATCCGCGCAGCCACCATCCGGATCCCTTCAGCCACCTTCGCCTCGTCGCCGAGATCGCCGCGGGCCAGGCCGAAGACGGCGAGCAGCTGGTCGAGGTCGATCCAGGTGGAGAGCGAGTTGTAAAATCGTAGCTTGAATTCGTCCTTCTCGCGGGGCATCGCGAGGCCCTCCACGATCCGCGGGCGGCCATTCACCCGCGCCAGGCCGCCGCCGCGATCCTCGATCCGCCGCGGGATCATCTCGAAGGTGAGGCAGGCGCCGCTGTCGATGTGGCGGCCGAGGAGCGTGGGGTCGAGGTCGGCGCCCACGGTGTCGATGTTGTGGAGGAAGAGCCAACGCAGCCCGGGCCGGCGGGCGAGCAGCCCCGCGAGCACGCCGTTGCGGAGCATGTTTGCGAACTCAAACCAGTGGCCCACGGGATGCAGGCATTGCTGCGGCAGGTTGTCGGTGTAGTCGCTCCCCTCGCCCGCCTCCTCGGCCCAGTGGATGAGCGCCGCATGGAGGCTTTCGCGCACCTTCTGCTTCTGCTCGTCGAGCACCTGATGCGAGAGTTCCTCCCAGGCGAATCGCAGGTCGCGGGCCATCGGGATCATCCGCAGCCCCACCGCCTTGCCCGGCGAGAGCACCACCTCCACGCCCGCGCGATCGAGCGGCGCCTGCTCGATCTGCCGGTGCGTCAGATAGCTCGTCGTGATCACGTGCGGGAGCGGCTTCCCCACGAGGCGGCCGGTCTTGCGTGACTTCGCCAGGTGCACGTCGAGAAACGTGCGGTGGCTGCCGGCGAGCCGGCAGAAGGGATGGAGCGCCTTCACCACGCCCGCGCCCTGTGTCCAGCGGCTGCCCACGCCCGCGGCCATCGTCACCGCGGCCACCTCGCCGCGGCGGAGCGGCTCGAGGCCGCGGTCGCGGAGCCGCGCATCGCCGGCCTCCTCGTCGGCGAAGGCGAGGTCGCTATCGCTGGCGTCTTCGATCGTGGTGGCGGCGGGCAGCCGGTTTTGCGCGAGGCCGATCCGGCCGGCCTGCAGGTCGGCGCGAATCTGTTCGTGCTGCACGGCGTCGAAGCCGAGGTCGTCGAGCAGGCGGCGGAGTTCGGCGGCCGTGCCGCGGCCGCCGTCGGCGCGGGGGAAGAGCCGGTCGAAGAGCGTGTTGACCATGCCGGCGAGCGCAGGCTCGGTGCGGCAGGCGGCGCCGAAGGCGTCGAGCTCGGCGCGGCGCGAGGCGGAGAGGGCGAGCCGGTCAGCCTTGAGCAATTCGGGCACGGTGAGCGAGTAGTAGCCGGCGGGCATCAGCGCCTTCTCGCCTGCGAGCAGGTCGCACCAGGTGCCGCGGTCGTTCACGGCGAAGTCGTAGACGACCGGCTCCATCGCGAAGGGGAGCGCGTGCTGCAGCTCGCGCTTCGCCTGGGCCATGATGCCGCCGAGCGCCTCCTGCGCGGCCGCCTTCGCCTGCGGCGCGAAAATGAAGCCCATGCCGCCGCCCGACATGCCGCCGAGCATCCAGAAGCCCCAGAAATCCTCGCCAAACTTCTGCCTCACCCGCTCGATGATCGTCTCGGTGTAGCGATTCGTGGCCCAGGGGATGATCGTCTGGATCGGGCCGAAGAAGTTGCGGGTGGTGGCGGCGGCGATGCGGCGGATGTCGCCCGCTTCCACCGCGGCGATGATCTCGTCGAGCACCTGCCCGGCCTCCTTGCGGGCCCGCCATTCGGCGTCGCTCCGCAGCAGGTATTTCTCCGTCACCATCTCGAGGATCGGGCCCACGTTTTGCGCCATGCCGCCATGCACGAGCACGAGCGAATCCTGAATCGCGGCGCCGAGCTTCACGGGCTCGTGCTTGGGAAGCAGCCGGCCGCGGCTCGTGCCGAATTCGGGATCGTCTGCGGTCGCGGCCACGCCGCGAATGAGCTTCGCGGCGGGCCACACGCCCCCCGAATCCTGCCAGCCGCCGCCGGAGCCGCCGAGCCATTCGCCGAGGATCGCCCGCGCGGCCACGAGCCGTCGCTCGGGCTCGGTGAGCGCTCCGGTGAGCGACGTGGCCTGCCCCGTGGCACGCATGCAGGCGGCGATGAGCGCGGCGAGGAGGTTCGTCGAGACGGCGAGCCGTGAGCCCTTGGGAATATTGTTGACGCTGCTGACAAGCTCGAGGCCGAGGCCGGGGCCCACGAGTCGCGCGAGCAGGTCGGCGAGGCTCTGCCCGGAGCCTTCGATGCCGGGGGGCACGATGCCGGCCGCGATCACGGCGGCCTTGAGGAGTCCGAGGTAGTCTCTCGCGAAGTCAAAAACTTCCGCGAGGTCGCTGATCTCGGCGGTCGCGCCCAGGTCCACGCTCGTGAGTCTGAGCACGGGGCTGTCGATCACCCGCAGGTAGGCCTCGACGGGCGGCTTCGGCGTTGCGTCGCGGCCGTGCACGCCGAGATCGATCGACACATTGAGCACCCGCGCGCCTTCGGGGAAGTCCATCCCGAGGAAGAAGATGTCGCTCCAGCCGGAGTGTGAGAGATCCATCCGCACGGGCGTCGATTCGCGGAGCACGGGAAACATGCCGCGCTCGTCGCGGTCGAGCAATTCGGGGCGGATGCGGAGCGCATGGTCGGCCGGGTGGCCCACGCGAAACATCCACTGGTTTCCGCGCAGCGACCGCACGCTCTTCCGCACCTGGTTGGCGAGCGTCTGCAGGCCGAGGTCGCGGTAGGCGGCGGCCAGCGCACTCGAGATCGCGTCGGAGGGGCCGCGCTCCCGCTGGTTGTCGAGAAACGTCTCGATCGCCTCCTCGAAGCGCCTGTTCAACAGATGCTCGTAGCCTTCGTGGGGCACGAGCGCCGCCGCCCGGCCTGCGGCGGGGAGCCGGGCCGGCAGGAAGTAGCGGTGGATGCTCGAGAGGAAGAAGAGCGCCCGCACCCGTTCGTAGAGATTCGTGCTCTCGTGGCGAAAGGCCTCGAGCGCCGCGGCCTCGGCGAGCAGGTCCTCGAGCGCTGCCGCGCCGCAGACGCTCTCGATCGACCGATCCCGGTCCCGCGGGTCGTGGGCGGTGATGATCTCGACGAGCCTGCTCATGATGGCGGTGGTCATGGCGTTCCCAATAAAGGCCATCTAGCCAAGCCCTAGGGCAGCAACTAGCCCGCCATTGACCTTCTTCATAGCTTCGTCACTGAGCCTACCAATCACATGTAACACTCGCTGCTTTCGCACCGCCGCGAGGTTGCCGCATTTGATGAGCGAAGGCCCCCGCAGCCCACTACCAAGGCCAACGCCAGCCAATGGATCAACGTAGACGGCAGCTGGGTGATTCGAGTCTCGTAAGTTTCCCGTCACCATCGCCAAGATCGTGTTCGCCGAAATCTCATTATCGAAATCATTCTGCACCACGACCGCCGGTCGAATTTTGCTTCCGCTCATTTCCTGAAACGGAAAGTCGGCCAAGACTACGTCGCCACGATTCATGCGCAATCCCTTGCACTTCGCTGGTAACTCTCGAGATAAGGATCGTTTGCGTCGTCTTCAGCCATGACCTCGTTCATCAAGGCGGAGGAATCAGCAGCATGCGACGCAAGTAGCCGCTCGTAAAGTTCGGCACGCATGAGCACGTACTCGACGTTGGAAGCAGGATCCACGGCGCGGGCGACGCCTGCGGGCTCTTTGGGAAGTTCGCTGTGCTGCTGGGGCGTGAACCTGATCATGGCAATGCGGGGCTCCGTAAATGTGAACGTACGTATACCATTCTACGTCACACCCCGGCTTTTGTCCACAGGTGGCGGCTTGGGCTGGCGGGCGAGGAGTTCGACGAGCTGGGCGAGGATCTCGTCGCGGTCTTTGCCGGAGAGGCCGAGGGCGAGCTGGGCCACGAGCAGGCCGTAGGTGATGCCGAGGTTGTAGCGGCTGCCCTGCACCTCGTAGGCGAGGTAGCGCTCGCGGGCCGCGAGTGCAGCCAGTGCAGCGGAGAGCTGGCGGTCCCCAGTCGGCCCGAGGCTGTCGAGAAGCGCGAAGATGCCGGGCGTGAGCACATGCATGCCGAAGAAGCAGAGATAGTGGCCCGCGCGGAGGCCCGGCACGATCAGTTCCTGCTCCGCCTGCGTGGGCGTGGGCTTCTCGATCACGGCCTCGATCTCGTAGAGCTGCTTGATTTGCGCCACGCGGCGTCCGCCGATCGTGCCAAAGTATGGCAGCATGTTTTCGCGGGTGGGCTGCACGGCCGAAACGGCGCACGCCTCCGCTTCGGCCACGGCCACGAGCTGCGCGGCGCACCGCGTGCCCGATTCGCTCACATAGAGATGGTCGCCCACGAGATGCAGGAAGGGCTCGTCGCCCACGAAGCCGCGGGCCGTCTTGAGGGCATGGCCGTAGCCGCGCGGGTCGGTCTGCGGGATGAATTCCAGCCGCGAGGCCGCCTTGCCGGCGGCGGCGCGGAAGGCTGCCTCGTCGCCGGGCCGCACGACGATGCCCACCTCGTGGGCCCCGGCGGCCACGGCCTCTTCGACGATGATCTCGAGCGCGGTCTTCGCCGCGCCGTCGCGATCGACGAGGCGTTGCAGGGGGAGATTGTGCTCGTCGCGTCCGGCGGCCGTGATGACGGCGCGTTTGATCTTCATGGTGATCCCGTTCCGAGGTTACCGCGTAGAGTGTAACCCGTAGGACAGGCTTTAGCCTGTCCGCGAACGACAGGCTAAAGCCTGTCCTACCGGCGGCGGGTGGCTTTGATGGTGATGCCGCCGTCGATGGGCACCTCCTGCTGTTCGGCCACGAGGGTGGCCGTGAGCCGCAGCGCGACCGCATCGCCCTCGTTGGCCAGGCGGCCCGCGGCGAGCTGGGCGTCGAGGTAGGGCTTCACGGCGCCGCGGAGCGTCTTGTCGGTCGCGGGCCGGGAGGTGTCGCCGATGAAGTTGCGGAGATCGGTGCCGCCGAGCCGGTAGCCGCCGCGGCGGGCGTCGAAGGGGAGCGCCGTCGTGCCGAGCGTGCCTGCGATCGCGCCGGTCGCCTCATCCACGAGCGTGCAGGCGAGCTCGGCCTTCGGCGGCGGAATGAAATACTCCGGCACGCGGATCACGATCGTGTCGGTCTCCGACGAATAGTATTCGTCCACCTTCGCCGTCTCGGTCTTCGTTTCGGAAGACTTCGTCGTCGTGAAGGTGAGCCCGAGCCGGTAGGGCTCCGCGAAGGCGAGCGCCGTCGTCGCCGCGTCGCTGCCGCCGCCACGCACCACCGGCACGAAGAGCCTGCTGCTCACGCCATACGGCGTGGCGAGATGGATCTCCACCACCTCGCGATCGTTGCAGGCCAGGCCGCAGGGATCAGCGCCGCAGGGATCGCTGCAGCCAGCGGCGGCGTCGGGCGCGAGCAGGATCTCTTCCGACATCCCCTCCTGGGGCTCAGGCAGCGGCTCCGCCTGAAACGCCGCCGCCTGCACGGTCTGCGGCCGCGCCACCGCTCCCCCGGGCATGCCGTGGCAGGCCTGGGGAATCGATCGCACGCCCGGAGGGATGTCGGCCATGAGCACCTCGCGGCTGACGAGCCGGATCGGCACCTTCTTCCCGCCGGCGATCACGCTCGTGTCGTGCACGCTCAGGCCCTTGCCGATGAGATAGAGCGCGGTCGTGCCGCCCGGATCGATGCCGGGGGCGCCATACCAGCCGATCAATTCGGGCGCGAGGTCGGTGATGCCGGTGTTGAAGAGTTCGAAGCCGCCGGCGGTGTTTTCGTGCGGGATCTGTGCCTCGATCGATTGCGTGGGCAGCTCGCGGTCGATCCGCGTGAGCTTGTGCATCAGCCGGTCGAATTCGCCGGGGCGGTAGAGGTGGGCCTTCTGCTGGCAGTGGCAGACGCCCGCCTCGATCGACTTCACCGCGCGGGAGAAGAGCATCGCCTCGCGGGTGCTCGGCTTCACGTCGGCCGGATGCGCGAGCGAAAACCATTCGCTCTCCACGTCGATCGCCACGAAGGGCACGAACGACGGCATCACGATGATCGCGGTGCATTCCCGCAGGCCGGGCTCGAGCTTCTGATGCATGAGGGCGGCCTCGTCGGAGGATCCGCACACGGTCTCGGCGAACGCAGCGATCGTGGACCGGTCGGGCGGCGTCTGCACCCGCGGCTGGAAGATCCAGCCGAAGGTGTCGGCCCCGTGCACGAATCCCACGGCCGTCTTGTTGAGGGCCACGGTGGCCATCTCCATTTCGAGGCGGCGGGTGAATCGCGTGAGCCCCTGCGCCCCCATGCGTCCGCTCGCAAACGCCATCGCCGCGGCGATCTGCAGTTCGCGCCGCCGCGCGAAGGCGTCTTCCACATTCTGCTCCTGCGCGACTGGGTCCAGCGCGAAGACGCGGATCGGCCAGCGGCGGCACACGTATTCATTGAAGGCCTCGCGGGCTTCGGGCGCAGGATCGGGCCCGTAGAAGGGGCCGCGGCAGCCGGCCACGTTGTATCCGCCGCGCGCCGAGGCCGAATCGCGCAGGTCGTCGGCCAGCCGCTCGTTCAACAGCGCGCTTTCGAGCAGGATCGCCCAGCCGAGCACGGCCGTGGAGGTCTGCCAGGCGTCGCCCACCTGCGCGAAGTAGCCGTCGCGCAGCCGCGCGATCTCCCCCACGCGCCGGCTCCTGACAGCCTCGGCGAGATTCCAATTCGGCAGTTCGGCCCAGATCGGCCGCTGCGGCTCCTGCGTGAGGAAGTCGTAGGCGGCGTCGAGTTCTTCCGCGAGATAGTTGCGCACCTCGCCGTAGCCGATGCAGGGCCGCGCGGCGGGATGATTCTTGAGGGCGGTGTGGGCGTCGTGGATCAGGATCGCGATCTGGCGGGTGCCCGCGGCGTCGGCGAGCTGCGAGAAGGGAATCGGCATCCGCGCGCGGCGAGACTTCACAGACGGGGCCGTGCCGGGCGTGATCGTCGGCAGCCGCGCGGCGAGCGATCTGACAGCCGCTTCCACGTGGCCGTCACCGGTATCGAGCGGACCGGCCGCCTGCCGCGCGGGCTCGGCGATGAGCGCGGCCCAGCGGGTGCAGTCGCGGTCGTTCACACACCATGTCAGCGCCGGCGCGATCATGTCGACGATGTCGTTGATCACGAGGCTGCGGAAGGTCACCGGCAAGAGTTCGCCGCCGAGCATCAGCCGGGCCGTCATCGTCACCTTCGCGCCGTGCCCCTTTTGCGTGAGCTTGCCGGGGGTGATGGAGATCGGAATCCGCACGAGGTTGAGCGAATAGCCGGGAGAGTCGGCGATGTCGTCGCCTTCGTTGATCCGCCGCAGTTCGTGGAGGTGGTTGAGATACCGCGAGAGCTGGTCGAGCTGGATCGTGGGCTCGAGCGAGATCGGCGCTGCCTCAAACTGCGTGCCGGCGGCCGTCGCGGGCATCTGGAAGGGGGCCGTCCGCGCGATCACGCCCTCGCCGGGGCGATCGACCTGTTCGTTGGTGGTGGGGAGCATCGCGTCGATCTGGTTGAAGACGGTGCTCGTGCTCGTGCCGCCGGGCACTGAAACAAACTCCGGCCCGCGGCGGCGGCCGCTGGCGGCCTGCAGGGCCATCGCCATCCCCACAAACGCCTGGTCGCTGCGCCGCAGGGCTGCGTTCGACCGCACCTCGAAGGAGTCGAGCTGGCGGCGGAGCTGTTCCTCGTATTCGTGGCGATGGCGGGTGAGGCGGTTTTGCCCCCACACATCCGGCTGCTTGGCCACGACCGAGCCGTAGCGGTCGAGGTAGTGCTTGAGCCACTCGATCTCCTCGCTCACGCGCTCGATGCAGGGGTCGCAGGCCATTTCCGGCGGCGTGCGGTGCTTGGTTTTTGCCAGCGCCGAGAGGCCGCTCCAGAGCCTGGGGAAATCACCTCCGGCGGCGGTCGCCGTGTGAAGCAGGGAAAGGGCGGCCAGCAAGAGCCGGCCGCAGATCCGCTGGTGTCGCATCTTGTGATGATCCTCGCTTGAGGGGACGATACCCTCCTGCAAACCACAGTCTGAATCGGCCGTGGTGGACCGGTCGTTGACGAGAACCTGGAATTTTTCCGGCGCGTGCGTCGGGCTTCGTTGCCATCCTCTGCCGCTTTCCCACCTTGCCACCCTCCCACCTGCCGAGGCCTGCCATGCAAAACCTTCCCAGTGTTCACCCCTTCGTGTCGAGCGATCGCCTGCCGCTGCAGTGCATCATTCCGCCCTACATGATCGAAGCGATGGCGCGTTCGGGCGATCCGGCCCTGCGCCGCCGCGCCGTCTGTTCGCTGGCGTGTGCCGCCGCGGTGCATGCGGTCCGCGATCTCTCGCAGAAGATGCCGGGGATGATGGCCGTGCCCTCGCCCACGGGCCGCCGCCATCGGCTCATCTACGACGCGAAGAAGCGCGACGAACTCCCCGGCAAGCTCGTGCGGAGCGAGGGGCAGAAGCCGCGGAAGGATGTGGCCGTCAACGAGGCCTACGATCATTCCGGCGCCACGTTCGACTTTTTCCACGAGCTCTTCGGCCGCAATTCACTCGACGATGCGGGGATGTCACTGATTTCGAGCGTGCACGTGGGGGAGGTGGATGATCGCGGCCGGTATGTCCCGATGGACAATGCCTATTGGGATGGCTCGCAGATGGCGTATGGCGATGGCGACGGCGTGGTCTTCACGCGATTCACGAAGTCGCTCGACGTGGTGGGCCACGAGCTCGCGCATGGCGTGCAGGCCTTCACGAGCAATCTGCTCTATCGCGGCCAGTCGGGCGCGCTCAACGAGCATTTCGCCGACGTCTTCGGCGTGCTGGTGCGGCAGTGGAAGGAGGGCGTGGAGGCCGAGCAGGCAAGCTGGCTGGTGGGGGCCGACGTGCTCGTGCCCGCTGAAACCCGGCGCGGCATCCGCGACATGGAGCATCCGGGCACGGCGTTCGTCGACGATCCGGTGCTCGGCACCGACCCGCAGCCGGCCCACATGGATCAGATCTACTCCGGCGCGGCCGACCGCGGCGGCGTGCACATCAATTCGGGCATTCCGAATCGCGCGTTCGTGCTCGCGGCGAAGTCGCTCGGCGGCAAGGCGTGGGAGAAGGCCGGCCGCATCTGGTACGACGCGATGCTGCAGCTCTCGCACACGAGCGATTTCAAAGACTGCGCCCGCATCACGGCCCAGATCGCCGCCGACCGCTTCGGCCCCGCCGAGAAGAAATCGATCACCGCCGCCTGGAAGCAGGTCGGCATCAAGTAGGACAGGCCTCCGTGCCTGTCCACAGCCCGCATCATTCCGACAGGCAGAGACGCCTGTCCTACCGAGGAATCACCCATGCCCCGCTGGGGATCATTTGAAGGCCGCGTGGTTGCCGAGTGGCACGACGACGGCCGCGAGATGACGCTCGTCGCGCCGTTCGCCTATGTCGATCCGGCCGCGGTCCGCTGGGCTGCGCCGGCCGGTTCGGTCGTGAATGGGGCGAGCATTCCGCGGCCGTTTTGGAGCGTGATCGGCGGGCCGTTCGAGGGCCGCTTCCGCAATGCGTCGGTCGTGCACGACGTCGCCTGCGTGGATCGCAGCCGGCCCTGGCGGCAGGTGCACCGCATGTTTTATGAGGCCTGCCGGTGCGGCCGCACAAACGTCGTGCAGGCGAAGATCATGTACTACGCCGTCTATCACTTCGGCCCGCGGTGGCGCATGGTGGGCCGATCGCTCCGCGACGAGACTCCGCCGCCGCCGAAGCCCGCCGACGTCCGCCGCATCGTGCGGTACTTCGAAACCCACGACGTGGATGCCGACTTGATCCCCACCGCGCTCCAGTGAGACAGGCTCTACCCCGTTCGGCACGGCCTTTGCCGGCCTATGGCGCACGCCTCCAGGCGTGCGAAAGAAGACCGCCCTACAGGCAGCTGCCGCCGCCGGGCAGGCGTTTGCGCAGGAAGTTCATCCGCTGCTCGACCGGCATCGCGAGCCGTCGGCGGATGAGTTCTTCGAGCTGCCGGTCGCTCTCCTTGCGCATGGCATCGAGCGTCTTACGGCGGGCCGATGATCGTGGCTTTTTGGCGGGCATGTCAGGAACCCCGACGCCGAGATGAGGCCCGGGTGGCTTTGAGCGTCTGTTCCAGCACAGGCAAAACGGCCAGATCACGCTCGCGTCCGGCCGCCTTCTTACTGGAGATGATATCGGGCAACGAGGCGACGTTCACCTTCACGCCGCTGATCACGTGCTCGGTCGACCGTGAGCGCAGCCCTTCGAACGACCGCACTCCATGAATTACGGGCATGAAGTCGGCCTGCAATCCCGAGGCGTCGTCGACCATCCGGTAGAGCTTTGAGACCGGAAAAAAAGGCCGCAGGATCACAGCGTCGAGCGAGGCCGCCACGGCCTTCAGCTTGCGCAGATTGGTCGGCGTGTCGCGAAACATGAAATCGAAGTCGAGCGTCGTGACGGGGGCCCCCTGCATGGCGGCGGCTGCATTGCCAATGAGCACGGCCTCGAGCTTTTGGCTGTTGAGGGCCGCGACCACTCGCGCGAGAAGGGGGCTGGCATTCATGGCTTCACGTAGTCTACGGCGGGGATCGAGTCGTCAGGTTGCCTGCAGCGATTCAACGCTCGTGATGTGCAGGATCGAGCAGATCGCGAGTTTGTCGGTTTCCGGATACGAGACATAGACCCGCGTCTTGCCGATCGCGAGGCATTCGGGGTGGCGAATCTCGTGCGACTCGCCGCTCGACAGGTTGATCACAAACGGCTCGAAGGGCCGCCGCAGCACGAGATCGCGGATCACGTCGACGGTCATGGGCATCTCCTTCCAGCGGGGCCGCATAAATGAACTTCCGTTCACCATCGTAGCCGCTAGCTGCGGGAAGGTCAACGGGCGACGGGCTGAAGCCTGTCCTACCGGCGGCGGGTGAGCGTGGCGGCGGCGGCGATGCCGAGCGCGGCGAGCAGGAGCGACGAGGGCTCAGGCACGACGGCAAGAATCTGCGGCCGATACACCGAAAGATCGGCGATGTATGTCACATTCCCAAACACCGCCGTATTGGCCGGCTGGCCGCTATACCCCGCCGCCGCGACCATGATTCCGGCGAGCTGCCAATTCGATCCGTTCTTGAAAAAGACGCCGCCGCCGGAATCGCCGGTCGCGGCCTGAGCCTCGTCTGAATAGACGCTGCTGAGAGTAAACGTCGTGACGAGGCTGCGCACCTCCCGCAAATCTGGATTTTGCTGCGTTCCGATGTTGTATTGCACCCAGGTGGCGTCTGAGATCGTGTTGGTGCCCCAGCGCATCGCGCGAGTGGCTTCGTAGGAATATCCGGCTGCGTTCACATTCGTGGATGATTCCGTCCAGGTCCATGGCGACGTGGATTGGTTGACGCTCCAGGTCTTGAAGCCGCCGCGATTACGGCCATTGCCGATCATCGTCACGCCCGCGTTCGTGGCCAGCTGAGAGGAAGCAATCGAAAGAGAGGGCAGGCCTGGGTCGGTGGTGAGTCTGTAGAGAATCAGGTCGGCGGGCTCTGTCTTCGCAGGGTCAAACGCGTTGTTCAGTGTCAGCATGCTGCCGGCTTCGGCGGCATAGGTGGTGCCGCTGAGCACGATGCTCCCCGGGCCCACGTGGGCGGCGGTGATCACCCAGCGGTCGCCGAGATAAACGCCGGTGCCGATGCCGCGCAGCCCGACATTTGACCAGCCGGGGTCGTCGATGGGGGCCGACGTGTTGCCGGTGCCCGAGAGCGTGTTGATGATCACAGCCTGTGTGGCCGTGGGGCAGAAGAAAACCGCCAGCAGCGCAATGATCACCATCCGCGCAGCTGCGGCCGCAGCAGACGACCGACGCGACGAGTCAGTTCGGCTCACGAGCAGCCCTCCAGGCAGCGGCAAGGGACTCCCAAAAACTATACTTTCGGCCCAAAGCCGCAGTCCATGAACGGGCATGGGGAGCGTCTATCGCCCGGCTTTGCCGCGGGCGGCTTGTTGCTAAATCCCGGCTGCGCGTCAGCCAACGGGCTGACGCGTGCTTGGTGACAGGCTGAAGCTGCTTGGAAACAGGCTGAAGCCTGTCCTACCGGGGTGGCGGTGGCGATGCCGAGCGTGGGCGAAGGCAGGCCCAATGTTCCGGATTCATGTCATGCGGCGTACACTGCAAGCATGTCGTCCGCGCAAAACCATGCTGAAGCCCGCTTCCGCGAAGCTCAGGATGCGTTGCCTGTCCACGAGCGCGTGGCCCGGGCGGCGGCGATGTTTGCCTGGGCCCGCGGCCTGATCAGCAGGGAGATCCTCTCCCAGGCGGGGCCCTTGCCCGCGGAACGGCTGAAGTGGGAGACGGCGATGCGGCTCTACGGCTCTGATCCTGCCGCGAGGAAACTGATACAGCGGATGCTCGACCATGCATCCGGCTGAGATGTTCCGGGGCACGCTGTCGCGGCTGCTCGACATCCTGACCCGACACGACGTGAAGTTTCATCTCACGGGCGGCATCACGAGCGTGGCCTACGGCGAGCCGCGGATGACGCAGGATATCGACATCGTCGTCGAGAATACCGCGATTGCCCGCTCTCTCGATGCCTTCACGGCAGCCGTCGCGCAGGCGGGGTTCATGCTCGATGCCGAAGTCATTCGCCGCGCCGTGGCGGAGAAGTCGATGTTTCAGCTTTTTGACATGGCCGAAGCATTGAAGATCGACATCTATCCCCGCGAAATGATTCCCGGCGAACTGGGTCGATCAGTTTCGCTCGAGGTCTTCGAGGGCATGCCGCTTCCCGTGGTGTCGAGGCCCGACGCGGCAGCGTCAAAACTGGTGTGGGCGTCGAAGGGGAGTCATAAGAGCCGGCGCGATCTCCGGCAGATCGTGCGGCGCTTGCCGAGCGGGGAGCGTGCCGAGGTCGATCGTCTCGCCGTCCTGCTCGGCCTCGGCGATCTTTTGGCCGCGATCCTCGCCGAACCGGACGAGATCAGCGGCTGATGCGGGGCGACGCGGATCCTGGTTGCCCTGCCCACCCCGAGAGAAACCGACCGCCCCCCTCGCTCGCGTCGCTCGAGATCCGCGTGCCATTCCTGGGCCGCTGGCTCGTGGATTTGGTCGGGGCGATTCCGGGCAGCGTGAAGGCCCCGAAGGGCGCGCCTCCCAAGCATCTCCTGCGAAAGGCGGCCGGGGCGATCCTGCCGCACGATCTTTTTTCGCGGCCGAAACGCGGCTTCACGCTGCCGATCGGCGAATGGATGTTTGGGCCGCTGCGGGGCGAATGCGAAGCCGCAATCGACACGCTGGCAGGCTGCTCCGCGCTCGACGGCGCCGCCGTCCGGCGGCTCTGGGATTGCTA
Source organism: Planctomycetia bacterium (assembly GCA_046343855.1). Taxonomy (GTDB): domain Bacteria; phylum Planctomycetota; class Planctomycetia; order Pirellulales; family UBA1268; genus RGVT01. Next base: position 44,180 of record JBKDMX010000126.1, read on the forward strand.
CCGTTCGCAGCCGGGAGCGATCCACTGGTCGCGGCCCCTCGCCCTGGTCGTCCTCGGCAACTCCCTCCGCTGAGTAGACCGCTTCGTCCCGAAGCGGATCCCGCACTGGCCATGGAACGAGACTTACGGCCGGGGAGGCGGTTTGTCTGGAAACAATCCGGGCATCCACTGAGGAGCCAGCGCGGTCGGAAAGGCAAACCGCAACGGCGCCCGCGGCGAGGCTGACGTGACGACCCCGTGTGTCTGAAGGGCAGCCGTAATTCGTCGAGCCGTGCGGTCACTCGTCGCGGCGAGCATCGGGATGTCGCCACGTGGCACTTCCCCTCGGTTGAGCAGGGATTCCACAACTGCCAGCGCGTGAGGGGGAAGCGTTCCCTTCCGGATCTCATCCTGGGTCCACAGGACCACGCGGTGGCGGAGTCGGTCGGGCTGCACCAACGACGACATGAAATTGATCTGGTCGAGGCATGCCTGCAGGAAGAACTCGGCAAAATCGGCCAATGATTCCGCGCTGAGATTGCCACGGCCGTCGAGATCGCCGTGCCGAATCTCGTCGCAGCGCCCCAAATGCTCCTTGTAGTCGGCCTCGCGGCGCGCGAGCCCGCGAGCAATCGACCAGATGCCCCCCGTATCGAGTGCATCCCGCAGCATGGCATGAGACATCAGTCGGGCCACTCGGCCATTGCCGTCTGTGAATGGATGGATCCAGAGCAGTCGATGGTGGGCGGTGGCCGCGGCAACGATGGAATCAATTGGCCCCAGCCCTGCATAGACTTCCTCGAATCGCTTCATGAAGCGAGGCACGGCGCCAGGGCTGATCGCGACATGCCGACCGACCGCCACATTGGTTGTCCGGAATTCACCCGGGTGAACCTGGATCCGTGAACCGTCAGGGTTCGTGATCCAAAGGAGATCATCGGGGAGGAGGGAGCAGAACCGTCGATGGATCTCGCAGATCGCGGATTGCGTCGTGGCCCTTCCGGCGACTCCGCCCGCATCGATCCAGGCCTGGACATCCACGTGGGCGCGGGCTTCGAGTTGCAGGTTTCGTTTGGGTGGATCCTGGCTGTAGTCGTTTCGGAGCGCCCGCTCGATATCGACCGGATGCGTATCGTGGCCTTCGATGAGATTGCTGTAGTAGCAGTTCATCGCGCGAACCAGGTCGGCAAGCCCCGGCACGATCCCGGGCGGGAGACTGCTCCGCAGTGCGGCCGACGCCCCCACGACCTTCACCGCTAAGTCGGCCAGGGCATCTCGGCGCCGCTGTGGCTCGCGCACCAGCATCGGCTCCATCAGGCTGCTCGCTTCGCCCCGGTCGCAAGGGGGCTCCATGGCCGGTTTCTTGGCCGGTTCATTGATGGTCATAAAACCATGCCAGAATGTGGCTTGCGGATTTGCGAGTCGCCGAGAGAGCCGCTGTCATGGCCGCTTCGCGACCGCGCGTAGGATAGCTCGGCAGTTGCTGCGGACGCAAAGGAGCCCCGCCAGCATCTCCTGCGAAAGGCGTCTCTGGGATTCCTACCGCTCCCAGCCGCGGGCCATCCACTGGTCGCGGCCCCTCGCCCTCGTCGTCCTCGGCAACTCCCTCCACCGGTAGGACAGGCTTCAGCCTGTCTCCAAGCAGGCTTCAGCCTGCCAAGCAGAAGAATCATCGAATGCCTACAGTTGCGACTTCAAACTCCACGTTCTTCGGAATCGCCATACGCGAAGAGGCGTCGAGAATTTCAATGGCGAGTAGCCGGCCATTATCAATGGCTTTCTATCGCTCCCGGCCGGAGACGGTTTGCGAATCCCATTGCCGCGCTCGATCAACAAGAGCGGGCAGATGCTCTGGCCAATCATGGAGGGTTGCGGGGTCGAAATCTGCGCCATTTGGCCACACGAGAGTATGCACTTCCGGATCGAGCCTTACACGGCTGAAGAGCTCTTTATCTCGTAATGGCCCGTAGAGCGAACCAGCGAGCACTGGCTCGAAATCGATTTCCCGCACGGTGCCGTCTCGAAATGCGACGCTAAGCCGATAGGGGCCAATAATCGTGAAGTGAGTGACGCGATGGAGGGCATGCATACTGGTGCAACTCACTGAAGCGGGCTG
>JBKDMX010000127.1:0-9038 GCA_046343855.1 Planctomycetia bacterium
GGAGAGAACACTGATGAGTTGTTTGCATCGCCGCCCCCCATTCCTTCTCCTCGCCGTCGTCTATGCCTCGCTCGTCACGTCTTCGTCTCCCGCGGCGGAGTCGGGCGCCGGGCTGCCGTCCCTCCAGTTTCCGCAGATCGAAAAGTATGGTTCGGTCGTCGCACTGCCGGACGCCGGTGAGCGGATCCAAAGTGGAGGAAAGATCTACTTCGATACAACGGCGGCGGCGCCGGCCGGCAAACCGAATCGGGGGCTTGAGAGTGCCGCCCGCCTGGTCAACCTCCATGCCCTCGAGGGCCTGTCGGGCCCACGACCCCGGATTGCCGTGATTCTCCATTTCAACGCGACCGCGGCGGCGCTCAAGGACGAGGCCCATGAGAAGTCCCCAGCCGGCGGCTCCAATCCGAACCGCGAACTGGTCGAAAAACTGATTGCCAACGGTGTGGAAGTGTGGGTGTGCGGCCAGTCTGTCATTCGTGGCGGCAATCCGCTGTCGGACGTGCTGCCCGGCATCCGCATCGCGCAGTCCGCCATGACGTTCAACATCAACCGCCCCGCCGACGGCTGGACCGCGATTGGGGTGTACTGACCGGAAGCCAAATGCCGACAAGCCGAGGGCTGCGACACGCGATCGTGCTGGCAACACCGATTGCCGGATCGACGGCCCGCGGTCAGGAGGTTCAGGAACTCGATACCGACCGCGATGCATTCACACCCGCCACACGGCCTGTGGCGGTGGAATGTAGAGAGCAATTGTTGACTGAGGAAACTGCCGTGATCGCGTCTCGTGTAATCGATGAACTCAAGGAACGACTGTCGGCGGCCTACGGCGACCGCCTGCACGCGGTTGTTCCTGTTTGGCTCCGAAGTTCGACGGAATGCCGGACCAGACAGCGACATCGACGTCTTGGCCGTTCTCGAGACCGCAGGTTACGGCGGCGTTGCCGAGGCGTCCCTGGCGAGTGCGACAAAAGCGATCGAAAAGGCAAGGAAGATCCTGGCCGCGCTCCAACCGCTATTGCCCGATGGCGCCGCCTGAAAAAAGCTGCTTCATGCGGCTCAGTTCGAGCCGTTGCGGCTTCTTGCGAAGAAAGCTCCCCGAGTAGGAACAGTTCGAATCGCCGTTTTCGCGTGGATTACGGCAAAGCCGGCTCGGAAGTGACGTAAAAAGCGACGTACGTCACACGCTGGCATAGTGTGGCAGGATGCGGCTCCCGGCATCGTCGCATTGGATTCGGCGTGCGTCACCTGCCCAATCGCTCGGCGTTGAACTTGTCTGCGTCTCTTGCTGGCAATACTCTGAACGGATGCCCACAGTGCTACGAGTCGGCGGTTATCGTTTTCACTTCTACTCGGACGAGGGCACCGAGCCTCCTCACATTCACGTGCGATGCGCAGACGGAGAGTGCAAGTTTTGGCTGGATCCCGTCGCCTTGGCCCGAAATCGCGGCGTTCCTGCCCACACCGTGAGGGAAATGGAACGGTTGGTTTACGAACACGTTGACCTCTTGCTGGAGAAATACGATGAGCACCATCCACCAGGAAACCGAAGCCGTGGCGACGAGAGCTTGGACTGAGGGCCGGATCATCTACCTAGAGCTGACCGACCAACGAATCATTGGTTTTCCGGCGAATCGTTTCCGTCGGCTCAAGGAGGCGAGCGAAATGGAGTTGGCCGAGGTGCGACTGGAGGTCGGCGGCACGGCGCTGCGTTGGGAATCCCTCGACGAAGACATTTCGGTCGAGGGCGTGGTGGCGGGCCGGTTCCAGTTGCCGCCAACCCCCTGAACTGACTGGCCATCGCCGCCAAAGAACTGGGGTTCCCGAAGCAGACCGACGGGAAGCGGATGGCGAAGGAATGGCGGGCAAAGCGCGGGCCATGCTCTCGCCGCTAGGCAGCTTTACGGTGGACGTCCTGAGCGTACCGGTACGACTCGATTGCGCTCATGATCGTGTCCAGCGCATCGAACACGTTGACTTGTCCGCTGTCAAAAGAGTGCGTTGCGGCCTTGATTTCCGCAAGCAACACGACAGCGACGACTGCCGGGGCCCGAAGTTCTTGCTCTGACATGATTGCCTCCTTGCAGATATGGTCGCCAATGCATCCTGCTCGGCGATGAGGGGACTATACCCGGGCTCAGGGCCTACATCTTTCACGACCTGCGCGCGTTCGGCCCGATCCCATTGGTGGTCTTTAAACCGAGGCCGACTATGATCATGAGGAGTAAGTGCAGGGGGCAGCAGTCACATTGGATGATTGATTGCCGTCCTGGCAATGGAGCGGGAACTGCGCTATGCACGGTGACTCACGCTCGCCTTACCCGCATTTCACATGGCTGGCCCACTGGCTAGCGGTTGTGTCGCCGCGGGTGTTCGGCGTTCATCAATGCAACCACGTCACGCACCATGTGCTGCTGACGACCATTGGTGACGCAGCCATTCAATGGGAAACCCGCGGCGTGGAAACCTTGTTTCACACGACTGCCGGCGGGATCGGATTTTTCCCTTGTGACCTGCAAAGCCACACGATGTCAATCACGACTGCAGTCGGGTTTGAAGCGTATGACATGATGCTTCCCGAGTGGCAGATGCAGCGGGTCTGCAAGGACGAAGGCATGCGGCCGATCAAGGATTTCCGGGCAATCCCGAGTTTTCGGGACGCATTGGTGCACGCCGGCCTGCTTCGGTTGTCTGCGAGGCTGGTAGGCCGGCAGATATCGGAGGACATCGGAGATGAAATCGCAGCGCGTCAGATCATACTTCAGCTCTGCATGCTCGTCGGCGGCCAGAGGCCGGAATGGCGCAACGACACGAGTGTGTTCACGCCCCAGTCGATGCGACAGATCGTCACCAGCATCGACGCCCACCTGGGCGTGCCACAGAATCTCGAGTGCATGGGCAAGACTGTGGGTCTCTCTCCCGGGCATTTCGCGAGAAAGTTTCAACAGTCTGTAGGCGAGAGCCTCGGACGCTTTGTGAACCGGCGGCGTGTCGGTGCTTCATTCGCAGTGCTGCGGGGCAGTAGGCAGTCACTCGCGCAGATCGCTCTTGAACTCGGGTTTTCCTCACAAAGCCACTTCACGCGAGTGTTCAGCAGCCTCACGGGAACAAGCCCAGACCAGTTCAGGCGTTCGCACCGGCGAATGAGTGCATAAGGGCGATGCTTGCAGGGTAGCCGTCTCTCGACATGAAAAGTTTCGCCACCGCATAAAAATGTGGCAGTGTATGATGTCATGAATGCACATTGTTCCTTCGCGCACGGTAGCACGAACCACCCAATAGGCCGTAACCCATGAGTGAGCCATTGTCGCCGTCCGCTTTGTCCAAGGAACTCGCCCAGATTGCACTCACGCTGCAGGCGGATCGCACCGGTCATATGCCGAAGGCCGTGACTGTGGTCGCTAGTGAGGAGACAGTCGTGCTGACCCTGCACGAGGCGTTGACCCCAGCCGAGAAGATTCTGGCTCGCACCGAGTCTGGAGCCGCGAAGGTTGAGCAGTATCACCGGGCTCTGTTTGCCGTATCGTGCGACGAACTGCGGAAGGAGATTCAGCGGTTGACCGGGCGCAAGGTCCGGGAAGCGGCGGTCGTTGTGGAGCCGGCGACCGGCGCGATCGTCCATGCTTTCACCAGCGGGACCGTGGTGCAGATTTTTCAGCTGGAACCGGATGGCGTGGCGACCCATGTGTCGGCAGGGATTCCATCGAAGGGCGACGAAACCTCCGGTTGAAGACGGTTCCCGTTCGACCAATCCACAGCGAGGAATAGAAGCGGGTTTGTGTCAGGCGTGGTTTTCCGGGCTTGCCCTCACGGCAGATCCTTCTCCGCCTCCCGCAGCCTGTCGATCGCCCGCTTGATCCGCTTGCGGATCGTCCGCCTGTCGAGGTTCTGATGGGGGAGTCGGCGCACTCACATGGCACGGCGATGCATGATCAAGCAGTATGCTCCGCCCGCCATCGAAGAGTTGCCAGCAGGTGCCGGCCCCTGCCTGCCGGTGCCACGAAAACTCCCCGAGTAGGAACAGTTCAAATCGCTGTTTCGTCGGGGACTACCGCAAAGCCGGCTCGAAGGTGACGTAAAAAGCGACGTAAGCCCGAAGTGCGCAGGGACGAGCACCACCCGGCAGGGAGCACCCTGGGGCTTGAGACCGCTTACGTCACGGGCGCGCGTTCAGCGCTGGCTTGCCAAGAGAAGCCCCTTCTCAGCCAGCCTAAAACGATGCGTTTTTGGGAATCGCCAGCCGGTGGGCGGTCGCCGCCAAGGAACTCGGGTTCCCGAAGCCGACCGACGGGAAGCGGATGGTGAAGGAGTGGCGGACGGGGCGGTGGGAGTCTACACCCCAGCTTGTATCGAAATTAAACATGCTTGGGTCGGTTCCAGAAGAGGATTCATGACACCCTAGGCGCAGCCAACTGCTGCTGTCCACGCTCTGGGTCCAGCCGCACTCATAAAACTACAATCAACTCACTCAGGATCAGCTATCCGCTTGGTATCGCACTCGACGAGGAGTTTCTTCGCGTCCGAGTCCTCTGGGGCGATCGCCAGTGCCCGCCGGCAATGGACTTCGGCGGCCGTCCGATCCCCGCTTGCGAGCAGCGCCCTGGCCAGATTCACATGCCCCTTCACGAAGTCGGGATGCGCGGCCACGGTAAACCGCATCAACTCGATCGCGACTGCCGGATCTCGGCCATACGCGAGCAGCCATGCGGCTGACATCGCCAAGCCGTGCTCCTCCATCATCAGTCGATCGTCCCCGGTCGTCTCAGCCAGGAGCGCCGGATAGCGGGCAACAGCCGCCCCGAGGCCGTCGCTGCGAATCATCTCAACGAGCCGCACGATCGTCCACGGCTTGGCTGGGTGGACGCGGCCACGCAGGATGACGACCCCCCGCTGATCGGGCGCGAGCAGCGTTTCCGCGTCGGCACGAAAACCGACGAACGGGTCGTACTCGATGTAGCTTGCGACCCGCCTTGCTGCTTCCGGCCCCTTCAACCGCCAGACCACATGGAGCGCTCCGTCGATGCCGGCAGAGATGCCGGCGGCCGTGACGATTCGCCCACTGTCGACGAATTTCGCATCCTCGTGGCACTTCGCTGCCGGTGCAATGAACTTCAGGAGGGCGACGTTGTCGTGGTGCGTGGTGACATCGAGCCCGTCGAGCAGTTGCAACTTGCCGAGAATCGAGGCACCGTTGCAGACCGAGAGCACCAGCCGCGCGGTGCCGGCTCGAGCGGCGATCCACTTCATCAGGTGCGGGTCGTCCATCGCCGCCTCGACGGCACCGCCCGGAATCACGAGCACGTCGGCTGCCGGGTTCTTGGCAACGTCGATTGGCGGCACGAGCCCGAGCCGACCGATGCTCTCGACTGGCGTCCGGGCTGATCCCACCCACGAGACGTCGAACAGTGGTGCTCCCTGCTCGTCGCGGGCGCGTGCGAACACCTCCGCCGGTGAGGCTGCGTCGAGCAGTTCGACTCCCGGAAACAGCACTACCGCCACGCGAGTCACCTCGGCCGCGGGGTCACGGCCCCAGGAGCGGTTCGGCGTGAGCACCGGCGTGCCAACGAGGCAGAGCAACGGAAGCAGCAAGCGAAGGGAGGGTGTCGTGGTCATGGCTGGTGCCTTAGCGAGACGGTCGGGATGTCAGGGAGAGTGTTCCGATAGCGGGGTCGTTCGGATCGATGGTCACCGTCAGCGTGGATCGGTCCGGATCGGCGTACCTGCCGAACAGCCGATCGAACGGCATTCCACCGCTGGGAGGCGTGTCGAGCCAGTAGACGACGAGGCGATAGGTGCCCGCCGAGACACCGGCATCGGACCCCGGCGCCGCCGACGTGAACCGTCCATCGGAACCGGTGATGAATGCGGGGGGTGATCCTCCGGGCGGATCGACGGCCACGAACCGCACGGTTACACCGGCAGTCGGTTTTCCATCGACAAGGATCGTGCCGGTGACCGGGAACACGGGCGGCCCGGAGGGCGGCGGCGCGCGATGGCACCCACCAAGACTGACGAGTAGCGTTATCACGCCCCATGTCGACGTGAGCCCATGATTCACACCGGCGATCCTCATGGCGATTCTCCGGGACGGTCCCCGCGCGACCGTGAGACATAGGCGTACAACACCCGCGCATCGATCGCATCCTGCAAGAATCGCACTCCACCATCGAGGCACACGACATTCGCGCCGCCGGCGTGAAAGCCGTAGATGCCCTGATGATTGCTGCAGTTGACGTTGCAGGGACCGAGCCCCGAGGGTGCCCACGTCGCGCCGCTCGCCTCGTAGGACAGCACCCAGTTGCAACCCTGCCCCGCCCACGGCGCCCAGTTCGAGGCGGTGGTGGGGTTCGGGTCGGTCTGCCGGGCCATGACCCACCGGGCGTTCATCCCGGCACGCTCGTGAAAGGTGATCGTGATAGCCATGCCATCGGTCGTGTCGCGCAGGCGAGGCTTCCTGAAGATCGCCGTGCCGGTGAACAAGCCACTGCCTTCCTCCGGAAATGGCGACAGCGCACCAACGGCCCACGGATCCCGAAGGAACGGTGTTGCTGGAACCGCGAACGGTGCCCCCCAGCTATAGACGGCCGTAAAGTCCGTCACCGCCGCCGTGAGATTTCCGTCCACGGGAATCCCCAGCGACTTTCGGATGCCCTGCACTCGGGCAGGCGCCGCCGACGACGGACAGCGGAACGTGGGGATGACCGTGTTCACCGCAAGCTGATTGCCGGCCGACGTCCAGTCCTCCTGCTGCAGGTAGCGATCCGCCGTGCTTCGTTCCTCGAGATATGGAAGGAGCCGCGTGAAGCCACTGCCGGCGGGGCCGGCGGTGTTGTACGGGCCGCCGTAGGTCGCCGCCGGCAGGAACTGGCGTGCATGCTCGTGGAGCGACACGGCCAGGCCGACCTGCCGCAGGTTGCTCTGGCAGGCCAGACGACGCGCGATCTCCCGGGCCTGCTGCACCGCGGGGATGAGCAGGGCCACGAGCGTGCCGATGATCGCCAGAACGACGAGCAACTCGACCAACGTAAAGCCGAGTTGCCCGCCGTTCCGCGTCGATCGGTTCCTCCGCCTGCGCGGACACGGACGCGACATGCGATCACGCCGCCTCACGGCCAGCGATCCGCCGTGCGCGACGGCGGAGCAACCAGCTGGAAACGCCGCCCGCCGCGCCGAGCCCGGCCAGCGTCATCGTTCCCGGCTCGGGCACCGTCGCCACCATCGAAAACGAGCCCACGTTCGCACCGGCCGTACCCCCGAAGGCGCCGGCCCACTCGGGGCTCAGCAGCAGCGTGCCCGTGATCGTGAGCGCCGATGCATCAGCCGCGAGGCTGCTCACGCCCAGATCGAAGGCGTTGAATCCGAAACTATAGTTGTTCACCAGCACGAGCCCGTCGCCTCCGCGGGTGGGATCCCGCCGCAGCGCGAAGTCGCCCCAGAGAAAGTTGCCGCCGCCGCCCGCTGGATCGACCGCGTTCATGGTCACGCCGTCGAATCCGATCTGCTCACCCCCCGACGTCACGAACCCGCTGTTCGTCGACGCCGTCCATGATCCAAGCACGTTGCTCGGATCGTAGTCGAGCGTGGACGCCTGCCGGTTGCGGCCAGTGGGATTCGTGACCACGGTGCCATTGACCGGATGCAGCAGATTCGTTGGTGTCGAAGGCGACCCTGGCGGAACCGGCACGGTCCCCGACTGAATCTGCGCCGCGGTCAGTGTGGCAGCCTGGTTCTCGAGCAGCCCGTAGAACCGGGTGTATGTCAGGAACGGACTGATCGCCCCGATGTCGAACGTCATCGTCGCTGCACCCCCGGTGATTGGGCCGGCCTGAACAACGCCAGCGTGGTGAACCGCGATGCCGACTCCCACCCAAGCGGCGAGTCGCAGGAAGAAAACGGAATGACAAAAGCGCATGGAAATCTCCTCGGAGGACCCATTGCCATGGCGCGCTGGCGCCGCGGCGGAATGGGCGTGGAAAGCACTCCCGGCCGCGCAGGCACACGCCTGCATTACGACGAGAACGCACGAGCCGTTGCAGATGCCTGCGGAGGCAGGCTGGAGGCGGCTCAGGCCCGAGGAGGGGGAAGATCGGGTACAGCTGGAATAGACGCCATCGCGTCGTCAATGACGTTGAGCGTACCGAGAGGGGGAGCCCAGGTCACGATGGCCGTAACCAGTGCAGGCGGAGGTAACGACACACCACACGAGAACCACTCGGCGACGATGCCGCCGCAGGCGAGCATGGCCCGAAGCACGACAACCTTTGGCTGCGGCGTTTCGTTTTCCGGTTCGTCGTCAGACTGGTCCATGGGGGCAGGCGTGGCGGCAAGCGATCGGTACTCGCTACAAATCTCCGGTCCTTCGAGGTCGAGCGACGGTGTCGAACAGGCGGGCTTGGCTGACTTCTTGGCACAGCACCCGGATCCAGCCTTTTGCGGCTCGGCGGCAACTCTACGCTCCAGTGCGGCGAGGACTGCTGCCTCCACGTTGTGAGCTTTTGCCCATGCCAGACGCTCGGTCGGCGTGTGGCAGCAGCAGTTCGCAAAGCACTGCTCGGCCGTGGCGCAGCCGCACGGCTTGTCCATGCACGGGAACGGCTTCGACCGATCCTTCCCAGCCAGTCGCTTAGCCGACGCAGCGCTCTCATGGCCGGGGGCCAAAAACCCAATTGGCAAAGGCAGCCCCGAGACTACAAGTGCGTAGCCGACAATCGCGAGCCAAGTGGTGATTCGCCGCAGCAAAACCCTTCGGAACATGATGAAGAGTGTAGCTTGGTGTGCCCCCTGGATAAAAGCTTGGGTAGATTTCGCCCGGCGCATTTGGCTCTACGGCAGATCCTTCTCCGCCTCCCGCAGCCTATCGATCGCCCGCTTGATTCGCTTGCGGATCGTCCGCCTGTCGAGGTTCTGATGGGGAGTCGCGCACTCACATCGCACGGAGATGCATGATCAAGCAGTATGCTCCGCCCGCCATCGAAGAGTTGCCAGCAGGTGCCGGCCCCTGCCTGCCGGTGCCACGAAAACTCCCCGAGTAGGATTCG
>JBKDMX010000128.1:0-4041 GCA_046343855.1 Planctomycetia bacterium
ACGGATCTCGCGCTTCCTGCTCGTGGCCATGCCGGGCACGATAACGCCACGCCCATCAGCGCGCAACTCCCTCCGGTTCGCTCAGATTGCCAGGTCGCCAATGCGCAAATCCTGTGCCGAACAGGATTGGCAGGATGCCCGAAGCGAGCGTCCGGCGATGGGGTACGGGTCACCCGAAGCCGGATTTGGCCAGTGGGCGTCGCTACAGCCGGCGCAGGCGGGTGTACTCGTCGATCGTGACGGTCGTCAGCTCGCCGTCGTCGCGCGAGAGGATGAGGACGTCGCTGTAGACCTTGTCGTCCGGGTTGCGCCGAAAGTGGAGGCCGTGGCGCCGCCGCTCCGTCCGCAGCACCTTGCCGACGGTCGTCGTGCTCCACTTCGCGCTCGAGCCCACCGTCACGCCATGAACGACCTCCACCCGGTCGCCCGGCTGGAGCTGCTCGTAGAGGGCTCGCGACTGGTATTCCTCGGGCGTCATGGGATCACACTTCCTTGCTTTCGATCCACTTCATCATCTTGCGGAGCTGGCGGCCCGTCGCGGTGAGCTGGTGCTCACGCTCGCGACGGCGCGTGCTCTTGAACATCGCGGCGCCGGCGCGGTTCTCGAGGATCCAGTCGCGGGCGAATTCGCCCGAGCGGATCTCCTCGAGGATCTTCTTCATCTCGGCGCGGGTCTCGTCGGTGATGATCCGCTTGCCGCGGGTGTAGTCGCCGTATTCGGCCGTGTTCGACACGCTGTATCGCATGTATTCGAGGCCGCCCTGATAGAGCAGGTCGACGATCAGCTTCATCTCGTGGAGGCACTCGAAGTAGGCCATCTCCGGCTGGTAGCCCGCGTCGACGAGCGTGTCGAAGCCGGCCTTGATGAGCTCGGAAACACCGCCGCAGAGCACGGCCTGCTCGCCGAAGAGATCGGTCTCCGTTTCCTCGGCGATCGTCGTCTCGATCACGCCGCCGCGGGTGCCGCCGATGCCCTTGGCGTAGGCGAGGCCGATCTTCTTCGTCTCGGGCGAGGCATTCGCGCCCAGCGCGATCAGGCAGGGCACGCCGCCCCCCTTCACGTATTCGCTGCGGACGAGATGGCCGGGGCCCTTCGGGGCGACGAGCAGGATGTCGTGGCCCGCCGGCGGCTCGATCTGGCCGAAGTGGAAGTTGAAGCCGTGGCTGGCCATCAGCACGGCGCCCTTCTTGAGGTTGGGCTTGATCGCCGTGCGATAGACATCGGCGGCCAGTTCGTCGGGGAGCAGAATGTTGATCACGTCGGCCTGCTTCACGGCGTCTTCGACGCTCATCGGCGAGAAGCCGTGGCTCTTGGCGAGCTCGTAATTCGGGCCGCCCGGACGCTGGGCGACGATCACGTTGAGCCCGCTATCCCGCAGGTTTTGGGCCTGGGCGTGGCCCTGGCTGCCGTAGCCGATGATGGCGATGGTCTTGCCGGCGAGGGCCTTCAGATCGGCGTCGGCGTCGTAATAGATCGTGGCGGGCACGTGTTTCTCCTCGTGTGAAATCAGGCTAGTGAGTCGGTGGGGTCGGCTGAATCGGCGGGGCGGGCTCCATCGGCGGCCTCGGTGAGCTCGCGGGTGGGCGGGCTGCCCCGCACCAGCGCGATCCGCCCGGTGCGGACGAGTTCCATGATCCCCAGGGGCCGCATCAACTCGATGAAGCCCTCGATTTTCTTTTCCGTGCCGGAGATCTCGACGATCACGCTATCGGTGGCGACGTCGACGATCCGGCCACGGAAGATTTCCGCCAGTTCCTTGACCTGCGAACGCGTCGGGCCGACGGGGGCCGCCACCTTGATCAGCATCAAATCGCGCTCGACGTAGTTCCGCGCGGAGATGTCGTCGACGCGGACGACGGTGACGATCTTCTCCAGCTGCCGCCGGACCTGAGCGAGCATCCGGTCATCGCCGCGGAGCACGAAGGTCATCCGCGAAAAGCCGCGGTCTTCGGTCTCGCCCACGGCGAGGCTGTCGATGTTGTAGCCTCGGGAGGCGAGCATGCCCGAAACGTGCGCCAGCACGCCCGGGACATTTTGGACGGTGGCCGACAGGACGTGTCGCATGCTTGCGTTTCGGCAGCGGGACCTGCCGCGAAAGAGGCTTGAAGAGGGGTTCTGGACGGGGAGCCCCGGAGTCTAGTTTGCGGCGTCTGGCCGATTCAAGCCTCCAGCCGGGGTTTCAGGCCGTTTTGGGTGGTGGATGGGGGCGGGTTTGCCGCCTGTGGCGGGGATGCCGGCCGTGCGTTGACACGGGCCCCAAAAAGCCGATAGTTTGCGGTGCTTCATTGCCCCCGCCCACTTTCCTTTACGAGTGTCAACAAGCGTGTCGAACGTCCTCGCCCAAGAGTTGATCGAAGCCGGCGTGCACTTTGGCCACCGCGCGAGCCGGTGGAACCCGAAGATGAAGCCGTATATCCACGGCCGCCGCAACCTCATCCACATCATCGACGTCCGCGAGACGATCCGCGGACTGCTCCGCGCCCGCAAATACCTCAAGCAGGTTGCGGCGTCCGGCAGCCTCGTGCTCTTCGTCGGCACGAAGCGGCAAGGCGCCGAGGCCGTCGCCCGCGAAGCCGCCCGCTGCGGCATGCCCTACGTCAGCGATCGCTGGCTCGGCGGCACCCTCACGAATTTCCGCACGATCCGCAATCGGCTCGCCCGCCTCGAGGAGCTCGAGAAGCTGATGCCGTCGGAGGAATTCGGCGCGTATTCCAAGAAGATGCAGTCGTCGCTGCGGCGTGAATTCCGCAAGATGGAGCGGAATCTCGGCGGCATCCGCACGCTCTCCCGGCTGCCCGAGTGCCTCGTCGTGTTCGATCCCAAGAAGGAAAAGAACGCGGTCAACGAGGCCCGCAAGATGGGCATCACCACCGTGGCGCTTATCGACACCGACTGCGATCCCGACCTCGTGGACCTGCCGATCCCGGGCAACGACGACTCGATCCGTTCGATCGAGCTTGTCGCCGCCCGCCTGGCCGACGCCATCCTCGAGGGCAAGTCGCAGGTGGCGGCCGAGGCGCAGGTGAAGGCCGAGGGTGCCGACGTGGCCGGCGAAGGCGCGGCGAAGGTCGCTCCCAAGCCCCGGGCCACGGCCAAGAAGGCCATGCCCAAGCCCCCGAAGGTCTGACCTCCACTTCCCTCCCCTTCGAAGACGTCGCGATGCTGCGGCAAACCAAACGCGGGGAGGCGAGCGGGTCGGCGAAAGCTCGACGAGCATTCGGCCGCCGCGGCCGCCGCGAGTCGACTTTTGCCGCCCGCGAGCCGGTGACTCATATGCGTGCCCGGCACCTCTCACGTGCCCGGCAACTCTGAATTGACGCAATCCAAAGGAGAAAACACATGGCAGAGATTACAGCAGCCGCAGTGATGGCCCTCCGCGAGAAGACGGGCCTGCCGATGATGGAGTGCAAGAAGGCGCTCGCCGAGTGCGGTGGCAACACGGATCAGGCGGTCGAGTGGCTGCGCAAGCAGGGCGTGAAGACGCAGGCCCTGCGGGCCGATCGCGAGATGTCGACCGGCCGTCTGGCCGTCTACACCGATCCCGCGAAGGGCGTGGGCGCGATGATCGAGCTCAAGTGCGAAAGCGCGCCGGTGGCCGGCAGCCCCGACTTCAAGGACCTCGTCAACGACATCGCCAAGACGCTCGCCCTGGGCCCCGGCGCCAAGACGCCCGCCGATCTGCTCGCCCAGAAGAGCCTGGCCCATCCCGACAAGACGCTCGGTGAGCTGAAAGACGATCTCTTCAATCGCATGCGCGAGGTCTTCGATCTCTCCCGCATCTGCCGGATCGACGCCCCCTGTGGCGGCTATGCCCACCACGACGGCTCGAAGGCCGCACTCGTCGAAGTCGCCGGCAAGACGACCGCCCCCGAAGCGGCCACGGCCGCGAAGGAGATCGCCATGCACGTGGTGGCGCTCGCCCCGCAGGCGCTCACGAAAGACGATCTCGATCCGGCGGCGGTGGCCAAGGAGCGGGAGATCCTCACCGAGGCTGCCCGCGGCGAAGGCAAGCCGGAAAACATCATCGCCAAGATGATCGA
>JBKDMX010000129.1:0-97597 GCA_046343855.1 Planctomycetia bacterium
GCGGAATATCGGCGGTGCCATCTATTCCGGCACAGGCACGTTTCAGCCGGATACCTGGTATCGGCTGGCCTTGGTCATGAATCTTGATGCGGCGTCGAATGTTCCGCGGTACGAGTCGTTTCTCAATGGGCAGAAGGTCGGTGAAATCATTTGGGACCAGATCGTCATTGATGACACTCGCACGGACGATCTGAGGAATCGAGATCTGATCGTGGACGGGGCATGGTCGGTGGGGTCGGCTTCCGACACCCACCCTTCCCTTTCGCCATCGCTGTCGGCGTTCTTTTTGTTCAACGACAACGACAACGAAGTGGGTGAACTCTACGTGGCCAACCTGCAATTCCGCGATTCGGCAATGACGCAGGCCGAAGTGGCGCAGTTGGGCAGCGCTACTGGCGGCATCATCGCCGTACCGGAGCCGGCGTCGATCGTGATCGCGGGCTCCGCCCTGCTCTGCCTCGGCGGCGCATCGCTGTGGCGTCAGAGAACAGCTTCGAGACGGCAGGGCCGCCGGAATCGCGCCTGCGGATAGTAGCGGTTGGTCCAGCCTGCGCCCGTCTCGCGCCGCACGAAATCCTCCGGCCGCGTGAGGATCGCGATCGGCCGATTCGGGATGCCCCGCGCGGCGAGAAACACGGAACGGTCGATCAATTCGAGCGGCGACTCGAAAAGCGCCGGCAGGTCGTCGAACCGGTCGTGCGGGTCGATCGCCGCCGTGCCCCGCACGCCGGCCAGTTGATACATGAGCGACCAACCGTAGATCTCGGGCCGCCCGCGGCAGGCGGATTCCGGCCCCGCGGCTCGTCGGGGCCTCCGGGGCGGGGCCGCAGCCATATCTGCCGGCGTCGCGAGGGCCGCGCCGACGCGGCATTGCCGTCCCAAGGCGCGGTGCAGGCCCACGATGCTCTCCAGGTCTTCCGGCGACTGCGGCGCATGGGGCAGCAGCCTGCCATCCTCAGACACGTCGATCGTCCACGCGGCGCCCGCATGGCCCTCGCGATGCAGGATCGCGAGGCCGGCGAAAAGCGGCCGCAAACGTTTCCGTGTCTCCGCGACGAGCCGAACGCTCGTCATGACGAATGCGGGGGGATGATTGCGGAAGCGGCTCATGAAACCCTCGTCGATGGACGGCAGAGGAGGTCGGTCCTTGCACGAAGGGCGGGATAGGAGCGCCACGGCGGACGCGAACGGCCGCCAAAAATTTCCGCCAGCGGCGTTTCAGGCTGAAAAAACAGCCGTGCGGAGGGTATTCTGAGAGGGCCGTTTGCGGCTCGGCCCCCTCATCCGTCGGG
Organism: Planctomycetia bacterium; assembly: GCA_046343855.1. Classification (GTDB taxonomy): domain Bacteria; phylum Planctomycetota; class Planctomycetia; order Pirellulales; family UBA1268; genus RGVT01. The sequence continues at coordinate 1,293 of JBKDMX010000129.1, forward strand.
GCGTGCCGCGGCGGCGGCCCGCGGAAACATCCATGGACTCCCTCAGCCGGCACGAACAGCTGCTCCGCGTCTTCCACCTGATCGACATCCTCTTCGGGGCCCGGCAGCCGCTCACCACGGCCGAGCTCAAGGATCGGCTCCGCAGCCGGGGCGTGATCGAGGAGATGTCGGACAAAAACATCCGTCGCGATCTCGAGTTTCTGGAGCGATTCGGCTACGCGCTCAAGCGGTCCCGGAAGCGGTCCGACCGCGGCGCATCGTGCCAGGCCTGGTCGATCGAGCCGGGCAAGGGGAAGGTGGAATTGACGGCGCCTGCGATCTCGCTGCCCGAGCTGCTCTCGCTCGCCGTGGCCCGCGACTTCCTCGCGCCGCTGGCCGGCACCTTCTACTGGCGCGGCATCAGCCAGCTCATGGCGCGGGTGGAAAGCGTGGCCACGCCCCAGCTGCTCGCCTACGTGGAAGAGCATCGGGAAGGCCTCGTGGTGCACCCCAAGCCCCCGGCCGCGAAATACGGCGCCCGCACGCTCAACGCGATCAACCGCGCGATCCGCCATGCGCTCGAGCTCAAGATCCGCTACACGAGCCTCGCCGACGGCAAGCCGAAGACCTCCGTCATCCACCCCGAGGCGCTCGTGCTCTACGATGGCAGCATCTATGTGGCCGCCTATCGGCCGCCGGCCGCCGGGAGCCGTGGCGGTGCGGCCGATGGCGGCGACACGATCCGGTTCTTCAAGCTCGACCGGATCGCCGACGCGAAGCCTTCGTCGCGCACGTTCAAGCGGCGGCGGGAAAGTGTCGAGTCGCTCCTGGCCGACAGCATCACGATCTTCCGCTCGGCCGATCCGCCGCGGCGCTACAAGATCCGCGTCGATGCCTCGCGGGCCCGCTGGGCGCGGGAGAAGCCGTTTCATCCGCGGCAGAAGGTCCGCGAGGAACGCGACGGCAGCGTGCTCCTCGAGATCGACCGGGCCTGGGACGACGAGATGATCCCGCAGTTGCTCGGCCTGGCGGACTGCGTCGAGGTGATCGAGCCGGCCGACGTCCGCGAGCGAATCCTCGAGATCGCGCAGCGCATCGCCGCCAAATACATGTGCCACCACCTGCGATCGTTCGAGGAGATCTATGCCGGAGGTGCCTGATCGCCCTGTCTGCTCCGGTCATCCGGACGAGCGGCTGCGTTCGCGCCGCCGGTTCGCCGTGGAGTCGCTCTCCGTGCTCGCGTCGGGCTGCCTTGCGGCCGGCGGTGGCCAGGCCGCGCCGGGCGTGGCCGAGCAGGCTGCCGGCGTGCTCGCCGACTACGCGCTCGCGGCCGATCCCGCCACGCGGTGCGAGCATGTGGCCGACGGGGAAGTCGCGGGGGGCCGCTACGCCACCTGCCGCCTCGTGAGCCAGACGTGGCGCGGCGCGGAGTGGGCGCACGAGCTATCCATCTACTGCCCGCCCGATCCCGCGTCCACGGAGACGATGCTGCTCTGGATCGACGGTGGCAGCGCCGGGAAGGTGCCGGCGGCCGGCCCTTCCGACGCCGTGAAGACGCTCGCGCTCTTTGCCAACGCGGCCGGCCTGCCCGCCGCCGTGATCCGGCAGGTGCCCTACCAGCCCATGTTCGACGGCCTCTTCGAAGACGATCTGATCGCCCACACGTTCGTCGAGTTTGCCCGCACGGGAGATGCCTCGTGGCCACTCCTCATGCCGATGGTGAAGTCGGCGGTCGAGGCGATGACGGCGGCCGGAAAGATCGCGCGGGATCGGTTCGGGCTTGCGATCGACGGCTTCGTCGTCACGGGGGCGAGCAAGCGCGGCTGGACGACCTGGCTGGCGGCAGCGGTGGACGATCGCGTGCGGGCCGCCCTGCCGATGGTGATCGACATGCTCTCGATGGAGCGGCACGTGGAGCTGCAGTTCGCGAGCTTCGGCGCGATGTCGGACAAGCTCGAGGATTACACGTCGCGGGGCATCGAGAAGCTCCTGCAGACGCCGCGCGGCCGCGAGCTCATCGGCATCGTCGATCCCTACCGCTACCGCGACCAGATCACGCAGCCGAAAGTGATCGCGCTGGGTACCAACGATCCCTACTGGCCCCTCGAGGCGCTCGATCTCTATTTCGAGGGGCTTTCCGGGCCGCGTTGGGTCTCCTACGCGCCGAATGCGGGGCATGGCCTGCCCCCGGTCCGCATCGCCGGCCTCGTGGCGGCGCTTGGCCGCCATGCGATCGGCGCGGAGCGGCTCCCCGACCTGCGCTGGAAGTTTGCCGCCGCGGACAAGGGCGTGACCTGCACCGTGCACTCCGACGAACAGCCGACGGAGGTGGTGCTCTGGCAGGCGACCTCGCCCAGCCGCGATTTTCGGCAGGCCCGTTGGACGTCCACGCCCGTGGCGGCCGCGGCCGACGCCTGGCAGGCGCTCGTCGCCCGGCCCGCCGCAGGGCATGCGGCGGCCCTCGTCGAATGCCACTATGCGCGGGAGCCGGCGCCGCTCGTGCTCACGACGAGCGTGCATGTGCAGTCTGCCGGATGAGGATGCAGCGGGAAACGTGAAGGAGGCGGATGATGCGTTGGTTTTGGATCGATCGATTCACCGAATTCGTGCGCGGCCGCACGGCGCGGGCCGTCAAGGCCGTGACGCTCGCCGAGGAGCATCTGCACGACCATTTTCCCGGCGCGGCGATGATGCCCACCACGCTCGTCATCGAGGGCATGGCCCAGACGGCCGGCCTCCTCGTGGCCGACTCGTTCGAGTTCAAGAAGCAGGTCGTGCTCGCGAAGGTGGCGAAGGCCGACTTCCAGTTCGACGCGGTGCCGGGCGACACGCTCGAATATGTCGCCGAGATCGTCGAGACGATGGCGGGCGGCTCGCTCGTGAACGTCACCAGCCGCGTGGGCGACCGCCTGCATGGCGAGGCCGAGCTCTACTTCGCCCACCTCGAAACGGGCGTCGTCGTGCCGAAGCTCTTCAAGACCGACGAGATGCACCGCTGGCTCGACAGCCTGCGGATCTACGACGTGGCCGTAAACGTCGACGGCACCCCGGTCGCCCGCGGCACGGGAGAGTAGCCCGCAAAGAAGACAGGCACGGAGGCCTGTCGTACTCGCGGGCGGAGCCCGCCAAGCAAAGATCGGCAGGATGCCGATGCTTTGCGTAACGTAGTCCGCCCGCCTCATCCGTAGGACAGGCCTCCGTGCCTGTCTCCTTTTCCGTCTACTGTGCCGCGAGCGCGGCGAGCGGCACCTCGACCCAGTCGGGGCGGTTGTGCAGTTCGTAGGCGAGTTCGTAGATCGCCTTGTCGAGCGTGTAGGCAACGAGCAGGCCGTCGGCTTCTTGTCTTTCGGTCGGCCACCAGGCGTGGCCGTGGGCGATCTCGCGGTAGGCGTCGAGGTAGGTCTGCTCGAGCAGCGCGAGGTCGCTGGAGTGATAGGTGCCGCCGGTCGTGCGGGCCACGTGCCGCAGCAGATAGTCGAACGAGCGGCACATCCCGGCAACGTCCTTGCAGACGCTCGTCTTCGCGCGGCGCTCCTCGAGCGAGCGGCCCGGCTCTCCCTCGAAGTCGATGACGAGGATGCGGGCATCGTCGGGGCCGACGAGCACCTGCCCGAGATGAAAGTCGCCATGCACGCGGATGTCGCTGGCGGTCGTCGGCACTTGGGCAAGCGACTCGAGGCCCGCGAGGAGCCGCTCGGGGTGGGCGATCGCCGTCGGCAGCCGCGCGGCGGCGAACTGTAAAACCTGCCTCGCATGCGCGGTCATCCGCGCCGCCTGTGCGCCGCGGCTGGCGGCCGTCGCCGGCTGCGGGGCGAAGGCCTCGCGGTCTGTCCGCGCGCCCAAGGCGCGGTGCATGCCGGCCGTCGTGCGGCCGAGCGCGGCCACGATGCCGAGGGTTTTTTCGCGGTGCGTGCCGGCAAGCCCGCCTGCACTGACGAGTGCGACGAGCCGGTCCCACGCGGTCGTGCAGCCCGGCGCGAAGTCGTGCACCGTCGCGATCGCGGTCGTGCTGCCGTCGGCTCGATGCTCGATCCAGCCGCGGAGCCGGGGTGTGCCGTCCCACAGCGCGCCCTCCGCCAGGAATTGGCCGATCTCAACCTCCGGCTGGATGCCCTCCCGACACCGCCGCAGCAGCTTCACCGCGTATTCGCCGCGCGACGTTCGCAGGAGCAGTGAAGTGTTCGAGGCATCGCCCCCAAGCGGCGTCACCGTCGGTGCGCGAGCGGCGGGCATCGCCGGGGCCGCCGTGGAGTGGCCGTGGAACGATCCGTGGACAGTCGCGGTGTCGCTGCCCCCAATCGCCGCATCGACGAGCCAGCCGGCGAAGGCGGGCGCGAGCGCGGCATCGCGCCCCTCGCGATCGACCGGCACGGCATACCGCGATCGCTGCCCAGCCGCCGATGCGACCTCGACGATCGCGAGCGTGATGCCATCGGGCAGTTCGGCCTCGTCGGCGACCGTGACCGCGGCGATCGCCTCTCCCTTCGCCGCAAACCAGCGGGCGCTCGGCAGCCAGGCGGTGATCCGATCGGCGGGTGTCATGGGAGCGTGAGACGATAGACCTGCACGGGATGCTCGGGCGTGCATGCGATCGTGATCTCGTCGAGCGTCCATTCCATATCGTCGCCCGTTAGCAGGTCGTGGGCGTGGATGACGTCGGCGCCGTCGAGGCCAAGCGTCGCCACATCGAGCGAGAGGCTGCCCGACCGCGGCTCGGCCGGCTCGAGGTTCACGACCACGAGCACGCGGCTGCCGCTCGCGGGATCGTATTTGCACCAGGCGAGCAGGTGCGGGTCGTCGATCGGCTGGATGAGCGGCGGCCGGACGCGGTGCATCGCCGGCTCGCTCCGCCGGATCTCGTTGAGCCGGCGGATGAAGGGGGCGAGGCTGTGGGCGGCGTCGAGATCCCACGCCTTGATCTCATACTTCTCCGAGTCGAGGTATTCCTCGCCGCCGGGATCCCGCGGCGTCGCCTCGAGCAATTCCATCGCCGGGCCGTAGATGCCCCAGTTGCCGACGGAGAGCGCGGCCAGCGTGAGCCGCGCCTCGAACATCGCCGCGCCGCCGCGCTGGAGCGTCTCGTGGAGGATGTCGGGCGTGTTGGGCCAGAAATTGGGGCGGAAGAATTCGGAGACGGGCGGCGTCGTCACCTCGCGGAAATAGTCGGCTGTCTCCTGCTTCTCCGTCCGCCACGTGAAGTAGGTGTAGGACTGCGTGAAGCCGAGCTTCGCGAGGCGATACATCGTCTTCGGACGCGTGAAGGCCTCGGAGAGAAAAAGCACGTCGGGATGCGTGCGGTGGATGTCGGCGATGAGCCATTCCCAAAATGCAAACGGCTTCGTGTGGGGATTGTCGACGCGAAAAATCCTGACACCCTGCTCCGCCCAGAAGCGAAACGCGCCGCCGAGCGCGTCCCAGAGCTGCCGCCAGTGCTCCGACTGGAAGTCGAAGGCGACGATATCCTGGTATTTCTTGGGCGGGTTTTCGGCGTATTGGATCGTGCCGTCGGGGCGGTGGCGAAACCACTCGGGATGCTCCTTCACCCACGGATGGTCGGGGGAGCATTGCACCGCCATGTCGAGCGCGATCTCGAGGCCGAGCGATTCGGCGCGGCTGCGCAGGCGGGCGAAGTCGTCGAACGAGCCGAGCTGCGGATGGATCGCGGTATGGCCCCCTTCCGGGCTGCCGATGCCCCAGGGGCTGCCGACGTCGTCGGCAGCCGCGTCGAGCGCGTTGTTGCGGCCCTTGCGAAACGAGCGGCCGATCGGGTGGATCGGCGTCAGGTAGAGCACGTCGAATCCCAGCGACCGCACGTAGTCGAGCCGGTCGGCGAGATCGGCGAACGTGCCGTGCCTGCCCGGCGGCCCCCACGACCGCGGAAAGACCTCATACCACGCGCTGAACCGCGCCTTCTCGCGATCGACCCACACGGGCCGCGGCGGGTCGAGCCTCGTCTCGTCGCGGCGGTCGGCGTAGAGCGTCATCAGCTCCGCGAGGCGTTTGCCGCGCACGACCTCCGCCCAGGCCGGCGACTTGAGGCGGAGCGCAAGCTCCTCGATCTCCCGCGCGTCGGCCGGAGGCGCGAGGTGCGCGGCGGCGGCCACGATCTGCGACCCGACGACGAGCTCGACCGCGAGGTTTTCACCGGCCGCCTCGCGGCGGCCGAGGTCGCGCAGCCAAGTGCCGAAGGCGTCGATCCGCGCGGTCATGGTGTAGTGCCAGAGGCCGATCCGGTCGGCGATAAAAAAGGCCGTCCAGCGGTCGTTGCCCTGGCACTCCATCGGGATCACGGTCCACTGCCCCGTGTCGCCGTGCCGCACGTGGAGCCGGCATTCGAGCTCCTCGTGGCCGTCGCAGATGATGTCGGCGTCGACGGTGACGACGTCGCCGCGCACCCGCTTGACGGCAAAGCGGCCTCCATCCACCTCGGGGCCGACGCGATCGATCGCCACCCGACGCCTCAGGTGGTGGGGCAGTTCACTGGTTTTTTCCCGCACGATGCTCTCCGGCATGCTCGAGGCGGCTATCGATGGCCGGCAGTGTATGCCGCGCGCCGGGAGTAGGACAGGCCTCCGTGCCTGTCACGATCGGCGGCAGACAGGCACGGAGGCCTGTCGTACGAGGGCAGATGACGAAGTTAAGCGGTTTCAACGCCGCGATCGAGCAGGGCGAGTTCGGCCGTGAGGCCGGGGCCGAAGGCCATCGCCACGCAGGGGCCGGCGCCGTGGCGGAAGACCCGCTCGAGGATGAAGAGGATCGTCGCGCTCGACATGTTGCCGTGCTCGGCGAGGACGGCGTGCGAGACGTCGAGCGCCCCGGGGGGCAGCGCAAGCGCCTCCTGCACGCCGGCGAGCACCCGCGGCCCACCGGGATGCACGGCCCACGATCGCACGTCGCCGGCTGCGAGGCCATGCGCCGCGAGCGATTCTCCCACGAGGCCGCCGATGTCACGGGCGATCGTGCCGGGCACCTGTGCCGAGAGGCTCATCTCGAAGCCGTTGTCGCCGATCACCCAGCCCATCTGGTCGCCTGATGCCGGCAGCACCCGCGATGATTGCGCCGCGAGCCGCCACAGGCCCGTCTCACGGCCCCGGCGGTGCGATGCGCCGACGCCCACCACGGCCCCGGCGCCGTCGGCGAAGATGCTGTTGGCCACCACGTGATCGCTGCGCGAGCCGTATTGAAAATGCAGGCTGCAAAGCTCCACGCAGACGACGAGCACCGTGGCCGCCGGGTCGGCCGTGGCGAAGGCGTCGGCCACCCGCAGGGCGTTGAAGGCGCCGTGGCAGCCCATGAAGCCGACGTGCGTGCGGGCCACCGCGTCGCCGAGGCCGAGCGCGTGCATCACCTCGAGATCGACGCCCGGGTTGGCAAAGCCGGTGCAGGAGCAGGTGACGAGATGGGTGATGTCGCTGGCGGCCACCCGGCCCGATTCGAGCGCGAGCCGGGCTGCGGTGGTCGCGAGGCCGCCGGCACGTTCCTGATAGCGGGCCATCCGCGCGGCCGTCGTCGGGCCGCTGTCATCGGTGTCGGCTGCCGGAGGATAGAAGCTCTGCGCGAAAGGCTTGTCGGTCGGCTCCTCGAGCAGCACCGATCCGCGAGTGCGGATCCGCGTCTGGCGATAGATCGCGGCGAGCGTCCGTTCGCGGCCCGGTTCGGCGTTGGCAAAGCCCGCGGCGAGCACGGCCGCGTCGGCCTGCGTGATGGTTCGCTCCGGTGCCGCCGTGCCGATACCGAGAATCGTGAGGCTCATGCCGCAGCCTCCCGAAGTGCGGCTGACGGTGCGGGCCGCGGCGAGCCGACGACGAAGGGCATCGCGCCTGCCGCGATGCTGGGGGCAAATCGGGCCAGACGGATCGCCGCGCGAACCAGCCAGGGATGCCGCACCGCGAGCGCCACCCGCCGGCAGCGGGCATGGTGCGCTGCAAAGAAAGCATCGTGGCCGCGCGAGAACGTCGCGGCGATCGCCGCTGGCGGCCCACCGGCAACGATCGCCTCGGCGAGGAGCCGCCCGCTCACGAGCGCCCAGCCCATCCCCTCGCCCGTGAAGGGCTCCACATAGCCTGCGGCGTCGCCGATCCGGCAGAGCCGGCCCTGGCTGCCCGCCACGAGCGGCGCGCGGTGGGTGAGCGCGGGCGTGGCCCGCACGTGCGCGGCGTTCACCGCAGCGAGGTCGAGGCGGAGCCCCGCGCCTGCGAGCGCCTCTTCGAGGAGCGCGGCGATGGCGACCTGCGGGCGGCCCGCGGTGGCGACGGCCTGAGGGGCGAGCGCGGCGGCGATGTCGATCCGGCCATCTTCGAGCCGCACGATCCCCGCGTAGCCGCCGCGGCCGACGACCATGATCAGATCACCGGCGGCAAGGTCGCTGGCCGTGGCCGCGAGCGAGAGCCCGATGCCGATGCGGCTCTTTGGCGCCACGAGCCGCCGCGGTTCCCGCCGGCGGGCGGAGTTCGGCGATGCGTGGCCACACTCGATCCGCACGTGGTCGGCGAGCCCCGTCGCGATCACGGCATGGTCCGCTTCGAGCAAAAGCGGTGTGCTGGGCGCGACGGCCGGTCGAACCGTGAGCCGCACGTGATCGGTTGTCTCGGCGATCGATGCGACCGTCGCCTGCGGCAGCCAGTCGGCCCCATCTCTGATTGCCCGCGCGACGAGCGCCGTGTCGAGCGCCTCCCGCGAGAGCGTGGCGCCGGCGAGCGGGAGCCGCGCCGCATGGCCCCCGGCAACGAGCTGCACCGCTTCGAGCACGACAGGCCGGGCTTCGCTCGCCGCGAAGGCATCGAGGCCTTCCAGTTCGGCAAGCGCCGTCGGCGACAGGCAGCACCCGCAGACCTTTGCCCGTGGCATCGCGGCCCGGTCGACGAGCAAGACGCGGCGGCCGGCGCGGGCGAGCCGGATCGCGGCTGCCGAGCCGCCCGGCCCACCGCCGACGACGATCGCATCCCAGTGGCGGTTGGCGGCCACGGATGGCGTGAGCGTGGCGTCGATCATGCGGTGGCTCCCGGCGGATCGCGTCGCCATGTGATGACCGCGCGTTCGGGCCAGGCCCGCCGGATCGTGGCCCCGTGGAGGCCGGCGCGGTCGAAGAGATCGCGGTATTCGGAGAGCGTTCTGGCGGCGCGGACGGAAAGCGGGCCGTCGACGCGGGCCACGCGCGATGACGAGAGCACGGTCGTGCCGAGCATTGCGAGCGCGAGCCCCGCCCTGCTCCGCAGCAGGTCGGAGACGACGACGCCGATCCGCGCGGCGGCCGCGAGCGACCGCAAGACGCGGATGGCATCGGCATCGTCGAGGTGGTGCAGGAAGAGCGAACTCGTGGCGATGTCGCATGCGGGGCAGCCGTCGGCGACGACGTCGCGCACGGCAAACGCCACCTCGGCCCCGTCGGCGATCCGCGCGTCGGCCGCCCGTGCCGTCGCGTGGGCCACGGCCCGCGGGCTCACGTCGATGCCGGTGACCCGCACGGCGGGCCTCGGTGCGGCGCCACTGCGTTTGAGCCTCAGCCTGGCAAGCCGGCGGGCGAGCGCCATCGTCACGTCGCCGCCGCCGCAGGCGATGTCGACGATCTCGAGCGGACGCTCGGGCAGTGCCGCGGCGGTCAGCCTGCGGATCGCGGCGGCCAGCTGCGGCGCCGTCCCGGAGAAGGCGTTGATTCGGGCGAGCGCGGAGAGGGCGTGCAGGTGATCGGCCGCGGCGAGCGATGGATCGTCCATCAGCTCGGCCTGACGCGACGGTGCGACCGTCCAGAGACTCACAGCAGACCTCCTCGGCCGCGGAGCGCGGCGTCGATAGGTCTCACTATATCCGCTTTTCGTCGTCGCGGATGCTCACGGGCCCGGCGGGCACGGCGGCGTCTGGCCGGCTCCCTCCACCACCACGTGCCCACTTGTGACGACTCCCTGGCCCTGGCCGCAATCATTCGGACAGGGGCTCGAGTGCGACGCGACGACGGGGCCGGGCATCGCGGCTGCCGGCTCGGCGCCTGAGGACATGACGACGGCAGGCGGCCCGGTGGGCGCCGCCGGCAGCGCAGGAGCCTGCGGCTGCGGATAGACGGGCGGCGCATACGGGGGTGCGTACGCGTAATCGTTGCGATGGTGCGCGCAGCCGATGCAGGCGGCAATCAAGCCGACGCACGCAAACCAACCGGGCCTCAGCATGGCTGAATCCTCCTCATAGCGGGGCGGGAGGATAGAAAGCCCACCCGGCCCGGGCAATGCCGAAAGTACGGGGCGGCGTTGTCAGGCCGTGGCAATGTGGAATAATCTGCGTCCATGATCACAACCCTCGAGCCGCCCTCGGCTTCCCTCTGCGATTCCATGGACACGATCGACCAACTGCGGGCCGTCGGTCGGGAGTTTCACGGCCGGTCGTGGTCGCTCGGCACGAGCAGCAATTACAGCGTGGTCGCCGCGCATGATCCGCTCGAGCTCTTGATCACCGTCAGCGGCAAGGATAAATCCGCCCTCGGCCGCGACGACTTCGTCCGCGTCGGCGCCGACGGCCGGCCCGTCGATGGCTCGGGCAAGAAGTCGTCCGCCGAGACGCTTCTCCACTGCCTCATCGCCGAGCTTGTGCCGGCGCTCGGCGGTCCCAAGGTGGGCGCGGTGCTCCATACGCATTCCGTCTGGAGCACGATCCTCTCGCGGGCCGACCTGTCGCGCGGCAGCCTCCGCATCGAAGGCTTCGAGATGCTCAAGGGGCTCGACGGCATCGCAACGCATGAGACCTTCGAGGAGGTGCCGATCTTCGCCAACAGCCAAGACATGGTGGAGCTCTCCGGCCGGATCCGTGAGCGGCTCTCGAAGGCCGATTGGAGCAATCGCGAGCGGCCGCCGGTTCACGGGCTGCTGCTTTCGGGCCACGGCCTCTATACCTGGGGCCGCGATCTCGCCGAAGCCCGCCGCCACATCGAGATCCACGAGTTTCTCTTCGAAGTGGTCGGCCGCAGCCGTCTGCTCGCTTCCGCGCACACCCATTCCTGAAGGAGCCATCGATGGCCATCGTGACCGTGCCCGCCGCGGGCCGGCGGATCACCGACCCCGCCGAGATCAAGTCGTTTCTCGCCGACCACGGCCTCGATTACGACATCTGGCCGCTCGCCGACCGGGTCGATCCGGCCGCCCCCGCGGAGCGGATCCTCGAGGCCTACGCGCCGGAGATCGACGAGCTCAAGCGGCGGGGCGGGTTTGTCACGGCCGACGTGGTGGACGTCTACCCCGACACGCCGAACCTCGACGCGATGCTGGCCAAGTTCAGCAAGGAGCACACCCACACCGAAGACGAGGTGCGGTTCATCCTGCAGGGCCGCGGCGTCTTCCACATCAACCCCGGCGACAAGCCGGTCTTCGGCATCGAGGTCTGGGCGGGCGACATGATCAGCGTGCCGATGGGCACGCGGCACTGGTTCGACCTCTGCACCGACCGCCGCATCCGCGCGATCCGTCTCTTCCAAGACATGAGCGGATGGACGCCCCACTATGTTTCCGAGGGCGTGCATGCGGGCTACGAGCCGCTCTGCTTCGGGCCGGCGTGGATCGGCTCGACGGGAAGGTCGGCATCGTGATTGTGTTCGGCGGCCGCGGCATTTTGCTCGACGTCGAGGGCACGACGTCGTCGATCTCGTTCGTGTATGACGTGCTCTTCACGTTCGCGAAGGAGCACGTGGCAGATTTTCTCGTCCGGCATGCCGGCGATGAAGGCATCGCGCCCCTCGCCGCGGCGCTTGCGGCGGAGACGGGCGCCGACGCGCGTGATCCCGGCCGGCTCGCCCTCGCCGCGATCGACCTCATGAATCGCGACGTGAAGAGTACGCCGCTGAAGGCCCTGCAGGGGCTCATCTGGCGGGGCGGCTTCGAATCGGGCGAGCTCGTTTCGCATGTGTTTGACGACGTGCCGCCGGCGCTCGAGCACTGGGCGCACTCGGGGCTCGACGTGCGGATCTATTCGTCGGGCTCGATCGAGGCGCAGCGTCTCTTCTTCGGCCACACCGCCGCCGGCGACCTCACGCCCCATCTGCGCGGCCACTACGACACGACCACCGGCCCGAAGCGCGAGGCGGCGAGCTACGCGAAGATCGCCGCCGACATGGGGATCCCGCCGCGGGAGATCCTCTTCGTGAGCGACGTCGGCGCGGAGCTCGACGCCGCGCGGCAGGCCGGCATGGCGACGGCGCTGGCCATTCGCCCGGGCAACCGCGAGCCGGGTGGCCTGCTCGAGCACGATGCGATCGAGTCATTCGTCGAGATCACCATCTGACGAATTCGTGCGGGAGGGAGCCCGATGCCAGCCGACAACCATCCGCCGCACGACGTCGCCTGCTCGGTGGGCGCCTCGACGGCCGCGCAGATCGAAGACGCGATCGCGGAGGCCGCCGCCACGGCGCGGGCCGGGCTCGCCGGGGCCGAGGCCGATCTCGCCGTCGTCTTCGTGTCGAAGGAATATGAACGGGCGATCCGTCCGGCGATGGAGGGGCTCGCCGACGCGATCGACGTGCGCACCCTGATCGCGGCCACCGCGGAGGGCGTGCTCGCCGGCGACCGCGAATATGAGACGGGCCCGGCGGTGGCCGTCTGGCTCGCGCGGCTGCCGGGCGCGGAGATCGTGCCGCTGGCGCTCGAATACTCGCAGTCGGTCGATGGCGGCATGTTCATCGGCTGGCCCGAGCGGCTCGAGGACGAGTGGCCCGCCGATGCCACGCTGCTCCTCCTCGCCGATCCGTTTTCGTTTCCCGTGGACCGGCTGATCGCCCGCCTCGCCGACGACCATCCCGGTGTGCCGATCATCGGCGGCATGGCCAGCGGCGGCTATTCGCCCGGCACGAACACGCTCGTGGTGGATCAGCGGTCGTACGACTCGGGCGCCGTCGGCGTCGTGATCGGCGGCGCGAAGATCCGCCCGGTCGTCTCGCAGGGCTGCCGGCCCATCGGCCGGCCGCTGGTGATCACGAAGGCGGAGGAAAACCTGATCGTTGAGCTTGGCGGCCGTCCGGCGCTCGAGCGGCTGCGGGAGGTGTATGCCGAGCTCAGTCCGATCGACCGGGAACTCGTGAAGACGTCGCTCCACGTGGGCCGGGCGGCCAGCGAATACACCGACCAGTTTCGACGCGGGGATTTTCTCGTGCGCAACGTGCTCGGCGCCGATCCCGACATGGGCGTGCTTGCGATCGGCGATGCCGTGCGGGTCGGCCAGACGGTGCAGTTTCACGTGCGCGACGCCGGCACGGCCCACGAAGACCTCGTGGAGTTGCTCGGCCGCGACGAGGTCGCCGGCTCGAACCCCGCCGGCGCGCTCGTCTTCACCTGCAACGGCCGCGGCAGCCGGCTCTTCCAGACCGCCGACCACGACGCCCGCTGCATCGCCGAGCGGCTCGGCCCGATCCCGGCAGCGGGGTTTTTCGCGCAGGGCGAAATCGGCCCGATCGGCCGCCGCAACTGCCTCCACGGCTTCACGGCCAGCATCGCCCTGTTTGAAGAGTAGACAGTTACAGATACGGCGAGAAGAGCCGGGCGATGCCGTCGCGGAGCCGCACCGGGATGCTGCGGCTATCGACCTCCGCGAGCGTCTTCGGCCGCGAGCGGCTGATCACGTCGGCGATGTGGCGGTCGATCCGCGCGGCGAGCGTGCGGTCGTAGGTCTCGACGTTGCATTCGAAGTTGAGCCGCATGCTGCGGTCGTCCCAGTTGCCGCTGCCAAACATCGCCCATGCGCCGTCCACCACCATGAGCTTCGTGTGGTCGAAGGGCGGCGGCGACATCCAGACGTTGCAACCGCGGCCGAGCACCTGCCAGAGCATCGCTGTGGAGGCCCAGCTCACGAGCGCGAGGTTGTTTTGATCAGGCAGGACGATGTCGACCTGCACGCCGCGCATCGCGGCCACGTCGAGCGCCTGGCAGATGGCGTCGTCGGGCAGGAAGTAGGGCGTCATGATCCGCACCGTCTTCTGCGCCGCGGCGAGCGCGCCCACGAGCACGAGCTTGATCCGGCCGATGTCGGGGTCGTCGGGGCCGTAGCGAACACCGCGGGCCAGCGCGGTGCCCGCGAAGGCGAGGTCGGGCGCCCACGGACCGTCGCGCAGACCGTCGGGCTCGGGGGTCGCGAGCTGCTCCCCCGTCGCGAATTCCCAGTCCTCGACGAAGACCTCCAAAAGCTGCGTGACCACCGGCCCACGCAGTTCGAAGTGCATGTCGCGAACCGGGTGACTGGGCGTATGGGCGAGCCAGCAGCCGTCGCGGATATTCAGGCCGCCGGTGAACCCGATCCTGCCGTCCACCACCATGATCTTCCGGTGGTTTCGCAGGTTGGCGTAGGGGAAGTAGACGGGCACGCTCGTGGGCAGAAATCGCTCCGCCCGCACCCCCTTCCCCGTGAGCACGCCCACGATCGACGGGAAGGTGTAGGTCGAGCCGATGCCGTCAATCAACACCCGCACGTCCACGCCCCGCTTCACGGCCCGCGCGAGCGCGTCGGCGAAGATCCGGCCGGTGGGATCGTTGTCGAAGATGTAGCTCGCTAGGCCGATGCTTCGCGTGGCGGCGTCGATCGCGGCGAGCATCCGCGGATAGGCCTCGTCGCCGCCGGCGAGCGGCTCGATCGCGTTGCCGTCGACGAGGGGGCGATCGGTGACCTGCCCGACGAGCGTCTGGAGCGACCGCAGTGGGGCGTGATCCGGGCCGATCGCCTCGGCCAGTCGGGCGGCGCTCGGTACAGCGCCGGCGAGCTCGTGGGTGACGGTGCGGGTGCCGGCTCGCAGCCGGCTCGCGCGGGAGCGAATCCGGTTGACGCCGAGCACGGCGTAGGCGATCGCGCCGAAGACCGGCGAGAGCCAGATCAGCCCCACCCAGCCGATCGTGGAGCGGTTGTCTCGCTTCACGAGGATGGCATGGGCCGACGCGGCCACGTTGATCGCGATGATCGACCAGGCGAGCACGTGCGGCCAGAGCACGAGCCACCAGCGCCATGCCGTCGAGATGAATGTTTCCATTTAAAACACGTTCGCCACGAAACGGCCGCCGCGGCAGCGCTTCAGATACTCGAGCGCCGCCACCTGTCCCGTCGTCTCGAGCGCATCGCGAAAGACGGGGTCGTGGAAGCCTTCGATGTCGATGCTGCCCCGCCAGCCGCACATCCGCAGCGTGCTGATGAGGTCGGTCCAGTTCGTGTCGCCGAAGCCGGGCGTGCGGTGGTGCACGTAGGGCACTCCGCCGCGGATGCCGTGTGTGCGGATCACGTCCCAGAGCAGCGTCGCGTCTTTGCCGTGGATGTGCCAGATGCGGTGGGCGTAGCGGCGCAATTGCGGCAGCGGGTCGACGAAGCTCACGAGCTGGTGGCAGGGCTCCCATTCGAGGCCGATCACGGGGCTTTCGACCTCGGCGAAGATGGCGTCCCAGGCCTGCGGCGCGTGCGCGATGTTCCAGTCGCCGCTCTCCCACGTGCCGCGCTTCTCGCAGTTTTCGAATGCGATCCTCGCGCCCCGGTCTTCGGCCCGCCGGGCGAGCGGACGAAAGACCTCGCCGAAGCGGCCATACGATTCCGGCACCGGCCGTCCCGGCACGCGGCCGGCAAACCCCGACACGATGTCGCAGCCGAAGAGCGGCGCCGCATCGATGACCCGCTCCCAGTCGGCGATCGTCTCCGGGCTCGTGAGCGGATTACCGTAGACGCCGATCGCGCTGACCCGCGGCCGCAGCCCGTCTTCCGTCGCCGGCGCCGCGGTGAGCATGGCCGCGACGGCCGCCGCGAGCCCCTCCACGTCGAAGTTGCCCACGCTCCGGCCAAACGAAATCTGGAAGGTTTCGAATCCCAACGGGATGAGCTGGGCGATCACGTCGGGCGTGCGCTCGTGGGCGGCGACGAGCGTGCCGATCCGAATGTCGTCGTGGGCGTGCATGGCGAAAGATTACGATACCTTCGGCCCCGGGGTACAATGCGAGGGCGATGAACAAGGCGTTTTGCAAGGAGCCCGATTCCGCGGTGCCGCCCCGCTGCCCGCGGTGCGGCAACGAGGGGTCGCTCGTGTCGAGCGAGACGCTCCTGGCCCACGTGGCCCCCGCGGCGGCCGAATCGCTCGGTGAGCCGGCCTATTTTTGCGGCACTGGCGCCTGCGACGTCGCCTACTTCGACCTGATGGAGCGGTCAATTCCGGTGGCCGATGCCCACGGCCTCTTCTGGCCGAAGGATCCGCAGGGCCCCTTGTGCTCATGCCACGGTCTCACGGTCGATGACGTCGATGCCGATCTCGCGGAGGGCGTGCCCACGCGGGTGCGGGCGGTGGTGCAGCAGGCGGCCCGGCCGGATGCCGCCTGCGCCGCCACGAGCGCCGACGGTCGCCCCTGCGTGGCCCGCGTGCAGAAGCACTATCTCCGCCGCCGGTCGGAGTTGGGCGGCGCGTCATGAGGCTCCTCAGCTGGAATATCCACAAGGGGATCGGCGGCCGCGACCGCCGCTATTCGCTCGCGCGGATCATCGACTGCATCGAGGCGGAGAATCCCGACATCATTTGCCTGCAGGAGGTCGATCGGCTCGTGCGCCGCAGCCGCTTCGACGACCAGCCGCGGCTGCTCGCCCGGTACTTCCGCTGCCATTCGGTCTTCCAGGCCAACGTGCCGGTGGGGGCCGGCGCGTATGGCAATCTCGTGCTCTCGCGGTGGCCGGTCTCGAGCCGGCATCGGATCAGCCTGCGGCACAACTCGCGGAAGCCGCGGGGCGCGCAGCTGCTGGTGGTCGATGCCCCGGAGGGACGTCTGCATCTCGTGCACACGCATCTCGGCCTCGCCGAGCAGGAGCGGCAGTGGCAGATGCAACGGCTGCTCGGCCACATGCTCTTTCGCTCGGCCGACCGGCACCCCACGGTGATCGTGGGCGACTTCAACGACTGGCGCGACACGCTCGCCCCCGCGGCCCTCGCGGCGAATGGGTTTGCGCAGGTGACCGCGCCGGTGGGGCGGTTTCGCACGTTTCCGGCCTGGCTGGCGATCGGCTCGCTCGACAAGGCATTCGTGCGCGGGCCGATCGACGTTCGGCACGCCCGCGTGGTGCGGACGAGCCTCTCGAAGCGGGCGAGCGACCACCTGCCGCTCGTCGTCGACTTCCACCTCCCGTAGGACAGGCCTCTGTGCCTGTCACGCCCCGCGCCCGTCCGGCCGGATCGCCAGCACCAGCGCCACCGACAGGATCGCGAGCACCGCAAATCCTCCGAAGATCGCGGCCAGCGACACGTCCGCATCCCGCAGCACGCCGAAGCCCCAGTCGGCGAAGCCGCCGAAACTGATGCTCACGAGATTCATGATCCCGTAGCCGGTGGCCCGCAGGCTCGGCCTCGCGATCTGGCAGAGGATCGGCATGTTGTTGCAGTCGAAGAATCCCCAGCCGAGGCCGAAGAGCACGAGGCAGGCGATCGCGAAGCCGAGCGTGCTCGACAGGCCGACCCCCACGAGCGCCGGCAGGAAGAACGACATGCCGAGGGCGCTCGTATAGATCCGCCCGCGGTCGGTCGATTGCATGAGCCGGTCGGCGAGCCAGCCCCCCGCGACCACGCCCACGAGCGACGCGACCTGCACGAAGAGCACGGACGACACGCCCGCCTGCCCCTGCCCCAGGCCGAACTTCTCGCGGAGGATGTCGGGCATCCAGTCCTTCACCACCCAGCCGGCGATCGCCGGCAGCGTGAACACGGCCACGAGCAGGAGGAATTGCCGGTTCCGCAGGAGCTGGCCCACGGCCGCGAAAAACGCCGGCTCGTCGCCGGTGGCCCGGCCGTGCGGCGGGTCGCGCAGGAGAAAGAAGAGCGGCACGGCGTAGATGATGCCCGCGATCCCGCAGGCGACGAAGGCCAGCCGCCAGCCGAGGGCCGGGTCGTCGGCCACGTAGCCGGAGAAGCCGCCGAGGATCACGCCGGCATAGATGCCCGTCTGATGGACGCCCACCGCCCGCGACCGCGTCGAGCCGGTGTGAAACTCGGTGATCAGCGCGAGGGCGGCGGGAATATAAAAGGCCTCGCTGATCCCCATGATCGCGCGGGCGGCGACGAACGACTCGAACGATTCGACGTAGCCGGTCACCCAGGTGACGGCCGACCAGACGAAGAGGCTCGCCACGATGACGAGCCGGCGGCTCGTGCGATCGGCCACATAGCCGCCGAGCGGGCTCAGGATCGCGTAGACCCACTTGAACGACCCGAGCACGATCCCCCAGTTGGCCCGTGTGGCGATGTCGGGGATGTCGGCCATGATCGACGGCTTCATCGCCGCGAGCATCTGCCGGTCGAGATAGTTCAGGAGCGCCACCGGCACGAGCAGCGCGACGACGATCCAGGCCAAGCGGCTCACGCCGGGCGAACCGCGTTCGTGCGAGGAATCAGAGGGCGGTGCGTGATGCATTGGGGACGTACTATATCAATGGGGTCACCGCAGCAACCGCGGCCTTTGCCGCCGCGCTCCCAAAGCCCCTCGCGGGAGCGAGCGGGGTGATGCGAGCCATCACCATGCGGGCATTTCATCAATCCGGCCTACCGCGCCCCGAGCGATTCTTCGGCGGCTTTGATCGTGCGGTCGATGTCGGCGTCGGTGTGGGCGATCGAGAAGAAGAGCGCCTCGTATTGGCTGCAGGGCAGATAGACGCCGCGGTCGATCATCTTCCAGAAGAAGTCGGCATAGCGGGCCGTGTCGGAGAGGCTGGCCGTCTTCCAGCCGGTGACCGGCACGATCCCCGGCCCGCGCTGGAAGAACATCGTCATCATGCTCCCCACCCGCGCGACCCAGGCCGCCACGCCCGCCTGCTCGGCCGCCGCGCGGAAGCCGGCCTCGAGCCGCGCGCCATGCCGGTCGAGTGCGGCATACGGCGGACGATCGCGGAGCTCTTCGAGCGTCGCCGTACCCGCCGCCACGGCCAGCGGATTGCCCGAGAGCGTGCCCGCCTGAAAGACCTTGCCCGCCGGGAGCACGTGGTCCATGACATCCGCGCGGCCGCCATACGCCCCCAGCGGCAGGCCGCCGCCGACGATCTTGCCGAGCGTGGTGAGATCGGGCGTGATGCCGAAGAGCTCCTGCGCTCCTCCATAGGCGAGCCGGAAGCCCGTCATCACCTCGTCAAAAACCAGGAGCGCCCCGTGCTTCGCCGTTAGCCGCCGCGCCATCTCGAGAAACTCCCGCGTGGGCACGACGAGCCCCATGTTGCCCACCACCGGCTCGAGCAAGACGGCCGCGATCGCGTCGCCCTGCGCCGCAAACGCCTGCTCGAGTGACTCAGGCTCGTTGTATTCGAGCACGAGCGTGTCGCGGGCGGTGCCGCTCGTGATGCCCGGGGAGTTTGGCACGCCGAGCGTCGCGGCCGACGATCCGGCGGCCACGAGCAGGCTGTCGACATGGCCGTGATAATTGCCCGCAAACTTGATCAGCTTGTCGCGGCCGGTAAACCCGCGGGCCAGCCGCACGGCGCTCATCGCCGCCTCGGTGCCACTGCTCACCATCCGCACCTTCTCGATGCTCGGCACGGCCGCGATGATGAGTTCCGCGAGCCGGCTCTCGGCCTCGGTGGGGGCGCCGTAGCTCGTGCCCGTCGTGAGCGCCGCCTCGATCGCCGCGATCACCCGCGGATGGCGATGGCCGAGGATCATCGGGCCCCACGAGCCGATGTAGTCGAGATAGGTGTTGCCGTCGATGTCGGTGAGGTGCTGGCCGGTGGCCGACCGGAAGAAGATCGGCTCGCCACCGACGCCGCCAAAGGCGCGGGCCGGAGAATTCACGCCACCGGGAATGAGCGCCTTGGCGCGGGCGAAGGCTGCGTGGCTCTTGGTGAATGTCGTGCTGGTGGAAACGCTGGGCATGGGGCGGCTTCTTCCATCCTTATCGCGGGCTAGGGGCGAGTTTTTCCTTGGCGGCTGCGACGGCCTTCGCGGCATGGGGCCGTTCGCCGTAAAGTTCGACGAGCCCTTCGAGCAGCGCGCGACGCTCGTCGAGGGCGGCTTCGCGCTGCGCGGCATCGGGGAGCGCCGCTGCCCGGACGGCCAATGCATCGGCCTGCTTGAGAATCGTCGCGGTCCGCTCAGCGTCTTCCGCCTGCTCGCGGGCCGCCAGCGGCGCGAGCAGGTCGATCTGCCGTTGGACGAGCTTGAGCCAGAGCCCGTCGTCTTCGGCCTTTGCCGACGAGCCATGCAGCGCGAGCAGTGCCTCGAGCGCCTCGCGGCAGGCCGACGGGCTCTCCGCCTCGCGATCCATCGCGGCCCGGTAGTCGCGCTCGATCGGCGGGAGCACGCGGTTGCCGAGCACGCGGCGGCGCGACCGCTTCTCGAGCGCGTCGAGATCGAGGGATTGCTCGAGCGCCTTCACCTCGGCAGCCCGGGGATCGGCGGCATGCCGCGCGAGAAAGAGCTCGATCGACGGGCGGGCGTCGCGGAGATCGATCTCGCTCCCCGCCACGTCGGCCTGGGCCTGGATCTGCTTGATCCGGCCAAAGAGCTCGTCGGCTGTGAGCGGCTTGAAGAGCAGATAGCCGCCGGCCCCGAGCGTGGCGATCGTCACGACCGCGGTGAGGGCCTGCCACAGCCACTGCCGAGTGCGGTCGCGGGCGGCCCGTTCGCGAGCCTGCTTGTCGAGCTCCTCGACTGTCGTGAAGCGATTGCGCGGCGGCCGATCGACCACCGTGCTGGAGCTGGGCGAGAGACTTTTTTCGGCGCTCTTCGGGGCGGCGCCGGCTGTGGAAGCCTGCGTCGTGTGGTGCGGACGATTGCCGGTGAAGGCCTGCGTGGCGGGGACCTCGCCATCCACGGCAGTCGCCGGCTTCTGCGCCCAGATGATGCCGTCGTCGGGCATCGTGTCGGGGAACGGCTCGACGGCGTTGCCCGAGGCCGGCGTGTGGGGCAGCGTGGCGGCAAACAGATCGACCGCGGCGGCGGGCTGCGGCGCGACCGGCTCTTCTTGCGGCGCGGGTGACACCGCCGGCGGCGTCTCCACCGCGGCCGCATCGATCGCCGAGAGCAGCCGGCCGAGGGCCAGCGCGTTGGCCGGCCGCGCAGCGGGATCTTTTGAAAGCAGCTTGTCGATCAGCTGGTCGAGCGCCGGCGGCACGTCGGCCACGAGCGAGGCGATCCGCGGCGGTGGCTCGCGGCGCTGGCTCTCGATCACGTCGGTCACCTGCTTGCCCTGAAAGGGCGGCCGGCCCGCGAGCATCGCAAACATCACGAGCCCGAGCGCGTAGAGATCGGCCCGGTGGTCGAGCGGCTTGCCGGAGGCCTGCTCCGGCGCCATGTATTCGGCCGTGCCCACGATGTGGCCGTGGGCCGTGTGGCCGGTGGCGCCGAAGAGCCGCGCGATGCCGAAGTCGGCGAGCTTCACGTCGGCGAGCTGGAAATCGCTCGCTGTGCCCTCGGCGGCAACGCCGGGCACGAGCAGGTTGGCGGGCTTGAGATCGCGATGGATCACGCCGTGGTCGTGGGCCACCTTGAGCGCCCGCGTGACCGCGAGCGCCACCGCGATCGCCTCCCGCCATGTAAACCGCCGGCCCGAACGCAGCAGTTGCTCGAGGCTCTTGCCGCGGACGAGCTCCATCGCGAAATACGGCTGCTCGTCCTCCTCGCCGAATGCGAGCAGCTGCACGATGCCTGGATGCCGCAGGCCCTTGAGCGTCTCGATCTCCGACGTGAACCGCTTGCGGAGACCGCTGTCGTCAGCCAGGTGGGCGGCGAGCAGCTTGACGGCCACGGTCGCGCCGGTGGTCGTGTCGGTGGCCTCGTAGACGGCTCCCATGCCCCCGCGGCCGAG
Organism: Planctomycetia bacterium; assembly: GCA_046343855.1. Lineage (GTDB taxonomy): Bacteria > Planctomycetota > Planctomycetia > Pirellulales > UBA1268 > RGVT01. The sequence continues at coordinate 23,027 of JBKDMX010000129.1, forward strand.
GCGACTGCCGAGTGTGTAGGGGCCCATCTGCTCGCGTTGCATGGTGGCAGTGTATCCTGCCGCCATGACTGCAGACCATTCCACCGTCGTCCTGCCGCGAACGACGAACCAAGCCCGCGGCCTGGCCCGCTATTGCATCGATTTTCTCGCCAGCCCGCGGCCGATCGGCCGGGCCACGCTCGAGCGGCTCGGGCAGTTTCACCTCGACAGCGTCGGCTGCGGTGTGTCGGCGATCGCGCAGGGGGCCAATGCCCCGACGGTGCTCCGCCGCGAGGCGCTGGCCACCGCGCCGGCTGCGGGCACGCGCGGCGGCCTCTGCTTCGGCTCCGCGCAGCCCTGCGCCATCGAGAAGGCCGTGGCGGCGAATGCGTCGGCCGTGCGCGAATGGGATTCCAACGGCACGAACTTCGGCTACGACAAGGCGAAGGGGCGGACGGCGGGTGAATTCGGCCACAACGACTATTATCCCGTCGCCATCGCCGCGGCCCGCGAGGCCGGCCTCGACGGCGATGCCACGCTCCGCGTGATGCTCGTCATCGACGAGATCCGCGGTCGGCTCGCGGAGGTCTTCGCGCTGCGGAACTATGCGATCGACCACGTGCACCACGGCACGGTCGCCTGCGCGGCGGCCTATGCGGCGGCGCTCGGCGGCACGGAAGACCAGATCGAGTCGGCGATCGGGATGGCAGTCGCGCACTACGTGCCCTTCCGCGCGATCCGCGCCGGCCACCAGCTCTCCGATTCGAAGGGGGCGTCGGCGGCGCTCGCCGCGGAGGCGGCCGTGATGAGCGCGCGGCGGGCGCTGGCGGGCTTCGTGGGGCCGCAGGATGTTTTTCGCAATCCACTCGCGATCTACCGGCTCAACCAGCCCTGCCCCGACGGCGAGAGCCCGTTCGATCTCGAGCTCGGCGTGACGGGCGACGCCTTCGCGATCAACGCGATGCACTTTAAGCTCGGGCTCTACGAGCACCAGTCGGCCGGGGCGCTGCAGTCGCTCGTCGATCTCTTCGCGGCGCGGCCCGCGGTCGCCGCAGACCTCGACGCGATCCGCCGCATCCGCGTCACAATCTACGAGCCCGCCTACTCGATCATCGCCGACCCGGCCAAGCGCACGCCCACCACGCGGCAATCGGCCGACCACTCGCTCCCCTTCATCCTCGCAAAGACGCTCCTCAAGGCCCGCGCCGCCGCGAGCCGCGGCGAGGCGATCGGCTGGGAGTCGCTCATGCTCCTGCCCGACGACTATTCCGACACGGCGATCGCCGACCCCGAGGTGAAGCGGCTCATCGAGCGGATCGCGATCGAGCACGGCGGCCGCGACTACGACGCCCGCTATCCCGAGGGCATTCCCACGAGCGTGGCGATCGAGCATGAATCGCTCGGCACGCTCGGCGGCGAGCTGGTGGATTTTCCGCTGGGCCACGCCCGGTCCGACGCCGCCCGCACCGGAGTAATCGTGAATCTCAAGTTCGACCGGCTCGTCGCCGGCGCGGTAGACGATCCGGCCACGCTCCGCGAACGGATGAAGCTCGCCGGCAAATCAGCCGCCGAGATCGCGGAGTTGTATGCGTTTGAGTTGCGTACGCCTCCGGCGTGCGATTGACAGGCTGAAGCCTGTCCTCCCTTTGGAGTTCCCGCATGACCGATCATTCCGAACACTCATCCCCCGCCTGGATGTCGCGCTGGCTCGTCGCCGCCGGCATCTACAACCTCGCCTGGGGCGGCCTCACCGTGCTCTTCCCGCGGTGGCTCTTCGACCTCACCGGGATGGAGCAGCCGAATTATCCGTTCATCTGGCAGTGCGTCGGCATGATCGTGGGCGTGTATGGCATCGGGTATCTCGCCGCAGCGCGGGATCCGATCCGGCATTGGCCGATCGTGCTCGTGGGGTTTCTCGGCAAGATCTTCGGTCCGCTGGGGTATGCGATGGGCGTGCTCAAGGGCGAAGTGCCGGTGGCCTTCGGTGTGACGCTGCCCACCAATGACCTGATCTGGTGGGTGCCGTTCGCGCTGATCCTCTATCGGGCCGCGAAGGCTTCGAAAACGTGACGCTCTCCGACCTTCTGCTCATGGCGCAGGCAATCGCCTCGGGGGCGATGTGTGGCGTGATCTGGTTTGTGCAGATCATCCACTATCCGCTCTTCGTGCGGCTGGACGGCCCCGACGCGACGGACTACGCCCAAGAAAACCAGCGTCGCACGGGCAGCGTCGTGATCCCGTTCATGCTCGTCGAGGGGCTCGCGGCCGCCGCGCTCGCCTGGCGGCCGCCGCCGGGAGTGCCCTTCCCCGTCGCGATTGCCGGCGTGGCGATCGTCGTCGCGCTCTGGCTCTCGACGGCGCTGGTGCAGATGCCGCTGCACGCGCGGCTGGCCCGCGAGGGCGAGTCGCCGGCCGTGGTCGCCGCGCTCGTGCGGTCAAACTGGCTGCGGACGGCCCTCTGGTCGGCCCGCGCCGCGCTCGCCGTCTGGATGCTCCGGGCGGCGGTGTAGTTTTTGACCGCGATTCGGTCTACGATTGAGCCTGAAGGGATGGCCTCCATGAATGCTGATGGGTCGGCACAAACCCCGTGGACGAGCGAACAAAAAGCTGCTGCGCGCCGATGGGTGGATGCCTGGCGGGCGGCTGGGCCCGCGCTCGAGGCGGTGCGAGTCAAAGAACTGCGTGCGCTCGATGGTCATCGAGCGATCGCCCTGCTGACGGGGCCGGCGGATTATCGCGCGGAGCCGCGGAAAGTTCGCTCGTCGTCTGGGCTCGTCGAACAGCAGCGTTGGTTCATGAAGGCGCGCGAACGTGCTTGAGGTCTATCGCGCTGCCGCGGAACTGCAGCGTCGCTGCGATGCCCAGCGGTGGCGCTTCTGCCTGATCGGCGGCCTTGCTTTGCAGCGCTGGGGCGAGCCGCGCGAAACGATCGACGTCGACGTGACGTTGCTGACGGGATGTGGAAGCGAAGAGTCATTCATTCGGACCATCCTTTCGTGGTACGAGCCGCGGGTGCCGGATGCGATGTCATTCGCCCTCGTCAACCGGGTTGTTCTCGTGCAGGCTCCGTCCGGCGTCGGCATCGACATTGCCCTGGGGGGACTTCCCTTCGAGGAACTGGCCGTCGAGCGAGCCACGCCGTACGAATTCATGCCGGGGGTTTTTCTGCGGACTGCCTCGGCCGAAGATCTGATCGTCATGAAGGCCTTTGCCGCCCGCCCGAAGGATTGGGTGGACGTGGAAGCCATCATCATCAGGCAGGCTGGGAAGCTCGACTGGCCCTACATCCGCGGCCAACTCGGCCCTCTGGTGGAGCTGAAGGGTGAGCCGGAGATTCTGTCCCGGCTGGAATCGCTGCGTGAGCGTGGCGAGTAAGGCTGCGAAAAACACCGCTATCACGATCGTGGGTCCCGCCATGCGCCATGTTCTGAACGGCCTGATTCCCGTCGACAAGCCGACGGGGGTGACGTCGCGCGGCGTCGTCGATCTTGTGGCCAGGGCGCTCGGGATGAAGGCGGTTGGGCATGCGGGCACGCTCGATCCGCTCGCCGCCGGCGTCGTGGTCGTGTGCGTCGGTCACGCGACGAAGCTCGTCGAGTATGTGCACGAGTTGCCGAAGAGCTATGCGTCGGCATTCCTGCTCGGCCGGTCGAGCCCGTCGGACGACTTCGAGACGCCGATCGAGGTCGAGGAGAGCCCCGTCGTGCCCACGCGCGATGATGTCGAGACAGCCCTTGCAGGTTTTCGCGGCGAGATCCTCCAGCGGCCCTGCGACTATTCCGCCGTTCACGTCGACGGCAAGCGGGCCTATCGCCTTGCGCGGAAGGGCCGTGAGATCGTGCTCGAGCCGAAGCGGGTGCGGATCGACCGCCTCGAGATCACGGGCTTCGAATGGCCCCGGCTCGCGCTCGACGTGGTTTGCTCGTCGGGCACGTTCATTCGTGCAATCGGTCGCGATCTGGCCGAGGCCCTCGGCACGAAGGCCGTGATGGAGTCGCTCGTGCGGACGGCGGTCGGGCCGTTCACGCAGGCTTTGTCGCTTCCGCTCGAGGCGATCACGCCCGAAGCCGCTCGCGCCGCCCTCCTGCCCTGCGCGGCGGCCGTTTCGCATCTCGAACGCGTGACGCTCGCCGGGGATCAGCTCGCCCTTGCGATCCGCGGCGGGCTCGTCGCCGCGTGCTCCCCTGCCCCGGCGCTGGCCGCGGTCGATCCGACGGGCGACCTCGTCGGCATCCTCAAGCTTCACGAATCGGGCAGCCACCGCCTGCGGCCGAACTTCCACGGACTGGGCTGACCGCCCCCGGTTCCCGGGAAGCCCGTGGCGGAGAAGCCCGCAGCGCAAGCGAAGTGGACATGCTGCCGCAAGACCGCGCTATTTCCCGCGGAGCGAGTCTTTCAGGCTGATGAAGTCTGAAAGCAGGAAGATCACGGTGAAGAACGCGAGCGTCACCTCCATGAGCGTGACGAGCTTCGCGGCGATCGACTGCGGTGTGATGTCGCCGAAGCCGAAGAATGTGAAATTCAGCAGGCTGTAGAAGAAGCAGTCGAAGAGGATCCGCGGCTCGCCAAGCCCCGCCGTGAATCCCGCGAAGCTCTCCGGCTCGGCCGCCTCGAGCAGGAAGAAGTCGAGCGCGAAGGAGACCGTGATCTGCGCCATGTTCACGCCCATCAGCGCGAGAAACCTGTGGTAGGGAATCTCGTGCGACGTGGCGAGGAGGATATGCTGGAGGTTTTCGACGAAGAAATAAGCCGTCTTGGCGAGGGCGAGCGTTGCCACGATCCAGCAGACGGCCGCCGGCGAAACGATCCCCGCCCGCCAGACCTCGTGCACGATCGCGGCGACGACGAGGATGACGACGGTCTCGACGACCTGTCGCGAAAACTGGCTGGGATGCGGACGGGCGGTCATGCAGGGAATTGTACGTCGAACGTGGCTAGTAGACCGCTTGCTCCGCAAGCGGATCCAAACCCGCTTGCGGAGCAAGCGGTCTACTTTCCAATCCGCTCAACCGCCCCCACCCGCACGACCGGAACCGTTGACCGCGCGGGATGCCCGCCGCCCGGCCGCCCGGGCCAAAACTGGCCTGTAGAGTTTGGATGGAAAGGACTCCCCATATGGCAACCGTCGATCGCTCTCTGCCCGCATCGCTCGCGCCCCGCAGCACCTTCGGAGGCCGCTTCGGCGCCCCCAAGGCCCCTGCCCTCGAGATCACGGAGGTCGCCCCGCGCGACCGCATCCGCGATCTGACGGCGCTCGTGCTCCTCGCGGTCTGCGCGTTTCTGATCGCGGCCCTGGCGACGTTCGATCCGGCAGACCCGCCGGCAGCGCGGGAGTTTCCGCCTCACGCCCGCGCGACCAATGCCTGCGGCCTGCTCGGCTCCACGGTCGCGACGGCGCTCACCGAAAGCTTCGGCCTCGGCGCCTGGTTCATCGTCGCGCTTCTCGCCGGCCTCGATGTCGCCCTGCTCCGCCGCCGCGCGCTGCCCGATCTCCCGCTGCGGGCCGTGGGCGCCGTGCTGGCGACGATCGGCGTCTGCACGCTTCTGGCGATGTTTTGCCCGGCCTGGGTCGCGCGGCCGATCTGGGGGCCAGGCGGGGCGACCGGCGCCACCGGCCGGCTCTTCGCCGAGGCCTATTTCGCCACCGCGGGCGCCGCGATCGTGGTGACAACGCTCACGGGCGCCGGCCTCTTCCTCGCCTGCGACGCGGTGCTCGTGCGGGCGGCCGCGGCTGCGGCTGGGCTCGCGACGATCGTGGGTGAGGCGGGCAGCGCGCTTGGCCGTAGGCTCGCGGCCCGGTCGGCGGCAGCCACGCCTGAAACTGAGTTGTCCGATTCGCTGGAAAGATTCCCCGGCCTGCGGTCTCGCCTCGCAGTCCAGCTCGATGCCGACGACGAGGATGGCGCCGACGACGAAAGCGACGACGAGCCGACGATCCGCGTCCGCCGCCGCGAGAAGCCCGCCATCGAAACCGACGAATTCGAGGCCGACGCCGCCGACGCTGATGCCGAGGCCGCCGACGAGGCCCTCGAAGACGACGAGGAGAGTGAGGGCGAGCCGGAGCCGGTGGTGCCGATCAAGTCGCTCGCGATGCGCCGCAAGAAGCCCGAAGTGCTCGATCTCTCGCCGGATCCGACGGCCGACTATGAGCTGCCGAGCCTCGACCTGCTCCTCCCGACCGAATATCTCGAGAGCGACCAGCAGGAGCAGGAGGTGCGCGACCGGGCGCGGGTGCTCGAGAAGACGTTCGGCGAGTTTGGCTTCAAGGTGAAGGTGGTCGAGATCGAAACCGGCCCCGTGATCTCGCAATACGAGATCGAGCTCGAAGCGGGCCTGCGGCTATCGAAGATCACGAACCTCGCCGACGACCTCGCCATCGCGCTGCGCGTGCCGAGCGTTCGCATCGTGGCCCCGATCCCGGGCAAGAACTCCGTCGGCATCGAGGTGCCCAACACCACGCGGCAGATGGTCCGCCTCCGCGAGGTGATCGAGGAGACGCAGTCGAAGAGCCGCACGATGAAGATCCCGATCTTCCTCGGCAAGGACGTGGCGGGCAATCCGATGGTGGTGGACATGGCGAGCATGCCCCACCTCCTGATCGCCGGCCGCACGGGCACCGGAAAATCGGTCTGCTTGAACTCGATCATCGTCTCGATGCTCATGACCCGCCGGCCCGACGAGGTGCGGATGCTGATGATCGACCCGAAGATGGTCGAGCTCACGCCCTACAAGTCGCTGCCCCACCTCATGCATCCGGTCGTCACCGACATGAAGAAGGCCGAGGCGATCCTCGCCTGGGCGGTGGACAAGATGGAAGAGCGCTATGCCCTGCTCGCGAAGGTGGGCGTCCGCCACCTGACGCAATACAACGCGCTGGGCCGCGAGACGATCCTCGAGCGGGTCAAGCCCGAGACGGAGGAGGCGGCGGCCGCCATCCCCACGACGATGCCCTTCATCGTGATGATCGCCGACGAGATCGCCGACATGATGATGACGGCGGGCAAGGAGATCGAGGCCCACATCATCCGGCTGGCCCAGAAGAGCCGGGCCGTGGGCATCCACCTCATCCTCGCCACGCAGAAGCCGACGGTGGACGTGATCACCGGCCTCATCAAGAGCAACCTGCCGGCGCGGATCGCCTTCCAGGTGGCCAGCCGCACCGACAGCCGCGTGGTGCTCGACGAGATGGGGGCCGAGCGGCTCCTCGGCAACGGCGACATGCTCTTCCTCTCGCCGGGCACGAGCCAGATCCTGCGCGGCCAGGGCACGTTCCTCTCCGACGACGAAATCAACCGCGTGATGGGGGCGATCGGCACGAGCGAGCCGCAGTATGCCGCGGAGCTCGTGAACCTCCAGCCGGCGCCGTCGGGCGATGCGCCGAAGGGTGGCAATCCGAAAGACAAAGACGAGCTCTACGAGGCGGCCGTGGAGGTGGTGATCCGCGAGGGCCGCGGCAGCGTGTCGCTCCTGCAGCGGGCGCTGGGCGTGGGCTACGGCCGCGGCGCCCGGCTCATCGATTTCATGGCGGAGGACGGCGTGGTGGGGCAATACGCCGGCTCGCAGGCCCGCGAGGTCTTGATCACGCTGGAGCAGTGGGCCGAGCGCAACGGCACGCAGCCCCTCCCCGCCGACCCGGCCCCGCGCAAGCTCAAGATCCAGCCGCACGCCGCCCCGGCCGCGGAGCTCCTCGACGCCGACGAGGACGAGGATGAGGACGAAGAGGACGCGGAAGACGACTTCGAAGAGTCAGACGACGACTTCGAAGACGACGAAGAGGAATCTCCCCGGTAGGACAGGCTGCAGCCTGTCACACAGCAGGCCTCAGCCTGTCACCAGCCTGTCGAACGTGCGCCTCCGGCGTGCGAAAGACAGGCACGGAGGCCTGTCCTACGGTAATGGAAACGTCGCCTCCACCGCGTGCTCGGTCGCCCCATCGAGCTTGCGGCTCTCGTAGAGCTGAAATCGATCGACCGGGATGCCGTCGATCGCGAGGCCCGACGTATCGGCGAGAAACCGCGCCATCCACGCCCGCGGCACGGCCGGCGTGAGCCGTGCGAGCGTGACGTGCGGCACATATGGCCGATGCTCGACGTCGAGCCCGCACGATTCGATCGCCGTGGCAATCGCGGCATGCAGTTCGACGAGCGGCGGCGACTCCGCCACCGCCGCCCAGAGCACGGTCGGCCGGCCGCGCGGCGGAAACACGCCCGTGCCGCGGAGTGCGATCGGAAACGGCCCCTGCCGCACGCGGGCGAGCGCCGTCTCGAGCGCCGCGCGGCTTTCATCCTCGACGTCGCCGAGGAAGTGCAGCGTGAGGTGCAACTGCGCCGCCCGCACCGGTCGCACGCCCCGCGGTGGCTCGGCGACCAGCTGCCCGAGCTGCCAGCAGACCTGCTTGGGCAGGTCGATCGCGATGAAGAGCCGTCGGGGCATGGCCACGCTTTCAGCGGGATCAACGTGGGAAACCAGCGGTGATTTTCGGGTCTGGGGATTCCGACTACGCTACCAGGATGCGCACGATCGAAATCTACGACACCACCCTCCGCGACGGCTCCCAGGGCGAGGGTGTGAACTTCTCGCTCGAAGACAAGCTCGCCATCACGAAGCGGCTCGACGAGGCGGGCGTCGATTACATCGAGGGGGGCTATCCGCTCTCGAATCCAAAAGACGCGCAGTATTTCACGCGGGCCCGCGACCTCGCGCTGCGGCACTCGAAGGTCTGCGCCTTCGGCATGACCCGCCGCCGCGGCATGACGGCCGCCGAGGACCCCGGCATGAAGGCCCTGCTCGATGCCGGCACGAGCGTGGTGACGATCGTCGGCAAGACATCGGCCTTCCATGTGAGCGAGGTGCTCGGTGTCTCCCGCGAGGAAAACCTCGCGATGATCGCCGACACGATCGCCCACCTCACGCAGTCGGGCCGCGAGGTCTTCTACGACGCCGAGCACTTCTTCGACGGCTGGAAGCTCGACCGCGACTATTCCGCCGCCACGATCGTCGCCGCGGCGCAGGCCGGCGCGACGCGGATCGTCTGCTGCGACACCAACGGCGGCACGCTCCCCGACGAGGTCGCCCGCATCCTCGGCGAGGCGGCGGCGGCCCTGAAGGCGGCCGGCTGCGAGCGGCCGCTGGCGATCCACTGCCACAATGACTGCGATCTCGCCGTCGCCAATTCGCTCTCCGCGGTCGCGGCCGGCGCCGTGCAGGTGCAGGGCACGATCAATGGCATCGGCGAGCGGTGCGGCAACGCCGATCTGATCTCCGTCATCGCCAACCTCGCGCTCAAGCTGCCCGGCTACCGCGTGCTCCACCGCGGCGACGGCTCCGGCACGGCCCACCTCACCGAGCTGTCGCGATTCGTCTACGAGACGGCGAACATGAGCTACCGCCCCGGGCAGCCGTTTGTCGGCGCGAGCGCCTTTGCCCACAAGGGCGGCATGCATGTGCACGCCGTGGCGAAGGCGACCGAGTCATACGAGCACATTCCCCCGGAGGCCGTCGGCAACTCGCGGCGGATCCTCGTCAGCGAGCTCTCCGGCCGATCCAATATCGCCGCGCTCGTGACCCGGCCCGACGTGAAGAACGATCGCGGCCTGCTCGATCGGGTGCTCGCGGAGGTCTGCCGCCTCGAGAACGAAGGCTGGCAGTTCGAGGCGGCCGGGGCGTCGTTCGAGCTGCTCGTCGACCGCTGCGCCGGCACGTTCAAGCCCCGCTTCGAGAAGCAGAGCTACAACGTAGCCGTCGAGAGCCGCGACGGGCGGGACGTGCGGACCGAGGCCACCGTGAAGCTGCTCGTGGACGGCGTGCAGCGGCACGAGGTGGCCGAGGGGGACGGCCCCGTGAACGCCCTCGACGCCGCGATCCGCAAGGCCCTCGACCCCATCTACCCCGGCCTCGCGCGGATGCACCTGCTCGACTACAAGGTGCGGGTGATCAACGCCCAGGAGGGCACGGCGGCGAAGGTCCGCGTGTCGATCGAGAGCACCGACGGCGAAAACGTCTGGGGCACGGTGGGCGTGAGCGAAAACGTGATCGAGGCGAGCTGGCTGGCGCTCGCCGATTCGTTTCACTACTACCTCTCGAAGTAGGACAGGCTTCAGCCTGTCCGGAAGTGCCGACAGGCTGAAGCCTGTCCTACTCATGCCGTAGCCGCCGGAGTTGCGGGGTTTTTGCGGAGGGGGTACAAGCGTAGGAAATTCCGCGACATATCCGTCCTTTTCCTGAAACTGGGTGACACGATGCGCTCCTCCGCTGCACTGATGCTCTGCTGCCTGTTTCTGACCGCCTCCGCGTGCGCCAACGAGGCCGGATGGACGAGCCTGTTTGACGGCAAGACGCTCGCCGGCTGGAAGAGCTACACGGGCAAGCCGATCGGGAGTCAGTGGGTGGTGGAGGACGGGGCGATCCACCTCGCCACGGGCGGCGGCGGCGATATCGTCACGGAGAAAGAGTTTCGGAACTTCGAGTTTCAGTTTCAATGGAAAGTGGCCCCGGGCGCCAACAGCGGCGTGATGTATCGGGTGCGTCCCGGCGACAATGCCCCCTACTTCAGCGGCCCCGAATACCAGGTGCTCGACGACTCCAAGCACAGAGACGGCGGCAATCCGAAGACATCGGCGGCCGCTCTCTACGGCCTGATCGCCGGCGCTGGCAAGGAGCTCAAGCCCGTCGGCGAGTGGAATACCGGAAAGATCGTCGTGAACGGCAACCACATCGAGCATTGGCTCAACGGCCGCAAGGTGGTCGAGACCGACATCGGCACCGATGCCTGGCGCGGCCTGATCGCCGGCAGCAAGTTCAAGGACTGGCAGCAATTCGGCGGCGCGCCGCAGGGCACGATCTGCCTCCAGGATCACGGTGACAAAGTCTGGTTTCGCGACCTGAAGATTCGCGAACTCGAGCCACGATGACGGCCCGCCGAGAACCCTGCGATGGCGACGCTCATCATTCAAAGTGTGGATGCGACCAGCCCGGATCGCGTCATGCGAGTCGAGGGGAAGATTGTCTATATTGGCCGCTCGCCGAAGTGCACGGTCCAGCTCAATGACCCGACGGTGAGCAGGCTGCATGCCGCGCTCACGCGGCAGGCAGACGGCAGTTGGGCGCTCGTCAGGCACAAGGCGGCCCAGCCGGTCTGGATCGATGGCGAGGCGGTCGACAAGAAACCGCTCCGCGGCGGCGAGAGCATTCGGATCGGCGGCTTCACGATTCTCTTCCAGGCGGAAAATAGTCCGGTGGCTGGCGTGGACGACGAGACGGTCCGCGGTCAGCCGGTGGTCGCGCTGCCCGAAGATGCGACTGAGGCCACGCTCTGGTTTGAAGCGGGTGGCCCGGGGGCCGAATCGCTCCCGCTGACCCGCGTGGTGACGGTGTTTGGCCGGGGCGAGGAGTGCGACGTCGTTCTCGACGACCAGCGTTGCTCCCGCAGGCACATGGAGATCAGCCGCGTCGGCGATGCCTTCGTGCTGCGGGATCTCGGCAGTACCAACGGCGTGCTCGTCAACGGCGAGCGCGCGACTGGCGAGGTCGAACTCGTCAGCGGCGACGTGATCCAGGTGGGCGGGGCGCGGATGCGGTTCGAGCTCGACGACGAACTCGAACCATTGACCATCCCGGCGACGGCACCCGTCGCCGACGCCGCCCTGTCCGATCCTCCCCTCATCCCCACCGCTCCTTCCCTGCCCGTCGCGCCTGCCGCGGCTCAGGGCCTGGTCGACAGGTGGACGCGGGCCACGCCCTTCACGCAGGTCGCCTCGGCCCTGGCGGCGGCCATGATCATCGTGGCTGGATTCTTCATCGCGACCGTGTGGTCGCGACGCGATGCGATGCAGCCGCAGGAGATGGCCGCCCGCCCCGCCGGCCAGAAGACTGCGGCGCCGGTCAAACGTGGCGATCCTGCCCCTGAGGCCGATGACGAACGGGTGGCCGCGACCATCGAGCAGCCGGAATCCCAGCCGGAGTCGGAGCCCGATCCCGTCGCCACGGAGGAAAGCGAGCCGCGCAACGCGGAAGTGGACGACGCCCCGCTCCTCGCTCTCGCAAAGCCGCGGAAACCGCGAGACCAGGCACTGGAGCCGATGCGCGGCTCCGGGAAGACCGCCAAGGCAGCGGCTGAAGACGACGATTTTGCCGACGCGGAAGACGCCGAAGAATCCTCCGAGCCGGATCGCAAATTCGCCGATCTGCTCGAGCAGGGCGAATCGAAGAAGGAACGCCGCGAAAAGCAGCGTGAAGAGCCGGTCCAAGAGGCGAGGGAGGAGGCGAGCGAGGAGACGAGTGACGAGACGGCTGAAGAAGCGAGCCACGAGACCGAGGGCTCGGAGGCCGCCAAGACGGCGCGGCTCGCGGTGCCCGATGAGGCCGAGGTCGCGGCGGCGCTGGCGAGCATCAAGGAGGTCTATGCCGAGGACCTCGCCGATTCGCGGGCGCTCGGCCCCACGCTCTCGAAGCTGCTCTCGGCGGCGAAGAAGTCGTCGAAGCCGGCGAGCAAATACGCGTTGCTTATCGCGGCCGAGCAGAAGGCCGTGCAGTCGGGCGATTTCGCGGAAGCGATCGACGTCATTGACGAGCGGGCCGAGATGTTCGACGTGGATGCCCTGCAGTGCCGGCTCGACATGCTGCGCGAGGCATCGAAGACCGCCGCCGACGCCAACGCCGAGATCTACGTATTCACCGTCAAAGTGGCGGGGGATGCGATCGACGCGGAGCGATTCGAGGTGGCGACGAAGGCCGCCGGCCTCGCCGCACACGTGGCCGTGATGCTCGACCAGCAGTCGCTGGCGAAGGTGGTGCGAAGCCCGTTTGGGTCGAATGCCAGCGGCCCGGGTGCGGGCCCGGCGCCCGCCACCAAGGCGGATGGCCCGCGCAGGGCGGACTCTGCCAAGCATCTGCGGCTCGCCGTGTCGGAGTGCAAGAAACTGCATCAGAAATATGAGCAGGCCCGCGCGGAGCTCGCGCAGACGCCGGGCGACGAGAAAGCCTCGGAGACCGTCGGCAAGTATCTCTGCTTCGTGAGGGGGGATTGGCAGGCCGGCCTGCGGGCCCTCGCCGCCGGCGAAGAAGGCGTCTTGCGGTCCCTTGCCGAGCGCGAGCTGGCGCTCATGCTGGATGCCGGAGCGGATCCGGCCAAGGTCTTTGCCTTGGCGGGCGATTGGTGGGCCCTCGCCGACGCGCCGCGGCGATCAGCCGACCTGCCGGCGCTGGCCGCTGCCACCGTGAAGCATCACGCAGCCGGCATCTACGAGTGGATTCTCGGCAAACTCTCCGATCCGATCGAGGCCGAGCTGGCAAAGAAAAGAATCGCGGCGGCCGCCGACGAATCGCCTCCCTGGCGCGTCGAGCCGCGCAGCCGAGACGAGCTCTAGGGCAAATCCGCTTGCGGAGCAAGCGGTCTATTGCCCTCCCGACTCCGGCTGCCTTTGTTGACCAGGTCATCTGGTCTGGTATGATTCCACCATGAAGACCGTCATCCTCTCGACGTTCAAGGCCCACTGCATCGCGCTGCTTCGCGAAGCGCAGAAAACCGCCGAGCCGATCATCGTGACGCGGCGCGGCCGACCACTGGCCCGCATCGAACCAGTCCAAGAGCCGGTGCCGATGCGCCGCTTCGGCAAACAGCGCGGCCGCATGCGGATCAAGGGCGACATCGTGCATGCGGACTTTTCGGCCGACTGGGAAGCGGCTTCGTGAGCTTTCTGCTCGATACGCACGTCTGGATCTGGACGCAGGAGCAGCCGGATGCCATCGGCCCCGAGGCCAGAACCCTGCTCGAGACAACCAGCGATGAATTATGCGTGTGCGCCGTCTCGTCGCTCGAGATCGCCCGCCTCGTTGCCGGCGGTCTGTTGGAACTCAAGGGCAGCCTTGATCGCTGGGTGCGGACCGCGCTCGATACGCTCGAGGCCCGTAGCATCGACATCGATCACCGGATTGCGATCGAGGCCTACAAACTCCCAGGGCGTTTTCACAAGGATCCCGCCGATCGGATGCTCGTGGCAACGGCGAGGATCAACGGCCTGACGCTCGTGACCGCCGACGAGCGAATCCTCTCCTACCGGGCGGTTCGCACGCTCGACGCCCGCCGGTAGGTTGCGGGCGACCCAGCGCGAGCGGGGGCCTTGAATCGGCCGCGCACCCATTCGCGCTGGCACCCGATTGCAGACGTCGGCTACATTCCCGTGCTTCCGGACTCCGGGCTTCCTGCATTCACCCCCGGATCTGCTGTTTCGATCAGACCCGCTGTTCCGAATCAATTAGACCTCCTGTTTCGATTCAATGCCCGAACTGCCCAAGCAATACGACCACAAGGCCGCGCAGGCCCGCTGCCGGAGCCTCTGGGACGCCGGCCGCTACTGGCACGCCGAGCCCGAGGCCGGCCGCGACGTCTTCTCGATCGTGATCCCGCCGCCAAACGTCACAGGCGCCCTCCACCTCGGCCACGCCCTCAACAACACGCTGCAGGACGTGCTCGTGCGCACGCGGCGGATGCAGGGCTTCCTCACGCTCTGGATGCCCGGCACCGACCATGCCGGCATCGCCACGCAGGCGGTCGTCGAGCGGCGACTCCTCGAAGAGGAAAAGCTCTCGCGTCACGACCTGGGCCGCGAGAAACTCGTCGAGCGGATCTGGGCCTGGAAGGAGCAGTACGAGAAGCGGATTCTCGGGCAGCTCCGCGACCTCGGCGCCAGCTGCGATTGGGACCGCACCCGCTTCACGCTCGACGAGCGGTGCGCGGGAGCCGTGCGCGAGGCCTTCTTCCGGCTCTTCCAGAAGGGCCTCGTCCGCCGCGGCAAGCGGCTGGTGAACTGGGACACCTTTCTGCAGACGGCCGTGAGCGACGACGAGGTCTTCCACGAGACCGTGAAGGGGCACTTCTGGCACATCCGCTACGATGTGATCAATCCCGAGCCGGGCGAGCCTGCGAGCGTGGTCGTGGCGACCACGCGGCCCGAAACGCTCCTCGGCGACACGGCAGTGGCCGTGCATCCCGCGCCGGCGGCCGCGCTCGATGCCGCCGAGCAGGCGCTCCGCGAGAGGCGGGCCGCGGCCGCGGCCAAGGAACACGCCGAGATCGACAAGGCCCTCGACGATCTCGCCGCCCGCCGCGCCGAGCTCCTGCCCGGCCTCGAACGGCTGGCCGCGATGGCCCGTGCCGGACGGCATGTGAAGCTCCCGCTGCTCGGCCGCGCGATCCCGCTCGTCGCCGACGAGTGGGCCAAGCCCGAGATGGGCTCCGGCTGCGTGAAGATCACGCCCGCCCACGATCCAAACGACTACGACGTCGGCCTGCGGCAGAAGCTGCCGATGGTCAACATCCTCAAGCCCGATGGCACGCTCAATGCCGAGGCGGGCCCGTATGCCGGGCTCACGATCCAGAAGGCCCGCACGAAGGTGGTGGCCGACCTCGAGGCGGCCGACCAGCTCGTGCAGGTGGAGGATCGTGTCATCGACCTCGCCCACTCCGACCGCTCGAAGACGCCGATCGAGCCGTTCCTCGCCGACCAGTGGTTCATCCGGATGGACGAGCTCGCGCAGCCTGCGCTCGACGCCGTGACGAAGGGCGACGTGCGGATCGTGCCGGAGCGGTATGCGAAGAGCTATCTCGACTGGCTCGGCGAGAAGCGGGATTGGCCGGTGAGCCGCCAGCTCTGGTGGGGCCATCGGATCCCGATCTGGCACGTGGAAGGCGTGGCTGAGGCCGATCTCGCCAAGGCCTTCGCCGGCCGCGCGACCGTGGCCTGGAAGACCGACGGCGCCGACGGCTGGCATGTGTCGTCGTCGGACGAATCGCTCGGGATCGACAGCGTCAGCGGCAGGCCGCTCGTGCGCGATCCCGATGTGCTCGATACCTGGTTTTCGTCCGCGCTGTGGCCGCATTCGACGCTCGGCTGGCCGGAGGCCACGCCCGAACTCGCCTGTTTCTATCCCACCACCACGCTCGTCACCAGCCGCGACATCATCACGCTCTGGGTGGCGCGGATGGTGATCATGGGCCTTTTCGACACGGGGAAGATTCCGTTCACCGACGTCGCCATCCACCCGAAGATCCTCGATCGCTACGGCGAGACGATGAGCAAGAGCAAGGGGAACGGCGTCGACCCCGTGGACGTGATCGACGCGCTCGGCGCCGACGCGCTGCGGTTTGGCATGGTCAGCATGGCGACCGAGACGCAGGACGTCAGGATGCCGGTCGAATTCCAGTGCCCGCACTGCGAGGCACGGATCGAGCAGACCGTGCAAAACCGGATGCTGCCGCGGATCGAATGCCCCAAGTGCAAGCAGGCCTTCCGCACGCAGTGGGCGTCGAAGCCCGAGGACGTGGCCCTGCCCCGCGGTCCCGCGCTCTCGGAGCGGTTTGAGTCGGGGCGGAATTTCTCCAACAAGCTCTGGAACGCCACGCGGTTTGTCCTCATGAACCTCGAGGACTTCGCGGGGGAGGATCTTTCCGGCTGGCAATCGGGCCGCGGCCCGGCGGCGGACGCGCTCGAGGACCGCTGGCTCCTGAGCCGGCTCGCGAGCGTCACCCGCGATGCCACGAAGGCGATCGACGAATACCGCTTCGCGGAGGCGGCGCGGATTCTCTACGCCTTCGCATGGGACGAATACTGCAGCGCCTATCTCGAGCTCTGCAAGGCCCGCCTCGCCGATCCGGCGACGCGGAAGCAGGCGCAATCGATGCTGCTCGTCGGCCTCGACACGATCCTGCGATTGCTCCACCCGATCATGCCGTTTGTGACGGAGGAGATCTGGCAGCACCTCGCCGTCGCGGCGGCCGGCCGGCGGATGCCCTGGGACGCCGCGGCGCCGGCGGCATCGATCATGGTGGCCGCCTGGCCCGCGCCGCCCGCCTCGTGGGTGGACGACCGCACCGAGACGCAGTTCGGCACGTTCCTCGCCGTCGTCGGGGCGATCCGCGAGATTCGCGCCCGGCAGAACGTGCCGCCGAAGACCCGCGTGAAGGTGGTGATCCGGGCGGCCCGCGAGACGGCCGCCCTGCTCGAGCCGATGCAGGCCGCGATCGCGTCGATGGCGGTGGCGGAGATCACGGCGCTGGGACCGGAGGCGACCGGCGCGGCGGGTGCGGCGACGGCAAACGTGCTCGGCTGCGACATCTTCGTCGATCTCGCCGATCTGATCGACGTGGGCGCGGAGATCGCGCGGCTGACGAAGGAAAACGAGAAACTCGCCGGCTTCATCGCCGCCAAGCGGGCGAAACTCGCCGACGGCACGTTCGCCTCCAAGGCCCCGCCGGCCGTTGTGGAGAAGGAACGGGCCCAACTGGCGGACCTCGAGGAAAAACTCGCCAAAGGCCAGTCCACGCTCGCCGCCCTCCAGGCTCGGCCGTAGGACAGGCTTCTCTGCCTGTCACTGACCCTCGCTTGGACAGGCACAGAGGCCTGTCCTACGGGCCCGTGAATAGCACCCTGCCATCGGGTAGCATGGAAGGCACACGAAGCCCCTCAGGTGCGGAGCAAATCATGAGCGTCCAGATGGAACTCTCGCGGATCATCATCAGCGAGATCAACGACCAGCAGGTGGTCTACCTGAAGGAGGTCGAGGGCGACCGCACGTTTCCGATCCTGATCGGGCTCTTCGAGGCGACGAGCATCGACCGCCGCGTGAAGCACCACCAGTCGCCGCGCCCGCTCACCCACGACCTGCTGGTGGCGGCCGTCGAGCAGCTCGGCGGCGAGTTTCAGGACGTGGTGATCAGCGAGCTCAAGGAGCACACCTACTACGCCACGATCCGCGTCCTCAAGGATGACGAGATCATCGAGATCGACGCCCGCCCCTCCGACGCGATCGCCGTGGCCGTGACGTGCGATCCGCATCTGCCGATCTACGTCGCCGAGGAAGTCCTCACCGACGTGCTCGGGTAAACGGTAGGACAGGCTTCAGCCTGTCGGATGTCGGTGACAGGCTGAAGCCTGTCCTACCACCAGTTACCCCGGGGGCCAGCCCAACTGGCGGCCGCCGAGCAGGTGCACATGGAGGTGGTCCACCGACTGGCCGCCGTCGCGGCCGCAATTCACCACGAGCCGGTAGCCGCCGCCGAGGCCGAGCTTCGCGGCGAGCTCCGTCGCTACGACGACGAGATGCCCCACGAGCGATTCGTCGGCCGCCGTGAGGTCGGCCAGCGACGCGATCGGCCGCTTCGGGATCACGAGCACGTGAGTCGGCGCCTGCGGGGCCACGTCGTGAAACGCCAGGCAGCGGTCGTCTTCATATTCAATCCGCGCGGGGATCTTCCGGTCGATGATCTTCGAGAAGATGGTCTCTGGCATGGCTTTCCCTCTCCTGGAACATTAAGCCCGCGACTGGAGCCCGAAGGCCGCGCGCAGCACCTCGAGCGACTTCTCGCCGTGCTCGGCGGCCACGACCACGTTGAGCCTGACCTCGCTCGTGCTCACGAGGTCGATGTTGACCCCGCAATCGGCCAGCGGCTTGAAGAGCCGGTCGGCCACGCCGGCGTGGCTGCGGATGCCGACGCCCGTGATCGAGAGCTTGGCCACGTGCGGCACGTCGGCGACGCTCGCCCCCCGGGCCGCGGCGATCTTCTGCGCCACCTCGATCGCCCTGTCGCGGTCGCCGGCCGGCACCGTAAACGAGATCTCGGCCCGGCCGTCGCGCGGATGGCTCTGCACGATCATGTCGACGTTGAGGCCCGAGCGGCCGAGCTCTTCGAACACTTCCGCCGCCACACCCGGCGTGTCGGGCAGCTCGGTGAACGTGACGAGCGCCTGCGAGGCGTCGAGCTGGCAATCCTCGATGGCAAGATCCTCCATCCCTTCGAGCCGCCGCACGACCTCGAGCGGGCTCGACTTCACGAGGCTCGTGCCCGCGACGTCGGCCTCTCCCTCGGCCGTCTCGGCATCGAGGCCGAAGGCGCGGTGGACGGCCTGCACGGCCGCCTGGGCGTCGCCCTTGTCGACGAGGACGGAGATCTTGATCTCACTCGTCGTGATCATGCGGACGTTGATCCCCGCGGCCGAGAGCGCCGTGAACATTCTTCCGGCGACGCCCTCCGCCTTCTCCATGCCGACGCCCACGACCGATACCTTCGCCAGCGCCGCATCGTGCGAGACGCCGCTCGCGCCGAGCTGTTTCGCCACGGCGGAGGAAAGCTCGAGCGCCTCGGCCAGGTCGTCGGCGGGCACCGTGAACGAGATGTCGGCCCGGCCCCCCTGCCCCACGTTTTGCACGATCATGTCGACCGCGATGCCGGAGGCGGCCAGCCGCGAGAAGAGTGCGTGGCTCGAGCCGGGCTGGTCGGGGACGTTTTCGAGCGTGATCCGAGCTTCGTCCTTCGCGAGCGCCACGCCGCTGGCGGGCCGCGGCGTCGATTCCTCCGCCGACAGGATCACCGTGCCCGGCACGTCCTTGAAGCTCGACCGCACGAGCACCTTCACGCCAAACTTCTTGGCAAACTCGATCGACCGCGAATGCATCACGCCCGCGCCGAGGCTCGCCAGCTCGAGCATCTCGTCGTAGGAGATCGAGCCAAGCCGCCGTGCCTCGGGCAGCATGCGGGGGTCGGTGGTGTAGACGCCGTCGACGTCGGTGTAGATCTCGCAGAGATCGGCGTCGAGCACCGCCGCGAGGGCCACGGCCGTGGTATCGGAGCCGCCGCGGCCGAGCGTCGTGATGTTGCCGTTTTGGTCGATGCCCTGGAAGCCGGCCGCGATCACGATCGCGCCCGAGTCGAGGAGCGACTTCACGTGGTCGGTGGAGATCGACTTGATCCGCGCCTTGGTGTGGGTCGAATCGGTGCGGATGCCGATCTGGGCGCCCGTGAGGCTCACGGCCTTGTGGCCGAGCGACTGGATCGCCATCGCGAAGAGGGCCACGCTCACCTGCTCGCCGGTCGAGAGGAGCATGTCCATCTCGCGGGCGCTGGGACGGTCGGTGATCGCCTTGGCGAGGTCCACGAGCACGTCGGTCTGGTGGCCCATCGCGCTCACGACGACCACCACCTGGTGGCCCCCCTGTTGCCGCGCGATCGCCTTCTGGGCCGCCGCCAGGATCTTCTGCGGATCGGCCACGCTCGTCCCGCCGAACTTTTGCACCACGAGAGCCATCGACTCATTCTCCCTGCGCCGCATCGGGCGCGGTTGGTATGACGACTACCTTCCCAGAAACTCGCCCATCAGCTTCCAGCCCGGCTCGATCCGCTTGGCGGACGCCGCGGCGGCGATCTCGTCGTAGGACCGCTGCCCGGAGGCCGGGATGCCGCTGCCGGCCATTACGAACGGCACGTGGCCGCGGGAATGCGTCTTCGTCGAGATGAATGTCGGATGATCGGGGCAGACGAGGATGCGGTGGTCGCCCGCGCCGGCGAGGTGCTTGACGATCGGCGCGACGATCTTCGCGTCGATCTCCTCGATCGCCTTCACCTTCTCGGCGGCGTCGCCCTGGTGGCTCGCCTCGTCGGGCGCCTCGATGTGCACGCAGACCAGATCGGTGCGGTCGAGCTCCGCGATCGCATACCGCCCCTTGGCCGCGTAGTCGGTGTCGAGATAGCCCGTCGCCCCCGGCACCTCGAGCCGCTTCCAGCCGGCGAGCGCCGCCAGGCCGCGGAGGAGGTCGACGGCGGTGATCATCGTGCCGCTCATGCCGTATTTCTTCGCGAAGGGCTCCATCGCCGGCGCCCGCCCCACGCCCCAGAGCCAGACATGCGTGGCCGGCCGCTTGCCCGCCTTGATCCGCGCCTCGTTGACCGGATGCCCTTCGAGCCAGGCGGCGCTCCGCGCCATGATGTCGGTGAGCAGGCGGCTGCCGGTGCCGCGGGGAAACGCATCTCCCACCGGCTTGTCCATCAGGTCGTGCGGGGGCGTGGCCCGCAGGTCGCTTCCGAGCAACGCCGCGCCGGGCCGGCCGCGATGGAGCAGCAGATTGCGGTAGCTCACGCCCGGCTTGAACTCCCAGCCGGCGAGCCCGGGGAAGTCGGCGGCGAAGCCGCGCTGGGCGGCGGCGAGGAGCTCGGTCGCCTCCTCGGTCGTGATGTGGCCGGCGGTGAAGTCTTCCATGATCGGCCCGCCCTCGGCCGGCTGAATCGTCACCAGATTGCACCGCACGGCCCAGTCGTCGGCGCCGAGCGAGATCCCCTGCGCGGCTGCTTCGAGCGGAGCCCGGCCGGTGAAATACGCGAGCGGGTCGTAGCCCATCAGGCTCATGCAGGCCACTTCCGACCCCGGCGGCAGGCTCTCGGGCACGTGGTTCGTGAGCCCGACGGTGCCGCGGGCGGCGAGCGAATCCATGGCGGGCGTCCGCGCCGCCTGGAAGGGCGTCTTGCCGCCGAGCGAGTCTTGCGGCGCGTCGGCTGCGCCATCGGGGATCACGATCACATATTTCATCGACTGGGTTTCCTTCCCGGTTGCCGGTGCCCGTGGGGCCGGCTCATTCCTCGAGCACGCTCAGGCAGACGCTCTTGCCCCGGACCACGTCCGAACGATCGATCGCCGCCACCGCCTGCTGCACCGCGGTCGAGCCGCCGGCATGCGTCATGATGACCAGCGGGACGCCGGCGTCGGCCGAGCCGGTTTCGGCATGCTGGATGACAGACGCGATCGAGATGCCGTGGTCGCCCAGGATGCCGGTGATCTTCGCCAGCACGCCGGGCCGGTCGTTCACCATGATGCGGAGAAAGTGCCGCTCGTGCGATTCGACGCCCGCGAGCCTGGCGGCGGGAGTGTCGGCGGTGAGCACGCCGGTGGTGCGAAACGTGATCGCGGCCCGGCCCACGACCGTGTCGATGATGTCGGCGACCACGGCCGACGCGGTGGGCATCTGCCCCGCCCCGAGGCCGTGGAAAAACATCCGCCCGACGGCGTCGCCCACGATACTGACGGCGTTGTAGGCGCCGCGGGTCTCGGCGAGCGGCGTGCCGATCTTCACGAGCGCCGGGGCCACCCGCATCGCGAGCCTGCCGTCGCTGCGGCTCGCCACGGCCACGAGCCGGATGCGATAGCCGAGTTCGGCTGCGTAGTTGAGCAATTCGAGATCGATCCCCTCGATGCCGGTGCGGGGAATGTCGGCCCATGGCACCCAGACGCCGAAGGCGAGGTGGGCGAGGATCGCGAGCTTCTGCGTGGCATCGGTGCCGTCGACGTCCATCGACGGATCGGCCTCGGCGAAGCCCTTCTCCTGGGCGAGCGTGAGCACGGCGGCGTAGTCGGCGCCGTCTTCTTCCATCCGCGTGAGGATGAAGTTGCTCGTGCCATTCAGGATGCCGCGGATGCTCTCGATGCGGTTGGCGGCCAGGCATTCGCCGATCGCGGCCACGATCGGGATGCCGCCGGCGACGGCCGCCTCGAACGCGATTGACCGGCCCTTGCGGCGGGCGAGCTCGAAGAGCTCGGGCCCGTGCTCGGCGAGCAACGCCTTGTTGGCGGTGACGACGTCTTTTCCGTTTTCGAGCAGCTCGACCATCATCGACCGGGCCGGCTCGAGCCCGCCGACGAGCAGCGCCGCCACGGTGATCGAGGGATCACGGGAGATGTCGCGGATGTCGGAGGAGATTTTCCCGCCCGGCACCTGCACGCTGCGAGCCTTCGTCACGTCCTTCACGACCGCCTTCTCGACGACGATCCGCCGCCCGGCATGCCGCTCGATGTGGTCCGCCGATTCGACGAGCAGGCGCACGACGCCCGACCCGACGGTTCCCATGCCGACAACGCCGACTCGCACTGGTTCAGACATCGAAGGTGCACCTGCTCCGCTGGAGGAATCTTGGATCGTAATGAGCGTAGCTTGAACCGGAAAGCGAGTCTGGTTGCACGCGGCCGCCACGGGCCTGTACCGTGAAGCTTTCCGCCCTCGCCCATGGCTTTGGAGCGGTTGTGCCGATCGGAGCGGTTATCCCATGGAGGTTCAGTCTTGGAAGCCACAGCCCGCGATTTCCTCGTCCGCCTGCTCGAGACCCCGAGCCCGTCCGGCTACGAGCAGCCGATCCAGCGGCTCGTCCGCGACTATCTCTCGTCGGTCGCCGACACCGTCACGACCGATTCCCACGGCAACGTGATCGGCGCGAAGAACCCCGGCGGGCAAACCCGGATGCTCCTCGCGGGCCACTGCGACCAGATCGGCCTGATCGTGCAATACATCGATTCCGACGGCTATATCTCGGTGCAGCCGATCGGCGGCTGGGATCCGATGCAGCTCGTCGGCGCTCGGGTGAGCGTCTGGACGGCCTCGGGCCCCGTGCCGGGCGTGATGTCGCGGAAGCC
This sequence comes from Planctomycetia bacterium, assembly GCA_046343855.1. Classification (GTDB taxonomy): domain Bacteria; phylum Planctomycetota; class Planctomycetia; order Pirellulales; family UBA1268; genus RGVT01. The sequence continues at coordinate 46,231 of JBKDMX010000129.1, forward strand.
GATCCACCTGCTCACCGAAGAGGAGCGCAAGCAGGTGCCGAAGATGAAGGATCTCTGGATCGACATCGGTGCCACCGACAAGGCCGACTGCGAGAGCGTGGTCCGCATCGGGGACAGTGTCACCTTCGAGCTCAAGTTTCAGCCGCTGCGCGGCCAGCGTGCCTGCTCGGTGGCGATGGACGACAAGATCGGCCTCTGGGTGGTGATCGAGGCGTTTCGGCGAGCGTCGCAGGCCGGCTCCCTGCCCTGCGCGCTTTTTGTGGCCTCGACGGTGCAGGAGGAGATCGGTCTCCGCGGGGCGCAGACGAGCTCGTATGGCGTCGATCCCCACGTGGCGATCGCGGTGGACGTGACCCACGCCACCGATTGCCCCACGATCGACAAGAAGTCGGAGGGCGACATCGGCCTCGGCCGTGGGCCTGTGGTCTATCGCGGGCCGAACATGAATCCGCACGTGGTGCAGCGGCTCGTCGACGTGGGCCGCGACCGGGGCATCCCGATCCAGCTCGCGGCCAGCGGCCGGGCGACGCCGACCGACGCGAACGTCTTGCAGACGACGCGAGCCGGCGTGGCGACGGGCCTTGTGAGCGTGCCCAACCGCTACATGCACTCCGCGGTGGAGACGATCTCCCTCGACGACGCCGACCGTGCCGCCAACCTGCTCGCGGCATTCGTCCGCGGCCTCGAAGGCCCCATCAACTGGGCGCCCTAAAACGCGCGATGGCTATACGCGGGCCGGGGGGGCCGCGTGGACCCGACGCGAGTTGACGTATCCTCGTCTCCGAAGCGGAGGGTCCACCCGGCCACTCCGGCGGCCCATCTCATCCGGCGCGTCACGCTCCTGCCAAAACGGCACGGACCCTCGGTCGGCCCGTTCTTCGCGACGTGTTTTGCCCGAGATAGGCGCAGGTCCCGCTGCTTTGGCACGCCGGTTGCTTCCTTTTGGGCCAAGCCGTTCAATGGCTGCCAAAACCGCATTTCCCTCCCCCATCTACGCCCTGCACCCTAAAGGAGTTTCCCGTGGCCAAACAAATGGTGTTCGACGATGAGGCCCGTCAGCCGCTGCTCGCCGGCGTCTCGAAGCTGGCCCGCGCGGTGAAGAGCACGCTCGGCCCGCGCGGCCGCAACGCCGTGCTCGACAAGGGCTGGGGCTCGCCCAAGGTCACGAAGGACGGCGTGACGGTGGCCGAAGACATCGACCTCGAAGACCCGTACGAGAATCTCGGCGCGCAGCTCGTGAAGGAGGCCGCCAGCAAGACCAACGACGTCGCCGGCGACGGCACGACCACGGCGACGGTGCTCGCCGAGGCGATCTTCCGCGAGGGCCTCAAGATGATCGCCGCGGGCGCCGACCCGATGGCGCTCTCCCGCGGCATCCACAAGGCGGTCGAGGCGGTGGGCACGTCGATTCTCGCAATGGCCACGCCGATCAACGAGAAAAACAAGAAGGAGCTGATGCAGATCGCGACGATCGCTGGCAACAACGACCCGACGATCGGCAACGTGCTCTCGGAGGCCTTCCTGAAGGTGGGCAAGGATGGCGTGATCACGGTCGAGGAAGGGAAGCAGGCCGAGACGACGGTGGACGTCGTCGAGGGCATGCAGTTCGACCGCGGCTTCCTCTCGCCCCACTTCGTCACCGACGCCGACTCGCAGACCTGCGAGATGGAAAACCCCTACATCCTCCTCTTCGAAGAGAAGATCTCGAGCGCGAAGAATCTCGTGCCGCTCCTCGAGGCGATCAGCAAGGCGGGCAAGCCGCTCGTGATCATCGCCGAGGACGTCGAAGGCGAGGCGCTCGCCACGCTCGTGGTCAACAAGCTCCGCGGCATCGTGCAGTCGGTGGCGATCAAGGCCCCCGGCTACGGCGACCGCCGCAAGGCGATCATGGGCGATCTCGCCGTGCTCACCGGCGGCCAGGCGATCTTCAAGGATCTCGGCATCGCCCTCGACGCCGTGAAGCTCAGCGACCTGGGCCGGGCCAAGAAGGTGATCATCGAGGCTGAAAACACGACGATCGTCAGCGGTGCCGGCACGAAGGCCGCCATCGACGGCCGGGCCAACCAGATCCGCGCCGAGATCGAGACGACGACGAGCGACTACGACCGCGAGAAGCTCCAGGAGCGGCTGGCGAAGATCGCCGGCGGCGTGGCGCAGATCAACGTCGGCGCCGCGACGGAGACCGAGATGAAGGAGCGGAAGGCCCTCATCGAAGACGCCAAGAGCGCGACGCAGGCGGCGCTCGCCGAGGGAATCGTCCCTGGCGGCGGCGTGGCCCTGCTCCGCAGCGAGAAGGCGATCGAGAAGCTCGATCTCGAAGGCGACGAGAAGCTCGGGGCGTCGATCGTGAAAAACGCTCTCCGCTATCCGCTCGAGGCGATCGCCGCCAACGCCGGCGTGGACGGCCCGGTGGTGGTCAACCGTGTCCGCCACATGAAGGGCAAGAACGACGGCTACGACGCCGACAAGGAGGAGTATTGCGATCTCGTGAGCGCGGGTGTCATCGACCCGGCCAAGGTGGTCCGCACGGCCCTCCAGAATGCGGCGAGCGTGGCGGCGCTTTTGCTCACCACCGAGTCGCTCATCACCGAGATCCCGAAGGCCGAGGAAGAGGCCGGCGGCGACGGCCACGACCACCACGGCATGGGCGGTGGCATGGGCGGCATGGGTGGCATGGGGATGGGCGGCATGGGCGGCATGCCCGGCATGATGTGACCCCGAAGCGATTCACCAGTTGCAACTTTTCCTACCTTTTTGGAGAGCATTTCTCATGGCTGCGAAGAACCTGAAGATTCGTCCGCTCGATGACCGCGTGGTCGTGGAGCCCGTCGAGGCCGAAGAGCGGACCGCCGGCGGCATCGTGCTGCCCGATTCCGCCAAGGAGAAGCCGCAGCGCGGCCACGTGGTGGCGCTCGGCCCGGGCAAGCTGCTCGAGAGCGGCCAGCGGGCCACGCTCACGCTCTCGATCGGCGACGAAGTCATCTACGGCAAGTATTCGGGCAGCGACATCGAGGTCGACGGCCACGAGGTGAAGATCCTCCGCGAGAGCGACATTCTCGCGAAAGTGCTGTCTTGATCGACAGTCCTGTCGTTTCCATTCCACATCCCATCCCCTGACCATCCACGCCTCATCGAGGAGATCGATCCGTGCCCAAGCAACTGATGTTCGACGACAACGCCCGTGCCAAGCTGCTCAAGGGAGTTGAGAAACTCGCCGGCGCCGTCGCCGTGACGATGGGCCCGACCGGCCGCAACGTCATCATCGACAAGTCGTTCGGCGGCCCGACCGTCACCAAGGACGGCGTGACGGTGAGCAAGGAGGTCGATCTCGACGACGCCTTCGAGAACATGGGCGCCAAGCTCGTCAACGAAGTCGCCTCGAAGACGTCGGATCTGGCCGGCGACGGCACGACCACGGCCACGGTGCTCGCCCGGGCGATCTTCCGCGAGGGCACGCGGATGGTGGCCGCCGGCAGCAATCCGATGGCGGTGCGCCGCGGCATCGAAAAGGGAGTGGCGGCCGCGGTGGGCCGGCTGATGGAGATGGCCAAGAAGGTCGATCGCCCCGAGGAAGTGGCCCAGGTCGGCGCCATCAGCGCGAATAATGACCGGGCGATCGGCGACCTCCTCGCCGAGGCCCTGCAGAAAGTCGGCAAGGACGGCGTGATCACGGTCGAAGAGGGCAAGACCACGGAGACGACCGTCCGCTTCGTCGACGGCATGCAGTTCGACAAGGGCTACATTTCGCCCTACTTCATCAACCGCACTGCCGAGATGGATTGCCAACTCGACGACGCGCTGATCCTGATCCACGAGAAGAAGATCTCGAATCTCCGCGACCTGCTCCCGCTGCTCGAGAAGGTGGCCCAGTCGGGCAAGCCCTTCCTGATCATCGCGGAAGACATCGACGGCGACGCCCTCACGGCGCTCGTCGTCAACAAGCTCCGCGGCGTGCTCAACATCTGCGCCTCGAAGGCTCCCGGGTTCGGCGATCGCCGCAAGGCGATGCTCGGCGACATCGCCACGCTCACCGGCGGCACGCTGATCAGCGAGGATCTTGGCCTCAAGCTCGAGAACCTCGACCTCTCCCACCTCGGCCGCGCGAAGACCGTCACGGTCGATAAGAACGAGACGACGATCGTGCAGGGCGCCGGCAAGCAGGCCGACGTGCAGGCCCGCGTGCAGCAGATTCGCAACCAGATCGAGGCCACCGAGAGCGAGTATGACCGTGAGAAGCTTCAGGAGCGGCTCGCGAAGCTCACCGGCGGTGTGGCGATCGTGTCGGTGGGCGCGGGCACCGAGGCCGAGATGAAGCAGAAGAAGGCCCGCGTGGAAGACGCGCTCCACGCCACGCGTGCGGCCGTCGAAGAGGGGATCGTTCCGGGCGGCGGCGTGGCCCTGCTCCGCTGCCGTGAGGCGGTCGAGAAGGCCCGTTCGCAGGCCAAGGGCGACGAGAAGATCGGCATCGACATCGTGCTGCATTCGCTCGAGGCCCCCATCCGCCAGATCGCGGAGAATGGCGGCATCGACGGCTCGGTGGTGGCCGATGAGGTGGCCGGCAAGGACATCCACATCGGCTACGACGCCAACAAGGGCGAGTATGTCGACATGCTGAAGGCCGGCATCATCGATCCGGTGAAGGTCGTCCGCGTTGCGCTGACGAATGCTGCCAGCATCGCCGGCCTGCTCCTCACCACCGAGGCGCTCGTCACGAATCTCGACAAGGATGACAAGAAGCGGAAGGCCGAGGGAGCGGTGCGGTAAACGCTGCCGCGCCTCATGTCTCAACCACGCGACTTCTACGAGGTGCTTGGCGTCGACCGACGGGCGACGACCGCGCAGATCACGGAGTCGTATCGCAAGCTGGCGATCCGGTTTCACCCGGATAAAAACCCGGGCAACGAGGAGGCTGCCGCCCGCTTTAAGGAGGCGGCGCGGGCCTTCGAGGTGCTCTCCGACGACAGCCTGCGGGCCCGCTACGACCGCTACGGCCACGCCGGCCTGCAGGGCGGTCCGCAGCACGAGTTCAACGACATCTCCGACATCTTCGAGGCCTTCGGCGATCTCTTCGGGGGCGGCGTGTTTGGCGACGCTTTCGGTGGTGGCGGCCGGCGGGGCAACCGGCCACGAAAGGGCCGCGACGTCTTCTGCACCGTCTCGCTCTCGCTCGTGGAGGCGGCCCGCGGCGCGACGAAGACGGTCGAATTCTCGCGGCACGAGGCCTGCGCGACCTGCGATGGCAGCGGCGCAAAGAAGGGCACGAAGCCGGTCCCCTGCGACTATTGCGGCGGCCGCGGCCAGGTGATCCAGCAGGCGGGCGTGTTTCGGATGCAGACGACCTGCCCGGCCTGCCAGGGGGCCGGAGCCGTGATCCGCGAGAAGTGTCCGGCGTGCGGCGGCGACGGCCTCTCCGAGGAGCACGTCGAGCGGCGAGTGACAATTCCCGCGGGCGTGGACCGCGACGTGCGGGTGCGGCTCGCCGGCGAGGGGGAGCCGGGCGGCAACGGCGGACCGCCGGGCGATTGCTACTGCGTGATCGAGATCGATGATCACCCCTTTCTCACCCGCGACGGCCGCGACCTCCACTGCGAGGTGCCGATCACGTTCAGCCAGGCGGCGCTCGGCGCCACCGTCGAGGTGCCCACGCTCGACGGGCCGAAGCCACTCGAGATCAAGCGGGGCACGCAGGCGGGCGACGTGATCCGCGTGCGCGGCTTCGGGATGCCGGAGGTCCGCGGCCGCGGCATCGGCGATCTGCATGTGCACGTGCACGTGGAGGTGCCGAAGACGCTCTCCGCCAAGGCCGAGCAATTGCTCCGCGAACTCGCCGCCGAGGAGCAGAAGGCCGTGAGCCCGAAGCGATCCAGTTTTTTCAGCCGACTTTCCGAGTATTTCCAGCCGCACGATGATGCCGGTGTGGCCCGCGCCAAGCAGGAGGAGGCATGACGATGCATTCTGAAAATCACGACGAGCAGGAGCCGGGACAAGTACCAGGACAGGCACCGCACGAGGAGGCGGCGGCGCCGCGCACCCCGGCGACGGCCGCCGCGCTGGAGCAATCGCTCAAGGACGCCGAAGACCGCCTGATGCGGTCGCAGGCGGAACTGGAAAATTTCCGCAAGCGGTCGCGGCGCGAGTATGAAGACGCGCAAAAGTATCGGGAGATCGACCTGCTCCGCGACCTGCTTCCGGTGCTCGACAACGTGCTGCGGGCGATCGAGGCGAGCGAGAAGACCGCCGACGTGGAGAGCCTGAAATCGGGCTTCCGTATGACGGCCCAGCAGATCGAGAAGCTGCTCGATGCGCACGGCTGCAAGACGATCGAGACCGACGGCCAGCCCTTCGACCCGGCCGTGCACGACGCGATCCTGCAGCAGGCTGCGCCGACTGCGAAACCGGGTACGATTGTGGGAACGGCGAGCCGCGGCTATCGGCTGCACGACCGCGTGGTCCGGCCCGCCCAGGTGATCGTGGCGAAGGAGGAGTGACCGATGCCGACCTACGACTACGTCTGCGACGGCTGCGGCCATGCGTTCGAGCTGTTTCAGTCGATGACCGACAGCGTCAAGAAGACCTGCCCGAAGTGCAAAAAGCCGAAGCTGCGGCGGCTGATCGGCGCTGGCGGTGCGATCGTGTTCAAGGGATCGGGCTTCTACAAGACCGACTACCGCAGCGAGTCGTATAAAAAGGGCGCTGCGGCCGACGGTGGCTCGTCGGGCAAGTCGGATAACGCAAAGTCCGACGGCGGCAAGAAATCCGACTGAACTGGAATCCCATGCCACGCTGCCCCGTCTGCGATGCGAACGTCGATCTCGAGCAGACCCCGACGGTCCCGTTCTGCAGCGACCGCTGCCGCCTGATCGACCTCGGCCGCTGGCTCGACGAGGCCTACAGCGTCCCCGACGTCAAGAAGCCCCCCGACGACGAAGCCGAAGAGTAGGACAGGCCTCCGTGCCTGTCTCCCAGCGATGCTGACAGGCACAGAGGCCTCTCCTACTGTTGCCGTTAGCAGCGTTCCGGCGGGCGCGTATACTCACGCCACATTTTCCGGACCCCCTGAGGACGCCCTGATGGCAACCGACGCTTCCGCTGCTCCCGACCATGGCCGCATCGTCCACGAAATCCAGTGGAGCGAGGCCCTCCCCTGGTGGATCCTCTTCCGGGCCGCCGGCACGGCCTTCGCCCCGACGGTGATCCTGCTCGCCCTGCTCGGGTCGCTGGCCACGTGGGCCGGCTGGTCGATCGCCGACAGCCTCAAGCTCGCCGGCGGCGATGCCGCGGCCGATGCGATCCTCGACGCCGAATTGGCCGGCGGCGGTGGCGGCGGTCTCGTGATCCCCACGCCGGGCGGCTCAGCCGGCCTGTCGCCGGCGCTCACGCCGAGCCGGCAGGTCTTTCCCGCCCTTCTTGGTTTCGTCGAGCGGCTGCCCGCGCCGGTCTCGGATCTCGTGCGGCTGGTCGGCATTCCGTTCCGGCCGTCGGCGTCGCTCGCGCAGATGGGCGGGGCGCTCGCCCGCCTCGGCTGGTTCGTGCTCGTGTGGTCGATCTTCGGCACCGCAATTGCGCGGCATGTCGCGCTGAAGCTCATCGGCGAGGAGGCGCCCGGCCTTCTGGGCTCCGCGCTCTACGGCGGCCGCAAGTGGCTCTCGGCCTTCAATGGCGTCGCCTTCGTCGTGCTCGGCATGCTGGCCCTTTCGATTCCCGGCGCCCTGCTCGGCCTGCTTATGCGCACGGAATCGGGCCTCGCCCTCGCCGGCGCCGTCTGGCCGCTCGTCCTCGCCGGCGCCGTGGTGCTCGCGATCCTCGCGATCGGTGTCGTGGCCGGCTGGCCGCTGATGGTGGGCTCCGTCGGCGTCGAGCGGGGCGACAGCTTCCAGGCGATCTCGACCGCGTTTTCGTATCTCTATCAGCGGCCGCTGCACTATGCGTTTTACGCGCTCGTGGCCCTGGCCGTGGCGATTCCAGCGATTGCGACCGCGGGCCTCTTCGCCGATGCGACGAGTACGCTCGCGCTCTGGGCGGCGAGCTTTGGCATGGGGCACGACCGCACCGCCGCGGTGATCGAGGGCATGGCCTCCGGCGCCGCCGACGCTCCGTGGGGTCTCAAGGCCCTCGGGTTTTGGACCCGCGGGCTCGAGTCGCTCCTGGGCTCGTTTGGCTGGGGCTATTTCTGGTCGATTGCCACGGCGGCCTACATGCTGCTGCGGCACGATGTGGATGGCACCGAGCTCGACGAGGTGGTGATCGACGAGCCGGGAGACGTGGCCGGCTGAGGGCACCGCCCATCGTAGGACAGGCCTCTGTGCCTGTCCCAGACAGGCGGAGGCGCCTGTCCTACGGGGCGAGCCAGCGGTTGACGAGGGTGGCGAAGCCGCCGAGCAGTTCGCCGCGGCTCACCACGGCGTCGGCGCCGGCCGCCTGAGCCTGGGCGAGCCGCTCCTTTGCCACGTGCGGCCCGAAGGCCACGAGCGTGGCATCGATGCCCGACGCCGACCGCTGGGCCTCGATCAGCCCGCGCACGCGGTTGACGACGACGGCCGGGTCGCCACTCACCGTCTGCAGATCGAGGAGCATCAGCTCGTAGGGTCCACCCGGCACGGCGTCGTCGAGGCTGCGGAGCGTCTCCACCTGCGCCGGCAGCGGCCGCGCGAGGCCCGCGATCCGGCTTGTCGAGAGCAGATCGGGCGACACAAGCAGGATGCGAATGGGTGTGGTCATGACAGAAATTGTACGACAGGCCTCTGTGCCTGTCTGCATGTGCTTGTGACAGGCACGGAGGCCTGTCGTACGTCACACGGCCTCGGGGCCGCGGACTTCTCGGTAGAGCTGCACCGCATCCGCGATCGGCACGACCGAGATTCTCGCTTCCTGCGCAGCGGCCGGCCCGAGGGCGGCCGTGATCGCGTCGAGCGTGCGGTCGAGAAAGTCATCGTTGACGGCGATCTCGATCACCGTCTGCTGCACGATCGGCCCGGGGCCGCACGGGCCCTCGTAGCCCTGAGCGTCGCAGACCGTCAGCCGCGTGACGTGCACGGCGGCCAGCGCCTCGCGCACCACTTCCAATTGCGACGGTCTCAAGACCGCGATCACGAGCCGCATGATGCCGCCTCCCTTCCGCCGCGCCGCCTCATGGTCGCGGCAGTTCGAGGCTGGCGTCGAGCACCTTCTTGATCCGGGCCTGGAGCTCCGTCAGGTGGGCTCGCGAGTAGTCGTCGAGCCGCACGTCGTTCTTCGCGAGGAGCGTGCCGATCCGGGCGTCGAGGCCGCGCAGCTGCGCCGCCGCAATCGACTGCGCGTCGGGCGAGGCGGGGTTCGAGCCCATCGCCAGGCCGCCAAGCCGGGAGACGTAGGCCCGCTGCAGCGAGCGGCGGAGGCTCGCGATCGCCGGCTTGCGCGGCGTGTAGTCGCCCGCGGCGGTGGCATCGACCTCGGCCATGATCGCCTTCGTGAGCCGGTCGAGCAGTTCGGCCGTGGTGAAGGCATCCTGGTCGGCGGGCACCTTCAGCTCGCTATCCCGGACGCGGGAGAGCGTGAGCGGGTCGAGCAACTTGCCGAGCACGCGGTCCTGCCACATGAGCATCACCTCGTGGACCGGATAGTCGTCGCGGTCGGGGTCGCGGGTGCCCCAGTGGAGCCAGCGGCTGGCGACGAGCTGGTTATAGAGCTCGGGGGGGAAGGAAAACGGCCCGGCCGCAAACATCTGCTGCTCGAGGAGCGCGAGCGCGTCGCGCTGCTGCTGCGCTGCGACCACGCGGAAGGGCGCCTGGGCATTCGCGTCGCCCTTGTGGCTGCGGGAGACGTGGAGGCCGCCGATGAGCCGCGAGGCGTTGAACATCGCCTGGCCGTGCGCGGCGAGCAACACGCCGAAGGCCTGCCGCACCCGTTCGTAGCCGCCGCCGGTGCCGTTCTTCTCCTTCACCGTCATGCGCTCCGCGATCCGCGGCATCACCTGCGCCACGAGCTCGGCGCGCGTCTTCGCGAATTCGAGCGGGTCGCTGCCGAGGTCGAAGCGATTGGAGAGCGGGTCGGGATCGCCATATTCCGTGTCTTCGTCGGTCGCGTAGGCGAGCGCGGGCTCACCGGAGCGGGCGGCGATCTTCTCGAGCTCCGGCAATTCCGCCTCGGGGCTGCCGCCGGCGAGCGGCTTGTAGCCGTATTCGATCGCCCAGAGGTCGTAGGGGCCGAGCTTCGCCGCGTAATACTCCCCCTGGGTCCGCCCCTTGGGCACGATGTTGACGGGGATGTAGTCCATCACACTCGTGCTGCCCCCCGACTGCGCGGTCTTCACGGCGTCGTTGAAATCGGCGAGCGTCCGGAAGGCGCTGCCCTTGAAGTTGTGCCGCAGTCCGAGTGTGTGGCCGACCTCGTGCATGGCGACGAGCGTGAGCCCCTGCAGCACGAGTTTCTCCTTCTCGGCCTCCGAGAGCGGCTCGGCCCCCTGCGTGGCCAGGGCCGTGGCCGCCAGCGCCGTCTCGCGGGCGTGGCCGTCGAAGAGGCGGCACGCGGCGCCGCAGCAGTGAGCCGTCTCCGCGGCGGGGCCGCCGTTGGTGAGCAGCGCCACCGACTGCGGCGTGAAGGTCTCGTATTCGTTCCGCCAGAATTGCAGGAAGTCGCCGTCGAAGATGATGTCGGCGTCGAGGATCTGACCCGTCCGCGGGTTCACCCGCGATGGCCCCATGGCGAAGCCGGCGCCGGCCGTGATCCAGCGGAAGGTGTTGTAGTTGACGTCTTCGGGATCCCACTCGGTGACATCGGGCTGCTGGCGGACCTCGATCGCCGTGGCGAAGCCAGCCTTCTCGAAGGCCTCGTTCCAGGCCTCGATGCCGTTGCGGATCGCCTGTCGGTATGTGAAGGGCACCGTCTTCTCGATCCAGAAGACGATCGGCTTCTTCGGCGGCGAGACGGCCGCCGATGGGTCGGCCTTCTCGAGGTTCCAGCGGTTGATGTAGCGCACGAAGCGGTCTTCGTCGACCTTCTGCGAGAAGTCTTTGAGGGCCGTCACGAAATAGCCCACGCGGTCGTCGGCGAGCCGCGGCTTGTAGGCATTCTGCGGCAGGAGGCTGATCGAATAATGCACGTTGACGGTCGCGCCGCGGGAGTCGGGCACGGTGTCGATCCGCGCGGTGCCGCTCGAGCCGTAGGTGGCCGCCACCTGCAGCTCGACGTTGTCGGGAAACGCCTTCACTCGCGACCAGGTGGAGCGGTCGCGGGCGAACGAAAACCCGGGCAGCGTGGCCGAGATCTGCGGCAGGTCGGTGAGGAAGATCGGCGCGAGGTCGATCACCGGCGCCCCGGACGGCGCAAACGTGGCGATCGGCACGCTGAAGAGCACGCTATCGGTGTAGGCCAGATCGACCGCCTTCTCCTCCGGGCTGCCCTTGTCGGCGAAGAAGCGGACGTTGCGGCGAACCACCTGGACATTGTCGTCGATCCGGCGAAACTGCCAGACCCAGTCGTCGCCATCGCCCCAGCTCATGCCGCCGAGCACGGACCGCTCGCCGATGCCGCGGGCGATGGAGATCAAGACGAAGAGATCCTTGCCGAGAATGGCGTCGGAGAGTTCGGCATAGACCTTGTCGTCTTTGCGGTGGAGCGGGATGAGGCCCGGGAGCCTCGCGGCATCCTTGAGCAGGACGGCGAAGGCGGGCTTGCCCCCCTTCCCATCCGGTTGCTGCTGCTGGCCGTCTTTCGCGGGCGTCGGCTGCTGCGGGGCGGGCGCGGCGGGAGGTGCTGGCGGGTCGGCCTGCTTCTGGGGCGGCTCGGCGGCTGTCGGCTCGTCGGCGCGGCCCGTCATCGAACCGGAGAGAAGTGCCGTCATTACCGCCACCGCGATCCATCGCCCTGCCAGCCTGCTCGTGACCGCCGCTCGATTCGCCATGCTCGCTCCCGCTGCCTGTCTGAAAGTGTCTGGTTGATTGCCGTGCAAGCAGCGTAGCATCGGGGTGGGTTCGCGACCAATTTTCGGCGAAACGTACGACAGGCCTCTGTGCCTGTCTGCAGTGGGACAGGCACGGAGGCCTGTCGTACGAAACATGCCCACTTCTCAAACGCTTCCAGCATCGATCGAGCACGCGATCGCGGCCTGGCTCGGCGGCGACGCGATCCGCCTTGCGCCGCTTGCGGGCGGCGGGTTCAGCGGGGCGGCGGTGCACTCGGTCGAGCACCTGGCGACGGGCCGGCGGTTCGTGCTCAAGCGGTTTCCCGAATCGGCAACCATCGATCGCTGCACGTGGGTGCATGCGCTCATGCGGCACCTCCGCGCGGTAGGTATCGATGTCGTGCCGGAGGTGATCGATCGCCGACCTCAGCCGCCGGCCGAAGGCCAAACGTTTCTTCTCGATCATGCCGGCGGCCCATGGGAACTCGTGGCCTTCATGCCCGGCCGGGCCACTGATCGGCCGACGTCCGGGCAGGCCGCCGCGGCGCTTGATGCGCTCGCGCGGGTGCACGTCGCGGCGGCCGGGATGGCGGGCGTGCAGACGCGCGGCCCTTCTCCGGGCGTGATCCGTCGCCGCGAGCAGGCGCGGCAATTGATCGCGCTTCCCTGGCGGCAGCGGCGGGCTGCGATCGCGCGTGATGCCGATCCTGTGGTGGTTGCACTGTTCGACGAGGCGATCGACGCGTGTGACCGCGCGGGCGGCGCGCGCACGCTGGCAGCCATCGCTGCCGCCGAGGTTCCGCCACTTGCGCTTCAGCCGGTGCTGCGGGATGTGTGGAGCGATCATGTGCTCTTCGCCGATGCTGGCGACCGCGTGTCGGGCATCGTCGATTACCATGCGGCAGGCATCGATACGCCCGCGACCGATCTGGCGCGGCTGCTCGGCAGCTGGTCGCTCGCGGGCGCAGGTTGCGAGCAGCCGCTGCTCGACGCCTGGCGGGATGCGGTCGAGGCGTATGAGCAGGTGCGGCCGCTCGCGGCGGCCGAGCGACGGCTCATTTCCTGGCTGCACGCCTCGGGGGTGATCCTCGGCCTCGACAATTGGTTTCGCTGGACGCTCGAGGAGCGACGCACGTTTCCCGATGCTGCGCGGATGCACGAGCGAATCGCGCGGCTCGTCGCCGCACTCGGGCCCATCCTGCGAGATTGACCGCTGGAAATCGCAGCCGCTAGACTTTTTTTCGTCGGTAGCAACTTTTCCCTCCCTCCCCCTCCCCGTGATGCCGCGAACGCCCGCCCTGCCGTTTGTGCCCGCGATCTCCGGGCTCCTGATCGCCTGCTTGCTGGCGGCGTGTCCGGTCGTGGCCGAGACGCCCGTTTCGGGCGGCGCCGTCGACCCGCTGGCGACGATCGCAGCCGGGCTCGGCAGCCCCATCGACGTGGAGGCCGTCATCGAGAAGGGGCGGAATGGCGGCCCCGACGTGCTCGCCGTCACGGCCGTGCTCCAGGAAGGCTGGCACCTCTACTCGCTCGAGCAGAAGCCGGGCGGGCCGAAGGCCACGAAGATCGTCGTCGCCGAGGATTCGCCGCAGGCGCCCGCGGGGCCCTTTCAGCCCGATCAGAAGCCGCGCGTGCGCACGGTCGACGACGTGCCCGGCTGGAAGGGGCTCGTCGTCGAGGAGCATTCCGGCCGGGTGACCTGGCGGGCGACGCTGGCCCCGAGACCGGCCGGCAAGGCCGACGCCGTGCATGGCACCGTCAGCGTGCAGCTCTGCCGCGACAACGCCTGCACGCCCCCCGAGACGCTCTCGTTCACGGCCAGCGACACCGTCGCCGCCGCTCCCGCCGGTTCGGGCACGCTCAAAGCGCTGCCGCCGGCCGCCCACGTTCCGGAGCGGGGGCATGTGAAGGTCGAGGCCTCGTTTGGCCCGTCGCGGCCCGGCATGAACGGCCGGCGGGTGTGGCCGCTCATCGTGCGGCTCGTGCCCGAAGAGCACTACCATCTTTATGCCCCCACTTCGAAACACGATTCGGCCGTCGGTCAGGGCAAGCCCACGATCGTGTCGGTCGCCGCGAGCGAGACGGTGCGGGCCGTGAGGCTCACCACGCTCGAAGCGATCCCGTCGGCTGACAAAGCGCTCGCCGCGGTCGCAGCGGTCGATGGCGCCGTGGCGATCGAGGTGCTGCTCGAGCCGGTGGGCGATGCGGCCGCAACCGCCAAGCGAGAGATCGAAGCGATTCTCGGCTTTCAGACCTGCACCGATTCCGCCTGCGATCCACCCTCCGCGGCGCGGCTGACGGCGACGCTCCCCAGCGACGATGATCCGATGAGCGGCACGGTGGCCTTCGCCGCGGCCCGCTATGCCGAGGCCGCCAAGGCCCCGGCGGCGATCGAACCGCTCGAGCGCGACCGGCCGCGGGGCGCGAGCATTTCGCAGGCGCCAGCGCGGCTCGCCGCAGCATCGACTGCGGCCGCTGGCGGCATCTCGCTGCCGACCGCACTCCTGATGGGCCTCGCCGGCGGCTTGATCCTCAACCTCATGCCCTGCGTGCTGCCGGTGCTCGGCCTGAAGCTGATGTCGTTCGCGCAGCAATCGGGCCGCGCGCGGCAGGAGGTCTTCCAGATGAACCTCTGGTATTGCGCCGGCCTCTTCGCCGTCTTTTTCGTGCTGGCCACCGCGAGCGTGGCGGCCAACATCGGCCTCGGCAGCGAGAACCTCGCCTGGGGTGAGCAGTTCACGTCGACGCGATTCAACGTCACGATGGCCGCGATCGTCTTCGCGTTTGCGCTCTCCTTTCTCGGCGTCTGGGAACTCCCGATCCCGGGCTTCATCGGCGAGAAGGCCGGCCACGTACAGTCGAAGGAAGGGCCGCTTGGCGCGTTTCTGAAGGGCGTCTTGAGCACCGTGCTGGCGACGCCGTGCAGCGGGCCTTTCCTCGGGCCAGTCTTCGGCTTCACGCTCTCGCAGCCGACCTACGTGACCTACGCCGTCTTCGGGGCGATCGCCACCGGCATGGCTCTGCCCTATCTGCTCGTCGGGCTCTTCCCCGGGCTCGTGAAATTCCTGCCGAAGCCGGGCGCCTGGATGGAGACGCTCAAGGAGGTGCTCGGCTTCGTGATGCTCGGCACCGTGGTCTTCCTCTTCACGTTTCTCGATCACGACTACTTCGTGCCGACCTTCGCACTGCTCGTGGGCATCTGGGCGGCCTGCTGGTGGGTCGGCCGCGCGCAAGAGGCGAATGGCGGCGCCGGCTTCGGCCGATGGGTGCAGGCGGCCGCCTTGGCCGCGGCCGTGGGCAGCGTCGCCTTCGCCTTCCTGGGGCCGGTGAAGTCGGTGCTCCCCTGGGAGCCCTTCTCGCGGGCCCGGCTCGCGGAATTGCGTGAGCAGGGCGCGACCGTGCTCGTCGATTTCTCGGCCGATTGGTGCATGACATGCAAGCTCAACCTCGCGACCGCCATCGAGACCAATCGCGTGAAGGCGGCGATCGACGCCAACCGGGTCGTGCCGCTGCTCGCCGACTGGACGGAGGAATCGCCGGAGATCAAGGGGATGCTCGAGACGCTCCAGAGCCGTTCGATCCCCGTGCTCGCGATCTTTCCCGCCGTCCGCCCCGACGAGCCCGCGCGGGATCCGATCGTGCTCCGCGATCTGATCACCGAATCACAGGTGCTCGAGGCGATCGAGCAGGCCGGCCCCTCGCGGCCAACCGTGGGCGACGTCCGCGCCGCGGCGCTACCGTAGGACAGGCTTCAGCCTGTCACCGTAGGACAGGCTTCAGCCTGTCACATTGAAGGCTTGCTTTCCTTTCGACAGGCAGAGACGCCTGTCCTACCTCAGCAGGACGCGTTCTTCGGCGGCCGTGCCAGCGTGCACGCTGCCGATCTTCCAGCTCTGATGCCCGCAATCGGCGAGCTGCTTTTGGATGCTGTCGGCGAAGTGCGGCGCCACCACGATCACCATGCCGACGCCCATGTTGAAGACCCGCTCCATCTCGTCGGCCGCGATGTTGCCGAGCTTCTGGACCCATGGAAACACGCCCGGCACCTGCCAGCTGCCGCGCTCGAGCCGGATCTGCACGGTATCGGGCACGATCCGCGCGAGGTTTTCCACGAGCCCGCCGCCGGTGATGTGGGCGATGCCGTGCACGACCTGCTTCACGCGGTAGTGCCGCAGGACGGCCTTCACGGGGCGGGCGTAGAGCCGCGTGGGCTCGAGAAGCAGTTCGTTGATGGTCTTGCCGCCGAACTCGGCCACGCGGTCGCCCCCCGCGAGCCCGCCCATCTCGAAGACGGCCTTACGCACGAGGCTGTAGCCATTGGAATGAAAGCCGCTCGAGGCGATGCCGATCGCGATGTCGCCCGGCTGGATCTGCCCGCCGTCGACGAGCCGCTTCCGCTCCACGACTCCCACGCAGAAGCCGGCGAGGTCGTAGTCGCCGCCGTGATACATGTCGGGCAGGATCGCCGTCTCGCCGCCCACGAGCGCGCACTCGCACTCCACGCAGGCGTCGGCGATGCCGCGGACGATCTGTTCGAGGAGGTTCGGGTCGTCGTGCGACATCGCCACGTAGTCGAGGAAGAAGAGCGGCTCGGCGCCGGTGCAGAGCGCGTCGTTGACGCTCATCGCGACAAGGTCGATGCCCACGGTGTGGTGGATGCCCGCGGCCACGGCCACCTTGAGCTTCGTGCCGACGCCGTCGGTGCAGGAGACGAGCAGCGGATCTTCGTAGCCGCGCTGGAAGAGTCCCTTGAGGTCGAGCGAGAAGAGGGCGGCGAAGCCCCCCTCGGGGCTCATCACCCGCGGGCAAAGCGTCCGGCGCATGTGCGCAGGGAGGCGAGCCATGCCCTCGCGGTACAGCTCGAGATCGACGCCGGCGCTGGAATAGGTTGCTCCGCTCACGCAGCGTATCATCGCCGCGTGGTGGCGACCCGCAAGCCCGCCCGCGGTCTCGCGGGGGTTGCTATGATTCTGGCATGCCTCCCCGCAAGCCGCGGGCGCCCGCCAAGCGGGCGCACCGGGAACAACCGCTGCCGCCGCTCCAGTTCAGCCATCCGCTGCCCTACGGGGCCGTGTTGCACGACAAGGGGGTGCAGTTTGTGGTCTATAGCCGCTCGGCCACGGGGATGCGGGTGCTGCTCTACGACAGCCCCGACGCCCCGGAGCCGTCGGAGGTGATCGCGCTGGATCCCAACAAAGACCGCTGGGGCGACATCTGGAGCATCTTCGTGCCGGGGATCGGCCCGGGGCAGCTCTACCACTTCCAGGCCGACGGCCCGTTCGACCCCGAGCGCGGCCAGCGGTTCGACGGCCAGGCCCGGCTCGTCGATCCCTATTCCCGCGCCCTGGCGGGCCGCTTCCTGCCCGGCACCGACGGGATCGTGCGGCCGCCCAAGAGCGTCGTGATTGACGATTCCTTCGACTGGCAGGGCGACCGCCATCTGCGGCGCGGCCTCGCCGACACCGTCATCTACGAACTGCACGTCCGCGGCTTCACGGCCAGCCCCACCAGTGGCGTGAAGCACCCCGGCACCTATCTCGGCGTCATCGAGAAGATCCCGTATCTCAAGTCGCTCGGCGTGACGGCGGTGGAGCTCATGCCGGTGCACGAGTTTCCCACCGAGCTGCCCACCGGCGAGATTTCGGAGCGGGCGAATTACTGGGGCTACGACCCGATGGCCTTCTTCGCGCCCCACCGCGGCTACGCGGCCGGCACGGAGCCCGGCTGCCAGGTGCGCGAGTTCAAGGAGATGGTGCGGGCGCTGCATGCCGCAGGGATCGAGGTGATCCTCGACGTGGTCTTCAACCACACGGCCGAGGGCAATCACCTCGGCCCCACGTTCTCGTTCAAGGGGCTCGAGAACCGCGTCTATTACATGCTCGGCGACGGCGGCAGCTACTACCGGAACTACACCGGCTGCGGCAACACGATCAACGGCAATCACCCGATCGTCCGCGAGCTGATCTTCCTTTGCCTGCGGCACTGGGTTCACAACTACCACATCGACGGCTTCCGCTTCGACCTGGCGAGCATCCTCTCCCGTGACCGCAACGGCGACATCCTGCCGAATCCGCCGATCGTGGAGGTGATCACGGAAGACCCGATGCTCGCCGACACGAAGATCATCGCGGAGGCCTGGGACGCGGCCGGCGCCTACCAGGTGGGGTCGTTTGCGAGCCTGCGGTGGGCGGAGTGGAATGGCCGCTACCGCGACGACGTCCGCCGCTACTGGCGCGGCGATTACGCCCAGACCGGCCACCTCGCCACGCGGCTGGCCGGCTCGAGCGATCTCTATGGCGACGACGGCCGCCAGCCCTACCACAGCATCAACTTCGTGACCTCGCACGACGGCTTCACGATGAACGACCTCGTGAGCTACCGCGAGAAGCACAACGAGGCCAACGGCGAGGGCAACCGCGACGGTGACAACAACAACTTCTCCGACAACTACGGTCACGAGGGGCCCACGAAGCGGTCCGACATCGGCGGCCTGCGTGCACGGCAGATCCGCAACATGCTCGCGACGCTGCTCGTGAGCCAGGGCGTGCCGATGCTGCTCTTCGGCGACGAGTGTCGCCGCACGCAGCAGGGCAACAACAACGCCTACTGCCAAAACAACGAACTCTCGTGGTTCGATTGGACGCTCGTGGACGAGCACACCGATCTCGTGCGGTTCGTGCGCGAGCTGGTGCGGTTTCGGCTCGACAACCCCACGCTCAGGCGGCGGTCGTTTCTCGTCGGCGGCACGAGCCACGATGGGCAGCTGCCCGACGTGGAGTGGTTCACGCCGGAGGGCACCCACGTCGACTGGTATGCGGCCGATGCCAGCCTCGTCTGCTTCTTCGGCGCCCCCACGCCCGACAGGCTCCAGGGGGAGAGCGACGTCGCGGCGGGCGGTGTCGAGGGCACCGCGCGGCACGTCCTCTTCTTCGCCCACGCCGGCTCGCTGCCGCGGACCTTCCAGTTTCCGCGGCCCATGACGATCCGGAATCTCACCTGGCGGATGTTCATCGACACCGGCCGGGAGCCGCCCAACGACGTCTTCGAAGGTGGCAAGGGGCCGGTCATCGACGTCATGAAGCCGCTGGAATTGCCCGAGCGGTCGTTCGTCTGCCTCGTTGCCGACGCGGAAAGGCCGGAATCGGCCGGCCGCCAGAAGCCGCCTATCTGACGTTTCGAAAATCGATTGCAAGTATTCGCGGTGGGCCGCTATCCTCCAAAGACCTTCGGAGAAGCTTCAATGCTGCGCTCGATCTGCATAGTCCTGCTCCCGCTCGTCTGCCTCGCGTTGGGCTGCGCCCCTGCGGCAGCGCCTCCGGCCGCGACGGCCCGCGGAAGCAACAGCCACGAGCATGACCACGGCCATGATGGCCACGACCACGGCGACGAAGACTACGACTCGCCCAATACGATCGCCGCCGGGATCGCGGCGCTCGAGAAGATCTGCGGCGAGGTGAAGGCCGAGCTGGCCGAGGGCGATCTCGACGACGCCGACGGCAAGGTCCACATGGTGGGGCATCTCCTCGACGACCTGCGGGTGCTCGTGATGGATGCGAAGCCGGCCGCGGACGTCGAAACGGCCGCGAAGAAGGCGCTCGACGGGATCTTCGACTGCTTCGACAAGATGGACACCGCCCTGCATTCCGCCGACGAAGCCGAGCGGAAGTCGCTCGACTATGCCGCCCACGCGGCTACGATCGAAGCAGCCATCACGAGCCTCAAGGCACTGTTCCCGTAACCCCTTCACTCGTCACGCACCACGAGAACCCCATCATGCCAATCATCCGCCACCTGCTGATCGCCTGCGTTGCAGTCGCCTGGTCCGTCCCCTGCCCTGCCCTCGAGATCGATCCCGCGGCCGTCCGCGGCCAGCTCGTGCTGGGTCAGGAACCAGTCGGGGCGCTGAGCCTCACCGCCGCCAAGCAGCAGCTCACGAGCGAGCCGAAGCCGATCGTCGTGGCGGGGCGGATCGGGGCCAAGGGGATCGAGCCCTTCCTCGAAAACAAGGCGTCGTTCGTGCTCGTGGAGATTCCCGCCGACGACCATGCGAAGAAGCCGGGCCACGACGCCGACAATTGCCCGTTCTGCAAGAAGAAGCAGGCCGGCGCGCCGATGGCGGCCGTGCAGTTTTTGGGCGCCGACGGCAAGGTGATCCCGATCGATTCGCGCAAGCTCTTCGGCATCGAGAAGGGCGCCGACGTGGTCGTCCGCGGCACCGCGATCTTCGATCCGAAGCTCGCGATCCAGGTGATCCAGTTCACCGCCGACGGCATCTACGTCCGACCCCGATAACGCACCGGCTCGAGGACGGCAGAAGGTGCCTCGCGGTGGCCCTCGAAGACTCGGGCCAAATGCTCGTCACGCTTCCGCCGATCCCCTCGCCTCCGTCCGTAGGACAGGCCTCCGTGCCTGTCGAAACCAGCCCGCCTTCATAAAACAAAACAGCCACATGCAAACCGCCTTCAAAGAATGGGCTGCCATCTGTCGGGCGCTCGCCCAGCGCCGCCAAGATGTGATCCTGCGCAAGGGCGGCATCGTCGAGCCGGGGGGCGGCTTCCGGCTGGAGCACCGTGAGTTTCTCCTGCTCCCCACGTTTCTCCACCAGTCGCCCGAGAGCCTGATTCCGGCGGCCCGGGACCTGCTCGACGACATCGACGCCGACCGGCCCCCGCCGGGGCAGGTGGTCTTCACGCATGCCGCCAGCGTGACGCAGGCGCACCAGATCCGGGCGCGTGAGGAGCTCACCCGATTCCGCAGCCGCCACGTCTGGTCCGACGCGGTCGTGACCGAACGGTTTCATCGCTGGCGCGACGAACTGCACGTGCTCGAGGTGGACGTCACCCCGCTACCCGAGCCGCTCGTGCTGCCGTGGCACGACGACTACGGCGGCTGCAAGTCGTGGGTCACACTGCGCTCATGAGGCGCACGCCTCCGGCGTGCGATTGACCGGCAGAAGCCTGTCCTACCATGGGGCGAATACGGCACATGATCTACCGCACGACCCGAGCGCCGCCGCCCTTGATCTGCTTCTCCACCTCGGCGCGTGTGGCCATCGAGGTGTCGCCGGGGGTGGTGCTCGCCAGGGCCCCGTGGGCGGCGCCGTAGTCCACCGCCTTCTGCGGGCAGTTGAATTCGAGGAACCCGAAGGCGAGGCCGCTGGCGAAGCTGTCGCCGCCGCCGACTCGGTCGAGGATCTCAAGCTCTGGATACTTCCGGCTGTCGTAGAATTTCCCGTCGTGCCAGCAGATGGCGCTCCAGTCGTTCTTCGTCGCCGTGATCACGCGGCGGAGCGTCGTGGCGGCCACCTTGAAGTTGGGAAACTCCTTCACGGCCTTCTCGATCATCGTCTTGAAGGCCTTCGTCTCGATCTCGCTGATGGCGTGATCCACCCCTTCCACCTCGAAGCCGAGCGACGCCGTGAAGTCTTCCTCGTTGCCGATCATCACGTCGACGAACTTCGCGATTTCGCGGTTGACCTCGCGGGCCTTCGCCTGGCCGCCGATGCTCTTCCAGAGGCTCGGCCGGTAGTTGAGATCATAGGACACGATCGTGCCGTGCTTCTTGGCCGCCTTCACGGCCTCGACCGTGAGCGCCGCCGTCGTCTCCGAGAGCGCCGCGAAGATGCCGCCGGTGTGAAACCAGCGGGCGCCGAGCTTCCCGAAAAGGTGGTCCCAATCGACGTCGCCCGGCTTCAGCTGGCTGGCCGCCGTGTTGCCGCGGTCGGGCACGCCCACCGCGCCGCGGATGCCGAAGCCGCGCTCCGTGAAATTCAGCCCGTTGCGAACGCTCCGGCCGATGCCGTCGTCGGCCCGCCACTGGATGAAGTCCGTGCAGACGCCCCCCTGCATGATGAAGTCTTCGATCAGGTGGCCGACCTCGTTGTCGACGAACGCCGTCACCACCGCCGTCTTCAGGCCGAAGCACTTCCGCAGGCCGCGGGCCACGTTGTATTCGCCGCCCCCTTCCCAGGCCGTGAAGCCGCGGGCGGTGCGGATGCGGCCCTCGCCGGGGTCGAGGCGGAGCATGATCTCGCCGAGGGAGATTTGGTCGAACGTGCAGGAGTCTTTCGGTTTGATGGGGAGGGTCATGAGGTGTCCTTTCAGTCAGGCTTCCGTTGATCGAGGGGCGCCGGCTCGGGGGGCGGCAAAAGTCGCGTCGCGTGGGCCGCGGCGGCCCAATGCTCCGCGAGCTTTCGCCGATTCCCCTCACCTCACCGTATGTTTGACGGGAGGCGAGGTATCTGGTCAGACGGTTTTTAATGTGTCGATTTGGAGAACTGGCAGTCCTGCCTCGTGGGCGATTTCGTTGAGGGCTTCGACCTCGGCCTTGGAGAAGAGCAGGCCGCCGGCTTTTTCGCTGCGGGCGGCCGCCTCGGCTTCGAGTTGGCCCGGCAGCATGCATCGCTCGTTGCCGTGGCCGAGGATGTCGGCGAGGACGGCCTTTACGTTTTCCGCCTGCGAGCGGCCCTTCGCGAAGGCGCCTCCGGAGAGCGCGTCTGGATGGATCACCTGGAAGAAGAAGGCACACGTCTGCTTCTCGCCCGGCACGGCCGGCCGGTTGCGGAGCGTGGGCAGCGAGCCGCCGATGAAGCCCGCCACGATCTCGTTGATGAGCGAGAGGCCGTAGCCCTTGTGATCGCCGAAGGGCAGGAGCGAGACGGCCTTGTCGGGGTCGGTCGTCGGCACGCCGTCCTTGTCGACCGCCGCATTCGGCGGCAGCGGCTTTCCCTCGCGCTTCAGCTGCTGCACGCGGCCCATCGCGATCACGCTCGTCGCCCAGTCGATCACCACTGGAAAGCCGATCGCGTCGGTCGTCGGGAAGCCCCACGAATGCGGGTTGGTGCCGAGCGTGGGAAACACGCCCTTGAACGGCACCACCTCGGCGAGCGCCGCCGTGCAGTTCGTGTAGGCGATGTAGCCCTTCTTCGCGGCCTCCATCACGTAGCCGCCGCCCCAGAGATAGTGAAACGCGTTGTCGATCGAGACCGTGCCGGTGCCGTAGGTGTCGGCCAGCTTCATGCAGGTGTCGATCGCCTCCCAGGCCACGGCCTGGCCGAGCTTCTTGTGGGCGTCCCAGATCTCGGCGGCCTTGAACCGGCTCGGCAGCTTCGTGATCGCCGCCTTCGGCACGCAGCCGCCCCCCTTGGAGCCGAAGAGCTCGTCGAGGTGGAGCGCCTTGATGGCGTTGTGCGTGCGGATGCCGTGCTTGGTGGCGGCCGTGGCGAGCTTCGCCGCATGGTCGGCCTCGGCGGCATCGAAGCCCCGCTTCACATAGGCGGCGCGGACAATCGCCTCGTGGGCATCGATCGCAACGACATGAAACGTTTCGGGCATCAGACGACCTTCTTCACCGGGACCTCGGGGTTCACCTGCGCCAGCGGCTTCTCGCCGTGCATCGCGTTGATCAGGTTTGTGACCGATGCCATCGCTTGCCGCTGCACGCTCTCGCTCGTGCGGGAGCCGATGTGGGGCGTGACGACGCAGTTCGGCAGCTTCGCGAGCGGATGATCGGCCCGTGGCGGCTCCTCGTCGAGCACGTCGGTGCCGTAGCCGGCGATCTGGCCGGAGGCGAGCGCCGCGGCGATGTCGGCCGTGTTGACGATCTCGCCGCGGGCGCAGTTCAGGATGATTACGCCCGGCTTCATCTTCGCGATCGACTTCGCGCAGACGAGGTCGCGGGTCTCCGGTGTGAGGTTCGTGTGCAGCGAGAGATAGTCGGCCTGCGCGAAGAGATCGTCGAGCGTGGCGGCCCGCGGGATGCCGTGCTCCTTGGCGAAGGCCTCGTCCCAGTAGACGTCGTAGCCGATCGGCTTCATCCCGAAGGCCTTGGCGCGAATCGCCACCTCCTTGCCGATCCGCCCCATGCCGACGATGCCGATCGTCTTGTCGAGCAGCTCGTGGCCCGTCTTCCGCTTCCAGCCGCCCGACCGGGTCGAGTCGGTGTGAAACAGCAGATTTTTCTCGAGGGCCAGGAGCAACAGAAACGTGTGCTCGGCGACCGTGGTGTGGTTGACACCGGGCGTGAAGAGGAGCGGGATGCCGAATTCGGTGCAGCCCTTCACGTCGATCTTGTCGACGCCGATGCCGTATTTCGAGAGCACCTTGAGCCGCGGCCGGGCCTTTTCGAGCACCGCTCGGGTGATGCAATCGTCGCCGCAGATGTAGCCGTCGATCTCGCCGACCAGGGCGAGCGTGTCGGCCTCGGAGAGCGGGCCGCGGGCCGTGACGATCTCCCAGCCGGTGGCCGCGAGCTTCTCATGGTGCGGGCCGGGGGTGTCTTGGAACGAGGTTGTGGTGAGCAGAATGCGTGGCTTCATGGGGCGTCCTGGGGGCGGCTCAAATCCTGCGAAAAGTAGCCGAATCGGCCGAATTCGGCAACGCGACGCCAAAGGAGACCGCTTGCAAAGGAGACCGTTTGCTCCGCAAGCGGATCCCAACTGGCGGCGCACCGGCTCCGGGGCGGCAGAAGGTGGTCGCTGCGCGACTCCTCCGGATCCTCGCGGAGAACTTCCGGCCTCGGGCCGGCCTGGGCCTGTCTCCGCTGACGACCTACGGAGCTTCATTCCCCCGAAGGTCGAAAGTTCCTAACGCTCGTCACGCTTCTGCCGACCCCCCTCGCCTGCGTCCGTAGGACAGGCTTCAGCTTGTCGAGAGCAGATCCGCTTGCGGAGCAAGCGGTCTACGTGCGGCCTACAGTCGCCGCACCTGTTCCGGGAAAAACGCCCTCACGAGCGCGGCGGTCGCGCCGTTCCACTTCCAGAGATGGCAGAACCTCCGCTCGCGGCCGCAGCCGGTCGTGCCGGTGCGGTGGAGCCAGTGCTGCTCGCCGGGCGAGAGCGGGTAGGCGGCGAACTCGTGCCGCCGGGCCTCCGGCACCCGCAACTTGATCCAGCTCCAGTGGTTGACGTGGAGCCGGTGGTCGGGATCGGGATGATCCTTGGTCCACGAGCGATACTCGCGCTCCGTCACGGCCACCACTCGATCGCGGAGGCTCTGCATGAGCGGCTCGTCGCGATCGAGAATCTCCTCCGCGGCGGCGATGCCGACGGGCGACGTCGTGATCACGATCGCGGGATCGTCGTTGCCGTCGCGATCGCCGAGCAGCGTGGCAAGCTCGTTCTCGAACCAGGTCACCAGGTGCGCCGAGAGGATCATCCGCTCGGCGGCTTCTTGGGCGGGGTCGCTCCCGGGCCGGCCCGCCGAGCCTGCGGCGCGTCGCGCTGTGGCGACAGCCTCACGCAGGCCGGCGAGCCAATGCCGGGAGTCTTCGCTTAACGGCTGAATTGCTGCCGCAGCCACTCGTTTTTCCGCTTCTCGAGCTCGATGAGCTTCTTGACCGGACCCTGGCGGTTGGCCTGGGCCGCCTGACGGGCCTCACGGTTCTGGGCAGCACTCGCGCTGCCCACGAGGAACATGCTCGAAACGATAGCCACGACGAATGCAAGCCGAATCATAAAGAAAAGCTCCTGACGTGATTGAGAGACTGGGGATGGGATAGCATTCCGCGAAGCCGGGGGGCTGCGACGGTTTTTTTCTGTCGGAGACGAGCATCGGCAGCCGACAGGCGGCGACTCGATCGGAATTCTTTGCGGATGGCGCACGAGACATAGCCGCCACGAGCGGTGCGCGAGGATTTCCGGGCACCCGCGGCATAACCCTCACCCCGTGCGCTCCGTGGCCCAACCACATCGTGGATGACGGATCGCGTCACCCCGCCTGCTACCGCAGGGGGCTTGTGGTGGGGTGGCGCTGCGGCGGCAGATCGACGAATCCGGCTTTTGTCACGCCCGACATCGGACTGGCCGTCACGACGTCCCACGCGATCTGTTGCAATTCGCGACGGAGGTCGGGGTGGATCTCGTCGAGCTGCCGGTCGCCGTCGTCGAGCCCGACTGGCGAGCGGCCGTAAAGGCAGGCGAAAGTGCAGTAGGTGACCAGTGCGATCACCGGCGCCTTGCCATGGCCGATCGGGTCGGTGAACAGGTCCGACTGTCGCGCGATGCCGGGCATGTCTCCCGCGGCCACACGCTCCCGCAGGCGGATCACCGCGTCGGTGACCGGCACGATGCGGATCACGGCGCGGCCCCGCGCCCGGTTGATGTCGGCGACTTGCCTCTCGATCACCGCCGTGATTCCGGCGCTCGCCGCCCGCAGGCTGTCGAGCGTGCGGGCGTCGCGTTCCTCGTTGTGGTGGATCTTCTTGGCCGGATTCCAGAGCTTCGGATCGCTCGGCTCCCAGTGGTCGAAGCCCATCCAGGAGATCTGCAGGAGCACACGCAGCTCGGGATTGTGCTCGAGGCCGAGGTCCGTGAAGAGCGGGATGGCGTCGTCGGGCACGAGCCAGTTGGGCGACATGGTCAACACGTCC
The DNA here is from genome assembly GCA_046343855.1 of Planctomycetia bacterium. GTDB lineage: Bacteria > Planctomycetota > Planctomycetia > Pirellulales > UBA1268 > RGVT01. The sequence continues at coordinate 72,476 of JBKDMX010000129.1, forward strand.
ACGTCGCCGGCGACGAGCGACGCCTTGGCCTTGTTTTCCGCGTCGGGAAGGTTCCAGTGCTGCCGCACGCTCGACCCGCCGATCATCTGCCGACCGACCAGTTCGTGTCCGGTGATGCCCGCCGCGCGGGCCAGCGGCGTGAGGCGATCGGCGACGAAGATGTGGAAGCTGTGCCCCATCACGAAGACCCGCAGGCCGTCTTCTGGAGCCACGCGAGAGGGGCCGTCAGCCGCGCGAGCCGGCGCAGCGATGGCGCACGCCACGATCAGAGGTGCAATCCACGCTGATTGGTTCATGCTCATGGGAGCATGCTACCCTCTCCAGGCGAGGCGGCGAAAACGGGCAAGTGGCTGGATCGTGATCGAGGAGATTCCCGGATGGTGATGGCGGGCGGATTCCCTCGCTAGTGCAACGGGCTTGTCGGGAGCCGCTTGCGGAGCAAGCGGTCTACTTGAGCCGGCTACTCGTCGCGTTTGAGGCCGGAGCGGGTTGCCTTCACGGCCAGCGGGTCGTCGGGCCAGGAGTGCTTCGGGTAGCGGCGGCGGAGTTCCTTCTTCACCGTCGGATAGGTGCTTTTCCAAAAGCTTGCGAGGTCACTCGTCACCTGCTGCGGCCGATGGTTGGGGCCGAGCAGGTGGAGGATCACCGGCACGCGGCCGCCGGCGATCCGGGGCGTTTCGGCCAGGCCGAAGAGTTCCTGGATCCGCACGGCGAGCGTGGGCGGCTGCCCGGGCTCGTAGACGATCCGGTGCCGCTTGCCGTTGTGCAGTTCGTATTCGGCAGGCGCGAGCCGGTCGATCTCCGCGAGCCGGTCGTAGCCCACGGCGGCATGCAGCCGCGAGAGCCAATCAGCCGCGCGGATCTCCTCGAGCGAGCGCAGCCCCGTGCAGACGTCGGGGAGCAGCGCGGCAAGCGCCGCAGCATCGAACGAGGGCAACGAAAGATCGGGGGCCGCGGCGGCGAGCCAGCGAACCCGGGCGATGAATCCGCCGGCCGCGGATTCGGCGGGCGGGATCACGCGATCGAGCTGCGCTGCGGCCTCGCGGGCGAGCACATCGGCCGCGGCTCGTTCGTCGGTGATCGCGATCGGCGTCTCGTCGAGCACGAGGTCATTCCACGTCGTGCAGCGGCGGGCCTCCACCTGCCGCCGCGATGGATGAAACATGAGATCGTCTGCCTGCCGCAGGTTCGTCGAGGCGAGCGGCTCTTCGTCGAGCCAGGCCCGCTCGACCGCCGACGCCTGCCGCACGCTGGCCTCGCCGCCGGCGTCGTCGAGATCGATCGCGAGAAACAGAGGCTCCTGCCGCACCCGCGAGCCGCCGTCGAGCCGCACGCCGCGGCCGCCCACCATCGTCGCCCGGTCGGTCGTGCCGGCCCGCAGCCGCGCGAGCCGGTCGGGAAACGCCTCCAGCAGCGCCCGCATGAGCGCCTCCGCGGGATCGGCGGCGCGCGCGGCGAGCGGCGACTCCACGAGCCGGTAGAGCTGCTCGGCGGTGCGGAGCACGTTGGCCGCCCCGCCGTGGTGGAGTTCGAACTCTGTATCGTCGAGCGACAGGCCCGCATGAAAGGCCTGGAGCGCCGCCACGCGATCGACCACGTCGCTCCGTGTGCGCACGGTCATGCGGTCGCGCGGGCCGCGGCGAGCGTGGGCGGCCGGGCGGAAGGGATCCCGTTCCGAGAGCAGCGCGGCGGCGATCGACGCCTCGCGCAGCACACCGTGCCGCGCGCCGGCGAGCAGCAGCCGCGCCAGCCGCGGGTGGGCCGGCAGACGCACGAGCTCGCGGCCGAGCGGCGTGATCCGGTCGCCGCGCGTGGCGCCTTCGTCAATTGCTCCCAGCTGTTCGATCGCGCCCAGCTGCGCGAGCAGCCGTCGGGCGTTGGCGATCGCGTCGGGCGGCGGGTGGTCGAGCCACGGGAATCCCTCCTGTTCGCCACTGGCAATCAGCTGCAAGAGCGGTCCGGCCATGTCGCCGCGCATCGCTTCGGGCGTCTCGGCCGCGGGCCGATGATGATGCGACGCCCCGTCCCAGAGCCGCCAGCAGACGCCCGCGGCGGTGCGGCCCGCGCGGCCGGCCCGCTGATCGGCCGACGCCTGCGAGATCGGGATCAGCTCGAGCCGCGGCAGCCCCGTGGAAGCCGCAACCCGCATCTGGCGGGCCAGGCCCGAATCGACGACGGCCGTCACGCCGGGGATCGTCAGCGACGTCTCGGCGACGTTGGTCGAGAGGATGATCTTGCGGCGGCCCATGTCGGCGAGCACGCGATCCTGCTCCTCCGGCGGCAGGTCGCCGAAGAGCGTGAGCAGGGCGTGCCCCTCGCGATCGGCGAGCGGTGCGAGCGCCTGTTCGCAGCGTCTGATCTCGCCCACGCCCGGCAGGAAGACGAGCACATGGCCATCGGTCTGCTTGAGCGCCTCCGGCACGGCCGCGGCCACGAGCTCGACGATGTCGCGCCGCTCGCCGCGCTTGCCATAGCGCATCTCCACCGGAAAGAGCCGGCCATCGGCCGACACGATCCGCGCGCCGCCGAGCAGCCGCGCCACCGGCTCCGCCGCCAGCGTGGCGCTCATCACGATGATCCGCAGGTCGGGCCGCACCGTCTCCCGCACCCGCACGAGCAGGCCGAGCACGAGATCCATCTCGATCGACCGCTCGTGGAATTCGTCGAGCACGACGGCGGAGATGCCCTCGACGGCCACGTCGTCGAGCAGCCGCCGCAGCATGATGCCGGTCGTCTCGACGACGAGCCGCGTGTCGCGGCCCACTTTCGCGTCGAACCGCACCTGGTAGCCCACTTCGCCCCCGACCGCGGTGCCGCGGAGCCGCGCGGTCTGGTGGGCGCCGGCGCGGGCGGCAAGCCGCCGCGGCGGGGGGCGCACGACCTTTTGGGGCGCGGGGAGATCGTCGAGGATCGCCGCCGGCACGAGCATCGTCTTGCCGGAGCCGGGAGGCGCGGTGACGACGACCGCGCCCGTCCGCGAGGCCGCCACGACCTCGTCGAGCACGTCGGCGACTGGCAGCGTGGCGAAAAAGGGTTGGAGCACGGTTCAAGCGGGCGGAAGGTGGCGGGCAATATCGGCATCGTACTATGCATTGATCGTCCTCGCCTCCGTCCGTAGGACAGGCCTCCGTGCCTGTCTCCTTCGAGTATGCTGGCCGCTTTCACAAGGCCATCGGTCGCACCATGCAGTCGTTCGACGTGATCGTCGTGGGCAGCGGCGGCGTCGGGAGCGCGGCTGCGTATCACCTCGCCTCGCGCTGCCGCCGGGTGCTCGGCCTCGACCGGTTTCCCATCGCGCACGACCGCGGCAGTTCCCACGGCCAGACGCGGCTCATCCGTCAGGCCTATTTCGAGCATCCCGACTACGTGCCGCTCCTACTGCGGGCCTATGAGCTCTGGCGGCAGCTGGAGCAGGTCGTCGGGCGGCGGCTGCTCGTCGAATCGGGACTCATGATGGCCGGGCCGCCGGAGGGCAGCGTGATCGCCGGCGCTCTTGCGTCGGCGGACCTGCATCGGCTCGAGGTTGACCGCATGACCGCCCGCGAGGCCTGCGGCCGCTGGCCCGTCTTCGCGCTGCCCGAACACTGGGCCGTCGTCCACGAGCCCCGCGGCGGCTATCTCTTCGTCGAGGCCTGCGTGCGGGCGCACGCCGAAGCGGCGCGGCAGGCGGGCGCGACGCTCGAGCACGGTATCGAGGTGCGCGGCTGGCGCATCGAGGGGAGCGGCGTCGCGGTCGAGACGAATCGCGGAACCTTTTTCGCCGACCGGCTCGTCCTCGCGCCGGGCCCGTGGGCTGCCGGGCTCCTGCAGCTGCCCGCGGTGCCGCTGACCGTGCTGCGGAAATCGCTGTTCTGGTATGCGGCCGCGGCCGAATCGCAGGCCGCCTTCGCCGCCGGGGCCCTCCCCTGCTTCGCGTTCGACGCACCGGCAGGATTCTTTTACGGCTTTCCGCAGATCGACGGCCGCGGCGTCAAAGTCGCGGAGCACACGGGCGGGCGGGCCGTCGCCGATCCGCTGGCCGTGGATCGCGAGATGGATGCCGACGAAAAGGAGCGCGTCGAACAGATCCTCGACGTGCATCTCCCCGCGCTTGGCTGCCGCTGCACGGAGCACGCGGTCTGCCTCTACACGATGTCGCCCGACCATCATTTTTTGGTGGGGTTGCACCCGGCGAGCGAACGGGTGGCGATCGCGGCTGGATTTTCTGGCCATGGCTTCAAGTTTGCGAGCGTTATGGGGGAGGTGCTCGCCGATCTCGCGATTACGGGCGAAACGTCGCTGCCGATCGGGTTTCTTTCGCCGCAGCGAAAGTAGACCGCTTGCAAAGTAGACCGCTTGCTCCGCAAGCGGATCTGGACCCGCTTGCGGAGCAAGCGGTCTACTTTGATAGTCTGAATCCTGTCCTTCGGTTGTCGGTTTGCGCGGGTGGGGGTACCGTTAGCTCAGGTCGCAAACGGCACGGAGGCTCGGTGATGAAATTCTTCGCATGGATGGCGGTTGTCGTGTCGCTGCTTGGCGGCAGCGTGATGGCGGAAGACTGGCCGCAATTTCGGGGCGGTGCGGCCTTGAGCCAGGCGCCCTTCGCGAAGGTGCCGCTCGCCTGGGACGCGGCGAAGAACGTCGCCTGGCGGACCACCGTGCCCGGCGCCGGGTGGTCGCAGCCGGTCGTGTCGGGCGACAGGATCTTTTTGACGACGGCCGTCGCGCCGAGCGGTGGCCGGCCGAGCGGGATGATGGGGGGAGTGATGTCGCTCTCCACCTGGGGCATGGGATCGGCGCCGTCGGAGCCGATCCAGTTTCGCGTGCTCTGCCTCGACCGGGCCGCTGGCGGAATCATCTGGTCGAAGACGGTCGCCGACGTGAAGCCGACATTCGGCAAGCACACCTCCAACACGTTTGCCACCGAGACCCCCTGTGGCTCGCCCGACGGCGTCTATGCTTTTTTCGGGGCGACGGGCACGGTCGTCGCGCTCGACCGCGATGGCAACGAACGCTGGCGGCGCGAGCTCGGCCCGCAGCCCACCACGAATCAATTCGGCACGGGCTCGTCTCCCCTGCTCGCGCAGGATTCGCAGGGCCGACCGCGGCTGTTCGTGCAGCTCTATAACGACGATCGGGCCACGCTCGTCTGCCTCGACGCCGCCACCGGCGCCGACGTCTGGACCGCCAATCGCGACAAAGGCACGTCGTGGGCGACGCCCGTCGCGTGGAACAACGACGGCGCGGCTGAAGTGATCACCGCCGGCCAGGGCATGGTGATCGCCTATGACGTCGACACGGGCGCCGAGCGGTGGCGATTCGGCGGGATCGACACGTCGTTCGCCTGCTCGGTCGTCGCCGATGCCGAAGGCGTCTACTTCGGCACGTCGAGCCCGGGGAGCCGGGCGCCGGCTTACGCGATCGCCCGCGGCTGCCAGGGGGATCTCACGCTGCCCGCCGGAGCCACGCAGGGGGGCAAGGTGCTCTGGTCGAAGACGAAGTGCGGCGCCGGAATGCCATCGCCGGTCGTCATCGGCGATCACCTCTACTTCCTCGACAAGATCGCCGTCTGCTTCGACAAGCGCACGGGCGCGGAAAAATATCGCAAGCGGCTGCCGGGAGGCAGCACGGCGGTGGGTTCGCCGCTCGTGATCGGCGACCGGATCTACCTCGTCAACGAGCGCGGCAAGGTGGTCGTGTTGCAGGCGGGCCCCGAGTTCAAGGTGCTGGCGGAATCGTCGGTGGGCAGCGGCGATGAAATCTTCTGGGCCACGCCCGCCGTCACGGAAGACTCCCTGCTCATCCGGTCCACCGACGCGCTCTATTGCATCCGCTGACCGCCCCCTGCTGGAAAGCCTTTCGATGCGACACGCATGGGTGCCGACCGCCGGCCTGCTCGTGGCCTTCTTGATCGCGCCGGCCCGCGGCGGCGACTGGCCGCAGGTGCTCGGGCCGAATCGAAACGGCATCGCGGCCGCGGACGAGCGGCTCGCAGAGACGTGGCCCGCGGAGGGGCCGCCGGTCGAATGGCGGCGCGAGGTGGGAGCCGGCTATGCAGGAATCGCGGTGGCCGGCGGCCGCGCCGTGCTCTTTTCCCGCGTCGGCGATCGCGAGGTCGTCGAGGGCATCGATGCGGCCACGGGCAAGACGCTCTGGAGCGACGGCCATCCGACCACGTTCGCACCGCAGGTCGGCGGCGGCAACGGACCGCTCTGTACGCCGGTGATCCACGGCGGCCGCGTGATCGTGTGTGGCGCGCAGGGCGTGCTCGCCTGCCTCGACGTGGCCACCGGCAAGCGGCTTTGGCAGCGAGACACGCACCGGGAATTCGACGCACCCGAGGGATATTTCGGCGCGGGCAGCACGCCGCTCGTCGTGGGCGACCACGTGCTCGTCAACGTCGGCGGCTCGCGGCAGGAGGCGGGGATCGTCGCCTTCGATCTCGGCACCGGAGCGACCGCGTGGAAGGCCACGGCCGAGCCGGCAAGCTATTCGGCGCCCGTGGCGGTCGACATCGCCGGCGTTGCGCACGCGCTCTTCGTCACCCGTTACCAGTGCCTGCTCGTCGAGGCCGCGACCGGCACCGTGAAATGGAAATTTCCATTCGGCATGCGCGGGCCGACGGTGAATGCGGCGACACCGCTCGTGATGGCCGGCGACGCCGCCGACAAACGGCTGCTCGTCACGGCCGCCTACGGGATCGGCTCGGTGTATGCCTCATTCGACGGCAAGGCGGCGCAGACGCTCTGGGAGGGAACCGATTCGCTTGCCACGCAATACTGCACGCCGATCGTCACGCAGGGCATCCTCGTGGCGATCGACGGCCGCGACGACATGCCGCCGGCCGACCTCAAGGCCGTCGAAGCGGCGACGGGCCGCGTGCTCTGGACCGAACGCGGCTTCGACTACGGCACGCTTCTTTCCGCCGACGGCAAACTGCTCGCGGCGAAGACCGACGGCGAGCTCGCGCTCATGCGGGCCGATGCGGCGGGCATGAAGGTGCTGGCGCGGGCCCGGCCGCTCGCGGGCACGATCCGGGCGCTTCCCGCCCTCGCGGCCGGCAGGCTCTACGTGCGCGACGACGCCGTGCTCATCTGCCTGCGCGTGGGCCGGTGACGGCCGCGCCGGCGCTGCGCCGCCAGACCTCGCCGAGCAGGATGCCGCAGGCGACCGACACGTTGAGGCTCTCCACGGCGCCGGAGCCGGGAATCTGCACGCGCCGGTCGGCAATCGCATCGATCGCCCGCGAGACACCCTCGCTCTCGCTGCCGAGCGCGAGCACCAGGTTTTGCCCGAGGGGCGAGGCATAGAGCGGATCGCCCCGGTGGCTCGACGTTACGACGATCTCGTAGCCGGCCTTGCGGAGCCGGCCGAGGTCGGCGGCCGGGGTCGCGAGATCGCACACGGGCACGATCTCCGCGGCGCCCTCCGCCACCCGTACGGCCGCCGGCGAAAGCGCCGGCAGCGACTTCTCCGGCCCGAGGATCGCAGCCACGCCGAAGTGCGCCGCCGTCCGCAGGATCGAGCCGAGGTTGTGGGGATTCTGCACGCCGTCGAGATAGAGCATCGGGCCGGAGAGCGCCCGGGTGTCGATCGCCCGCAGCAGGTCGGCGAGGTTCCAGCGGCGGATCTGCCTGGCGAGGATTGCGACGCCCTCGTGGTGCACCGAGCCGGTGAGCCGCTCGAGGCTGTCGGGCTCCACCACCTGGAAGCCCTTGCGGGTGGCGATGCAGTGCTCGATGAGCGGCGCGAACCGCCGCTGACGGTCTTTCGTCAGGTAGACGCGGATGATGTCGTTGGGCCGCCGCGCGAAGAGCGCCTCGCAGGCATGAGCGCCATGATACTTCTCTTCCGACTTGTCTTGATGCCGCGGCTTCATGATGGGGGAAGTCTACGTGACTGGCTGCTATTGAAAGTAGGACAGGCCTCTGTGCCTGTCTCTTTGGCCGCTTCGTAGAAGACTGCTCCGCGGGGAGGCAGGTTTTCGACAGGCACGGAGGCCTGTCCTACGTGTGCCAGGCTGAAGCCTGTCCTACAGCGCGCGGCGGTATTTCTTTGGGCCGCGGGGCTTGGAACCGGCGGCCGGCGCGGCGGCCGGGGCTGCTGCTGTGGCACGCTTCTCGCCGCGGGGCTTGCCCTTGCTACGGCGGCCCTTCGCCGGCTTCGTGCGACTCGGACGGCCGCGCTCGCCGCGGCTGCCCGCGTGCGACGCCGGCCTTCTCGGGCCACGTTCCTCCGCATCGTCGGCCTTCGGCAGGTCGGCGGGGAGGTCGGTGCGCTCGGGAATCTGCTTGCGCAGGAGCCGCTCGATCGCCGCGAGCCGCGGCCGCTCTTCGCGGTCGCAGAAGCTCAGGGCGACGCCCGTGAATCCGGCGCGGCCGGTGCGGCCGATCCGGTGGACGTAGGTCTCCGGCTCGTGCGGCAGCTCGAAATTCACGACGTGCGTCACCTGGTCGACGTCGATGCCGCGGGCGGCGATGTCGGTCGCGATCAAGACCGGCGGCCGCTGCGACTTGAACGACGACAGCGCGAGCTCGCGCTGGTTTTGGCTCTTGTTGCCGTGGATCGCCGCGGCCCGGATGCCGGCCTTCTCGAGATCCCGCTGCAGCTTGTTGGCCCCGTGCTTCGTCCGCGTGAAGACGATCACGCGGGCCATCCCCTCGTGCTTGAGGAGGTGCACGAGCAGGTGCTTCTTCTGCTTCTGCGGCAGGAGAAACACGGATTGATCCACCGTCTCGGCGGGCGTGGCCTGCGGCGCCGTCTTCACCTCGAGCGGATCGCGCAGCATCGTCTCGGCGAGCTGCCGCACCTCGGCGGGCAGCGTGGCGGAGAAGAAGAGCGTCTGCCGCTTCTTCGGCACCTGCGACACGATCTTGCGCACGTCGTGGATGAAGCCCATGTCGAGCATGCGGTCGGCCTCGTCGAGCACGAGAAACTCGACGGCGCGGATGTCGACGAGCCGCTGCTGGATCAGGTCGAGCAGCCGGCCCGGCGTGGCCACGAGCACGTCCACGCCGCGCTGCATCGCCGCGGCCTGCGGCTTCTGGTTGACGCCGCCGTAGATGACGGCGCTCCGCAGCTTGGCGTGCTTGCCGTAGGCGCGGAAGCTGTCGTGGATCTGGCTGGCGAGCTCGCGGGTGGGGGCGAGCACGAGCACGCGGCAGCGATGCGGCTGCACGTCGCGCCGGTCGGCCATGAGCCGTTCGATGAGCGGCAGCGCGAAGGCGGCGGTCTTGCCGGTGCCAGTCTGGGCACAGCCGAAGAGGTCGCGGCCGGCGAGCACGTGGGGCATCGCCTTGGCCTGGATCGGGGTGGGGGTCGTATAGCCTTCGGCGGCGAGCGCCTCGAGAACGGGCGCGGAGAGCCCCAGCGATTTGAATGTCTGCATCGACAGAGCATAGCCTCCCCGCGGCGCGAGCGAGAGGGGAACGACGAATCGCGGCGTGAACGACGGCCTTCGCCGGCGGATCAGCCGGCCGCGGCGTCGCGCAGGAGCCGGGGCATGAACGTGGGATCGATGAGATCGGCGGCTGTGATCCTGACACGTCGTGCGACCGCGCCCGTGGCCGCGAGTTCCGCCGCGGTGATCGGTTCGCGGGCGGCGATCTGCGCCCGCACGACATCGGCCGTTGCGTCGGAGGCATCGGTGCCGGCCGCCTGCCGCGCCGCCACGCGGGCAAGCACCGCCTCGGCGGGCAGGTCGAAATCGAGCCAGACGATCGGCACACCGGCCGCGCTCGCCACGGCGGCGATCGTGTCGCGTTGCCCGCGGAGATTCGCCGCCGCATCCACGACCACGCTCGCTCCGGCGGCAAGCAGCGTATGGGAGAGCGCGGCGAGCCGGTCGTAGACCTTGGCTGTCGTCGCCGGATCGTAGAGCGATTCCGCGTGGGCCGCGTCGTGCGGCCGGTCGGTGCCGGCCATGCCAAAGAGCCGCTTGCGCTCGACGTCGCTCCGCAGCCGCACCGCCTCGCAGCCGCCGACGATCGCCGCGGCCACGGTCGTCTTGCCGCTACCGGAGATCCCGCTCGTCGCATAGAGCACCGGCCGACGCGGCTGCGTGAGATGCTCGGCCAGTTCGAGATAGCGGTCGGTCTCGGCCCGCGCGGCATCCTGCGCCGCCCGATCCCCCGCCGCCTGCGTGCAGCGAATCGCCGCCACCGCGGCCCGCACGATCGCCCGGTAGACCTTGTAGACGGGGAGCACGCTCGCGGCGTCGTGGTCGTCGGCCGCCTCGATCCAGCCGCTCACGACCTGCGCCGCGAGGTCCGGTCGGCCGCGGGAGTGGAGGTCCATGGCGAGAAACGCGATGTCGCTCGCCACGTCGATCCAGCGGAGCGACTCGCTGAACTCGATCGCGTCGAAGGGCATCATGCGGCCCTCGTGAAGCACGATGTTGGCGAGGTGGAGGTCGCCGTGGCACTCGCGCACGCGGCCCGCCGCCCGCCGGCGCTCGATCGCAGGGCCGACCGCGGCGAGGCGTCCGTCGAGCCAGTCCTCCAGATACATGTCGCAGGCGCGCGTGTCGGGCCGCGCGGCCCTCAATTGCGCGAGGTTGAGCCTGACGGCGTCGCCCACGGCCTGCGCCGTTCCCAACGGTGCAGACGCCGCCGCGATCGCGAGCCGCGTCTGCACCGCGGCGATCTCCGCGCCGAGCCGCCCGCAGTCTTCGGACGAGAGCCGGTGATCGGCGAAGATCCGGTCGAGCCGGCAGGCCTCGTCGAACTGTCGCAGCTTCACGGCCCACTCGAAGGCCGGGCCGGGGCCGTCGACGCGCGGCGCCGCGGGGGAGCCGGTGATCGGCACCACGCCGAGATACAGTTCCGGCGCGAAGCGGCCGCTGAGGCGGACCTCCTCGAGGCAGCAGGCATGCCGCTTGTCGAGCGACGAGAAATCGAGAAACCCGAGGTCGCAGGGCTTCTTGACCTTGTAGACGTAGTCTCCGGTGAGGATCACCCAGGAGATGTGGGTCTCGATCAGGTGGATGCCCCGGGTGGGATGCGGATAGGCAGCCGGGTCGAGCAGCCGCTGCACGTCAACGCGCATGCGGCCGCCGGAGGTTGCGCACCTGGAATCCGTCGCCCGCCGTGAGCAGGCGGTCGAACGCGGTGGTGGCGTCGATGCCATCCTCGATCGCGCTTTCGATCACATAGGCGATCTCGTCGTCGTCGAGCTCGATCCGTCGGTCGCGCTGGATCGCGGCCACGAGATAGCCCCGCTCACCGTGCGTGCAGTTGTCGCAGAGCCACGTGCGAATCGCGTCGAGTGGCGAGAGGCCCTTGAGCATGTCGAAATTGGGCGAGTCGAAGCGGTCCTTCTCGTGCGTGAACATGGTTTTGTTCCCCTGTGAGGTGAATCCTTTCCCCTGACGGCAGCGAACTGTACGTCGCGAAGAGTCCATAGGCAACGGACGTGGGACTGGTTTTGGGGGAGCGGAGGCACCCCGCGGAGGGATGGGTAGGCCGCGGGGAATGGGCGGGAGGCTGGGGCAGGCACGGAGGCCTGTCCTACTGGGCGGTGAGCTTCGACACGTCGAGGGCTTCGATCGTCTCGATCGCCTGGCCGGCGATGCCCTGCAGGTCGCCATACATGCCCGCCGTGGCGGCCAGTACCGCCTGGATCTGCATCTCCCGCTTCGCCCAGAGCTTCGTCATCGTCGTCCGCTCCTTGGCGAGGTCGGCGTGCATCTCCTCGAATTTTTCGATGATCGCCGTCACCCGCTGCCGGAAGCGATGGCCGGTGAGGTATTGGTAGACGAGCTCCATCTTCGTCTGCTGCCCCTCCCCCGCCTGCCGCGCGAGGGCGAGCTCCATCAGCGTGTGGCGGAGGGCGATCGCCAGCGGCACGAAGGTCCGCGTGCCCGTCACCCAGACGCCGTCCACATGGCCAAACGTCTCCACACCCTTGGGGAGCGTGTGGCTCACGATGACGGCGAGATCGGCCTTCGCGGCCCGCTGGTCGTCGCGGAGTTTTACCAGCCAGCCTTCGCTCCAGTGCTTCGTGCGCTTCGATTCCCAGAGGATCGTGCCGCAGGCCTGGCCGTCGGCGCGGGCCACCGCATGCACCACGTCGCCGCCAAACTCCCCCTTGGCCACCGGCGTGAAGACGTCCGACGGAAACGACTGTTTGAGCACGGCTTCGATCTCGAGCTCCTGCACCTCTCCCTGGAGCTGCTGCGAGCCCTGCTCCGCCCGCCGCTTGAGCTCCTCGATCTGCCTCTGCATGGCGGTGATCGTCTGCTCCTTCTCGGCCATCTTGAGCTTGAGATCGCCTTCGGCCTCGCGCTTGGCCTGCTCGCGGGTGGCCGCGAGCGATTCCTGCACCCGCTTCTCGATCGAGAGCTCGAGCTCGCGCTTCGCGTCGTCGAGCTCGCGCTGCTTGCGCAGAGCGTCGGTCTGGGCCTGCTGCGCCGCGGCGAGCTTCTGATCGCGTTCGGCAAGCACGACGTTGAGTTCGGCGATCTCCTGGGCCTTGCGGTCCATCTCCGCGGAGAGCGCGAGCCGGGCCTTCTTCGCCTCGGCCTCGGCGATCGTGGTTCGCTCGGCCCGCAGCTTGGCCTCGTATTGGGCCCGCGTGGCCTCGACGATCGGCGCGGCGAGCGATTCCGTGAGATGCACTTCGCCCTTGCAGTGCGGGCAGGTGATCGTGGGGTCGGCGTGGGTGTGCATGGGGGGCTCCGGACAGAATGGAGCAGGTTTGTATCCATCTGTCCAGTAAGAGATCCGGGGCGAGAGACAGGCAGGGACGCCTGTCCTACGAGACAGGCTGAAGCCTGTCCTACCGGGTGTGGAAGGTGTCGATGTAGACGAGGTCGGCGATCGAGCCTTCGTCGGTCCAGAAGCGGGCCCTGATCGCGTAGAGCTTGTCGCGCTCCACGATGCAGGCGAAGGGCTCGCGATACTTCACGCCCGGGTTGAGCTGGTAGCGGCCGTTCACGAAGTCTTCGTTCGTGGCCAAGAGGTTGCGCTTGAGCAGGAGCGGCCGGGGATTGCCGTCGGCGGAGTTCCAGTCGAACCAGGGCACCCCCGGGTCGGCCTCGACATGGGAGGCCTGCCGCACGGCCGGCGTCGCATCGCCGAGCGGCTCGATCTCCACGATCGAGATCTCGAGGCCAAGGTCGCGCTCGCCATCGCGCTCGGGAAACCGCGGCCTGATCGCAACCTTGCCGATGTTTTTCATGAAGACGTCGACGTTGAGCAAGACGCGGTCGCCCGAGAGCGGATGCACGCTCGGGCTCACCGTGACCTCCATCGTCGGGTCGTGCGTGCGCTCGACCGTGAAATTCGTGTAGGTCCACCAGGCGGCCACGAGGATCGCGGCGCCGCCGAGCACCTTGCTGAAGAAGTCGGCCCAGAGGTGGGCGGTTTCGAGCCGCGAACGGCCGTCGTCGTGGGGCATGCGTTTCTCCGCGGGGACGCCCAGATTTGTAGGCCCGCCCGGCCCCCTGCCGCCAGCCCGTTTCGCCCGGCGCAGCGGCCAAAATGTCCGCGGGGCCGCACGCGACACCCAGGCTGCGCAGCTTGACTGGCGGCGCGAAGAAACCTCGGCCGCGACGAGGGTTGCCCGGCAACGCCTGCGGGGGCCGCTTGCCCGGTCGCCATACGATCCAGCGACGACACGACAACCGGGAACGGATGCCATGCTCTTCGCCCTCCGCCCTCGCGACGCCGGCAACGCCGTCAGGCTCGTGGCGGGGCTGCTGGTCGCCATCCTGCTCGCGGCCGACGCCGTCGCTGCCACCGGCCGTCGGCCCTACATCGCCGGCATGGTCGGTTCGTCGCTCGGGCAACGTTCGGCCGAGGCTGCGGCCGGCAACGTGGGTGGCTCGTTCTCGAGCCCTGTCCTCGATGGCGAGGGCGCCATCGGCGTGGAGATTGCACGGCCGGCAGGCGCGGTCAGGCTCGAACTCGAGGGGCGGACATTGGACGACGCATTCGCGGCGGCGAGCCAGCAGGAGTGGTCCACACTCGCGAATCTCTGGCGCGAGCTATCTATCGCGGAGCATTTCGGCGCGTATGCCGGCGGCGGCCTCGGGGCGGGCGGGTTTTCCGCGGCCGGCATCGCTGCCCCGGATGGTCGGGCCGCGGTCGTGAAAACCAGCGGCGTCGTCTGGCAGGCGGGCGCCGGGATCACCTGGGCGTTCACCGATCGGGTGACCGTGGACGTGGGCTACCGACTCCACGGGCTCGAGGCGACCGCGGGCCACACGGCGGGAGACAGGACGGCGAGCGAAGTGCTCGTGTCAGTGCGGGTCTTCGAGCCGTTTCGGGCGTGGCGGTAGGACAGGCTTTAGCCTGTCGGCGGCGGAGGCAGGCTGAAGCCTGTCCTACCGGCGCTTGGCCTTTTTCTTTGCCGGCTTTTTCTTCGAGCGCTTGGCGGCGGCGCGGACGGCTCGCAGGGCCTCTTCGACCGCGTCGAGGAATTCGTTGGCCGTGTCGGCGAGTTCGCTGGCCGAAAGCGGCTCCACCTCGTCGATGATGAAGAGGGCGAGATCGCCGCGCTGCTGCGCCCCCATGATCGCCTGGTATTCGACCAGCGAGAGATCGTCGTGATCGTCGTCTTCGCTCGTCAGAAACTCGAAGCCCACGCGGGCTTTCGCGTCCCAGCCGTCGATGTGAAACGAGACGCCATGCTCATGAAACATCAGGTTGCGGGCGATCGTGTAGCCGCGGGCGCGGAAGAGGCGGGCGAGCAAATCGCAGGCCTTGGTTTCGGAGAGGGTGTCTGGCACGGTTTCTGATTCCGGGGTGTTAGCTGCGATATTCGAATGTGTACTTGCCCGGCATCGGAACCGGATAGGTGCCGTCCGCGTTCTTGGCCAGGAGCGCCGGCGACGAATCGGTGAGGCTGTCCACGCCGGCCGTCAGGTCGTCGGGGCTGTTGAGCATCTCGTCGTAGGTAACGAGCCGGCCGGTGTGGGCCGCAAACCGTCCCATCGCCGTGACGAGGCTGGCCTCGGCGCCCCGCTGCGCCTCGTTGTAGGGCGTGTCGGCGAGGATCGCGGCGACGAGATGCTCCCATTCGAGGCGGTAGGGGTTCTTTTCGGGCTGCGCGGCGGTCCAGAGGATGTTGTCCTTCTCCATCCGCTGGCTCTTGTAGATCGTCGACTTCGCGGGGGAGTGGCCGCTCGCCGAGATCGTGAACGCTCCCTTCGATCCCTGGCCGAAGAGGCCGAATTTCTGATTGCAGTTGGCCATCGTGCGGCCGGAATAGAAAAACTTCGCGCCGTCGGCAAACGTCCATTCGACGCTGTACGTGTCGAAATTCTGGTCGTCGAGTTTGCCGCGGAAGTGCCGCCCGCCGGTGGCCTCGGCCTTGACCGGCCAGGCGTTTTTCATCCAGCAGGCCTCGTCGATGTGGTGGACGTAGAAGTCGCTGAAGACACCGCCGCTCGCCCAGAGGAAGTTGTGGAAGCGCCGCGCCTGCCAGAAGAGTTCGCTCATCCCGTCGGACGGTCCGGGAAAGAGGTCCATCGGCATCACCGGCCCCTGCTCGCGGTAGCCGCGGAACGTGATCAGGTCGCCCGCCTCGCCGTTTTGCAGCCGGTCAAACAGCTCCTGCCGCGCCTCGCTGTGGCGGCACATGAGCCCGACACCCACCTTCAGCTTCTTCGCGTCGGCCTTGGCGGCGAGCTCGATGATCCGCTTCGTGCTCGGGCCGTCGATCGAGACCGGCTTCTCCATGAAGGTGTGCACGCCCTTCTCGATCGCGTAAGCGAAGTGGGGTGCCCGGAATGCCGGCGGCGTGGCGAAGATCGCGATGTCGCCGGGCCGCAGGCAATCCACCGCCTGCTTGAAGCCATTCATGCCGACGAAGCACCGCTCCTCCGGCACGTCCACCCGCTCCTTGAATTGCTCGACCAGCGCCTTCCGCTTGATGTCGATCCTGTCGCGGAAGATGTCGGCCATCGCCACGAGCTTGAGGTTCGCGCCCGGCACGGAGAGCGCGTCGATCGCCGCCCCTGCCCCGCGGCCGCCGCAGCCAACCAGCGCAATGCGGATCTCGTCGGTGCCTCCGGCGTGGACGGCCGGCTTGGCCTCGTCGGCGAGGAGCCGCGCGGGCAGGGCCGAAAGCGCCGCCGCGGCGCCGGTGGCACCGAGGAAATCCCGCCGCGATTTCGCGGCGACATACAGCGGATGAAGCTTCGGCGTGGGCATGAGGTCTCTCCTTAAGAACCGCTGTAGGCGGCGATGGTGGGCGTGCGGACGAGATCTTCGTCGAGCGGGCGGCGCGGCTGAATCCCCAGCCGGGCCAGGCTTCCATGATACCCCCGCACGGCCTCCTCGGGCGAGAGGTCGCCATCGGCCACGCCCCGCAGAAAACGCACGAATTCGAGCTGGTGTTCGGCGGCATTGATCTTCCGGCCGAAGAGGGCGACCCGCGCGCCGTGCCGCTTGGCGTCGGCGACGAGGGCGAAGGCGTCGTGCGTGGTGCCGGCCGCCCCGCCGAGAATTCCCACGACGAGCGACCGGTCGTAGGCGGCCAGTTGCTCGGTCACGTCGGGACCGAGATACGGGATCTTGAGGAAGATCGGCCGTCCGGCCCGCGGCACGCCGGCCAGCGCCCGCACGACGTGATCGGCGAGGAACCGCGCGATGTCTTTGGGCGCGTCGCCCGCCGCCTTTCCCGCGACACGGCCGAGGGCGTTGGGGAAAAACACTTCGAGAAAGTGGCGGAAGCGGTGCCGCTCCGCCGCGAGGCGAAACTCCCGGTAGGCCGTGAGCATGTCGCGGTCGAGCGTGGCATCGTCGTTGAGCGTGAGCGAGAAGAGGCCGAGGTCGGCGCCGCGGGATGCCTCGCCGGCCATGCACTCAACACGGCCGCACTGCGCCTGTGGGATCGTGGTCGTCGAGAAAGGCAGCGCGGGCTGCTTGCCGTAGCCGCCCGTGCCGGCGGCCAGCCAGATGTCGGTCGTGTCGTTCATCCGCACCGCGGGCGTCACCGCCGACGATGCGAAGATCCCCCCGTCGATCGTGAGCCGCTCGCTCGTGCTCGCGCTCATGAGCATGATGTCGACGAGCCCCTGCTTCACGATCTCGCGGATCTGGTCGTGATACTCGTGGAGCGTGCGATAGGGGCCGCGGGCCGCATCGCCGCCCGGCGCGAGCCCCGGGGCCGCCAGGCCGAAGGCCATGTCGGCGTCTTTCGCATCGGCGAGGATGAAGTCGCGGCACGACGAATCGGCGAGAATCCGCGCGAGCTTCGCGTCGAGCGATTTCGGTTGGGCGTGGGGGGAAGCGGCTGTCATGCGGAAAAACCTCCGGTCAAACCGTAACGGGATGTATCGGCGCCGGGCGAGGCCGCCGATGAAAACGTAAAACGTTTTTGCGATCGCGTAAGGATCGCGTGCGGGACATGCTACCTTATAGCCGCAGATGATCACCGCCGACCTTGAAAACCTGCGCGGCCGCCTCGACGGCGACCTGTTGCTCGATCCGCTCGCCCGCACGGTCTATTCGACCGATGCGTCGGAGTATCAGGAGCGGCCGGTCGCGGTTGCCCTGCCGAAAACCGACGCTGACGTCCGCGAGCTCGTCCGCTTCGCGGCAGCCACCGGCACGCCGCTGATTCCCCGCGGCGCCGGCACGTCGCTCGCCGGCCAGGTCGTCGGCGGCGGCATCGTTGTCGATCTCGGGCGGCATCTCAACGAAATCGTCTCGCTCGACGTGGCCGCACGGCGGGTCCGCGTGCAGCCGGGCGTCGTGCGAAACGAGCTCAATCGGTATCTCGCGCCCCACGGGCTCTTCTTCGGTCCGGAGACCTCGACGGCCGGCTGGGCGATGATCGGCGGGATGGTGGGCAACAATTCCTGCGGCTCGAATTCGATCGCCTACGGCACCACCCGCGATCACTTGGTCAGCGCCCGCGGCTTCCTCGCAGACGGCTCGGAGGTGACGTTTCGCCCGCTCGATCCCGCGGGCTTCGCGCGGGCCTGCGACGGGCCCGACTCGCTCGAGACCCGCTGCTACCGCGAGATCCGCGATCTGCTCGCCTCGCCGATTACCCGCGAGCTCATCACCGATTCCTTCCCGCGGCCCGAGGTCACCCGCCGCAACACCGGCTACGCGCTCGACGCGCTGATGGATGCCACCTGCTTCGACGCCGCCAGTGATCGGCCCTTCAATGTCTGCCGGCTGCTGGCGGGCTCGGAGGGCACGCTCTTCCTCGGCGTGGAGTTCGAGCTCGACCTGCTCCCGCTGCCGCCGCCCGGCGGCCTGCTCTGCGTGCATTGCACGACGGTGGACGAGGCATTGCGGGCGACGGTCGTCGTGATGCGGGATCTCGCCCCGAGCGGCCTGCGGCCGACCGCCTGCGAATTGATCGACAAAAAAATCCTCGACTGCACGAAAGACAATCTCGAGCAGGCCCGCAACCGCGAGTTTGTCGTTGGCGATCCGGGCGCGGTGCTCGTGGTCGAGGTGCGCGATGCCGACCCGGCGAAGCTGGCGGCCGATCTCGACCGGGTGGAGGCGGCGCTCGAATCGCGCGGCCTCGGCTACGCCTATCCGCGGCTCTTCGGCGCGGAGGGAGACCGCGTCTGGGAATTGCGGCGGGCCGGCCAGGGGCTCGTCAACAACCTGCCGGGCGACGCGAAGCCGCGCGAGATCGTGGAAGACACGGCCGTGGCGGTGGAGGACCTGCCCGCCTACATCGCCGAATTCGACCGGCTCCTGGCCGAGAAATACGGCATCGACTGCGTGCATTACGCCCATGCCGGCGCGGGCGAGCTCCACCTGCGGCCGCTCTTCAACCTCCATTCGCCGGAAGGCCTGCGGATGTTTCGCGACGTGGCCACCGACGTGGCGAAGCTCGTCAAGAAATACCGCGGCTCGCTGAGCGGCGAGCACGGCGACGGCCGGCTGCGGGGCGAGTTCATCCGCATGATGGTGGGCGACGAGTGCTACGCGCTCTTCGAGCGGGTGAAGCGGGCGTTCGACCCGCAGGGGATCTTCAATCCGGGCAAGATCGTCGCCACCCAGCCAATGGACACGAGCCTGCGGATCGCCCCAGGGGCGAGCGAGCCGCGGCACGAGACCGTCTTCCGGTTCGCCGACACCGGCGGCATGCTCCGCGCCGCCGAGAAGTGCACGGGCGTGGGGCAGTGCCGCAAGACACACCTGATCGGCGGCACGATGTGCCCGAGCTACATGGCCACCCGCGACGAGCAGCACACGACCCGCGCCCGGGCCAACGTGCTCCGCCAGGCGCTCGCCGATCCCGCGAGCGCCGATCCCTGGAGCCGGCCGGAGCTCGCGGAGGTGATGGATCTGTGCCTCTCGTGCAAGGCCTGCAAGAGCGAGTGCCCGTCGAACGTCGACATGGCGCGGCTGAAGGCGGAGTGGGAGCAGCAGCGGCAGGATCGCGAGGGCGTGCCGCTGCGGTCGCGGCTCGTCGCCGGCTCGGCCGGGGCGATGCGCTGGGCGGGCCTCGCCCCCTGGCTCTACAACGCCGCCGTCACGGCGCCGGGCATCTCGTGGCTCCTGAAGCGCGGCATGGGATTCTCCACGCGGCGGTCGCTGCCCGAGCTGCCCGGCACCACGCTCGCCGGCTGGTATCGCCGCCACCGTCACGGCCGGTCGCGGCCCCCTGCCCCGCTCGGCCGCGTCTATCTATTCTGCGATGAATTCACCGACACGCTCGACGCGCCGATCGGCATCAAGGCGCTGGAATTACTCGAGGCGCTCGGCTACGAGGTGGTGATCCCCGCGCACGTCGACAGCGGCCGGGCGCAGTTTTCGAAGGGGCTCGTGCGGGAGGCCCGCGACCTCGCCGTGCGCAACGTCGAGCGGCTGGCGCCGGTGATCACCGACGACGCGCCGCTCGTCGGGATCGAGCCCTCGGCGATCCTCGGCTTCCGCGACGAGTATCCCGACATCGTGCCGGAGTGGCTCGCCGACTCCGCCCGGACGCTCGCGAAGCGCACGCTGCTCATCGATGAATTTCTGGCCCGCGAGATCGACCGCGGCCGGATCGGCCCCGAGCCTTTCACGCAGGAGCCACGCCGCGTGCTGCTCCACGGCCACTGCCATCAGAAGGCGCTCTCGTCGCTCGCGCCGACGGTGGCGATGCTGGGGCTGCCCGCGCATTACACGGTCGAGGTGATCCCGAGCGGCTGCTGCGGCATGGCGGGGTCGTTTGGCTACGAGGCCGAGCACTTCGACCTCTCGATGCAGATCGGCGAGCTCGTGCTCTTTCCGGCGGTGCGGCAGGCGGCCCCCGACACGCTCCTGGCCGCAGGCGGCACGAGTTGCCGCCACCAGATCAAAGACGGCACGGGCCGCATCGCGCGGCATCCCGTTGAAATCCTCCACGCCGCATTGCGGTCTCGGTAAGTCGCCGCAACGGCAGGACAGGCTTCAGCCTGTCTTCTCCCAAAAGCATAAATAATTTACACTTCAGCGTAACGCCGTCACGGTAGTCTGGCTCCTCCTATTCCCACCTCACACCCGCAACGCATCAGGGAGCCCGGCAGATGGCAGACGCATATCGTTTCTCGATTGGTCCTTGGAACATCGGCCGCGGCGCCGATCCCTTCGGTCCGCCGGTGCGGCCGCAGGTGTCGTTCGACGAGGTGCTCGATGCCGCCGTGAAGCTCGGCTTCGAGGGGATCCAGTTCCACGACGACGACGCCGTGCCCGAGCTCGAAAACCTCCCGCCGGCCCGCATCGTGGCCGAGGCCGAGGCCATGAAGCGGAAGCTCGCCGACAAGGGGCTCGTGCCCGAGTTCGTGGCCCCGCGGCTCTGGGAACACGCCAAGGGCGTCGACGGCGGCTACACGAGCAACGATCCCGCATGCCGCGCCTGGGCGCTCGAGCGGTCGAAGCGCGCGGTGGACGTGGCGCTCGCGCTCGGCTGCCACCTCATCGTGATGTGGCCCGCCCGCGAGGGCACGTCGGTGCGCGAAAGCAAGAATCCGATGACGGCCTCGGCGCAGATGCTCGACGCCATCAACACGATCCTCGCGGCGAGCCCGAAGGTGCGGATCGCGATCGAGCCCAAGCCCAACGAGCCGGTCGATCATGCGTTTCTGCCGACGATCGGGCACGCGCTCGCCCTCGGCAGCCGCGCGGCCGATCCCGCGCGCGTGGGCGTGCTCATCGAGAGCGCCCATGCGATCCTCGCCGGCCTCGATCCCTCCGACGAGATGGGCTTCGCGCTGGCCGCGGGCAAGCTCTGGAGCGTGCACCTCAACGACCAGAACGGCCTGAAATTCGACCAAGACAAGGTCTTCGGCGCGGCCAACCTGCGCGGAGCGTTCGACCAGGTGCGAGTGCTCGAGCTGGCGAAGTATGCGGCGTCGGGCGCGTTCGTCGGCTTCGACGTGAAGGCGCAGCGCACGCAGAAGGCGGAGTCGGCCACGGCCCACCTCGCCACGAGCAAAGCGGTGTTTCTCCGGCTCGTCGAGAAGGTCCGCACCTTCCCGGAGAAGATCGCCGCCGAGTGCATCGCCAACCGCGATTACGAGGCGCTCGAGCGGACGGTCCTGGAGCATCTGCTCGGCTGACACAGGGGCGCGTCGATGGTCGGCAGCAAGGCGGAAGGCGGCGCGGCATCGCGGCTCGTGGCCGTGATCCTCGATGCCGCCCGCCCCTATGACCGGCTGATCATCGGCGGCATCGCGCAGTATGTGAAAGAGCATGCGGGCTGGAGCCTCTATGTGGAGGAGGATCCGCTGCAGAAGCTGCCCGATCTGAAACGCTGGCAGGGGCACGGGATCATCGCCAACTTCGACGACCGCCGCGTGGCCGACGCGATCCGCGGCCTGACGATCCCGATCGTGGGCGTGGGCGGCGGCTACGGCTGGCACGATCCCGCCTCCGGCATCCCTTACCTCTATACCGACAACGCCGCGATCGGCCGGCTCGGCG
This sequence comes from Planctomycetia bacterium, assembly GCA_046343855.1. Taxonomy (GTDB): domain Bacteria; phylum Planctomycetota; class Planctomycetia; order Pirellulales; family UBA1268; genus RGVT01. Next base: position 94,324 of record JBKDMX010000129.1, read on the forward strand.
CCGAGCACCTGCTCGGCTGCGGTTTCGAGGCGGTCGCCTTCTACGGCTATCCGCGGACGGCCACGAGCGGCTGGTCCGAGGAACGGGCGGCGGCCTTCGCTTCGGCGGCGGCCGCGGCGGGCCGGGCCTGCCACGTCTTCACGGGCCGCCATGCCACAGCCCGCCGCTGGGAGGATCTGCAGCGGGAGCTCACGACCTGGATCGAGAAGCTCCCGAAGCCGGTCGGCCTGATGGCGTGCAACGACGTTCGTGCCCGCCACGTGCTCGAGGCCTGCCGCGCCCTCGGACTGCGGGTGCCGCACGACGTGGCCGTGCTCGGCGTCGACAATGACGAGATGATCTGCGAGCTCACCGCGCCCCCGCTCTCGAGCATCGATCAATCGGCGCGGCGGATCGGCCACGAGGCGGCCGCCACGCTCGACCGGCTCATGGCCTCGCGGGCCCGGACGGGCTGGTCGCGCGCGGCGGCCGTGCCGCGGAGCGTGGTCATCCCGCCGATCGGCGTCGTCGCCCGTACGTCCACCGACACGATGGCCACGACCGACGAGGCCGTGCTCGCGGCGATCGAGACGCTGCGGGCCAATCCCTGGAAGAAGCCCGATATCGACGGCATCGCCGACGGCGTCTGTCTCTCGCGGTCGACGCTCGAAAGCCGGTTTCGGGCGGTGACAGGCCGGTCGATCCACGAGGAATTCGTGCGGCTGAAGGTGGCGGGCGTGCGCCGGCTGATCGCCGAGACCGAAGTGCCGCTGAAGTCGATCGCGGCCCGCGCCGGCTTTCCCTCCGTCCAATACATGACCACGTTTCTGCATCGCCACACCGGCCTCACGCCGGCGCGCCTGCGCGTCGTCGAGCGCGGCCGGAGAACTCCTTCCCCGTAGGATCCCCATGAACACATCAGCCCCCGGCTCGCGCGAGATCGATTGCATCGTCTGCGGCACCTGCGTCGCCGACATCCTCGTGAGGCCCGTGCCGCTCTCCGTGCCGGTCGGCGGCGGCCGGCTGTTTCACGTCGATCCGATCGAGGCCACGACGGGCGGCATCGTCTGCAACACGGGCATCGCCATGCGGCGGCTCGGGATGCGCGTGGCAGCCGCGAGCCTGGTCGGCGCCGATCCCTGGGGCGACCTCGTGCGATCGCGGCTCGCCACCGAGGGGATCGAGACGACCGCCGTCGAATCGCATGCGAGCCGTGCCACGAGCACCACGGCCGTGCTCATCGACCCCAGTGGCGAACGCAGCTTCGCGCACCACGTCGGCGCCCCGCATGCCATCGACCTCGCGTTCATCCGCCGCCTCGGCCCCCAATGGTCTCGCTCGCGCGTGGCGCTCGTCGGCTATTTCGGCCTGCTGCCCGGTCTCGAGCCCACGTTTGCCGAGGCGATCGCCGCCGTGAAGGCCGCTGGCTGCCGCGTGGCCGTGGAGACCGGCGGCAGCGGCGGCGCGCTCGAGCAATTCGCCCCCGCCCTGCCCCACATCGACTCTTACGTGCCGAGCCTCGACGAAGCGGTGCACCAGACCGGGCTCACCGATCCGCGGGAGATCATCGGCTGCTATCGCGGCCACGGTGCGGCGGGGCTCGTCGGCGTGAAACTCGGCAGCCGCGGGACGGTGCTCAGCGCGAAGCCGGGGGAATTCCTCGACATCCCCTGCATCCCGGCGCCCGGCCCCGTGGCCGACACGACCGGCGCGGGTGATTCCTTTCTCGCGGGACTGCTCACGGGCATCCTCCGCGGGATGACGATCCGCGAGGCCGGCCTCCTCGGGGCCGCCACCGCCGCCTGCTGCGTCACCGGCCTCGGCGCCACCGCCGGCCTCCGGTCGTTCGAAGAAACCGTGCGGCTCTGCGTTGGAACCCCGGCCGCGTAGCGAACGTGCTCAGAAGCCCACGTGCCGCGAAGCCCGCAGCGAGCCGAGTGGATTGTCCCGTTGCTGAGAAGCCCGTGGCGCACGCCGAGGGAATGCGGGTGGCCACACGGTGATGGGGAGCGGATTCTCTTCGCGTGCGCCGCGGGCGTGTCGGCAACGGGTTTTTCCGTTGCCAAAAACCTGCAACGCTGTCTTCCATGATTGACGCACACACGCCCTCCGCCAGCTCCCCGCTCCGCGTCGGCTTCATCGGCACCGGCATCATGGGCCGGAGCATGGCGGGCCACCTGCTTGCCGCGGGGCACGAGCTCCACGTGCACAACCGCACCCGCGCGAAGGCCGAGCCGCTCATCGTGCAGGGAGCCCGCTGGCATGATGCGCCCGGCACCCTCGCCGCCGCGAGCGATGTCGTGATCACGATGCTCGGCCTGCCGGCCGACGTGGAGAAGATTTATTTCGGTGGCAGTGGCGCCGTGCCCGCGGGGCAGGGGATCCTCGATCGCGCGCGACCGCACACGCTCCTCATCGACATGACCACGTCGAGCCCGGCGCTCGCCGCGCGGATCGCCGCCACCGCCGCGGCCGGCTCGCTCGATGCGCTCGACGCGCCGGTCTCCGGCGGCGACCTCGGGGCGCGAAACGCGGCGCTCGTGATCATGGCCGGCGGCTCTGCGGCGGCGTTTGAACGGGCCCGACCGCTCTTCACGCGGCTCGGCAAGTCAGCCACGCTCCTGGGGCCCGCCGGCGCGGGGCAGCGATGCAAACTCGCCAATCAGATCGCCGTGGCCGTGGGCATGGTGGCCTGGTGCGAGGCGCTCGCCCACGCACGGGCAGGCGGGCTCGATCCCGCGCTCGTTCAGCAGGTGATCAGCGGCGGTGCGGCCGGCAGTTGGGCGCTCACGAATCTTGCGCCGCGGGCGATCGCGGGGGATTTTGCGCCGGGGTTTCTGGTGCGGCACCTCATGAAAGACATCCGGCTTGCGCGGCAGGCCGCCGAGGAAACCGGCGTCGAACTCCCCGGCCTGGAGACAGCTGAACGGCTCTACGAGGCCCTCATGGCCGGCGGCTGGGGGGATCAGGGTACGCAGGCGCTTATGAGACTCTATAGGTAGCACAGGCTTCAGCCTGTCATGCCGATGAAAGGCGAAGGCCTCTCCGGTGGCGTCGCCGGGCCCTCGGATGCTGTAATTCCGAACTGGTCGTTCGTGCCGCCGAAGAACGCTGTGGTGCCGGCCGATGCGGCCACGCGCTGCCGCCGGGCGCGACGCCGCAAGACGCCGCCGCCTGGACGCTCGTGTCGCGCGTGCTGCTCAACCTCGACGAAACCGTCACGAAAAACTGAACCACACCTCGAGGTGCGTCATGACGCTTGATCGCCACATCCACGAAGCCCGGGCCCGGCTCC
>JBKDMX010000130.1:0-11001 GCA_046343855.1 Planctomycetia bacterium
GTCGGGAGGTGGGAGTCGGGAGGTGGGAGGTGGGAGTCGGGAGGTGGGAGTCGGGAGGTGGGAGGTGGGAGTCGGGAGGTGGGAGGGGGGAGGTGGGAGGTGGGAGGTGGGAGGTGGGAGGCGGGAGGCGGGAGGGAAACGGTCACGACTCGTATATGCAAACCGCGCGCCAAACCGGGAGGGCATGGGTGGCTTCAGGCGGGCGAGCGCGTCGCCGATTCCTTCGAGAGGGCCGTCTTTCACGGCACGAAAACGCGATCCGCTGTTCGCAGGCGACTCGAAGTCACGCGGCTGCGTCGGAGGTACCGATGTCGGTACCTGGTATGGTTGGCAAAGGTACCGCCAGCGGTACCTGGCGTGTTTCGCAACGGTACCGACTTTGGTACCTGGAGTGGTCAGCGCCAGTACCGACCTCGGTACCTTGTGCAATTAGTCGCGGTGTCGATCACGATACCTCGGACGCGTGACGTCGCGTTGTCGTCAGTGTTGCCGCGAGCATCGTGGTTGGCGCGCTTGCTTGCGTGGCCGTGATCCGTCTCCTCACCGACGCGGTGATCGTCTATGACTTGACGGTGGGTAGCGGATGATGCGGCAGGCATCACGCCCTCCGTCGCCGCCAGCCGGAAGTGCATGCTGATGACACCTGTGCTGATGACACCTGTGCTGATGACACCTATGCCAATGACACCTATGCCAATGACACCTGTGCCCATGACACCCTCTGTATTGGAAGTCCGTCGGCAGCTCGACCGCATACTGGAGTCGCGGGTGCTCGCGTCGCGGCCTCGGTCTGCGGAGATGCTGCGCTACTTCGTGGAGCAGTCGATCCGCAACGGCTTCACGCCCATCAGCCAGCGGCAGATCGCCACGCACGGGCTTGGGTTCGACGAGGCCTTCAGTCCTGGCCGCAGCGCGGAGGTGCGGGTGAAGGTCGGCCGGCTCCGCGATGCCCTCGATCGCTATTACCGTGGTCCGGGACGGGATGATCGGGTCGTGTTCACGATCTCCCAGGGGCCCTACCGGCTGGTGGCGACCAGCAACGGCGTGGCTCATGCCAAGCAGGTGCGAAACGATGCCCGCCTGGCCCGACGCGCACGGCCCACGCTCCTGGTCGTGGAGCCGGAAGTCCGCGGGCAGCCCGGGGACGACGGGCTCGGCTTGGGGGTGGGCCTGCGGATCGTCAGCCTGCTGGTGGAAGACTTGCTCGTGACCGCCAGCGGGCCGCTGCGTCGTGACCGCATCGTCGCCACCGCTGCCGAATCGACGGTGTGTCTCGCCGACCAACTCGGCTACGACTTCGTGGTCGAGACGGAGATCCGCATCGAGGACGTTCGCTGGCGAGTTCGGGCGATCATCACCGACACGAAGAGCAGTGAACCCGCAGCCGACGTCACGCACGCCTTCGAACCGCAGGCCAACGGCGCGCCCGCGGATGATGTCGCCACCTGGATCTACCACCGGATCGGTGCGACGTTTATCACGCGGAGCTGACTGCGACCGGCCCTGCTGACGACGGCCACCTGCGGACCATGCGGTGCGTCACGGCCCACCTGACCTGCCCCCCTTCAACGTCGCCACTTTCAGAGAGAGAATCTCTGGGAGGTGCAAACCAAGGGAGGGCGATAGATGCCTCGCGGAAAGAAGTTCGCGGCGGAGCAGATCATCGGGAAGCTTCGCGACGCCGAGGTTGGGCTTGCTCAAGGGAAGACCGTGCCCGAGGTGGAAGGGTAGGACGGTCAACGGCAGTTCCGCAAGCGATTCGATGGTCACGGGCGGCCGTTGATCTGGCGTGGGGCGGTCACTGACTCGGTGGATGCGTCTGACGGGCGGTCTTCAGGACGCTGATGGAGCGGGATGTCGGGGCAATGTTCAGCCTGGGCGCAGACCCGCCTCGAATCCGCCCGCGGGGCGGATGGTTCACAGGCTCCGGATGTCGATCACCGGCAGGTCGTCGTGCGACGCTTGGATCGCGTCACGATCGTCATGCACCTGCACGAGGTCGTCCCACCTGGTCGGCGGCCCTCGTGCCGGCGCGAGCGGCGGTGGCTCGAGCGGTTCACCAAGATGCGTGAGGATCTTCCGGATCGGCGCCGGGTCGATGATGAAGGCGATGAGGCGGATGTCGCCGCCACACGCAGGACACGCGAGCGGGAAGTCTTCGGCGATCTTCGCCAGGAGCTTCGCCCATCCGATTCGAGAAGTGTCGTGTGAGCGGGGCTGGGCATCGGGGGCAACCTCCCTCTGGCCCTCTCCCAGCGGGAGAGGCGGAGAGGCTGCGGCGTCGCCCCGCCTGCCGAGATTCCCGATGGCCAGCGCCGCGATTGCTACCGTTCTCCCGCCCGAGCCCCCAATCGACAGATGACTGTACGGCCGTTCCATATTCTGGCATGCTCCTGTCGCGACTTTCTTCTGTCGGTGACTTGAGGTGCTTCGATGACTTTTACCGCGGTCTTTCTGCCGGTGCCCGAGGGCTACATTGGCTTCGTCGAACTGGCCTTCTTCCGCTTGCGAACCTCCGGTTCGAAGTGAGCCGGCTCCTGTCGGCGGTCTACTCTGCGATGGATGTCGCCACCACACCCAAGGGCACTCGAGCGGAAACTCCTCCCCCACCCGCGTCATGAGCTTGGCCTTTGACGTCGCGAGGTGTCGTGGGAGGGTGGTTTGTCGCGTACGTCGCAGCAGTTGCCGGTGGTATCTTGGCCCGCCGCATGTCCGACGCCGTTGGCGCCCGGCCGCGTGGTCTTTCGCAAGGTGGCCTCCGGCCCGCTCGCGCGGTCCAGCTACCACGCCCGTGACATGGCGGATGACGCATCCGCGCGGCAGTGAACACGGTACGCTGTCGGTGTTCCCTAGCAGAATTCCCATCTGGAACAAGAACATCATGGCGAAGTCGTCCAGCGTCCCCGGCCTCGATCGCGTGCGCGAATTGTTCACCGCGGCGATCGAGCGGCTCGATGCCCGCCAGGGAGCGGCGGACTGGGAGACGGTCTTTCCCGAGGTAAAGAAAATCGCCATCGCAGCGGGGGCTGAGTGGTGTTTCGGGGAACCGCCTCCGGACGCACAGGCCGATCTCCCCGGTGCTCACGAGCCGCTCAGCAGCCCGAAAACCGTTGCGGAAGTGCCATTGACCGGGCTATCCTTCGACGGGTGGGCATGCGAGTTCCGTTCTATCTGGATGTGGAGTCGTGGCGGGGAATGTCGAGCCGCGGTCAGCCGGCCGGATACGGGACCGACTCGGCCCGCGGGTTGGCGCGGCAACTCGCGCCGAGGGCCGCGGAGAGCGGGTCGTCGTCGTCGCGGGCCGAGAGGCCGAGGTGCAGGTGCCGCCTCCAGCCCTCGGCACGCTCGAAGCAGCCCGACATCCGCCCCACGGCCCGGCTCATGGTGCCGAGCACGTCGACGAAGTCTGCATGGCCCTGCGAGGTGTCGAGCCAGGCCTGCTGGCTGGCGTGGGCGGCGAGGGCTTTTCGCTGCGCCTCGAGCACGGGCGTCGTATCGACGAACAGGTCGGGCTGCACCGGCCGGCGGAGCGAATCGCGGAGGCCGTGCGGCATGGCGTGATAGACGACCACGTCGTCGTCGTAGGTCGGCTCGGGCGGCACGGTCTCGAAGTTGGGCATCCCCCGGACGAACACGGCGCTGACCGCCAGCCGCGACACGTTCATGTGGTCTTCCATGTAATCGGAGGGAGCGTGCGTGAGCACGATCCGCGGCCGGGCCCGGCGCACGACGGCGGCCACGCGGCGCAGCAGCGGCTCGTCATAGAAAATCAGCAGGTCGGAGCCCAGGCTTTCGTGGTGCACCGAGCCGAGGCTGGCCGCAGCCCGCCGCGACTCCTCGGCGCGGACCCGCGCCAGTTCCTCGCGACCGTGGAGGACGCTCCCCTTGTCGCCGTTGGAGACATTGAAATAGTGCGTCTCCCAGCCGAGCTGACGGAGCCGAAGCAGCGTGCCGGCGGCGAAATACTCGATGTCGTCGGGATGGGCGAAGATCGCCAGGGCACGGGGCGGCGCGGAGGGTGGCACTGGACTGGGCTCCGGGGTTGTTGGGCGTAGGCTAGCGGCCCTGCGCGTGGCCCGTCAACGAACCATCGCAGCCGGCCACGTCGGCTACGACCGGATCTTGCGACGGCCCGCGCCGGCGCCGTTGCGTGCTCTCCCGCGGCCGACGTATCCTCCGCGGGAGGATTCGGCCCGTCACCGCGTCACGAGACACACCGCATGCCCGCCTCGCAGTCGACGCTGAAGCTCAAGCTTTGCCTGTTCATGTTCCTGCAGTACTTCATCTGGGGCTGCTGGTATGTGAGCATGGGGGCCTACCTCACCAACCGGCTCGGGTTCGAGGGGGGCCAGGTGGGCCTTGCCTACGGCGCCTTCGCCATCGGGGCGATGATCTCCCCGTTTCTCGTGGGGCTGATCGCCGACCGGTATTTCGCCTCCGAGAAATTGCTCTGCTTCCTGGGGCTCGCCGGCGGCCTGATGCTCTGCCTGCTGCCCCGCTTCCAGTCCTTCTCCACGTTCTATCCGGCCCTGATCGGCTACTGCGGGCTGTATGTGCCCACGCTCGCCCTCGGCAACTCGCTGTCGCTGCATCACCTCGCCAACGCCAAGGTGGATTTTCCGCGGGTCAAGATGCTCTCGGCCGTGGGCTGGATCGCGGGGCTCGCCACCGTGAACGCGGTCGACGGCGTCGAATCGCCGATCCAGTTCTACCTCGCCGGCTCGGCCTCGATCCTGTTTGGGCTGTTCTGCCTCACGCTGCCGCACACGCCGCCGATGAAGGCCGGCGCCGACGTGAGTCTCGGCGAGATCCTCGGCCTCGACGCCCTGGCCCTCCTGAAGAAGCCCTCGTTCGCCATCTTCATCGGCTGCATGTTCCTGATCTGCCTGCCGCTCTACTTCTACTTCGTCAACCTCGGCATCTACCTCACGCAGCTCGAGTGGCGGAACATGCTGGTGAAGACCTCGCTCGCGCAGGTCTCCGACATCGCGTTCTTCCTCCTCCTGCCGCTGTTTCTCGCGCGGTTCGGCTACAAGTGGACGATCCTCCTCGGCATCGCCTGCTGGGTGGCCCGCTATTTCGCGCTCTCCGCGAGCGTGACGGCCGGCACCGCCCGCGACGCGCTCATCTTCGGGGCGATCCTCCTGCATGGCGTCTGCTACGACTTCCTGTTCATCGCCGGGCAACTGTACGTGGACGACGAGGCGAACCCGCGGATCCGCGGGGCGGCCCAGGGGCTGATCGCCTTCATCCTCTGGGGCGTGGGGGCCTTCGTCGGCACGGCCCTCGCCGGGCTCGTGATGGACCGCTACAAGCTGCCGACGGCCGTGGGCGGGCTCGATCACGACTGGGCGTCGATCTGGCAGCTGCCCGCCTGGGGCGCGCTGGCCGTGCTCGTCGTGTTCGCGCTCTGCTTCCGCAATCCGCAGGGCAAGGCGACGCCCGAGCCGCTGCCGGACGCAGCCTGACCATCCGGTGGAATTGCGAAACGATCCGCGCGATCCCCACACTCCTCGACGAACCGATATCGTTTCCGCGGCGAGCAGCCACCATGCCCCGTCCCACCGCGGCCCTGCACTCAATCGCCGTCGTGGCGTGGCTTTGCACGTCGGCGGCCCAGGCCCAGCTGCCGCGGGTGCTACCGGACGGCACTGCGCCGGAGGACGTCCGCTTCACCCGGCCGCGCACGCTCGACGACTACTTTCCGATGTCCCCAGTCACCTCGGCCGCGGACTGGCCGGGCCGGCAGGGGGCGATCCGCCGGCGGATCCTCGTCGCCGCGGGGCTCTGGCCGATGCCGGCGCGGCCCGCGATCGAGCCCGTGATCCACGGCCGCATCGACGAGGGCGACTACACGATCGAGAAGGTGTTCTTCGAGTCGTTCCCCGGGCACTTCGTCACCGGCAACCTCTACCGCCCCGCCGGCCCCGCGCTCCGCCTGGCCGTGGCATCCGCCGGACGCCGCCCCGGCATCCTCTGCCCGCATGGCCACTGGCCCGACGGACGCTTCATGGATGCCGGCGACGCCGCCGCCCGCAAGGAGATCGCCAGCGGCGCCGAACGGTTCGTGAGCGGCGGCCGCAGCCTGCTCCAGGCCCGCTGCGTCGGGCTGGCGCGGCTGGGCTGCGTGGTGTTTCATTACGACATGCTCGGCTACGCCGACTCGATCCAGTTCACCGCGCACCGCCACGGGCCGCTCGACCGCCTCGACGGCCGTGAGCCGGGCACGTGGGGCCTGGGAGGCTTCCAAGCCGCCGCGCGGCTGCAGAACAGTTTCGGCGTGCAGACCTTCAACAGCGTCCGGGCCCTCGACTTTCTGCTCTCGCTCGAGGGCGTCGATCCGGAGCGGATCGGCGTCACCGGCGCCAGCGGCGGCGGCACGCAGTCGATGATCCTCGCGGCGATCGACGACCGCGTGCGGGCGGCGTTTCCCTGCGTGATGGCATCGACGGCGATGCAGGGGGGCTGTCCCTGCGAAAACGCGCCGGGCCTGCGGATCGGCCAGGGCAACATCGACATCGCCGCGGCCACGGCCCCGCGGCCCCTGGGCCTGACGGCGGCCGACGACTGGACGAAGGAACTCGAGCACAAGGGCTATCCGGAACTGCTGGGGCTGTTTCGCCTGCTGAACGCGGCCGACCGGTTCGAGGCCCATTTCGACATCCAGTTCAAGCACAACTACAACGCCGTCTCCCGCGGCCACTGCTACCGGTTCTTCGACCGCCACTTTCACCTGCGGGCGGCCGACCCTGGCCGGGAACGGGATTTCCGCCGGCTCTCCACCGCCAACCTCACGGTGTGGAACGAGGCGCACCCCAGGCCGACGGGCGACGCCGTGGGCGACGCCCACGAGCGGCAGCTCTGCCGGGGCTGGATGGAGGAGAGCGACCAGGCGATCGCCGCGCTGCTTTCACCCGCCGATGCCGCGGCCGTGAGCCGGGGCCGCGAGGTCGTCGGCGGGGCGATCGCCACGCTCATCGGCCGCGGCCTGCCAGCGGCCGACGAGGTGGCCTTCGAGCGGCGCGACTTGGCGGTCGACCCGCCCCCGGCCGCGGGGTCCATCGACGTCGGCCTGGTCTGCAACCGCACGCATGGCGAACGGATTCCGGCGGTCGTCATTAGGCCGGCGGCGGGAAACGGGACTGTCGCCATCTGGCCTCACCGCGATGGCAAGAACGGCCTGTTCGCCGGGGACGGGCCGACGGCCGCCGTGGAGGCTCTGCTGGGCCGGGGCGTCACCGTCGTGGCCGCGGATCTCTTCGGGCAGGGGGAGTCCCGCGCTGCCGAGGCCGCGATCGACGCCAATCCGCGGGTGGCCTATCCCGGCGAGGTGAAGACGGAAGCCGACCGCTGGAGGCTCGACCCGGCCTACTTCTACGGCTACAACGCCCCGCTCTTCACCCGCCGCGTCCACGACGTGCTCACGCTCGTCGCGTTCGCCAAGGCCGATGGCGGGCTGGCCGCGCAGCGGGTGGTCGTGATCGGCGAGGCGGGAGCGGGCCACTGGGTGGCCGGAGCCCTGGCGGCGATGCGACCGTGGGCGGCTCCCGCGCCGCCGGTCGCCGCGGCGGTCGTGGCCACGAGCGAATTCCGGTTCGAGAAGGTGTCCGACGTGTGGCATGCCGATTTTCTGCCCGGCAGCGTGAAGTATGGAGATGTCGCCGGCCTGCTCACGCTGGCGGTGCCCACGCCACTGGCGATCGACGATCCCGATCCCGCACTCATGGCCCGCGTGGCCGCCTTCGCGACGGCGGCCGGCGGTCCACCTCCGGCCACCCTGCCACCGGCCACGGATTCCGCGTTGCCCGCGTGGCTCGATTTTGTCTCCGGCCCGCGACGCCGCTGACGCCTCGCCCGGCCGCCGTCGTGTACGGCACCGCACCACGACCTCCGCACGCACGCGTGATACCATGCCGCGAATGAACGCCTTCCCCCCAGCCTTCACCGTGGTCGTGAGCGTGGCCCACGCGGGGCGGTGCGCGATGGGCCTGGCGATCTTCGCCCTGCTCGCCGCCGGCGCCGTGGCCCACGCGCAGATCGAAGTCCGCGTGCCGGCCGCCGGGGATGCCGCGGAGGCCTACAAAGACGGCACCGCGGCCAGGCCCGTGTGGCTCAAGGTGGCGGACGTGACCGGTTCGTACACGATTCCATATATACAGTCCTCCGCTCGCCTCCGGGTCGCGCCGACCTTCGGCTCCGAGCAGGTGGTCGAGGCCGAGGTGGGCCTCGTGGCGGGCGACGACGGGCGCGGCGAGGTGAAGACCGCGACGAAGTCCGGCGATGTGGTCGAGTTCACGGATGTATCGCCTGGCGAATACACGCTCGAGGTCACGGGCCGCGATGCGGCCGGCGGCGTCGTGTCGCGGGATCGCCACGGGCCTGTCGCCATCGGCACGGTGATCGCCGCCCTCGGAGACAGCATCACGGAGGGGTATCACAGCCGCGGATTTCGCCACGACAGCCTCGACCTGACGCCGGCGATGTTTCCCGCGGAGGTCGTCTCCCGGGACCGGCGCAACTATCCGCAGTTCGCCCCGACCACCGCCCATCACCGGCCCGACATCAACTGCTTCACGAGCTGGATGCCGCGGCTCAACGACCTGCTGGCAGAGAAATGGCGGCAGCCGGTGTTCATCGCCAACGAGGGCTGGGGCGGCATCACCACCGGCCGCTACCTCCAGATGATGAAGACCGACGCCGCATGGCAGAACCGCATGCGGCTCCTCCGGCCGGGCGTGTGGCTCATCCACCTGGGCGTCAACGACGGCCGCGCAAAACTCGGCGCCGACGAGGTGACCCGCAACCTCGCGGCCATCGTCGACATCCTCGTGAAGGAGTATGCCGCCACGCCGGCGCGGATCTTCATCGCCTCGCCGTCCTACGACTACGCCCCTGAGGCCGCCGACCGCCTGGCTGCGTATCGGACGGCGATCGGAAAACTCGTCGCCGAGAAGGGGATGAAGAGCGGCCCCGACTTCTTCACCGCGTATGCCACCGACCGGCCGCGCTACTACGGCACCGATCCGGTTCATCCCAACGCCGAGGGAATGGAGCTGATGGCGAAGCTGTGGGCCGAGGCGCTGCCCGCCGCGCTGCCGGCCGTGCCGGCGAAGCCGCCGGAAGAAAAGGCCGCGGGCGTGAACAACACCCTGCTGATCTTCGGCGACAGCATCGTGGCCGGTGGCTACGGTGCGGCGGTCGTACCGCTCATCGACGAGGGCCTGGTCGTGGCCGCCATGAGCCGCCGGATCGGGCACGATTACAAGGGCTTTCCCGACGGGCTCCATCCCGGCGACGAAGGGAAACGCCGCCGGAGTACTCATACCACCAGCGAAACTCGTAGTGGCAGTTCGTGTAAGCCTGCGGCAGCCGCACCGCCGGCACACGTCGAGAGAAAACCACGTCGCGAGTCGTTCATAGGGGTCTCCTTGCCTGCATGATGCCTGCATGATGCAGGACCGGCTGAACCCTGTCCGGCGGACCGCCATACAGCGGCACATGCCGGAAATACACCCCGAGCATGCAGGGGCAGGTCAGTGCAGGTCGGCGGAAAATCGCTCCCGTCTCCCTTGGTGTGGCTCGCGACCAAGATGGTACGATGCGCATGCCGTCGTGAAACGGCGTTCGAGGAACGACCCAAGCCATGTCCCTTTCGGCACAACCAGACGGCTTCGCCCCGTTCGGCCCCGACGCCCCCGATGTGTACGACGTGAGCACCGCGGCCGCCGGGCCGGCGGGCAGCCTGCCGCTCACCGACCACATGCTCCGCGAGAGCCCGAGCGGCGATCTCTTCGGCCTCTCGCAGAACGTGGGCATGGGCTGGGACGCGGCCACGGCCGCCGATCGGCAGGTGCTGATCCTCTCGACGCAGGGCGGCGTGCGGGCGCCCGACGGCGCGCCCATCGCGCTCGGCTACCACACCGGCCACTGGGAGATCGGCCTGCTCGTGCAGGCGGCCGCCGAGGAACTCCGCCGGCTGGGCACGATTCCCTTCGCCGGCTTCTGCTCCGATCCCTGCGACGGCCGCACGCAGGGCACCGTGGGCATGTTCGACAGCCTCCCCTATCGCAACGACGCGGCCGTCGTGCTCCGCCGGCTGGCGCGGTCGCTCCCGCTGCGGGCCGGCCTGGTGGGCATCGCCACCTGCGACAAGGGCCTGCCGGCGATGCTGATGGCGGTGGCGGGCCTCGGCGACATTCCCGGGATCGTCGTGCCCGGCGGCGTCACGCTGCCCCCGAAAGAGGGCGAGGATGCGGGCGCGATCCAGACGATCGGCGTCCGCTACACGCATGGCCTGATCACGCTCGAGGAGGCGGCCGACCTCGGCTGCCGCGCCTGTGCCTCGCCCGGGGGCGGCTGCCAGTTTCTGGGGACGGCGGCGACGGCGCAGGTGGTGGGCGAGGCGCTCGGGCTCACGCTCCCCCACGCGGCGCTCGCCCCGAGCGGCCAGCCCGTGTGGCGGGATCTGGCGGTGCGGTCGGCCCGGGCCGTCGTGGCGCTCGCCGCCCGCGGCGCGACCACCCGCGACATCCTCACGCCCGCGAGCGTCGCCAACGCGATGACCGTGCACGCGGCCTTCGGCGGCTCCACCAACCTCCTCATCCACGTGCCCGCGATCGCCCATGCCGCCGGCCTGCCGCAGCCCACGGTGGACGACTGGATCGCGATCAACCGCCGCACGCCCCGGCTCGTGAGCGTGCTCCCCAACGGTCCGGTGCATCATCCGACCGTGCGGGTGTTTCTCGCGGGGGGCGTGCCGGAGGTGATGCTGCATCTCGACCGGCTCGGCCTGCTCGACACGAGCGTGCGGACGGTGTCGGGCGGCACGCTCGCGGAGCAGCTCGCCTGGTGGGCGACGAGCGAGCGGCGGCAGCGGTTTCGGGAGATCCTCCGGGCGGCCGACGGCGTGGATCCCGACGACGTGATCCTGCCCCCCGCGGCGGCCGCGGCCCGCGGGCTCGCCGGCACGATGGCGTTTCTGCGCGGCTCGCTCGCGCCGGA
>JBKDMX010000131.1:0-13593 GCA_046343855.1 Planctomycetia bacterium
CGACGACGTCGTGCCCGGCGAGGAGCAGCGGGATCGTGGCCGCCTGGATCGGCGAGGTCTCCTCGAAGCCGAGCTTTTCGACGGCCTTGAGCAATTCGGCGGAGAGTCCGAGCGTGGCGAAGGGAACGTGGCCGGGGCGGGGTTGCGAATCGGCGGGCGGGGGAGCCTTGGGCTCGGCCATGCAGAAGGTTGCTTTCGAAAGGGGCGTCGCGGTGGAACACCCATATCTTACCACCGCTCTGCCGCCCGTTTGGTTTTTCAGTCGCTTGGCGCGTTTTCTGCGGCTCTTATGCTCGTCTCAGGGCTCGCCTCCCGTTTCCCAACACACGAAAGCCTCACGTGGTCAACGACGAGTTGCTCCGGCGCGACGTCCGCCTGCTCGACGGCAAGCTCGATGCCGTGATCGTGGATGAAGCCGGGCCGGATGCCTCGGCGCTCGTGGCCGAAATCCGCCGGCTCTCCCGCGACCGTCGCGAGGGCGTGCATGGGGCCGAGCGGGCGCTTGCCGCGAAGATCGAATCGCTCGACACGTCGCAGGCCCGGATCGTGGCCCGCGCGCTCTCCATCTTCTTCGACCTGGCCAACATCGCCGAAGACCGGCAGCGGGTGCGTGTGCTCCGTGACCGCGAGCGGCTCCGCCATCCGCAGCCGCCGGGCGAATCGCTCGCCGCCGCGATCCAGTCGCTCGCCGCGAGCGGCCTCTCGGCCGACGACGTGCAGCGCGAGCTCGACAGGCTCTCGGTCGAGCTTGTCTTCACTGCCCACCCCAGCGAGGCCAAGCGGCGCTCGATCCGCGCCAAGTTGCGGCGGATGCGGCAGTGCCTCCAGGCGCTCGATCGCGAAGACGTCCTGCCACGCGAGCGGGCCGAGCTCGAAGGCAGCCTCCGCTCCGAGTTGGCGATCCTCTGGGAGACGGAGTTCCTCAAGGCCACGCGGCCGACCGTGCTCGACGAGGTGGGCCGCGGCCTCTCGCTCATGCCGCGGATCTGGGATGCCGTGCCGCAGGTGCACGAATCGCTCCGCCGCGGGCTTGCCGAGGCCTATCCGGGCCATGCCTTCACAATCCCACCCTTTCTGACGTTCGGCTCATGGATGGGGGGCGATCGCGATGGCAACCCGTTCGTCACGGCCGACATCACCGAAACCACGCTCCTGCAATTGCGCTCAGCCGCGATCGACGCCCACCTCGAGTGGTGCAGCCGGCTGCACGAGATGCTCACGATGTCGCTGCGCGAGGCGCATGGTGCGGCGCCACTCGAGGAGCGGCTCACAACGCTCGCCGCCCGATGGCCCGATCTCGCGGCCGTGCTCGAGGGCGTGCCGCCCCACGAGGCCTACCGCCGCTGGCTGCGGATGATCCATTTTCGACTCGAATGCTCGATGGCCGCGAGTCTCGCCGAGCCGCTCGCAGCGGGCGCCTATCCTTCCGCCCGCGAGTTCGAGGCCGACGTGGCGATGCTCGTCGACTGCGTGGCCCGCGACCACGGCCTCTCCGAAAACGCGCCGGCCCGCCGCTGGCTCGATCTCGCTCGCGCCTTCGGCCTCCACATGACGCGGATCGACGTGCGGCAGGATGCCCGCGCGTACCAAGACATCATGGCCGAGATTCTCGGCGCGGCGGGTGTCGCCGGCGCCGAGGCGATGCGGTCGGACGACGAGGCCACGAAAGTCCGCCTGCTCACCGACACGCTCGGGAAGATCGGCCCGGTGGCGAAAGAGCGGTTGCAACCGCTCTCGCTCGACACACTCCGCCTCTTCACGCTGCTGCACCGCGCGAGCGTGCGATTCGGGCCCGACTGCCTCGGGGGCGCGATCGTGAGCCTCACGCGATCCCCCGCCGACGTGCTTTGCGTGCTCTGGCTCTGGCGGTGGGCGCAGAAGCAGGCCGCCGACGCGGGCGAGCCCGTCGCCGCGCACGACATCGCGATCGTGCCGCTCTTCGAAAAGATCGGCGACCTGGCGCGGGCCCACGAGACGCTCGGCACGATCCTCGACACGCCGGCCTATGCCGCGCACCTCGCCGGCCGCGGCAATCGCCAGATGGTGATGGTGGGCTATTCCGACAGCACGAAAGACGGCGGCTATCTGGCGGCCTGCTGGGGTTTGCAGTCGGCGCAGAGCCGGTTGCATGCGGCCGCGGCGGCCCGCGGCGTGGCGGTGACCTTCTTCCACGGCCGCGGCGGCTCGCTCGGCCGCGGCGGCGGGCCGGCGGCCCGCGGGATTCTGTCGCTGCCGCCCGAGGCGCTCGACGGATCGCTGCGGCTCACCGAGCAGGGCGAGGTGCTCGCCGAGCGCTACGACGACACGGAGATCGCCTGCCGCCACCTCGAGCAGGTGTCGTGGGCCACGCTGATGGCCTCGGCGGGCCGACGCACCGATCCGCAGCTCGCCTGGATCGCCGTGATGGATCGCATGTCGGCGCGGTCGTACGAGATCTACCGCGAGCTCGTCGATCAGCCCGGGTTCATCGACTACTTCTCGCAGACGACGCCGATCGACGACATCGAGAATCTTCCGATCGCCTCGCGGCCGGCCCGCCGCCGCGGTCAGCGGACGCTCGACGACCTGCGAGCGATTCCCTGGGTCTTCGCCTGGACGCAGAGCCGCTGCATGATCCCGGCCTGGTATGGCCTCGGCACCGCGCTCGTCGAGGTGAAGTATGAAGACCGCCACGCCTGGCAGACGATCTGCGACATGTATCGCCAGTGGCCCTTCTTCCAGGCGACGATCGACAACGCCACCTTGGCGCTGGCCAAAGCCGATATGTACATCGCCCAGCGGTATGCCGAGCTGACCGCCGACCCCGACGTCCGCCGCCGGATCTGGCAGCGGATCGCGGCCGAGCGCGACCGCACGCGGCAGGCGATCCTGGATATCGTCGGCGGCGGCGAGCTGCTCGCCACCACCCCCTGGTTCCAGAAATCGATCGAGGCCCGGAATCCCACGATCGACCCCCTCAACCTGATCCAGATCGAATTCATGCGCCGACGTGCGGCAGGCGGACCTGATGCTCCACCGGACGAGTCGCTCCGCGACCTGCTCCGGCTGTGCGTGCAGGGCATCGCGTCGGGCATGCGCACCACCGGATAGGTACGACAGGCCTCCGTGCCTGTCGTACAGTATGCCCACCGCCGTCGACCTCGCCGTACAAACCGTCGGCCCCTGCCGGATCGATTCCCCGCTCAAGCCGCTGCTCGAGGCCCGGCAGACGACGGCCCACTACGTCGCCGAGGACGACCGCGTCTTCTTCCACGACACGGCCCGGCCCGCGGCGTCGATGTGGGGGCAGGATTTTGGCCCGCGGATCGTCGTCGATGGCGAACCGCACGTGGTCGACTTCGAGTACCCGGTGTCTGACCGCGAGTCGAAAATCAGCTGCCGATGGCGTTCGCCGCGACGTTCGGCATGAAGATCGCCCACTGCCACCTGGTGATGGAGGGGGGCAACTGCCTCTCCAACGGCCGCGGACTGTGCATCAGCTCAACGACGCTCGTCGATCAAAACCAGGAACGCGGTCACGACCTTCATGCCGTCGGCCGGATGCTGCACCGGTATTTCGGCTTCGGGAAATGGACCTCCATCCTGCCGATCATCGGCGAGACGACCGGCCACATCGACCTGTTTCTCAACATCTGCGGCCCGAACACGGTCTTTCTCGCCGCCTACGATCCCGAGGAGGATCGGGACAACGCCGTCCGCATGGATGCCAATGCTGGCGCGCTCTCTGAGATCGTCACCGAAGACGGCCGGCCCCTGGAGATCATCCGCATCCCCCAACCGGCCGCGCGCGATGACGTCTGGCGTTCGTACACCAACGTGATCTACGGCAACGACGTGGTGCTCGTGCCGCAGTTTCCCGACTTCTCACCAGAGCTCGACCGGCAGGTGCTGGAGATCTTGCGCCGGGCATTTCCCGAGCGACGAGTCGTGGGCATCGACTCGTCGAAGATCGTCACGAAGCGGGGCGGCCTGCACTGCCTGGCACTATCACTTCCGAAGATGCCCGCCCTGCAATAGAAAAAGAGCCAAGACTCTTCTCGAGCGCGGCAGCCGGCTGCCTGGAAGCCCGTTCCGCAAGCAAGGGAATCCGCAAAGGATTCGTGACACGTTGTGCCGCACTTGTCGGGCCGGGGCTCCGCTGCCACGATGAAAGACATCATGCCAGCTTGGTACGAGATCGCGAACGCCGCCGAGATTCCCTCGCCGGCCCTGCTCGTCTACCCCGATCGGATCGAGGAAAACCTGCGCCGGATGGTGGCCGTCGCGGGGAGCGCCGAGCGGCTGCGGCCGCACGTGAAGACCCACAAGATGCCGGAGGTGATCCGGCTCTGCCTCGCGCACGGCATCGGGAAGTTCAAGGCGGCGACGATCGCCGAGGCCGAGATGACCGCGGCCGCGGGAGCCGCCGATGTCTTGCTCGCCTACCCCGTCGTCGGGCCGGCAGCGCGGCGGCTCGTCGAACTCGCGCGGCGGTTCCCGCAGACCCGCTTTCGCACGGTGGTCGACAGCGACGTCGGCATCGACGACCTCGCGCAGGCGGCGGCTGCAGCGGGCACGAGGATCGACACGCTCCTCGATCTCGACGTCGGCATGCATCGCACGGGCGTGGCCCCAGGCCCCGAGGCCCTGCGGCTCGCGCGGCGGATCGCGGAGTCGCCCGCGATCGCGTTCGGCGGCCTCCATGCCTACGACGGCCACCTTCACGACGCTGACCATCGGCGGCTCGTCGAACAGGTGGGGGCCGCGTTTGCGCCTGTCTGGCAGCTCCGCGACGAGCTCCTGGCGGCGGGCATCCCCGTGCCGCTCGTCGTCGCGGCTGGCACGCCCACGACGCCGATCCTCGCCGCTCGCGGCGACGTGGAGGTGGGCGCGGGCACGACCGTGCTCTGGGACTTCGGCCAGCCGACGACCTCGCCCGACCTCGACTTCCTCAATGCCGCGGTGCTGCTCGCCCGGGTGGTGAGCCATCCGGCCCCCGGCCGCCTCTGCCTCGACCTCGGCCACAAGGCGGTCGCCAGCGAGATGCCGCATCCGCGGATCAGGATCTTCGGGCTGGAAGACGCCACGTTTCCGATGCACAGCGAGGAGCATCTCGTCGTGGAGACGCCGCGGGCCGCCGAGTTGCCCGTGGGCACGGTCGTCTACGCCCTGCCGAGGCACGTCTGCCCCACCGTGGCCCTCCACGAGCAGGCGGTCGTCGTGCGCGACGGGCGGGCCGTCGATCGCTGGCATGTCGCCGCCCGCACCCGCATCATTTCCGTCTGACAATGTTCACGCAGGAGCCCGTCATGGCCCACGAGCCGAAACTGATCTTCGACGTCCATCTCGATCTCTCCTACAACGCGCTCGACTTCAATCGCGACCTCCGCTGGACGCAGGAGCGGCTCCGCCGACGCGAATTGGGGATGAAGGACCAGCCCTTTCGCAGCCGCAGCACCGTCTGCTTCCCCGAGATGCGCCGCGGCCGCGTGGGGCTCTGCGTGGCCACGCAGATCGCCCGCTCGGTCGATTACTTCGCGCGGATGCCCGGCTGGATGAGCCCCGAGCAGGCCCGGGCCCAGACGGCCGGCCAACTGGCCTGGTATCGCGAGATGGAGGCCTGCGGCGAGATGGTGCAGATCCGCTCGCGCGGCGACCTGGAGAAGCACCTTGCGCTCTGGCTGGCGGCGCCGGCCACGATGCCCGCCACGGCCGCAGCCGGCGGCCTGCCGATCGGCTACGTGCTCAGCCTCGAGGGCGCCGACTCGATCGTGTCGTTCCGCCACCTCGAGCAGTCCTATGCCGACGGCCTGCGGGCGATCGGCCCGGTGCACTACGGGCCGGGCGTCTACGGCATGGGCACCGACGCCGAGGGGCCGCTCACGCCCCGCGGCCGCGAACTGCTCAAAGAAATACAGCGGCTGGGAATCATCCTCGACGTCACGCATCTCTGCGACGAGAGCCTGCGCGACGCGCTCGACCACTACTCGGGCCCGCTCTGGGCGAGCCATTCCAACTGCCGCGTGCTCGCCAACTGGAACCGCCAGTTCACCGACGAACAGATCAAGGAGCTGATCGGCCGCGGCTGCGTGTTCGGCATGGCCTTCGACGCGATCATGATGGTGCACGGCTGGAAGTACATGGAGAGCAGGCCCCAGGAATTCGGCCTCACGATCGACAAGATCTGCGACCACATCGACCACATCTGCCAGATCGCCGGCAACGCCGCCCACGTGGGGATCGGCAGCGATCTCGACGGCGGCTTCGGCACGGAGCAGACGCCGCTCGACCTCGACAGCATCGCCGACCTCGGCCGGCTCGGCGGCATGCTCGCCGCCCGCGGCTACTCATCCGCCGACATCGAGGGCTTTTATTTCGGCAACTTCGTGAACTTCCTCCGCCGCACGCTGCCCGCCTGAAGAGACACGGTGCCGGGACTCGATTCCCGTCGAGGCCGGCCGGGCGGCCGGGCCAAGAGCCTGGCCGCCCGACGCGGTCCAAGACGTTTAACGAACGACCGCGGCCATCTTGCTGAACGACTGCAGCATGCCGACGAGTACGGTTGCCCGCGGCGCCAGGATCGTGAGGCCGTAGAGCATCCGGGCCTGCCGGGTCACCGGCGGCTTTTGAATCATCGCCACGAGCGGGCTGATCCGCGGCGAGAGCACGCCGATGCCGGCCAGTCGACCGGCGGACGTCTTCAGTCCGCCGAGTTGGCTGATCTGGGCGAGCATGCTCAGGCGCGGCGCGATCAGGCCGAGCGGGCTGGCGGTCGGAGTGCCGGGCAGCGTCGGAACGAGCGGCCGATTGAGCCGGGCCAGCAGGCCGCCGCCAGCGGCAGGGCGGGCGGGCGCGGCGAAAGCCGAGCGGCTCATCTGGGGCAGGCCGAACTGGGCCAGGCAGGGATTCATCGTCGCCAGCAGGGTGGCCAGTGAGAGCACGAACGGGAGAATCTTGCGGATCATTACGGAGTTCCTCGACACAGATGTCAGTCGACGCCGTGAACGCCTCACGACGCATCACGACCGATACTCATTCGCACTTTTCCGAACGCAACCCACGAAACCACCATTGGCGGCAACGCCTGAGGGGCACGAGTGCGGTTGTGCGGCCTGGAACGATCGTGCAGGGGCCAAAGAGACAGGCACGGAGGCCTGTCGTACGAGAGGGCGGAGCCCGTCAAGCAAAAACGGACACGATGTCCGTGTTTTGCGTGTAGACAGACAGGCACGGGGGCCTGTCTTCCGTTTCGGTCAGAGGTCACCCTTGAGGGCGAGCTCGTGGAAGTAGTGGCCGACCTTCTTCTGGTTCTTGAGCAGCCAGTCGATCGAGGGCTCGTGGTTCATCGCCTTGGCGATCGCTTTGAGCGTCGCCTCGCGGTGGGTCTTGAAGAGCACCTCGTGGTCGATCTTCGTCTTCGCGTCGCCCGCGGAGGGATCGAGCCACACGGCCACGATGATCCCGATATCGTTGACCTTGTTCTTCGGGATGTGCCCCTCGCGAACGCTGTCGAGCACGGCGTTGGCCACGGCAGCCTGCACGGTGCCCATGAGGATGTTGGTGTAGCGGGCATTGGGGGCGGTGTATTTGCTCACCATCAGCGTGGCGGGCCGCACCTGCACGTCGCTGTTGAGTATCGCCCACACGCGGGTGTGCCCCTTCACCTGGTCGCCGATCAGGTTGGCGATGGCGTAGCCCACGGGGCCGTCGAGTTCGCCGATCACCACCTCCGGTTCCGCCGCGCTCCACGCCTCGTCGGCCTCCGCCAGTGCCTCGCCCGTCCGCATGATGATTTTTTTGCCAGCCATGTGAAAAACTCGCTCGGTGAGAATTGACCGTTTCGCCGCTGAAAGGCACCACGGCTCGAGATTGTCGCGATTGGCAATGCAATTGCCAATCTCCGCGTTCCACAGATTGCTTGCACCCCTTTGGCTCACCGCGATATTATTTTGCCTCCGCTTCAGAACCAAGCATCTGTGTGGAGTTGGAAGAGTGGGCCATCAACGACACGCGCGCCAAGGAGTCGCCTTCTTCGTTGCCGCCGGCCGAGGCAGTCCCGGCGGGGCTCGACTGGAGCCAGTGGCTCACCCAGCCCACCGATGTGTCGTGAAGAATGGATTCTCTTTCGCGGCGACGCTGACCCTCGCCCTTTCCATCGGCGTGGCCGTGGTGGTCGGCGCCGTCGGCCCGACACGCGCCGAAGAGACGGCATTCGCAGAGCGGTCGCCCACGTTCGAGAAACAGACGCTCACGGAGCGTTTCGTGGCAGAGGGGTGTGCGTTGGCCGACTTCGACCGGGACGGCCATGTCGATCTCACGGCGGGCAACTTGATCTGGTACGGTCCGGATTTCACCCGGCGGGATGAGTTCACGCCTCCGGCGAACAACCCCGAGGGAATGACAAAGACTCCCTACGATCCGGCTCGCGGTTACTCGGATTATTTCCTGAGCTTCGCCCACGACTTCACCGGCGACTCCTGGCCCGACATCCTCGTCTATGGCCCGCCGGGCGAAGCCGCGCAGGTGTTCGTAAATCCACAGCACCAACGCACAGCCTGGGAGAAGCACTCGATCTTCGATACGGCCGACGGTGAGTCGCCCGACCTGCTCGATGTCACCGGCGACGGCAGGCCCGAACTGCTTGTGCATGCGCGGGGCCAGTTGGGGTTCGCCGAGATCGATTGGTCACGGCCGCTCGCGAACGCCCGTTTTCATCCCATCACGCCGAAGACGCCGGAGAACGACAAGAAGTATTTCCGCTACACACACGGCTCCGGTGCCGGCGACGTAAACGGCGACGGCCGGATCGACCTCGTGATGAAGGAGGGCTGGTTCGAGCATCCGGCTGCCGAGGCCGCGAGCCCTCTCTGGCGGTTTCACCCAGGACCTTTCGGCCCCCCCGGGGGCCGCGGCGGGGCGCAAATGTTCGTCTACGACGTCAATGGCGATGGCCGCAATGACGTGATCACCAGCTACGACGGCCATGGCTACGGTTTGGGCTGGTTCGAGCAACGCTCCGACGGTGGTTTCTCTGAACATCGCATCATGGGAGCTCTCCCAGACGAGCACCCGCACGGCGTTGCTTTCAGCCAGTTGCATAGCCTGCGCCTCGTTGACATCGATGGCGACGGCCTTCTCGACATCCTCACTGGCAAGCGGCGGTGGGCGCACGGAATCAGTGGCGATGTCGAGCCCAATGCACCGCCCGTGCTCTACTGGTTTCGGCTCAGACGCGACGGCAACGGCGCCGCTTCGTACGAGCCGCGGCGGATCGACGACGACAGCGGCGTGGGCACCCAAGTGACGGCTGGTGACGTGACGGGTGACGGCAAGGCCGACGTTGCCGTGGCGAACAAGCGCGGGGTTTTCATCTTCCGCCAGCGATAGTGCTATCCAATCATCCCATGCGCCTGCAGCGTGTGCTGTGATCGAGTCGTTTACGGGTCGTCTGCGGACGACGGCAGCCGCGCGATGATCCGAAGCGGCCCGCCGCTGCCGCCGGAGATCTTCATCGGCAGCGCCGCCACAAACGCCCCCTGCTCCGGCAGCGCATCGAGCCCCGCCACGTTTTCGAAGATCGGCACGTTGCCACCGCAGAGGGCGACATGGGCCCCGAAATGGGTCGAGGGGCCATGATCGATGCTCGCCGTGTCGATGCCGATCGCCTTGATCCGCCGGTGCTCCACGAGCCACGTCGCGGCCTCCGGAGCGAGCCCCGGAAACCGCAGCTTCGCCACCGCCGCGGGCCCCGTGGCATCGGTGCCGAGGTAGGACGCGCGGTCGGCCCACTTCGCAGCCCAGCCCGTCCGCAGGAGCACGATCACGTCCACGAGCGGGCGGCCGTTCCTCCGCTCCCAGGCGACGAGATCATCGGCCGTGACCTCATACGCCGTATCCGCGGCACAAGGCTTCGTCACGTCGATCACGACGGCCTCGCCGACGAGCCGCTCCACCGGAATTGCATCGCTCGTCTGGCCCGTCGCGGAGAAATGTCGCGGGGCGTCGAGATGCGTGCCGCCGTGCTCGGCCGTCGTGAATCGGTTGGCGGCGTAGTAGTAGCCCTTCGCGGTCGGGCCGTTGGCGCCGGCCTCGAATTGAAAGCCGCGCTCCGTGGGCCAGTAGATCGTGGCTGCATCGAAGGGATGCGTCAAATCGATCCATCGCCCGCCACCGATCGCAGGATTGGGCCGCCCCTCCTGCGCCGATGACGAAGCCGCCACCAGCATGGCCGTGATCCCACAGACGGTAGCGGCGACGCGACCCGCGATCACGATCCACTTCCGGTCGGCTCGGAGACTCCGGCATCGACCTCGTCGCGATCCGGTCGATCGGGATCCTGCACGTCGGAATCGCGATCGACGTCGGCATTCTGCCGCGGCTTGGCCGCCGGCCTTGGCCCGGAGGCACCGCCGCTGCCTTTCGGATCCTGGACCCGCACGAGCAGCATCTGCTCCACCTTGCCGCCATCGCGGTGCACGAGGATCGTCGTCTGCTGCTGGGTGAGATTCGAGAGGCCGGCCTCGTAGACGGGCATCTTCTTGTCGCCGATCGTCCAGGCCGCCCGCTGCGTCTGCTTGTCGACCTTGCCGGTGACGTTTTGCGTGGAGTCGGACACGGCGTCGTAGTAGGTGCCGCGGAGCAGCCCTGCCTTGTCGATCGCGAGGCTGAGGAACGTGCCCGGGCTCGTCTCCTCCTTGCGGGCCAGCGCGAAGACGCCGAGCGGCCGCCACTGATCGTCGGCGGCAACGGTCGCGCTCGATCCCTGCCCCGCGAGCGTCGACGCCTGCTGGGCATATTCCTCGGCCGAGCCGACACGAGAGCCCTGCACATACACGCCGTCGTCTTCGTAGACCACGTTCGTGCCGTAGTTGTAGGCCACCGGCGCCGCGCGGTAGCCGCCCCAGCCCACGAGGTCGCTCCACGCCAGGCCCGCCATCATGCCCCAGCCAAAGCCGCCCCACCATCCGCCCGGCCACCAGGCATTGAAGTGATCGTTGTACCAGCCGCGGCCGCCATACCAGCCGCCATGATAGAAGTTGTTGCGGATCGCATCGCCACGATTCGCGAGGCTGTCGATCGAATAGGGCCGCACGGCGCCGCGGCCGAGCCCATCACGGGCGATGCCCTGATTGGCGATCCGCTGGAAGTCGGCCTTCGAGAAGTCACCCCGCGCGATGTTGTGGTCACCCGCGAAGTGACCGGCGGCACCATCGAGCCCGCCGAACTCACGGGCGCCATCGAGCGAGCGGCCGCCGTCGAAGCCACGCGCGCCACCGTCGAACCCACGATCGCCACCGTCAAAGCCGCGCGCGCCACCACCGTCAAAGCCGCGGGCTCCACCGCCATCGAAGCCGCCGCCCATGTGCGGGCCGCCGTAGCCGCCCATGTGGCCGCCGCCTCCCATGCCACCCATGTGGCCGCCACCGCCACCGTGGGCGTGGGCGAGCGATGCGACGAGGGCGGCGCTCAGGATGAACGCAGACGAAACGAGACGATTGGGGAGTGGGTTTGACATTTGGTGGCTTGGGGTTGGGGTGACAGGCTGAAGCGTTCTTGGTGACAGGCTGAAGCGTTCTTGGTGACAGGCTGAAGCGTTCTTGGTGACAGGCTGAAGCGTTCTTGGTGACAGGCTGAAGCCTGTCCTACCGTTTAAGGAAGTGCATGGGCTGGCCGTCGGGCAGTGGGCGGCCGTCGAGCGATCGTTCGATCGACTGCATCGTGAAGCGTCCTTCGCCGCCGGGCACGATCGTCTGCACCCACTGCGCTCTGCTGCCGGCGACGCCATCGCCCGGCACGCCCACGAGGCTGCGATTGAGCGACGTGCCGTCGGACTCAATCACGCCCTCGGCCTGGGCGCCGGTCGAGTCGTAGATCGCCGTGCGGATCACCCCGTCACCGCGATCGGCATGGATGATTTCGATGGCTTCGACCGGTTTGCCCCCCTTTGTGGCGAGCTTCACGCGGCCGATGACCGCCCGACCGTCGATCGCCTTCTCGTAGACGGCGTCGATCGTGGTGCCGGCCTTGGCGTCAGTCGCCTGCCACTTGCCAACGAGCCAGCTCATGTCGTCGAGCGCCGCGGCGTGGTTGCGCTCAACACTCGACTCGACGATCCGCCATGCACCCTGCTCGAGCACCCGCAGGCTTTCAAACCGCGATTCGACCGGCTTCTCCCCCGGCTTGCGGGTGAACGCGATCGTGCCGCGCACGCGGGCGAGCGTCGGCGTCACGAACTCCACGTCGGCGACCTTGATCTGCATCGCGGCCTGCGCGTGGCGATCGAGCCAGCCGCGGATCGAGGCCACGATCCCGTTTCGGCCGACCACCCGCGAGCCTCCCTCGACGAGCTCGGCCCGTTCCACCCACTCCTCGGCGAGCGCGGCGAAATCGCGCTTGTTGTAGGCGTCGGCATAGGCCGCCGACGCCTTCACCACCGCCTCCCGAACCGCCGCATCTCCGTCGGCAGCCCCGGCCGCGCCGCACGCCAGGCCGAAGACCGCCGCGATGATCATGCCACCGACAAACCGCGTCATGGAGAACCTCGTGGAGGAACGTGTCGTGCCCGACGGTGCCGCTCGGGCCCGGGCGGCAGCATACCGTTCGGCTGCAGTTCGTGCAGCAATCGGGTTGTGCGGACGGTGCGGGCCAGGCACACCACGGCGAGGGGGTCCTTCGCCGTGCAGGCAAGCCGAGCCCGGTTCCGTGCGTGCGGGATATGCCAATCCGTCGCTTCAACGCCTGGCCGGCACACGTTCCCCCGTTGCACGCCCGATGATTTTCAGCAGCGTTGACATTTCGTCGATGGAGAAAGGAATGATGCGCGCCACGAAAATCCTGCTGCTCGCCGTCTCGATCTTCAGCCTGCCTCTGGAAGCAGGCCTACCCATGGCCGAAGCCGCTCAAACCGGCTTCGACCCGCGGATCATCGCGCTCGGCGAGGCTCGCGACGAAATCAAGAGCAAGCCGATCGAGCAGCGGCCATACCGCCCGCTCCACGTCTATGGCAACACAGTCCGCCGCCGCCATTCACGGGCGTATTCGGGACCGCGGGTGTCGGGGCAGCGGTAGCGACCCGTAGGACAGGCCTCCGTGCCTGTCGCCGATCATGGCAGGCTGAAGCCTACCCTACCGGCGGCAGGGTGGCTCGAGCACTGGGTCCACGCGACAGAGGCCGTGCACGCGGTATTCGCGGCCGCTTGCAAGTTCGAAGCACTGATACCGGCTCCGCAGCCGCCGATGCAGCCGGAAGACGAGGCCGTTGTCCACGCGGAAGACTGCCCCCGCCTCCAGTTCCTCCACTCGCGGCCGGTCGTCCAGTTCGCGGTCGTAGCGGGAGAGCGCCAGCATCAGCCCACGATCGCTGCACGACGCCGCGGCGGGGTTATGCATGTATGCGGCGAGCGCCGAGGCGATGTCGTCCGGCAGCATTCCGCCGGACACGGCCGGCTCGAGGATCCGCGCGAATTCCCGCTTCCATTCCCGGCCGTGGGGCGGATACCGCCGCACGCGAAAGCGGAGCTTTTCCCAGGTGGTGACGTGCGCGATCTCGTGCAGCAGCGTCGTGAGGAAGGCGTAGGGATTGAGGTTTTCATTGACGGTGATGCGGTGATGGGG
>JBKDMX010000132.1:0-3851 GCA_046343855.1 Planctomycetia bacterium
TGGGTGTCGTTGCTGGCTCGTGGCCTGAAAACAAAAAAAGCCGGCGCGAACGAACACCCCGCGGTGTCCACTCGCGCCGGCTCACGCGTGGCAGAACCTCCCGGCAATCAGCCAGGCTGTTCCTTCAACTCGTTATCCGACATTCGATTGTTTGATTCGTGGGCCACGCCTTCGCGTTTCCCGGCGAATCGCTCGTCAACCAATCTCTACGCGCCGCTTCCACGACAAGGCAAATGAAAAAATGAATTCGTGTTTCCCGCGGAAGCAGCGGCATTTCGCCGCGAGACACCCCGCCCGGCGGTCATGACGCGGCGTGCGACGCTTCGCGCGCCCATTCACGCCACACGCTCCGCATGAGATCCATGAAGTCGCCGGCAAACCGCTCGCCATCGCAGAGCGGCGATGCCGCCATCCGCTCGCGGAGGCCCCCACGGAGCGCGGCCAGCGCGGGAAGGTCTGCCGCGAGCGCGACGGCCAGATCGACGTAGTGGTCGAGGTCGCGGGCGATCGTGCCCTCGATTCCCACGTTGGACAGATGCGTCAGTGCATGCCGGCTCGCGAAGGTCTCGCCAGGGAGGGTCACCACGGGCACGCCCATCCAGAGCGCCTCGAGCGTGGTCACACCGCCGCCATACGGAAACGGATCGAGGGCGATGTCGATACCATCGTAGTGGGGCAGCAATTCGGCCTGCGGCGAGTCTCCCTGCACATCAACGCGGGCCGGATCGATCCCCTGCGCCGCAAAATACTCCCGCAGCCGCCCGGCATGCATCGGATCGTCGAGACCCTTGTATTTGAGTACGAGCCGGGAATTCGGCACGCGTTCCAGGATCCGCGCCCAAGGGGCCGCGATCTGTGGGCCGAGCTTGGCGGGATTCGAGAAGCTGCCGAACGTGACATAGCCTCGGTCGAGCGCGGGCAGCGGGGCCACCGTCGGCGAGGCCGGCGGCTCAAAGCAGACATAGGCATTTGGCATCCGCAGCACCCTCTCGCGGTAATGATGCTCCAGTTCCGGCGGCACCTCGAAACGGTCGGCCAGCAGATAATCGATCGCCGCGAGGCCCGCCGTGCCGACATACCCCGCCCAGGTGACCTGGACTGGCGCCGGCTTGTGGGCCATCACAAGCAGCCGGTTATTGCCGGTATGCCCCGCGAGGTCGAAGAGGATGTCGATCGAATCGTCGCGGATGCTCTCGGCGATCGCCTCGTCGGTGAGCGGGCCCACATCGCGCCATTCGGTCGCGGCGGCCCGCAGGCGGGCGGAGAGATCGTCGGGCGTGCCGCCCGTGCTGTAGCAGAAGACGCTCGCCTGGGCGGGATCGAGGTGCTCGACGAGGCCGACCAAAAAATAGCCCACCGGATGGCGGTGCAGGTCGGGCGACAGAAATCCCAGCCGCAGCGGGCGGTCGAGATCGCGGTCGTTTTCGTGCGGCATCCACGTGGATCGAAGGGGGTTGCCGAATGATTTCTCAAACTCGTCGTGGGCTGCGGCCAATTCACCAGCCGTGATCCCATCGCGATAGTGGAGGGCACAGAGCAGGTTGCTTGTGATGATCGGAACGTGCGGAGCCAGTTCGATCGCGCGGCGGTAATGCGCGATCGCCTCGTCGGTGCGACATTCGTCCTTGAGAATGTTGCCCAGATTGCTGTGGGGCTCCCAGAAGGCTTCGCGGCTCGCGAGCGCGCCGCGATAGCAATCGGCCGCCTCGGCGATGCGGCCCAGCGACCGCAGCGTGATACCAAGGCTGTTGAGGAGGTTTGGATTGCCGGGCTTCAACTGCAAGGCCCGCCGCAGGCTCTCTACCGAGTCGGCCGTCCTGCCCAGTTCGCGGAGCACGAGACCGAGATTGCCGTGGGCGTCGGCATAGTCCAGGTCGAGCAAGATGCTCGTCTGGTAGGCGGAGACGGCGCGAGGCAGGTCGCCGAGCGCCTGGTAGACCGCCCCGAGGCTGTTGTGAAACGTCGCATGGCTGCCATCCGCGGCGATGGCGAGCCGGATCAGCCCCAGCGCCTCGTCGTGCCGCCCGGCCTGATAGGCGACGACCCCCAGCAAGTGAAGCGCATCGCGGTGGTCTGGATCGGCGTCGAGAATCTCGCGGTAGATCCGCTCGGCCTCGTCGCGGCGGCCTGACTGATGGAGTTCGAGCGCGACATCGATCGGCAACTGTTGCATGGGCATCGCACGAAGGGTGCGTCGTCCATGAACAAGCGATCAAACGCGGGGATTTCCGGGATGGAGAGGCCTTACGGGCTACCGTGAACGCATGTCGCGGCGGGCCTGCGCCCGCCGGCCGCGGGCGGCGATGTGGCTGACGCGCTGAGTGTCGAGGCCCTGCATCTTGACACGGCCCGCTTTCGCGGCCGTCAGCGCCGAACGCTGCTTCGCTTTATCAAAGCGGATCGCCTGCGTGGCGGGCGACTTCGCGAGCGAATCGAGGGCGGCCGCCTGGCGGGCCTTCTTCGAAATCGCCTTCACTGGCTTGGCAGACACTTTCGCCTTCTTGACGACGGCCTTCTTCGCCGGCTTGGCTGCGGCCTTCGGAGCCGTCCCAGCATCCGCGAGATACTTTTTCAGCTCGGCCAGCCGCTTTTCAAACCGCTCGACGGCGGCCGCGAAAATCTCGTGCTTGTCTTGCGTGCGGGCATTGCCGGCCCCGGCCCCGGCCCCGGCAGCAACCTTGCCGCCGCGCTTCGCCGCACGGGTCTGCTCCTGATAGAGATCCCGCCACTTGTTGCGGAGGATGCGGGTCTGCTTGATGGCCGACTGCACCTGGGCCTGCGTGGCCTTGGCCAACGAGGTGCCGAAGCTCGAATCGAAAAACTTCTTCTCGGCGCCCGTCAGCAGGTCTTTCGCCCGCTTGACCACATCGGCGGGGAGGTGGATTACATCGGCGGAAACGCTGGCAGACTTGGTTTTTTTGGCCATGATGGGGAATTCCGTCGGTGAGGGAGTTTGTGCGAAGACTTAAAATCTAGGGAGAGATATAGTCTTTTTTCAAATCCTCGACAAAGAAAAAAAGAACTTCGGTTCCTGAAGGGGAACTGAACGAGGGCAATGCCATGCCAGCAGGACGCCGCCGTGGTTCCGGGCGAAACAGCTTGAGTCCCGGTGAATATCAGGTTGATAAACGCTTTCGAAAACAGGTCGATGCTTGTGGCTGGCAGCGACACAAGGGTGGCTACGCGATCGGAACCGTTCGCCATGACGGCAAGTCCAAGACCTGGCTTCAGCATCGGTTTGTCTGGTTTTTAGCTTTTGGTGAGGTGCCGCGGATCATCGACCACGTCGACCACGACCCACTGAACAACCGGCTCCGTAATCTGCGAGCGGCGACGGCCTCGTTGAATCAGTTGAACTCCCGTAAGGCGGGAGCTAAGGCAGGCAGTTGCGGTGTTTACCGCCATCGCAACCGCAAAAAACCGTACGAAGTCAAAGCCTCGTTCGAGGGGCGAAGGGTTTGTCTCGGTTCCTTTGGGTCGCTGCGCGATGCGCGACGTGCTGCCGCGGTTTTTCGCGACTTCCTTATCGCGAGAGAAACCGGCGGGCTCGAAGTGCTTTCGGCAACCGCCGCGGCCGCGCATCTGATTTCTCGTGTCACGGCGTCTATGCAGCGAACTCCCGTTAGGCGTCGCCCCACGGGCCGCAGGCAAGGTGCGGGCATCGACCCAAACCGCATCAAGATTGACCCGGACTTGGCCAAGTGTGTGAGATCGAAAAGTTGGTATCTCCACGACGGATATCCGGCCACCTCACTGGCCGTGGACGGGAAACGCAGAGTCGTCTTCCTGCACCATCTTGTGTGGCGAATGAAGAGAGGGCCACTTCCTGGCATCGTTGATCATCGCAACCG
>JBKDMX010000133.1:0-36869 GCA_046343855.1 Planctomycetia bacterium
TCGGGATACGGCTATCGAACCCCGGGCAGCTCACCCTCCCTCACGGCCGCCGGCCTGCTCTGCCGGATGTATCTCGGCTGGAAGAAGAACCATCCGGCGCTCAATCGCGGCCTCGACCGGCTGGCCAAGATGGGCCCCAACGACAATCTCTATTACGGCTACTACGGCACGCAGGTGATGCACCACGTGGAGGGCGAACGTTGGGTGGCCTGGAACGCCAAGATGCGAGACAAACTCGTGAAGGGGCAGTCAAAGCAAGGACACGAACAGGGCAGCTGGTATGAGCCGTTCGGGCATGCATCGCACGGCGAACAGGGCGGCCGCATCTACATCACGTCGCTGGCGACGATGATCCTCGAGGTCTACTACCGCCACCTCCCGATCTACAGCCAGCAGAGCGTGGACGAGGAGTTCAAGGAGTAGCAGGCTGCGTCGCGACGGGCTGAAGCCTGTCCGACCGGGGTTCAGTCCCCCGCCCCGCGCGGTCGATACTCGGAGTTCAGCTGCGGACTAGAATGACTGCATCGGAGGCTTCTCCATGCGGCTCGAGACCTATTCCTGGCTGGCGGTCATCCTGGGGATCGCCTGCGCGGCGATCAACTGGCTTGGCCTCGCCGGCTGGATGGCGGCGCTTGTGATCCTCGTGAGCATCGGCGCGCATGTGGCGGGCAACGCGCTCGGCACGCGGCTTCGGGAGACGACCGATCGCGATCTCGCCGCCCGCCGCCGCCTCCCGCGGCCGATCGCCGCGGTGCCCGCGGCG
Organism: Planctomycetia bacterium; assembly: GCA_046343855.1. Taxonomy (GTDB): domain Bacteria; phylum Planctomycetota; class Planctomycetia; order Pirellulales; family UBA1268; genus RGVT01. The sequence continues at coordinate 764 of JBKDMX010000133.1, forward strand.
GCGCCCACCCATCTCGAACAGCGTTCCTCCCTCGGCAGGCTGGTGCCCGTGTCGGCGGGGATCGGCGCGGTCTGCGGGGGCACGGCGGGCACCGCGTCGCTCGTCGCCTTCACGGCTAGTTCGATCCCCGGCGCGGTGCTCGGCGGACTTTCGTCGGCCGTCATCGGGGCGCTGATCGGATTCCTCGGGGCGAGCTTCGTGGACATCCTGCGCACGAGCCTGCGCGAGGCGATCGCCGCCGAGCAGGCGGCCGCCTCGGCCGACCGGCGGCCCTGATGGCCCGGATGGCACCGCGAGCGAGGGCGTGGTACAACGTCGCCGTTCGGCCACGAGGCCGCCCATACCGCATCGGAGAGGATTTCATGGCAAAACCCCATCGCGGCCTGAAGAAGGCCAACCACGGCGCCCGGCCCGCCAACAGCAAGGCCCGCAAGGCCAAGCGGAAGCACATCCGCACCTGATCATTGCCCGAGGGAACGACGCCGTGGCCCCGCGCGACTTCATCATCCATCCGAGCGAATACGACCTCAACCGCGTCATCGCAGACATCCACGAGATCCGCCGCTGGAACAAGCAGCGGTTCGAGATGGAGCAACTGACGGCGATCGTCCACGAGGACCAGAGCCGCGGCCTGTGCGTCGGCTACAAGGACGTCACCCGGGACGAATTCTGGGTGCGGGGCCATTTCCCCGTGATGCCGCTCATGCCGGGCGTGCTGATGTGCGAAGCGGCGGCCCAACTTTCGAGCTACTACACGCAGAAGCACAACCTGCTCGACGCCAAGGTGATCGGCTTCGGCGGCATGGAGGACGTGCGGTTCCGGGAGCCGGTGGTGCCGGGCGACCGGCTCGTCATCGCCGTGGAGCGGGTCCGCGTGCGGCCCAAGGCGATGATCGTCTGCCGGTTCCAGGGGATCGTCCGCGACAGCATCGTCGTCGATGGCACGATCAAGGGCGTGCCGCTCCCGGTAGACTATCTCCTCGAGGCGGCTGCGGAATCGGCTGGGGGCACGACCGGCTCCTGATCCCCATGCCACGCCGCCCCCCGAAGAAGCCGGATCCGGCGCTCGATCTCTCCGCCCACCTGCTCGCGCTCGCCGACCTGCCCACGCCCCTCGATCCCGCCACGCTCTTCCCGCGGGCCGCCCCGGTGGAGCTCGAGGTGGGCAGTGGCAAGGGCCTCTTCCTTTCGAGCGTGTCGGCCGCGCGGCCGGAGCGAAATTTCCTGGGCGCCGAAATCGCCGGCGGCTATGCCCGCCTCTGCGCCGGCAAGCTCGCGCGGCAACAAGCGGCCAATGCCCGAATCATCCACGGCGATGCGACCCATCTCGTCCGCGCCATGCTGCCCGACGCCTGCCTCGCCGGCATCCACGTCTACTTCCCCGACCCCTGGTGGAAGGCCCGCCACCGCAAGCGCCGCGTGCTCTCGGAGACGTTCCTGCAGCACGCCGGCCGCGTCTTGCCCGCGGGCGGCGAACTGCATGTCTGGACCGACGTCGAGGAATACTTCAACGAGTCGATGGATCTGGCGCGGGTCACCGGCCTCTTCGGCCCTCCCGTCGAAGAACAGCCAAGTGCCGCGGAGCACGACCTCGACTACCGCACCCACTTCGAGCGCCGCACCCGCCTCGCCGGCGAACCAGTCTGGCGGGCCGTGCTCGTGCGCAACGACCGCCCCGCAACCTGCCTGGTGGGATAGGCTTCAGCCTGTCGAAAGGAGACCGCTTGCTCCGCAAGCGGATCCCCAACAACATCTCCTGGGTGTAGCACCGGCTCGCGGGCGGCAGAAGTCGCGTCGCGGTGGCCCTCGCGAACTCGGTCCAAATGCTCCGCGAGCTTCCGCCGACCCGCTCACCTGATCCAACAATAGCCCGGGCCGGTTGCCTTGGATTTCCGTGGCAACACCCGGCTATTTGCCGGCGGCTTCGTAGGTGCGGCCCGCCTGGCCACGGGCCACCTGGCCGAGGGCGACCTGGTAGAGCCGCTCGCCGGCGGGCGTCGGATACTCGCCGGTGATGCAGGCCTGGCAGAGCTCGGTGGTGTCGAAGCCGATCGAGCGGGCGACCGATTCCACCGGCAGGTAGCGGAGCGAGTCGGCGCCGAGCTTCGCCGCCATCGCGGCCTGCGCCTCTTCCGTCAGCGGGCCGCCCCGCAGGAAGGCCGGGGCGAAGAGCTCGTCGATCGTCGACATGTCGATGCCGTAGAAGCAGGGGGCGACGATCGGCGGGCAGGCGATCCGCACGTGGATCTCGCGGGCGAGGCCCAGCGAACGCATGCGGCCGAGGAGCACCTTCATCGTGGTGCTGCGGACGATCGAATCCTCGACGAGGATCACACGCTTCCCCTCGAGCACTTCGCGAAGCGGCGTATATTTCGACTCGGCCTTCTGGCGACGGCTCGAGGCGCCGTCGATGAACGTCCGCCCGGTGTAGCGGTTGCGGATCAGGCCCTCGACCGACGGGATCGAGAGCCGGTAGGCCATGGCGTCGGCCGCTGCCTTGCTCGTGTCGGGAACGGGCACGACCACGGTGTCGGCGTCGATCGAAATCGTCTCGAGCCGGGCGAGCTCCTCGCCCAGCCGCTTCCGCGTCAGGTAGACGCTGCGATCGTCCATCGTGCTGGCCACGTTGGCGAAGTAGATCCACTCGAAGAAGCAGTGGGCCCGCTTCGGGCTCTCCGCGAACCGCTCGATACGGACCTGCTCGCCGTCGATGATCAAGGCCGTGCCGGGCTCGAGCGAGCGGATCGATTCGGCGGGGAAGCCGAGGTTGAGCAGTGCCACGCTCTCGCTGGCCGCCGCGACGAGCGGGCCGAGCCGGGCATATTCCATCGGCCGGATGCCGAGCGGGTCGCGGGCCACGATCATGCGGCCGCAGGCGTCGAGCATCGCGAGATTCCAGGCCCCGTCAAACCGCTTCGAAATCGCGGTGAGCAGTTCCACCGGGTCCATCTCGGCATTCCGCGACAGCTCGTTGCCGATCGCGTGCATGATCACTTCGGTATCGTTGTCGCGGGCGAGGTGGTTGTCGTCACCGGCGAGGATCTCGGCCCGGAGCTCGGGATAATTCGCGAGCTGGCCATTGAAGCCGAAGGCGAACCACTTCCGCTTTTGAATATGCGGCCGCTCGAGCGGCTGAGCGTAGCCGCGGTCCTCAGCGCCGCAGGTGGCGTAGCGCACGTGCCCGATCGCAGCCCGGCCGAGGTGCTGCTCCATCAGGCTCTCGTACTTGCCGCGGTGGCTGAGGCGGAAGACCTCGCTCACGCTCCCAACGTCTTTCAGCGTGGCGAGCAGCTGGCTACGGCCCGGGCTCCAGGCCGTCATGCCAGCAGAGAGCTGGCCACGGTTTTGGATGTCGAGGAGCATCCTCGGCACGAGCCGCGACACCTCCTCCGGCCCTTGGTGTGGGCAGAGGGGGCTCGGCTCCGAGCCGGGCAGATGGTAGATCGCCGCCAGGCCACATTCGTGATGGAGTTCGCTCACCGCAGGCGCCCGCAGGGAAGGACGGACAGGAAGGCGACGACCGGACTATACGGGTTCCCTCCAAACGCCTCAACGGGCGCGTGCCGCGCGGCGGGAATTGAAGCCCGCCCCGAGTCGGGCCGCGCCCGGCGGGCCGCGGTGGCCGGCTCCCCCGCCGTGAGAGTAGGATGCTGGACCTGTCGCGTTCCGCATCCGCCGTCCGCTTGCCATGCCCGATCCGCTTCGACAAGACATCGCCGCATCCGCCCGGCTGATCGTCGTCAAGGTCGGAACCCGGGTGCTCACCGGGCCGGACGGTCTTCTCGACGCCGCCCGCATCGAGTCGCTCGGCCGCCAGTTCGACGCCCTGCTCGCCACGGGCCGCCGCGTGGTGCTCGTGAGTTCGGGCGCCGTCGGCGCCGGGATGGGGCGGATGGGGCTCTCCACGCGTCCCCAGGAGCTCGCCCACCTGCAGGCCGTCGCGGCGATCGGCCAGAGCTGTCTGATCGAGGCCTACGAGCGGTCGCTGCGGTCGAAAAACCGCCATGCGGCCCAGGTGCTGCTCGTGGCCGATGATCTCCAGGACCGCACCCGCTATCTCAACATCCGCAACACGCTGCGGGCGCTGCTCGACTACGGGGCGATCCCGATCATCAACGAAAACGACACCGTCAGCGTCGAGGAACTGCGGACGAGTTTTGGCGACAACGACCGACTGGCGGCGCTCGTCACGACGCTCCTCGGGGCCGACCTGCTCGTGCTGCTCTCCGACGTCGACGGCGTGTTCGACCGCCACCCTTCGGAGCCGGGCGCCGCGCGGCTCGACCGCGTGGAGACGATCAACGCGGGGGTCGAGTCGCTCGCCCGCGACCGGCTTGGCGGGCTTTCCAAAGGGGGCATGGCGAGCAAGATCGCGGCCGCCAGGATCGCGACGGAAGCGGGGAGCCACTGCATCATCGCGTCGGGCCGCGACGACCGCGTGCTCGAATCGATCGTCGAGGGCCAGCCGATCGGCACGCTCTTCGTCGGCCGTGGCGTGACGATGCCCGCCTGGAAGCGGTGGCTGGGCTGGTCGGCCGACTCGCGCGGCAAGATCGTCGTCGATCCGGGCGCCCAGCAGGCCGTGGTCGCGCAGGGCCGCAGCCTGCTCGCGGCCGGCATCCGCCGGCTCGAGGGCTCGTTTGCCACCGGCGACGTCGTCTCGCTCGCCGGCGAGGATGGCCGCGAATTCGCCCGCGGACTCGTCAACTATCCCGAAGCCGACCTGCGCCGCATCGCCGGCCTGAAGACCGAAGAGATAGCCCGGGAACTTGGCTACTGCCCTTACGACGAGGTCGTCCACCGCGACAACCTTGCCGTGATCCGCCGCGACCAAGCCCCCAACTGAACGGCATTCCGACCGCTTCCGCCATGCTGCAGGAATTTCTCATCGTCCTCGCGCTGATCCTCGCCAACGGATTTTTTTCCGGGGCGGAGATGGCGATCGTCGCCAGCCGCCGCGGCCGGCTGCGGCAGATGGCCGAGGCCGGCGACGAGGCGGCTCGCAAGGCGCTCGAACTCGCGTCGAGCCCCGACAAGTTTCTGCCCACGGTGCAGGTGGGGATCACGCTCGTCGGCACGCTGGCGGCGGCCTACGGCGGCGACCGCCTCGTGAGCGACATCGCCGCCTGGATCGCCGCGCACGCCCCGCCGGCGATCGCCGGGGCCGCGCAGCCGATCGCGCTGACGATCTTCGTGGCCGTGCTCTCCTTCCTCACGCTCCTGCTCGGCGAACTCGTGCCCAAGCGGCTGGCGCTGCGCCGCGCCGAATCGATCGCCCGGCTCGTCGCCCCCGCGATGCAATTTTTCGCGCAGGTCGCGAAGCCGCTCGTCTGGGGCATGAGCACGGCCACCTCGGCGGTGCTCTTCCTGCTCGGCGCCCACAAGACCGACGAGCCGAGCGTTTCCGTCGATGACATCGAGCACCTGCTGGAGGCCGGCCGGGCCGAGGGGGTGCTCGAGGCCGTGGAGCAGGCCGTGGCGGTGGAGGCCCTGCGGCTCGGCGAGCGGACGGTGCGCGACATCATGCGGCCGCGGATCGACCTCGACGCCCTCGACATCGACACGCCTTCGGCCGAGGTGCTCGGTGCGATCGCCATGGCCGGCTACTCGCGGCTGCCGGTCTACGAGGGTTCGCTCGACCACATCCTTGGCTATGTCTCGCTCAAGGATGTCTTGCGGCACAACTGGATGGGTTGGCCGATCGAGCTGCGCAAGATCATGCATCGGGCGCTCTTCGTGCCCGAGACGATGCCGCTTGACCGGCTGCTCGAGCTCTTCCAGAAGGAGAAAAACCAGCTCGCCATCGTGCTCGACGAATATGGCGGCACCGAGGGTCTCGTGACGCTCGAGGACGTGCTCGAGGAGCTGGTCGGCGAGATCCACGACGAGCATCGCCGCGAGCGGGCGACAGCCTTTACGCGGCGCGACGACGGCTCGTGGCTCGTCGATGGCGGCGCCACGGTGGAGCAGCTCGTCGAGACGTTCGAATTGAAGCTCGACGCCCTGCCCCGCGATTATTCGACCGTGTCGGGCCTCGTGCTCGCCCAGCTGGAGCGAATCCCCACCGTGGGCGACAAGGCGCAATGGCAGGGGCTCACGATCGAGGTCGTCGACATGGACGGCCGCCGCATCGACAAGCTCCTCGTCCGCAAGTAGAGCGAAAAAGGTGTCAGGACTCTTTTCCTGCCCACAAGCAGCCGCCCGAGAAAAAGATGTTTCGGAAAAGAGTCCTGACACCTTTTTGAGGCCCTACTCCTCGAGCGGGCCGGCGCGGTCGAGCACATCCTGCAGCACGAAGGGCTTTGGGAACTTCTCATCGAGTTGGTCGAGCACCTTGCGGTAGCGGCCGACCAGTTCGGCGAGGTCTTCGGCGGTGAGATGGTCTTCCCGCAGCACGGGCGACGCATCGAGCACCTCGCGCCACGCCGCAAATGCCTCCTCGTAGGCCTTCTTCGCCGGCTGCAGCCGGGCGTTTTCAAACTCCCGCTCCGCCCGCCAGGCGGCCTCGCGGGCCCGGAGCGCGGGCTCCGTCACCTCCATCTCGCATGTGGCCCGCCAGAAGTCGAAGTTCACGATGTCCCGGTAGCGGTCGATGATGTCGGCGGTCTCCCGCGCCTCGACATACTGCCGCGCGAGCTCCTTGGCCTTGTCGCGGACGTCGGCGGCCGCGTCGCGGGCCACCATCGGCCAGGTCACCTGCAGCGCCGCCTCGGCCTCGGCCGCCAGTTTTTGCTGCGTTTCGCTGCGGTCGATCGGCGGCGTGTCGAGGGCCTGCTTCTGCTCCGAGGTGAGCGCCGCCCGCTTCGCCTCTTGGGCGGCCTTGAATTGCCCCGGGAGGAGCGTCTCGAGTTCACCGGCCACCCGATCGGCGCGGGCCAGCTCGGCCTCCCTCAGGCCGAGCCGGATCGGCACGTCCCAACTCGTCGGGATTTCGCGGATGGAAAACCGCCGCATCTCGTCGCCGGCGAGCTTCCAGGCGTCGCGGGCGGCGTCGCCAAACACGCCGTCCTCCTCGAGGGCCCGCGCATAGTTGATCGCCGTCATCATCGGCTCACTGTGGAAGATGAGCGCGGTTGTCTTGAGCGGTGCGCCGGAATCGGCGAGTTGCTGCGCGGCAAGATACTTCTCGCGGGCCACGAGCCAGTTGTCGCGCTCCGGCAGCGTGCGGCCGGGCCGGTCGCGCTCGTGAAAGTCGTCGTCGGCCTTGAACAGCCGGCGATATTGCTTCTTCTCGTCGGCGCGGCCGATCTTCTGCCCGATGAACCAGCCCATCCGGCCGAGTAGTCGCGGCTCCCGCTGGTTGAGCATGATCCCCTGCCGCAGGAACTCGATGCCCTTCATCACCCAGGCATAGCGATCGTGGTAGTCGTCGAACTCCACAGAGATGTTGTAGGAGAGATTGTGGGCCTGGAAGTCCCAGATCGAATAGAAGTTTGGCTGCAGCTTCGTCATCTGCTCGAGCGCGGCCGAGAGGTTCGTCCAATCTTCCACCTTCTTGTAATGATTCGCCCGGTCCCAGAGCAGCGTGACGGCGATGTTCTTGAGGCCGAGCGTGGCCAGCCGCATCGTCTCGCTCGTGGGATCGACCTCGCCGAGATTCGCCTGCGACAGGCCGAACTGGCTCCGCAGCCGGGCGAGCGTGCCGCCGGGGCTCGCGGAGTCGGCCGGCTGGCTCAGCGCGGAGAGCGGCACGAGTAGGACGGCAATCGCCACGAGCGCCAGGAGCGTCTCGCGGCGCAGGCCGAGCCAGGCTTTCTGGGGATCGGAGCCGGTCTTGCCACTCTTGTATGTCATGCCGCCACCTCCCGTGCCCGCAGGCACAACGCGCCGATGATGAAGAATGCGACGAGGTAGCCGAGTGTCTCCAGGCCGTGCTCCGCGAGCAGGTCGAAGGGGATGTCGAAGCCGCCGGCCAGGAAGTCGCCCGTGCCGAGCGATGAGAGCGACGGGAAGAGGGATGCCCCGAGCCGCATCGGCGCCAGGAGGAACGTGTCGAGCGTCTTCATGGCCGTCACCGCCGGAGAAGAATCGAGTTCGAGCGTGATGCTCGTCTGGGTCACGATCCGATAGAGCGACTCGATCGGCCCGCCGCCCGGCACGATCGAGGCATCGCCGGTGACCTGGCTCTCGAAGAGTCGCGTGATGAACTCGCGAAACTGCCCCACGAGCACGACAGACAGCGTGGCCAGGAGCGCAACCGGTCCGGCGAGGAAGGTGCTGAACATCACGCCGAGCGCCGTCGTAAGCAGCATCGAGAACCAGATCCCGAGGCAGCTCTTGAGGTAGTTGAAGGCGAACGAGCCGTCGCCGGCCCGCAGGAAGAAGTCGGCCTGTGCGACGCCGTAATACTGCGCCGGCTCCAGACACTGCAGCACCACCTCCACCCGGCCGTTGGAGACGATGTCGGCGAAGAGATCCACCTGCCGCGTGCCGCCGTCGGCCGTGGTGGCGGGCAGCTGCCGCGGGATGAGCAGCGAATCGATCGTGAATTCCTTCGCCGTGAAGTAGATCGGGTCGCCCTGCAGGCCGGTCGAGGGGTTCCTCACCCGCACGCTTCCGGCGATCCCCTTCTCGATGTCGCCCTTGTAGGTGCGAAAGACCCGCACGATCATCTCGAGCGGCAGGCCCTCGGGAAATTCGGCCGCCGTCACGCCGTCGAACGTCCAGATCGCGGCCGCCAGCGATCCGCCCTCGATGTATTGGCGATACGACCATTCCGCGCCGACGCTGATCCCCTTCGTGCTCGGGCGGCCCTCGCGGTCGAGAAACCGCAGCGTGCCGCGGAGCGGCCTGCGGGCCTCGAGCAGCCCTTCGGGCGGGCCAATGTCGTAGGTCGTCTTTCCACCGGCCGTCACAGCGCGAACCGCATGCCGATGCCCCTGCACCGTATCGGTGCGGCCGGTGCCGTCGGCGGCGAGCTCTATTCTGTGGCGGTGGCCGCGGTCGAGGCTCGTCCGCCCCTCCCAGCCGGTCGTCGTACCGTCCTCGGCCTTGATCTCGACGACGTCGTCCGCGACGGCGTCGTGGCCATGCCGCACGCTGCGGACGACGAACGCCCAGCCGGCCGCGCCCATGATCGCGAGCAAAACAGTGCCGACGGCGGCGAAGCCAAGCATGCGGCCGAGGACGATCTCGCCCGTCCGCACGGGCTTCGTGGTGACCGTCTGGATCGCCTTCGTCTTGATATCGGCCGGGAGACTGAAGACCGAGAGCACGAGCACGACCAGGCAAACGAGCAGGTTGGTCGCCGACTGGATGAAGCCGAGATAGAGCTTGCCGGGGTTCACGCTCGTGGGATCGAGAAACCATCCGGCGAAGAGGATGATCAGGGCGAAGAGCCCGAGCACCACGAGCACGTTGCGCCGCAGCGATTCCTGGATCGCCAGACGAGCCAGGGCCCAGATTCGCCGCGGCGACATGCCGGCCAAGTCACCCAGGCCGGTGAGCACGCCGCGATAGACGCGATCGCCGGCGACGAGCGGGCCGTAGAGCACCGCCTGCACGAGCCAGGCGATCGCCGCCGCGAAGACGGCCACCAGGGCGGCGGCGAACAGGTATGACACCAGCGCCGGCCCGATCCAGGCCGAGAACTTCGGGATTTCTTCTTCGAGCACCATCCGGCTGCCACCCTGTCTTCCGCGCGTTTCCTGCAATCATTCTTCCGCCAGCAACACGGTCAGCCGCGGTGCGGATCGCCCGACGTCCGCGCCCGCCGGCCCGGCCGGGCCTCGGTGTCGCGCACCACCTCGAGAAACAGGTCCTCGAGCGTCGTTGTCGGGTTGCCGATCTCGATCTCCTCGCCGCCATGCCGCTTGAGGACAGCCCGGATCTCGTCATACGCCGCCGGCGCGAGCCCCTTTGTACGGATCTGCGTCACGTCGGTCACGCGGAGCAGATCTTCGACGCGGCCGAGTTCCTTGAGTTCTCCTTGATGCAGCACGGCGATCCGGTCGCAGACGTCCTCCACATCGGCCAGCAGGTGCGACGACATGATCACCGTCTTGCCGCGCTTCTTGAGATCGATGATCAGGTCCTTCATTTCGCGGGTGCCGATCGGATCGAGGCCGCTCGTGGGCTCGTCGAGGAGCACGAGCTCTGGATCGTTGATGAGCGCCTGCGCGATGCCGATGCGGCGGGTCATGCCCTTGGAATACTCCTTGAGCTGACGCTTCTTGTCGCGGCCGAGCCCCACCATGGCGATGAGCGCGTCGGCGCGGCGCTTCCGCTCCTCAGGCGGCATGTCGAAGAGCCGGCCGTAGAAGTCGAGCGTTTCCTCGGCGTCGAGAAACTTGTAGAGATAGGTCTCCTCGGGTAGGTAGCCCACCCGTTCATTCTTCGAGACGTCTGTCGCATCGCGGCCAAACACGAGCGCTTCGCCCGAGGTCGGGAAGATGAGCCCGAGCAGGAGTTTCATCGTGGTGGTCTTGCCGGAGCCGTTGGGCCCGAGCAGCCCGAAGATCTCGCCGCGGCGGACCTCCAGATCGAGGGGCTTGAGGGCGACTTTCTTGCTGCGGCCCCAGAAGTCGCGATAGATCTTGGAGAGATTGCGGGCCTCGACGATCACGTCGTCGTCGTGGCGACCGGCGTCGGGGGAGCGGGATGCATGCATGGGTGGATGCCCGTTGAGTGTGGCCGTAACTCCTTTGGTTGTACTGCCAAAGCCTCCCGTGTGTAGTGCCCGCGAAACCTCGCACTTGACGGCTCGAATGGAATGCATACAATCCGCGATGAGAATGATTCTCATTTTCTAAAAGCAGGCCAAATTACCGCCATCGAGGTTGCGAAAAATGGCTTCCCACGGCATCGACGACTTGATTGCAGATGACATCTGGGATTTTGCTCCGGTTGCGATCAATCACGAGCTGGTCGACGACACCCTGATCGAAGGGGATCAGCCTGACTCGACCGCCGAAACGATTCCAAACCGCAGCGGCTTCACGCTCGTCGAACTCCTGGTCGTGATCGCGATCATCGGCACGCTCATCGGCATGCTGCTGCCCGCCGTGCAGGGAGCCCGCGAGGCGGCCCGCCGCACGCAGAGCCTGAGCAATCTCAAGCAGATGGGCGTGGCCCTTCACAACTACCACGACGCCAACCGCACGCTCCCCCCGGGCTTCCGGTCGACGACGACCGGCACATGGTCTGGGGCATCGAACGATGCCATTCCGGAATCCGGTCCTGGCTGGAGTTTTTTCTCACTGATCCTGCCGTATGTCGAGGAAACTGCCCTCCACAGCACGATTCGGTTCGATCTGCCGATCACTGACGCGCTCAATAAGGCGGCGCGGGAAGCAAACGTGGCCCTGTTCATCGATCCGGGCGACACCGCTCCACGGCTTGTCGATGTGACCGATTCAGGATCACCACCCGCCACGACCAACGCACCGACCGTGCTCACGCAGGCCGCGGTCTGCAGCTACGTTGGATCATTGGGAACGCTGGCGTACGAACAGCAGCCGTTCAACGGCGTTTTCCACCGCAACAGCAAGATTCGCTTTTCAAACATCTCCGACGGCCTGAGCAAGACAATCGGCATCGGCGAGCGGATGAGCCGGCACACTCGCAGCAGTTGGGTGGGTGTCGTCCCGGGGCAGGAACTGGTCTTCGCCCCGGAATCCATTCGATACCGGCCGGCCGAGCTGAGCTTCAGCTGGCGGCCGGCGATCACGGCAACCCTCGTGCACGTGCGGACCAGTCCACCAAGCCCGCAGGCAAGCAGCCCGGGCGGATTCGTCGGCCCCTACTCGGCCGGCACCAACTTCCTCAACATGGACGGATCGTGCCGTCTCATCGCGGCCGAGACTGCCCCGTCGATTTTCCAAGCCCTGTGCACGCGGGCCGGCGGCGAAAGCATCCCTAGCGATTACTGATCCCCGCCGACGAATCCTCGAAGGCGGGCTGGCCAGCCTGCTGCGTCGCAATATCGACGACCCGCTGGGCGGCCATCAACTCGGCCTGTGAGAAATAAGTCTCGTCCGGCACTCCGCCGGCGTGGTCGATCTTTTCGGCAGCCAGCTGCTCCCATGACAGGCCGTTGGAGAGATGCCAGGCGGCAGCCTGTGCGACCTTCTGCGACAGTTCACCACGGCCGAGGCTCGCGAGCACGAGCGCAAGTTTCGGATCGTTCGAGAAAGACTCGACGGGCTCGAACTTGTAGGTATGGCGGCTCGAGGGCTCGGGCTTGCCGTGTTCGAGGCAGACGGTCGTGACGCGGATCACACGGGTCTTCTGCGGCGGAATCGAAAACGCACCGCCGCCAGCTCCGCCCATTCCGCCGCCCCCCATGCCGTTCATGCCCTGCCCGCCGAGCCCGCCGCCAGTGGCCTGCGGACCGCCGCCAATGCCGCCGGCACCAAAGCCGGCGGCGGCACCGCCGCCCATGCCCATCTGGGCGAGCACCGGCACTCCGGCGAAGGCCGCAGGCAGCCGCAGCGACAGCGGCTTCGAGGTCTTGTTGGTGATGATGACCTGCGCCGAACGCGAATCGTTCGGGATGTATTTCAAGGCCACGAGCCCGTCGGCCTCGGCGGCAAAAAGCTCGGCCGACTCCGGGGCGGGTGACGTGGCAGCCGAGGCCTTCACCGCCCGCGACCGGCCGCGACGCACCGGCTCCCGCGCCGCAGCGGGCAGCATCGAGGCGACGAGAGCAAGGCCACACAGGGCGACGGCGATTGAACGGGCCATGGAAAGATCCTGGAAGGCTGCTGGCGGAATCCACCACCAGTATGCCTTCGGCTTTCCACCCGATGAAATCGGAGAAATAGCCCGGTTGTGCCGGTTTTTCCGTCCCGCAGGCTGAAATAGGCTTCAACCTGCCTCTCGCCAGGTGGGATAGGCTTCAGCCTGTCTTTGATACGACAGGCTGAAGCCTGTCCTACCGGCCCGAAACTAGCGCTTCGAGAACTGGGTGCCGCGGCGCGCGCCACGCAGGCCGTACTTCTTGCGTTCCTTCATACGGCCGTCACGGGTGAGCATGCCGCTATGGCGTAGGCTCTCGGACAGTTCGCCATCAAAGGCCTTGAGCGCCCGGGCGATGCCGAGACGGCACGCACCGGCCTGCCCAGTCGGGCCGCCGCCGTCCACGGTGATGTCGATGTTCACCGCCGACTGCTTGCCCACATGCTCGAGCGTGCCGGAGACGAGTACACGGTCTTTCACAGCCGGAAAATAAGCCTCGAGATCGCGACCATTCACCTTGATCGTGCCGGAGCCGCTGCGGAGACGCACGCGAGCCACGGCCGTCTTGCGGCGGCCCGTGGCGAGCACGTCGGTGGATCGAACAGACTTTGCACTCTCGGCGGCCATCGTCTTTTCCTTCGCTTGAAGCTTTTTCTGGTGTGAATGAATCGTGCTCAGCGTGCTTACACCCGATTACCTAAACCCGATTACCTAAACCCCATTACCTAAACCCCATTACTTTGCGCCCACTTCGAGCGCCTCGGGCTGCTGCGCCTGGTGCGGATGCTCCGAGCCGGCGTAGACCTTGAGCTTGTCGAACATGACGCGGCCGAGGCGTGACTTCGGCAGCATGCGGCGGACGGCCTCCTCGATGATCAACTCGGGCCGGCGGTTGAGCCGGTGCTCGGCCGTCTCGGACTTGAGTCCCTGGTAGCCCGTGTACCAGCGGTAGAGCTTTTGCTGCCACTTCTTGCCGGTGAACTGGACCTTCTCGGCGTTCACCACGACGACGAAGTCGCCGGTATCGACGTGGGGGGTGTAGGTGGGACGATGCTTGCCCATCAGGACCATCGCGATGTCGCTCGCCAGCCGGCCGACGACCTTGTCACTCGCATCGACCAGCCACCAGCGCTGCTCGATCTCGCCCGGCTTTGCCATGAATGTCTTCATTGTCTCGTCCGCTCGAATCCTCGACGGGGTGCCATTTTGCGGCACGTTTTTGGGTGTTTGGGAGCCCCGGATGCTACCAGTGGAAGGGCGGGTCGGCAAGCGGCCTCCCTCGGCCCCGTCGATCACGAACATCGCCGCGTTTTTTGAGGCTTCGTGGGCCCAGCTGCCGCGCCGAGTTGTCAGCCTGACGGCCTGCAATCACACTTTGGCCTCGTCACCCCCGTTTGATCCGCCCTGCCGCCCCCGGCGCGGCCACTCCCGCAGCAAGGCCCCCCGATGAAGGTTGCCGTCGCGAAAGAGACGTTTCCTGGCGAACGGCGCGTGGCGCTCGTGCCCGCCGCCGTGGCGCCGCTCAAGAAGGCTGGCCTCGATGTCGCCGTCGAGACCGGGGCCGGCGCTGCCGCCGGATTCTCCGACGACGACTACCGCGCCGCCGGCGCCGAGATCGTCTCCCGCGACGACGCCTTTGCCGCCGACTGCCTGCTCACCGTGCGCACCGGCGGCGCCGCCGGCGATGGCTGGCATGCTGACCGCGACCGTCTGCGACCGGGGCAGATCGTGATCGGCATGTGCGACCCGCTCTCATCCCCCGCCGCCTGCCGCGAGGCGGCCGAACGCGGCGCGACACTCTTCTCGCTCGAACTCGTGCCGCGAATCACCCGCGCGCAAAGCATGGACGTGCTCTCCAGCCAGGCCAACATCGCCGGCTATCGCGCCGTGCTCGTGGCCGCCGGCGCACTGCCGCGCATCCTGCCGATGATGACGACGGCCGCCGGCACGGTCACGCCCGCCAAGGCCCTCGTGCTCGGTGCGGGTGTCGCGGGACTGCAGGCGATCGCGACCGCCAAGCGGCTCGGCGCCCAGGTGAGCGCCTACGACGTCCGCCCGGCCGTGAAGGAGCAGGTGCAGAGCCTCGGCGCGAAGTTCGTCGAACTGCCGCTCGAGACCGGCTCGAGCGAAGCGGCCGGCGGCTACGCCAAGGCGATGGGCGAAGAGTTTTATGCGAAGCAGCGCGAACTCCTCGGCAAGGTCGTGGCCGACAGCGACATCGTCATCTGCACGGCCCTGATCCCCGGCCAGAAGGCTCCGGTGCTCGTCACCCGGGAGATGGTGGCGAAGATGCGGCCGGGCAGCGTGATCGTCGACATGGCCGCCGAGCGGGGCGGCAACTGCGAAGGCTCGGCCCCCGACGACGCCGTCATCCTGCATGGCGTGACGATCCTCGGCCCCACCAATCTTCCCGCCGACGTGCCCTATCACACCAGCCAACTCTACGCGAAGAACATCACCACGTTTCTGGCGCACCTCGTCAAGAGCGGCCTGCCGAACGTGGCGCTCGACGACGAGATCTGCCGCGACACGCTCGTGACGAGCGGCGGCCAGATCGTTCACCCGAAGGTTCGCGAGCGGGCAGGCCTGCCGCCGCTCGAGACCGCCACCGCCTGACGCAGCCACCCTTTTGTTTTCGGAACAAATCCCGGAACCATGCCCATGAGTCCCACGCTCTTCCCCGCCCTGCCCCAGCTTTTCGCCGCAGCCATCACTGCCGAGGATCCCGCCTCGCGGTTCATCCGGCTGCTCACCGTGTTTCTGCTCGCGATGTGGGTGGGCTTCGAGGTGATCACGAAGGTGCCGCAGCGGCTCCACACGCCGCTCACGAGCGGCTCGAATGCGATCTCCGGGATCACCGTCGTGGGCGCCCTCGTCGCGGCCGGCGCCCTCTCCACGGCGACGAGCACGCTGCTGGGCCTCGCCGCCGTGGTCCTCGCGATGATCAACGTGGCGGGCGGCTTCGTCGTCACCCACCGCATGCTCGAGATGTTCAACCCGAAGAAGAAGTGAACCCCGCCCCATGTCGAGCCAAGCCTGGATCAACCTCGCCTACCTGACGGCCTCGATGCTCTTCATCGTGGCCTTCAAGCTCATGACCGGCCCGCGCACGGCCGTGAAGGGCAACTACCTCGGCGCCCTCGGCATGGCGATCGCGATCCTCGCGGCCTGCTGCGAGAAGCCGATCGCGCTCAGCGTGGCCGCGCACGGCGTCTGGCCGCTGGTGATGGTCGCCATCGCCGGGGTGATCGGCGGCGTGATCGGGGCCGTGCTGGCGATCAGATACCCGATGACGGGCATGCCGCAGATGGTGGCGCTCTTGAACGGCTTCGGCGGCGCGGCCTCGGTGCTCGTTGCCGGCGCCGAACTCTCGAGCACCTGCAACCTGGCCTTCTGCGACAACGCCGAGCAGGCCGCGACGGCTGCCGCCAGCCTCGCCCCCTGGACGCAGTTCGCGATCGCCACGGCGCTCACCGGGCTCATCGGCGCCGTGACGTTCTGGGGCAGCCTCGTCGCCTACGGGAAGCTCGAGGAACTGCCGCAGTTTAAGAAGGCGTGGACGAACCCCAACCGCCATTGGATCAATCTTGCCCTCGCGATCCTCACGCTCCTCCTCATCTGGGGCGTCTGCGCGAATCCCGAACGCACGATCCTCTACTGGCTGCTCGTCATCGCGGGCAGCGCCCTGGGCATCACGCTCACGCTGCCGATCGGCGGCGCCGACATGCCGGTCGTGATCTGCCTTTTGAATAGCTACTCGGGCCTCGCCGCCGCCGCGGCCGGATTCGTGATCGACAATTCCGTGCTCGTGATCGCCGGATCACTCGTCGGCGCCTCCGGGCTGATTCTGACGGCGATCATGTGCCAGGCGATGAACCGCTCGCTCGTGGGCGTGCTCTTCGGCGGCCTGGGCACGACGACGGCCGCCAATGCCGACGACGTCTACGCCGGCAAGGTGAAAAGCGCGAGCGCCGAGGAGATCGCGATGGTGCTCGAAGGAGCGAGCCGCGTGGTGATCGTGCCGGGCTACGGCCTCGCCGTCGCCCAGGCCCAGCACGCCGTCCGCGAACTGGCCAATGCCCTCGAGAAGCGGGGCACGACGGTCGAGTATGCGATCCATCCGGTGGCCGGCCGGATGCCGGGGCACATGAACGTGCTCCTGGCCGAGGCCGACATCCCCTATGAAAAGCTCCGGGAGATGGACGACATCAACCCAACCTTCCCGGAGACCGACGTGGCGATCGTGATCGGCGCCAACGACGTGGTGAACCCGGCGGCCCGCACCGATCCCAAGAGCCCGATCGCGGGCATGCCGATCCTCGATGTCGACAAGGCGAAAACGGTGGTGGTGGTGAAGCGGTCGCTCTCGCCGGGCTTCGCGGGCATCCCCAATCCCCTCTTCGCGGCCGACAACACGCTCATGTATTTCGCCGACGGCAAGAAGGCGATCCTCGACCTTACCAACGCCCTTCAGTAGGACAGGCCTCAGCCTGTCACTGTGATTGACAGGCTGAAGCCTGTCCTACGTCAGCACGTCAGCCCAGAGGGCGTCGGAGACGAGCAGGCCGGGGCGGGTCAGGCAGACCCCCGCACCATCGTCGGTGGCGAGCCCCGCGGCCGCCCAGCGGCGAATCGCATCGCCCGCGAGCGTGTCGAGGTCGAAGCCGCTGGCCGCGCGAAACGCATCACGCGCGATGCCGTCGCGGCGCCGCAACCCGACGACGATCCGCTCCCGGGCGGCCTGCTCGTCGGTCATCGCATCGACATCGC
Organism: Planctomycetia bacterium; assembly: GCA_046343855.1. GTDB lineage: Bacteria > Planctomycetota > Planctomycetia > Pirellulales > UBA1268 > RGVT01. The sequence continues at coordinate 18,212 of JBKDMX010000133.1, forward strand.
CGGTCGCGTCTTGCCCTGCGAGCACCTTGTTCATCCAGGCCGTTGTGCTGCGGTGATTCGTCGTGCGGGTACGGCCGTCAAATCGCGCTGCGCCCGGCCCAAACGCCTCCCATGGCCGGCAGTCCCAGTAGGCCTCGTTATGCCGGCAGCGAAAGCCCGATCGCGCGAAGTTCGAGACCTCATAGTGCTCGTAGCCCGCGGACGAGAGCCGGTCGATCGCCAATTCGAACATCGCCCGCTCGAGCGATTCCTCGGCGGGCACGAGGTCGCCCCGCCGCCGGGCCGATTCGAAGGCCGTGCCCGGCTCCCACGTGAGGCAATAGACAGAGACGTGCTGCACACCGAGCGTCGTGGCAGCCGCGAGATCGGCATCGACGGCGGCGAGCGTCTGCCCCGGCGCGGCGGTCATGAGGTCGAGATTCACGACGAGCCCGGCGTCGAGCAGCCGGCCGACAGCAGCACGCACGTCATCAGGCGCATGATCGCGATCGAGCGCCCGAAGCGTCGTCGCATCGAGCGACTGTCCCCCGAGGCTCACCCGCGTGATGCCGACATCCCGGCACGCCGCGACGAAATCGTCGGTGACGTCGAGCGGATTCGCCTCGACGGTCACCTCCGCATCGGCGGCGGGGCGAAGCCTTTTCTGCAGGACGCCAAACAGCCGCCGCAGCCCGGCCGGCCCGAGGTGCGACGGCGTGCCGCCGCCAAGGTAGAGCGTGTCGATCTCCAGCGGCTGCTGGACTCTTTTCAATTCGCGCGTGAGTGCCGCCACGTAACGCTCGATCAGATCATCGCGCCCGGCTACGAGCGTGAAGTCGCAATATCCGCACCGATGGCGGCAGAACGGCACGTGCACATAGGCATGGCGAGGACTCGCGCGCATCCAACTATCATACGGCGGCCCCGAAGAACCCCTTACGGTGAAAACCGGCTTCGGGTGACCCGCACCCCGCTCTCCGGACGCTCGCTATGTACGACCAATCCGCTAACGCGGATCGGTGCCCGCATGCCCTCCGCTCGCTCGATGCTGACGGCGCTCTCGGCATCCTGCCTTCGCCGACCAATCCGCTAACGCGGATCGGTGCCCGAGCAACGCCGGCGAGCGGGGTACGGGTCACCCGAAGCCTCGCCGTATTTGGAGGTGCTCAGTCAGGGATTCGTAGGCGCTCAGCACTTTCGGCGGAGACGGTCGGTGGGCACGCGCAGAAGAAGGGAGCCGTTGAGGACTCTTTTGATCGCGAGGCCCGGAGGGCCGGGTCAGCACCAGCGGGCGGATGCCCGCCAAGCAAAGATCGGCAGGATGCCGATGCTTTGCGTGATCACAGATTCGAGCATGCCTCCCTTGGCTCCGAATGCGGTCGGTTTTCACCTGCGCAACAGTGCGGCAAGGCATGACAGGCTAAAGCCTATCCCACCAGGCCTGTCCCACCTCACAGCCAAAGTTGCAGCCGGCCGTCGAGCATGTCGGGGATCTTCTTGGCGAGGATCCGCTTGATGCGCTCGTCGGTATACCGCGTGGAAAAGTGCGTGGCGATCACCACTTCGTTGCGAAACCGGTCGCGGCGGGCGAGCAGGTCGTCGAGGTGCATGTGGCCAAACTTGTGGATCTTCTCCTTGCGATGCGAGTGAGCCACGAAGGTCAGCTCGGTGATCAGGATCATCGCCTCGAACATCGCCGGGCAGCGGTCGAGGCCCTCGGGGGAGCTGTCACCGAGGTAGGCCACCAGTGGCGTCCGCACCTCCTGCGTCACGTCCACGCCGGAGAGCCGGAGGTCGCGGATCTTGTCGCCCGGCAGCCCCTGAAACTCGTGCTTCAGTTTGCGGCGGCGGTCCCAGACGACATACCCCACGCTCGGCAGCGTATGGCAGGTGTTCGACACCGTGACGACGTGCTCGCGCGAGAGCTCGATCTCGTCGCCGGGCCGTGCGGGGAGGAGCGTGCAGGGGAGCCGGCCGCGATCGAGCCGGCTGACCGCCTTGAGCAGTTTCTCGATCGGCTCGATCGCCGTCTCGGGCAGGTAGATCGTGGGCGGCTCCATCTTCATCATCCGCCGGCGTGCGACGTAGACGGGCAGGGCCGCGATGTGGTCGAGGTGGGTGTGGGTGATGAACCACGTGCTCGTCGCCATGAAGCTCCACGGCTGGCCGCCGAGATCGAAGCCGAGCTTGAGCTCGGGGATCCGCCAGTAGCTCTGGACGGCGGCCCGCGAATAGCCCTCGACGGTGAGCCCCTTGTGGACGAGCGTGCGAAGCGGTGCGTTCTCGATCATGCTGTCGTGGGGGGCGAAGGCGCGGGGCGGTTGGCGGCGGGCTCGAGCCAGATCTCGTCGAAGAGCTGCTCCTGCCGCGTCGACAGCCGACCGCGGCGCACGAGTTCGAGCACCGCCAGAAAGATACCCACGAGCCGCGTCCGCGGCATATCGTCCTCGAAGAGCTCCGAGAAAGCGACCCTTCCCTTCTCCGCCACGAGCGATTCCACCCGATCGATGTGCACCTCGATCGGGGTGTCGTCCTGGACGATCTGGCGGGGCTTTCGCTTCTCGCGCTTCCGCAGCACGCGGGCCATCGCCCCCACGAGATCCCACACCTGCACGTCGCCGATCGTGACTTCGGCCGGGGCGGACCGCCGCGGAGCCTCGTCGGCCGGAATTCGCGGGAACCGCAGCTCCCACTCGCGGGCGCGGTCCTCGAGCATCACGGCGGCGTCGCGATACTGCTTGTATTCGAGCAGCCGCTGCACGAGATCCTCGCGGGCCGTCTCCACCGCCTCCTCGACGGTCTCCTCCGGCCGCGGCACGAGCGACCGCGCCTTGATCTCGAGCAGCACGCTCGCAAGCTCCACGAACTCCCCCACCTGGTCGATGGCGAGATCCTCGAGCACGTCGAGGTAGGCGACGAACTCCTCGGCGATCCTGGCGATCGGCACCTGCGTGACATCCACCTCGTGCTTCTTCACGAGATAGAGCAGCAGATCCATCGGCCCGGAGAAAACGTCGGTCGCGACCTTGAATTCCATGGGGCCATTTGCGGCCGACTGCCGGTTCGTGTCAATCCCGCTCCCGCCGCCGGGCGCCGGGGCGGCCGCCACACTCGGTTTCGAGTAGGATGTCGCGCATGAGCATCGAAACCCTCTGGGCTCCCTGGCGGCTGGCCTACGTGCAAGGGCACGACAAGGGCGTGCCACGCGAGGAGGTTGTCGTCGACGCGTGGCGGGCCGGGGCTGATCACGGCTGCTTTCTGTGTCGGGCGGCCGCAGCCGACGGCGTGCACGATCGCGTGCTCGGCGTCGTCGAGCGGACGGCGCGGAGCGTCGTCGTGATCAACCGCTTCCCCTATTCCAACGGCCATCTGCTCGTCGCGCCGCTCGACCATCGGGCCGCGCTCGACGCCCTCTCGGCCGAGGAGCTGCTCGACCTCCAGCAGGCGCTCGCCCGCTGGTGCCGGATCATCGAAAAGTCGATGCAGGCGCAGGGGTTCAACATCGGGCTGAATCTCGGATCGGTGGCCGGGGCCGGGCTGCCGGGCCACCTCCACTGGCACATCGTGCCGCGCTGGCATGGCGACGTGAACTTCATGCCGACCACCGCGGGCGTGCGGGTGCTCCCGCAGTCGCTCGACGCGCTCTGGGAGCAGCTCACGGCGGCGGCCAAGGAAGCCGGCCGATGATGCCCGCCGACTGGAAGAGCCGCGAGTCGGCCCTACTCGCCCCGTGGGCGATGCATGCCGCCGATTCGGCGGGCCGCGTTCATCCGGAGCCTGCGCACCCCTTCCGCAGCCCTTACCAGCGCGACCGCGACCGGATCGTCCACTCCGCCGCGTTCCGCCGGCTGGCACACAAGACGCAGGTCTTCACCGGCTACCACGGCGACTACCACCGCAGCCGCCTCACCCACACGCTCGAGGTCACGAGCATCGCCCGCACGCTGGCCCGCACGCTCGGCCTCAACGAAGACCTCGTCGAGGCGCTCGCGCTCGGCCACGACATCGGCCATCCGCCGCTGGGCCACGCCGGCGAAGACACGCTCGACGACCTGCTCCGCGCCGACGGCGGCTTCAACCACAACGCGCAGGCGCTGCGGATCATGGAGTTTCTGGAGACCCGCTATCCCCACTTTCCCGGCCTCAATCTCTCGCGCGAGGTGCTCGACGCACAGGCCACGCGCAAGAAAGACGGCACCGCCCCCGCCCCGCTCCTCGAGACGCAGGTGGTCGATGCGGCCGACTCGATCGCCTACGACACCCACGACGCCGACGATGCGATCGAGCTTGGGCTCGTGACGCTCGAGGAGCTCGTCGCCCTGCCGCTGGTGTCCGACGCCGCCGCCCGGGCCGCCGACCGCTACGGCCCGCTCGACGCACTCGATCCCGTGGAGCGGCGCCGTGCCGTGCTGCACGAACTGGTCGACTTCCAGGTGGCGGAGCTCGCCGCCGAAAGCCGGCAGCGGATCGAGTCGCTTTCCATCGATTCGGTGGCGGCGGTGCGAGAGGCTTTCCGAGGCCGCGATGGCGGCCGCGGCGTGCGGATCATCGAGCACTCGCCCGCCGTGTCGGCCGGCAAGAAGCAGCTCGAGAAATTCCTCTTCCAAAGGGTGTATCGCAGCGACCGCGTGATGACGGTGCGGACCGCGGCGCAGGAGAAGCTCTCCCGCCTCTTCCATTGGTATTGCGACCATCCCGACGAGATGCCGCCCGGGTTCCGCGGCCGCTGCGGCCAGTTCGGCGTGCCACGGAGCGTGGCCGATTACATCGCGGGCATGACCGACCGCTATCTCGAATGGGACCACGCCCGCCGCCTCGGCCGGGCAGGGTGATCCCGTGGATGGCTTTGGCGACCGGGTGTAGACTCGTCGCATGGCACTGATGATTTTGCGGGCGATCTTCGTGATGGTTTCGGTCGGGATCGCCGTGCTGATCTTCAATTCCGAGCCGATGCGGGCGGCCCCCGAATGGGTGCCGTGGGGGGTGCTGCTCGGCATGATCGCGCTGCCGCTGGCGGTGATCGGCATCGACTGGTCGCTGCGCCGGAAGGATCTGACGGTGATCACGGCCGTCTATTTCGGCCTGCTCGTCGGCGTCTTCCTCACCTACATCGCGATCCTGGCCCTGACGCCGATCCTGCCGACGAGTCCGCGGAATCCCGTGAGCACGTGGCTACCGATGATCCTCGGCATGCTGCTCTGCTACATCTGCACGAGCCTGCTCCTGCAGACCCGCGACGACTTCCGCTTCCTGATCCCCTTCGTGGAATTCGCCCGCGACGTGAAGGGCCTGCGGCCCAACGTTCTCGACGCCAGCGCCATCATCGACGGGCGGGTCGCCGACCTCGCCGACACGGGCATCTTCCAGAGCCGGTTCGTCGTGCCGTCGTTCGTGGTCGACGAGCTCCAGGCGGCGGCGGAGGCCGGTGACAAAAACCGCCGGCTGCGCGGCCGCCGCGGTCTCGACATCCTCTCGCGGCTGCGGGCCAGCAAGGCGATCGACATCGAGGTGCTCGCACCGGTCGATGAGATCGATGCCGAGGCCTCGGACGATTCCCGCGTCGTGGCGATGGCCCGCCGGCTCGGCGGCCGCGTGGTCACGAACGACCCCAACCTCGTGAAGATCGCCGGCGTGCGGTCGGTTCAGGCGATCAACGTCAACGAGATGGCGCTGGCGCTGCGGCCCTCCTACGTGGCGGGCGACGAGTTCAGCCTGCGGGTCGTGAAGGCCGGCGAGGAGCCGGGCCAGGGGGTCGGCTATCTCGACGACGGCACGATGGTGGTCGTCGAAGGGGGCCGCGACCAGATCGGCCGCACCGTCCATGTCACCGTGACGAGCACGCTGCAGACATCCGCCGGCCGGCTCGTGTTTGCCAAGCCCTGACCACCGCCAAGGCCCCGCCCATGCCCCGCCCGCCGCGTTCCCTCGCGCCTCTGCTCATCCTTGCCATCGCCGCCTTGTCGGCCTCCCCGCTCCCCGCGGAGCACTGGCCGCAGTGGCGCGGCCCGCACAACGACGGCATCGCCGCCGCCCAGCGGATCCCTGCCGCGTGGTCGAAGTCGAAGGGCGTGGCCTGGCGCACGCCGCTCCCCGGCCGCGCCGGCGCCACGCCGTGCATCTGGGATGACCGCATCTACCTCACGAGTAACGAGGGGGACGATCTCGTCCTTCTCTGCGTGAGCGCCCCCGACGGCCGGATCCTCTGGAAGAAGAAGGTCTGCGGCGGCAATCAAGACGCGCGGGCTGGCGAAGGCAATTCCGCGTCGCCCTCCCCCTCGACCGACGGCGAGCACGTCTGGGTGTTTTTCGGGACCGGAATGCTCGCCTGCTACACGAAGGATGGCGACGAGGTCTGGAAGTTCGACGTGGCCGACCGCTTCGGCAGGATCGACATCCAGTTCGGCATGACGAGCACGCCGGTGCTCGATGGCGACGCCCTCTACCTGCAGCTGATCCACGGCGCGATGGTGCTCGGCGACGACACCCGCACCGGCAAGGTGATCCGGCTCGACAAACGGACGGGCAAGACCGTCTGGGAGGTCGACCGCGTCACCGACGCACAGTTCGAATGCAAGCATTCCTACGCTTCCCCCTTCGTCTACCGAGACGGACCGCGGGAGTTTCTCGTCGTGCACGGCGCCGACTGCATCACCGGCCATGCGCTCGACGACGGCCGCGAACTCTGGCGGTTCGGCGGGCTCAACGGCCCCTCCGGCACGAACCCCAAGCCGCACGACCAGACATTTCGGTTCGTCGCCTCCCCCTGCTGCGTGCCCGGCACGATCATCGTGCCGACGTGCAAGGAAGGCCCGACCGTCGCGCTCCGGGTGACCGACGCACTCGTCGGCGACTGCACCGGCAAGAAGTCGGTCGTGAAGTGGATCAATCCGATGACGCCCGACGTGAGCATTCCGCTGGTGGCCGACGGCCTCGTCTATCTGCTCCACAAGGACGGCAAGTTGCAGTGCGTCGATCTCGAGAGCGGGGCCGACGTCTACGTCAAGCGGACGCACACGGGGCAGCACCGCACGAGCCCTCTCCTCGTCGACGGCCGGCTGATCTTCGGCTCGAACGACGGCTGGGTGACCTCCGTCAGGGCGGGCCGCACGTTCGAACTGCTCGACTCCGTGGATCTCGGCGAGGCGGTGACGGCCTCGCTCGTGGCCGACGATGGCGTGCTCTACGTGCGATCGTACGACGCGCTCTACGCGATCACGCCCCGAGTTCCTTGAGCAGCAGTGCTTGCCGTTCGCCTTTTTCTCGTGCCACGAGGTTACACGATGCGCCTGCTCCTTCCCTGTGCGGCGGTGCTATTCGCTCACCTGGTGGCGGCCGCCGCCGACCCGGCCCACGCGGCCACGCGGGCCGACCTTGAACGCCGCCTGACAGCGCTCCTCGCCGCCCACGGCCTCACTGCGGCCACCGACACGATGCCGCTCGACGAAGGGATCAAAAACACGCTCCCGGACCAGACCGTCCGCTGATCCAGCACCCCCGGGATGGGGCACGTGGAGTTGAAGCAGTTCGGCAATCCCGACTACTGTGGTAACGGTCCGTGGACCGGGCCCGCATAGTCATCCCACTCCCTCAGCAAGGACCTCACGTGGCTGCCAGAGCATTCTTGATCCTGCTTCTCTCCTGCGCCGCCGCGTCGGCTTCTGCCGCCGAGATCATCCTCTGGCCGGAGGGCGTGCCGGAGCCGCGGGTGCCCGCGGAGCCGGCGGAGCGGGTGGAGACGGCGGGGAAGGATGGCATCGCGCGGCGTTCGAACGTCTCCAATCCCCGACTCGTGGTCTATGACATCCCGCAGACCGACCCGGCGAAGCTTCGCGATGCCGTGATCGTCGTTCCGGGCGGCGGCTTCAACATCCTTGCCGACGAGCACGAGGGCTCCGACGCCTGTAAGTGGTTCAACGACCGCGGCCTCGTCTCCTTCCTCTGCCTGCACCGCGCGCCGACCCGCGGCATGCCGGCGCCGAATGCCGGCCCAGTCCTCGACGTGCAAAAGGCCGTCTATGAAGTCCGCCGCCGCGCGGCCGAATACAAGCTCGACCCCACGAAGATCGCCCTGCTCGGCTTTTCGGCCGGCGGGCAGGCGGCGCTCGTCGCCGCGGCGAATCCGCCCCGGTTCGAACGGGCCGACACGAGCGTGTCGTGCCGCCCCGACGCCGTCATGCTGCTCTATCCATGGCAGATTCTCGCAGCCGACGGCAAGAGCCTCCGCAACGACCTCACGATCGATGCCACCACGCCGCCGATGTTCATCGCCCAGGCCGCCGACGACGCCGGATCGGTGCCGCAGGGCTCGCTTGCGCTCTTTGCAACGCTCCTCGAGGCGAAAGTGCCCGCCGAGATCCACATCTATACGGGCGGCGGCCACGGCTTCGGCATGCGGCCCCGTGACAATGCCCCGGGCACGAGCGACTGGCCCAATCGCGCCCTCGACTGGCTCCGCACCCGCTGGGCACCGCTCTCGAGCCCGGCGAAGGTGCCGTGATGAATGTCCGCCAGGCCGGGTCGAGGACGGACGATCACGGCCGCGCGGCGGCGACGCTCTGCGGAGCCCGCCGCGTGCTCGTGACCGGGTTTCGCGGGCTGACGACCGACGCGGTGGTCGCCGCCTGCGATCTCGCCGAGGCGGTCGGGGCGGCGGTCGATGCCGGTGATCCCGAGACGACGCGGCCGGCGGCGCCGACGATCGCGCGAGTGGGCGAACTGACGGCCGACCGCGCGGAGCTCCGCGACCGGGCCGATCTCGTCATCGCCTGGTTCTGCGATCCCGACGCTGCGTGCCCCGGATTCAGCGATGACTTTCTCGCACGGGGTCCCGCATCGGCCGGCCGCCGCCGCGTCATCGCTATCGGTCCCGCAGCCGAGCGTCTGCCCGGGCTCGACGTCGAGCACGCGGCGTGCGACCGTGGTGCGGCGGTCGAGGCGGCTCGGATGCTGCATGACATGCTGCTTCATGGCGACGCGCCGTCACATGCCGAGCCGACGGTCGTTGCCGCCTGCCGCATGCTGCACGAGGCGATCACCCGGGCCGCATGCGTTGGCTTCGTCACCGACGACTCGGCCGACCCCGTGGGCCTCGAAGCCTGGAGCCTCGTGCACCTCATCCGCACGCTCGCCCACCGCAAGCCGTCGTTCGAGATTCCGCTCCGGCCTCGGGCGACCGCGTTCGATGCCGTCTGCACGTGGCGCTACGGTGCCGCCGGGGCGATCGCCCGGGCCGACCGCGGCGGCGCCGAGTTTCTGCCCGGCGAAGCATCGGCCGAGCAGTTGATCGCACGCGGCGAGGTCGATGCCGTGTTCGTCGTCGGAGATCTGGCACCGCACGTGGCACAGGCGATCGCCGCCCGCGGTCACCACCTCGACGTGATTCGGATCGCAGGGCCCGACGCCGCGATCATGGCCGATCTGCGGGCGTTGCTCGCAGCCCTGTCGAAGGGAGGCGCGTCTTGACCGCCACCGCACGACTCCTGCTCGCCGGGGGCACGATCCACGATCCGGCGCACGGCCGCGATGGTGTCGTCGGCGACATCTGGATCGAAGATGGCCGAATCGTCGCCCCGCCCGCTGATCCGCAGGGCTTCACGCGGATCGATGCATCGGGCCTCGTCGTGATGCCCGGCGGCGTCGATCTTCACAGCCACGTGGCGGGCCCGAAGGTGAATGCCGGCCGCCGGATCGCGCCGCACCTCGCGCGGCGCCGCCCGGCCGCCGTGCCGACGATCCACGCCACCGGCGCCGCCTACGCGGCCCTCGGCTACACCACCGTCTTCGACGCGGCGATCGCCACGGCCGCGGCCGGCATCGCCCATACGGAACTGGCCGACCTGCCGATCCTCGACAAGGGCATCTATCTGCTCGCGGCCGACGACGCGCCGGTGATCGCCGCGATCGCCCGCAACGATGCCCGCGAAACGGCCCGGCTCGTGGGCGATGCAGTCGCGGCCGGCAGGGGCTGGGCAGTGAAGGTGGCCAATCCCGGAGGCGCGGCCTTTTGGAAGCATGGCCGCCGTGGCGACCACCACGATCTCGACACGACCATCCCGGAGCATCCCGCGCTCACGCCGCGGCTGCTCCTCGACAGGCTTGTCACCGCTGTCGAATCGCTCGGCCTGCCGCATCCGCTCCACGTGCACACGGCGAACCTCGGCCTGCCGGGCAACTGGCGGTCGCTCCTGGAGACGATGAAGACGTTCGCCGGCCGTCGGGCCCATCTCGCCCACGTGCAGTTCCATAGTTACTCCGGCGGCGACCTCGATGAGGGCTCGTTCGGCTCGGGCGTGGCGCCGCTCGTGGAGTTTTTCAACGCCCACGATTCGCTCACGCTCGACGTCGGCCAGATTCTTTTCGGCGACACGGTGGCGATGACGGGCGACGCGGCCGCGGCCGAGCATCTCGCCCATGCTACCGGCATGCCCTGGATGGCCCACGACCTGCATCTCGAAGGAGGCTGCGGCGTGCTGCCGATCGCCTACCGTGAGAAGAGCATGATCCATGCCTGGCAGTGGGCGATCGGCCTCGAGTGGTTCCTCACGATAAACGACCCGTGGCGGGTGGCCCTCTCCACCGACCATCCCAACGGCGCCCACTTCACCGCCTATCCGCATCTGATGCAGCTCCTCGGCGACGCCGCCTTCCGCCGCGCGGCCTTCGACCGCATCCATCCCGCCGTCCGCAGGCGCAGCCCGCTCAAGGACATCTCCCGCGAATACACGCTGCAGGAGCTCTGCATCATCACGCGGGCCGCCCCGGCAAGGATCGCCGGCCTGCCGCACAAGGGCCATCTCGGCAGCGGCGCCGACGCCGACATCACGCTCTACCGCCCCGACCGCGACCTCGCGAGAATGTTCTCGATGCCCGCAAAGGTTTTCAAGGCCGGCGTGCTCGTCGCGGAAGACGGCCAGCTCCGTTCGCTCCCCCACGGCCATACCCTCTTTGCGACCCGGTAGGACAGGCTTCAGCCTGTCTTGATTCTAGACAGGCTGAAGCCTGTCCTACAGCACCCGCTCGACCACAGCCACCTGCCGCGCGATCGAGCCGCCGATGGCAAACAGTTCCTCGGCGCGGACGCGGGCGGCGGCTGAATAGCGGGCCCGGAGCGCGTCGTCCTCGATCACATTCATCGCCCGCCGCGGCAGTTCGCTTTCGGGAACGACCGGCACGATCCGCCCCGTCTGGTCGTCGGCGATCAGCTGGCGGGCTGTGTCGCCATCCACCGCGATGGAGGGAATGCCGAGCGGCATCGCATCGAGGATCGCGCCGCCGTAGGCCACGTCGCCGGATTGCCAGACGAGCCGCACCTGCTTGAGCAGGTCGGGCAGAAACTCGCACTGCGGCACCAGGTGCAGCCGCTGCGCAAGCTGCTGGGCCCGCGCGCGGCGCAGCAGCCGGCGCTCGAGCGGACCGGAGCCGACGAGCACGTGCTCCACGCCGCGGTGGACGACCTCGAGCTGGTCGATGGCCCAGAGCAGCCGGTCGAGCCGCGCCTCGGCCACGAGCGGCGCGACGCAGAGCGTCCACGGGCTTTCGGTCCGCAGGCCGAGCGCCGAGGCGATCTGCTCGCGCGTGAGCCCGCGATCCGCCGCGGCCGCGATGCCCGGCGGGATGATGTCGATCCGTCCCGACTTCACACCCCATGCCTCGCAGCGGCCGGCCACCGCGGCCGATACCGTGATCACGCGGTCGGCATGACGCAGCGCCCGCGCCGTCGCCGCATCGCGCGGCCCGAGCGCCACCTGGCAGACGAGCCGTGCTCCAGGCACGAGCGGCCGCGCCGCCGCTGCGAGCACTGCCTGCGAGCGGCCGCAGGCATGGAGCACCGCGGGCCGCAGCCTGCGGGAGACGAGCGCGAGCCGTGCGAAAGCGCCGCAATCCACGCGGCCGCGCCGGCCGACGCGATGCACCGCAAACCCCGCCTCTTTCAGCCTGCCGGGCGTCGCGCCCCCGGTCGTCGTGAAGGCCAGATGGACGTCATAGCCCGCTTCGCGAAAGCCTTCCGCCGCGAGTTCCACCTGCCGGCCGGTGCCGACCGGATCGAGCCCGCGGGCCACCAGCAGGATCGATCTCGACGGCGGCTGCTTCATGCGGAGGAAAGCGCGGAGGCGGACGGTGCGATGTCGGAGGGTTCGAGCGCCGCCAGGTGGGGCAACTGCCGCCACTGGCCGTCGTAGTCGAGACCATACCCGACGACGAACACGTCGGGAATGTCGAAACCCACGAAGTCGGGGCGGATCGACGCCTCCGCCCTGCCCTCCTTGCGCAAGAGCACGAGCGACCGCACGCGGCCGGCCCCCCGCCGGTGCATTTCGGCGACGAGCGCCTCGAGCGTGCGGCCGGTGTCGAAGATGTCGTCCACGATCAGCACGTCCTGCCCGGTGAGATCCGGCAGGAGGTCGAGCCGCAGGTCGAGCCGGCCGGGCGCGGTGGCGGTGCCGCGGTAACTGCTCGCCCAGACCATGCTCAGGTGCACGGGCCCTTCGAGCCGCCGAATCAGGTCGGCCACAAGCACGATGCTCCCGGTGAGCACGCCGATCACGGTCAGCGGACCGTTGGCAGGCTCGCGCCGTAGCTCCGCGGCGAGCCGATCGACGCCCTCTGCCAGTTGTTCAGCGGTGAGCAGGGTTTTCATGTGGGGAAGAGTGTAGCGGAGGGGAGCGGCTTCCCGTGGAGGCGGTTTCCGAGAGACAGGCACGGAGGCCTGTCCTACTTGCGGGGGCGAGCGGTCTACGGCCGAACGTGGGCTACAATCGGATGGAATGAAGACTGCCCCTCCGCATTCCGGCCGCCCCCACTGGTCGCAGATCGCGATCGACGGCCATGCCTGCGAGCTGTTTGCGCCGCCGCAGGCCGCGGCCGGCCGCGCGATCGTCTATCTGCACGACCTACGAGGCGGCCTGCTGCATAAATCGGCCGGCCTCCGCGACGCGATCGAGGCGGCGGGGCTGCCCGTGATCGCGCCCCGCGGTGGCCGCAGCTGGTGGCTCGACCGCGTGATCGCCGCGTTTGATCCGGTCATCTCGCCGGAGCGATTCGTCGTCGAACGCGTGCGGTCGGAGATCGAGCGGCGGTTCGACGTGCAGCCGCCGGGGATCGCGCTCGTCGGCATCGGCATGGGGGGGCAGGGCGCGCTGCGGATCGCCTACCGTCATCCCGCGGTGTTTCCCATCGCAGCCGCGATCGCCCCGGCTATCGACTTTCACCAGGGCATGCGCGAGGCGGGCGATCGCGACGACGGCGAACTCTACGACGCGCTCTGGGATCTCTACGGCGACGTTGAGCCGGCGCGGCAAGACACGGCGATCCTCCATGTTCATCCGCTCAACTGGCCGCGGCACCAATGGTTCGCGAGCGATCCCGCCGACATCCACTGGCACGACGGCGCCGTCCGGCTCCACAGCAAGCTGGCCGCGCTCGGCATTCCACACGAATGGGTGCTCGAATCCCGCGGCCGGCCCGAGGAATTCATCGACCGCGTGGCGGGCGAGGCCGTTGCCTACGTCGTCGCGGCGCTCGACAAGGAATCCCGCCGCGTCGCGTAAGCCCTTGCCGCCTACGTTCCCGGAACGGGCTGGCTGATCGGTTGCGCGGGCGTGGAGCCGCCAACGCCACCGGGCAGTCGCATGCCGTTGCCGCCGGCGCCGAATTGGTCGAGATCGAGGTAGCGGGCGTCGTCCACGTCGACGCGGTTGAGCGCCCGCCAGTAGAGAATCTTGCCCGCCGACGCGCTCGAGGTCGGGGCGCCGATCTTCATCTGCCGGAAGAGTTGTGCATCGCTGCGGCCATCCCCTTCGAAGACGAGCAGGTCTTTCGCCTCGCTCCAGCTCAGCCGCGCGCTTCGCGCGGTGAACGACTCGCCTTCGACGAGCACGTTGCCGCCGGCCATCAACTCGATCGAACTGCGTCGCTGCCCCGGCACGGGGGGCGCCTGGCCGACGCCGAGCACCTCGGAGGTGATCGCGATCGCGCGCGGCGGCAGGCCTCCGGGCGCGTGGGCATCGAGCGATTCTTCCCAGCCGGCGACCGGTCCCCAGATCGCCTCGACCCGCTGGTGAAACTCCATCATCCGGCGATTGATGTTGCCGCGCATGCCGCGCTGAAAATCAACACCGAGATAGGTGAGCTCGTCGGGCCGGCCAGCCGACTGCGGCACGGGGTTCATGGGCTGCCCACCACGAGGCATCGCCAGCGCCGGTGCCTGGCCAAACCTGGTGCTCGTGAGCCGGCCTGGACCGCTGCCGGCGACATCGCCGGTTGCACGGTCGAGCACGAGGTCGCGCACGAAGAGTTTTTCGACCGACTTCGAGCCGTCTTGGCCGATCGATTCGCTCTCGATTCGCACGCCGCTGCCGCAGGCGATCTTGGCGACGTCGGCCCGCCGGCCGCCGCGATCGAGCCCCCCGGCCGAGAAGTCGATCGGCTGATTGAAGATGACGTCGAGCGATCCCGCCTTGAGCGACGTGGCGCCGCTCGACGTGACGACCCGATCCACGAATCTGGCCGTGAGCCCGTCGAAATCCATCCGCCCCTGCCAGGTGACGTCGAGTTTTTCGGCGGCCTGCCCCTGCGTTGCGGGCGGGGCCTGTTGCGGTGGCGCGACCGCGCCGGTCATGCCGAGCGACTCGAGCCCGTTCATACCACCGGCCATCGGTAGCCGCAGCCGCCCTGCCCCGTCGACGGTCAGCCGGTTGCGGCCACGGTCGAACTCGACGAGCGGTCCCTCGAGGTCGAGCCCGCGGCCCATCACCTGCGCGGGCCGTCCCGAGACAACCGCGCGGGCGTCGAACCGCGTCGCCCGCGAGAGCTGCAACTGATCCCCCTTGATCTCGATCGCCGGCTCGGCCGCGGCGCCGCCCGCAGGCAGGCCGGGGCCGTTCCGCGGCTGCTCGACCAGATGCACCTGATTCTCGAGCGAGATTTCCTCGAGCTGGTTGCCATCGGGCGACATGCTCACGAGCCCGCGCACGAGCCCGCCGGTGGCGACAAGCTTGCCGCGGTTCGGCATCCCCTGCTCTGCGGAGCGCATGCCGGCTTGCGGCGTGGCTGGAGCGGCCGTGCTCGGAAGGCCGGGCTGAATCGTGGCCGTGGCCGCCACCGGCGCGGCGGCGAGATGCTTGAACCACAGTTCCATGCGGTCGGTTCGCGCCGTGAGTTCCTCGGTGTCGATCTCCACCATGCCGCGGGCGAGCAGCCGCGAGGGCTTCACGCCATCGAGCCGCGGACCGGGGCTGTTCCCCGGCGGCGCGGGCTGCGGCTGCCGCTCCACGTCGAGCCAGAGGTGCATCTCGGAGGCACTCAGCCGCCCTTGCGCCTCGATCGTCACGTCGGCCTCACCCGCGATCGACGCGACATGCCCCGTGCCGTCGGGCCGCATCCGCAGCCACTTTTGCCACCGCGCCTGCACGGGCGGCGAACCGGGCGACCGCGTCTTGAGCCAGCCGGGGCCGACGGCCATCAGCGCGCCGGGATCTCCATCGGGGCCGGGGCAGTAGTCGATCGAACGGGCCTCCATCTCGGTGCCCTGCACCACGAGCGAGACGGGCTCGTCGCCGTCGAGCAGGATGCGGCGGGTCGCGATCTCGTAGCCGAGCCTCGCACCGCGTGCCTCGAGCCCCGATGCGGTGCTGCGGGCGACGACGGGCGTGCCGCGGGCCTGGATCTCCACGGGCCGCAGCCCGCCGCCGGGCTGCGCGGATGCCGGCGGCTGCGCAGGCGCCGCGGGCTCCGTATGTGCCGCGGGCGGAGCCGCCTCGCCGCGGGCCAGCCGGATCGCGAGCAATTCGCAGGCGAGCTGATCGCTCGCGCCGCCGGTGCCCGTGCGCACCACGTCCACGTGGTCCTCGAACGTGATCACGTTGGCCGACACATTGAGGCAGAGGCTGCCGCGGCAGCTCACGAGGACGGGGGCCGTGTCGGCCGCGGGCGGCGGCGATGCGGCTGGGTCCGCAGCGGGCGGCGCCGGCTTCTGTTCCTGCCCCGGCAGCAGGCCGCCGGCGAGCCCTTCGAGCCGCATGCGAACATCGCGATCGAGCCGGATCGAATCGACGCCGCCGATGTTGGGGCCACGGTCGTCTTTCCCAGCGCCGGCTTCGGCCCGCGGCAGCAGCCGAGCGACGAGCGCGCGGCCGCTGCCCGTGGAGCGGCCATAGCGAAATTGCACGAGCTCACCGGTGCGGATTTCGAGATCGGCGAGCTCCACGTCGCGGGTCGCGATCTCGATGTCGTCCTCGGCATCCGGGGCGGTGGCGGTGCCGCGGATCGTGACCTGGCCGCGGAGGCTGCCGCCGATCAGTTTCGCGAGGCGGCCCTGCCGCAGGTCGAGCGGCTCGTCGAATTCAAGCACGGCGCCCTGCGGCGCCCGCAAGATGAGCGTGCGGCCGCCCGCATCGTCGGTCGAGGCGCGGTTGCGATCGGGCAGGATCACGAGCGTGCAGGGGACGAGGTTCACGCGGCCGTCGGGCAGCGAGTGATACTGCTTGAAGAGGAGCCGCATCTGCCGGCTCTCGAGCATGATCGGTTCGTCGCGTTCCCACGAGCCTTCCGGAAAGATGTCACCGAGCTTGGCCAGCCGCTTGTCGGCCCGCGCGCGGATCGCCGCCGCCTGCTCCGGGGAGAGTTCGATCGTCGAGCCCAAATCCTTCACCCGCGGCTCCACCCACGGGACCACGGCGAGCCGATAGAAGCCCGCCGCCGCCAGGACGACGAGAAACACCCGCAGCGTGCGTCCGAGGCGATGTTCCATGGGGTTTCGTTCGCCGTCCTCGTCCTCAGGCCCGACCGGCCGCGAAGCGGCGCACGATCGCTTCCCAGCCGCCCCGCGCCTCGAGCAGTCGCTCGATCACCTCGCGGACCGCGCCACGTCCGCCCGGCCGCTGCGTGACGAGCGTTGCCGCGGCGACGAGTTCCGGGCAGGCGTCGGCCACCGCCACGCCCACGCCGCACCGCATCACGACGGGAAGGTCGGGAAGGTCGTCGCCGACGAACGCGGCCTGCTCCCAGGCGAGGCCCTGTTCGGCGAGCACCGCCGTGGCGGCCTCGAGCTTGTCACCGATCCCCTGCCGCACGATCCCGATGCCGAGCTCCTCCGCGCGGAGCTGCACCACGCGGCTCGAGCGGCCGGTGATGATGCCCGTGCGGCCGCCGGCCTGCTGCCAGAGCCGGATGCCGAGCCCATCGCGAATGGAAAACGTCTTCTGCTCGATGCCGTCGTTCGTCCAGGTCACGCCGCCGTCGGTAAGCACGCCATCGACGTCGATCAGCAGCAGCTGCACCCGCGCGAGACGGTCCCGCAGCGGCTCGGTGGCTGCCGGACTCATGTCATGCTTGATCGACGGATCGGCCACAATCGCCCTCCTTCCGATGAGGTCGCGCTAGGCGGCGGCCGCAGGCGGGGCCTCGGCCGCGATCTCGATCGTCTCCGGGGGCACCATGCCGACGAGATCGACGATGTCGAGCAGGCCCGCCACGCGGCCGGCCGCATCGACGACCGGAAGCTCGCTCAGCCGGCGGGTCTCGAGGAGCGCCACCGCGTCGCGCAGCCGCGTGCCGGCCAGAACGGTGGTGGGCCGGCTCGTCATCACGTCGCCGATCGGCGCGTCGAGCGCGGCGTCGTTCCGGCGCTCGAACAGCCGGGCGAGATCGCTGTCGGTGAAGATGCCGGCGAGCATGCCAGTATTGTCGAGGATCATGACCGCGCCGGTGCGCCGCGCCGGCAGCGGACGGGCGAAGACATCGCGCACGGTGTCGTCGCAGCGGGCGGTGCGGCACTGCGCAAGTGGCCGCATCACGTCTTCCACGTGCATGAGCTGCCTGCCGAGGCTGCCGCCGGGATGCCGGGCCGCAAACTCCTCGTGGGTGAACTGTCGTAGCGCGCTTGTGACCAGCGCGAGCGAATCACCGAGCGACAAAAGGAGCGACGTGCTCGTGCTCGGCGCCAGGCCCAAGGAACAGGCCTCGCGCACGGGCCCCGTGGGCACCACCACGTCGGCCGCCCGCCCGAGCGTGCTCTGCGCCGAACCGGTGAGCGCGATGATCCTGATGCCGCGTGCCGCCACATGGGGCAGGAGCCGCGTGATCTCCTCCGTCTCGCCCGACTGCGACAGCGCGAGCACGACATCGTCGCGGCGAAGCGCGCCGAGATCGCCGTGCATCGCCTCGGCCGGATGGAGGAAGTGGCTCGGCGTGCCGGTGGAAGCGAGCGTGGCGGAAATCTTCCGGGCCACGAGCCCCGCCTTCCCGATGCCGGTCACGACGACGCTGCCGGTGCAGCCCTCGATCACCCGCACCGCTTGGCCGAACGCACTCCCGAGCCCTTCGGCTGCCTGCAGGATCGCGGTCCCCTCGGCGCGGAGAATCTCACGGCCGTGCGCAAGCAGGTCGGCATCCGTCGGCGCGGCGGAGGGCGTGCGGTCGTCCATGGGGGCGGGGACTATAGGGCGACTGGGCAACCGCCACAATGCTGCTTTCCCGCTGTCTTTCGCGCCCAACCCGGCTTCGGGTGACCCGTACCCCGCTCTCCGGACGCTCGCTTCGTACGACCAATCCGCTGAAGCGGATCGGTGCCCGCATGCCCTCCGCTCGCTCGATGCTGACTGCGCTCTCGGCATCCTGCCTTCGCCGACCAATCCGCTAAAGCGGATCGGTGCCCGAGCAACGCCGGCGAGCGGGGTACGGG
>JBKDMX010000134.1:0-9127 GCA_046343855.1 Planctomycetia bacterium
GGCGATGTCGTTGTCCTCTCCGATATCGCCGCGCGTCGTGTCGAACGGACCCGACGATTCCGCCGGCGAGTCGGCGGCCGAGGGCGGCGTGAAGGCCGGATCACCGGGCGTGTCGACGCCGGTCAGCCTGATCATGCGCGGCACGCGTTGCAGCGGCTCCACCGGCTCGCCATCGGCGCCCAGGGCTGACGACGGCAGCTGAAGCACCACCAACAGGCAGGCGATTTCGAACCAGCGACGCGGTATCATTGAGTGGTCCCTCCCTCGAACCCAATCGGCTGACTGCGAAGCCGCGCTGAAGCGGTCTTTCCGGCGGCGGAAGCATCGCTGGCAAACGGCGCAGGCTCGGCGGGACGGGCAATGACGCGTCTTTCCGGCCGCTGTGATCCCGGCCGGCAGAGTCTGCCGGAATCACCCTTCCTCACACCCATGCACCTGCCCGATCCGATCAGCCTGATCGAGTCGCTCGAGCGCGCCGGCGCCCGGATCGTGATCGTCTCGACCGGCGGTGGTTCGGCGGCGATCTCGCACCTCGTGTCCACGCCCGGCGCGAGCGCCGTCGTGCTCGAGGCCGCGATCCCCTATGCCCGCGAGGCGGTCGATCGGCTGCTCGGCGGCCCACAGGAAACCTATTGCTCGTCGCGGGCCGCCCGCCGGCTCGCGATGGCCGCCTGGCAGCGGGCGCGGGCGCTCGGCGCCGCGCCCGAGCAGGCCGTGGGCATCGCCGTCGCCGCGAGCCTTCGCACGCGGCAGCCGAAGCGCGGCGAACACCGGTTGTTTGTCGCCCTGCAGACGCTTCGCGCGACGACGGTCGCCTCGCTCGTACTCGAGAAGGAGGCCCGCAGCCGCGCCGAGGAAGAAGAAGTCGCGGCAACGCTCCTGCTCGAGTGCCTCGCGAGCGTGCCGACGGTTCCTCCTCCCGCGGTATTGATGGCGGGCCGGCTGCGAGCGGGAGAGAAGGTCGCGATCGAGCAGGCCGCGGCACCGGAGCCGTGGCAGGCGCTCCTGGCGGGCACGCGAACCGCCGTCCTCGCCGTCGGGGCGGAGACAGTGCCCGTGGGCGATCAGCTCATCTTTCCCGGCTCGTTCGACCCGCTCCACGACGGCCACCGGCTGATGGCGCGGATCGCCGAGGAGATCGCCGAACGGCCCCTCGCCTACGAACTCTCGATCGCGAATGTCGACAAGCCGGCGCTCGATTATCAGGAGATCGCCGCGCGGGCGGCGCAGTTCCGCGGCCAGACGCTCTGGTTCACGCGGGCGGCGACCTTCGTCGAGAAGCTCGCGATCTTTCCGCAGAGCACGTTCGTGATGGGGGCCGACACGTTCGTGCGGCTGGCGGAGCCGAAGTATTACGGCGGTTCGCAGGAGGCGGCTGACCGGGCGGTGCGCACGATCGCGGAACACGCCCGCGGGCTGATCGTCTTCGGCCGCGCCCGCGAGGGCGTCTTCGAGGAGCCGGCGACCCTGCCCGCGCCCGAGCCGCTCCGCCGCATCGCCTACTTCGTCTCGCAGCGCGAATTCCGGATCGACATCTCGAGCACGGCCTTGCGCCGGGAGCAGCTGGCATGCGAGCCTGGATGACCTGGTGCCTGGCATCGGTGCTGCTGGCCTGCTGCGCTTCCACCGCGCGGGCCGACGCCCTGGCCGACGCCCTCGAGCCGCATGTGGGCCAGACGATCGACCTCGTCGAACTCGGCACCGGCAAACGGTTCGTGCGACCGACGCTCGACGGCGTCACGGAACGCAGCGGCAAGGCGACCGCCCTGCGGCTGACGCCCGAGGGGACCACGAAGACGGTGAGCGTGCCGCTTACGGGCATCACGAAGATCATCGCCGGCCGCGAAACGATCCACGAATCCGTGGGGCAGGGAAAAAGCGCGGTTCAACTCCGAGGCAAGAAGGCGCGAGAGCAGCGCGAGCAAGTCATGCAGGCGGCGACCGATCGCATGCAGAAGAACGGCGTCAGCCCCTGGCCGCGGCTGTCCGCGGCGGAGCACGCCGCGCAGGTCGAGGAACTCGATGCATTCGTCGCCGAGGCTCGCCAGGCATTCCCGGCGCTCGCCGTGTCGAACACGCACGAATTCATGGTGGCGACCGACATCCCGGCGGAGCAGATGGCCCCCTACATCGCCAGCCTCGACGCGATGCACGACTTCCTCTGCGATCTCTACGGCATCCCGCGCGGCGAGCCGGTCTGGCTCGGCAAGTGCCTCGTCGTCGCCTTCGTCAAGGAAGACGATTTCCTCGCCTTCGAGGGCCGCTTCATGGGACTCGCGCCGCAGGGCGTGCATGGCCTCTGCCACCAGCGGAGCGACGGACGGGTGGTGATGGCCTGCCACCGCGGCGACGATGCCAGCGCCTTTGCCCACATGCTCGTTCACGAGACGAGCCACGGCTTCAACCACCGCTGGCTTTCGCCGGCACGGCTGCCGAACTGGCTCAACGAAGGGATCGCCGAATGGGTGGGCACGCAGGTGGTGCCGGCCTGTCGCCAGGTGCCGCTCAAGGAGGCGAAGGCGGCGGAATTCATGAAGGCCAGCGGCAGCGTGGGGCCGGGCTTCTTCGACGACGGGCCCGACGCCCACATCAACCCACTGCAATACGGCATCGCCTCGGGCCTCGTGAAATTCATGGTCGCGCGCGACCGGAAGCAATTCGCCGCCTTCGTGCAGGGCGTCAAAGAAGGGCAGTCGCTCGAGCAGAGCCTGAAAAACTCCTACCGCGCCTCGCTCGACGACCTCGTGAAGGCCTACGGCAAGGCCGTCGGCGTGCCGAACCTGGGGCGGTAGACCGCTTCACGAGTAGACCGCCTACTCCGCAAGCGGCGTGCTTTCCGATCCGCTTGCGGAGCAAGCGGTCTACTTTCGACAGGCTGAAGCCTGTCCCGCTACCGATGCTGAGGAGCCGGAATCGGTGGAAGCTCGAGGAGCATTTGGACCGAGTCCGCGAGGGCCACCGCGACTCGACTTCTGCCGTTCCGGCGACCAATGCGGATGACCAGCCAATGCGACGGCAGACAGGCACGGAGGCCTGTCCTACCGGGAGAGGCGGCGGGCGAGGCCCTTGCCGATGCGGTCGAGCGTGATCGAGCGGTCGTCGACGTCGATGTGGACGCGGATCAGGCTCAGGCCGCTCGTGTCGGCGAGCGCCTTCGCGATCGCGGCGTCGAATTCGCCTTCCGTGCGCACCTCGTAGCCCGTGCCGCCGCCGAGCACCTGCGGGAGCAACTGATACTGCCACGGATTGATGTCGTTGAAGCTTCCCTCGTGGATCACCCGCTCGGTGCCGTAGCCCTTGTTGTCGAGCACGATCACGGTGATCGCCAGGCCGCGGCGCACGATCGTCGAAAGCTCCATGCCTGTCATCTGGAAGGCGCCGTCGCCGACGAGCGCGACGACCTTGAGGTCGGGCCGGGCCACCTTCGCGCCCAAGGCCGCCGGCACGGCGAACCCCATCGAGGTGTAATAGGCCGGCGAGAGAAACTCCGTGCGGCCGCGGATCACGAGCTCGCTCGACGCAAAGAGCGAATCTCCCACGTCGGCGACCACGATCGTCTTCTCGTCGAGCGATTCATCGAGCCGGCGGACGAGCCGCGTGGTCGTGATCGGCTTGGAAGCGTCGAGCGTGAAGGGGCCTTGCGCGGCGGCCGGGCCCGGGGGCAACGCCCGCTTCGACGCCTTCGGCTTGGCGGCCACGAGCGCCTTGAGGAAATCGGCGAGTAGCACGTTGTGGAAGTGGTGGTGGCTGATGCGGAGCTCGTCGCTCGTGGCGTAGATGCTCTTCGTCGCGTCGAGCTTCGCCGTGAAGATGCCGAGATCGAGGTCGGTGAGCAGCGTGCCGAGCAGGATCACGCAGTCGCTCTCCTCGACGAACTTCGTCACCTCCTCGCGGCCAAGCGCGCCTTCGTAGAGGCCGATGTAGAGCGGATGGGTCTCGCTCACCACGCTCTTGGCGAGCAGCGTCGAGGCGATGGCGATGCCGGAGGCTTCGGCGAGATCGACGACCTCGGACTGCAGCCCCCAGCGGTGCAGTTCGACGCCGGCGATGATCACGGGCCGCTTCGCCTGCTCGATCCGCGTGACGGCCTCCTTCACGGCCTCCGCCAGGGCGCTCTTGTCGCTCTCCAGCCGCGGCGCGTGATACGGGCGGATCTGGTCGGGCACGACGGAGACCATGTCGCGCGGCAGCTCGATATAGACGGGCCGCTTGAGACGGTCGGCGGTGTCGAGGAGCTGGTCGATGTCGCGGAAGGCGGTGGCCGGATCGACGATCTCGCGGCTGGCGGCGCAGATCTTCTCGAAGACGTCGAGCTGCGTGTGCCACTCGCGCACGCGATGGTGCAGGAGCGGATTGTTGATCCGCTCGCGGATGCCGGGCGCGCCCGAGATCAGGATCACCGGGCTCTTCTCCGCGTAGGCCCCGGCGATCGAATTCGCGAGGCTCAGGCCCCCCACGCCATACGTCACGCAGACCGCGCCCATGCCATTGACGCGGGCATAGGCATCGGCGGCGAAGCCGGCGCAGTCTTCGCGCGTGCAGTTCACGAGGTCGAGCGGGCTGTGCTCGAGCATGCTGTAGAAGGAGAGCACGTAGTCGCCCGGCAGGCCGAAGACGTGGCGGATGCCGTAATCGGAAAGCCGTCGAATCAGGTATTGCCCGATCGAGAGGCCGGTGACGCTCTGCTCCGTGTCGACGGCCGGGCGGGCCTTCGCGGCATGACCATCGCCGGAGACGGAGATGCCGGTATCGAGTCCCGATCGCAGGTTGATTGGCATGGGAACCTCCGACTGCATTGTAGCGCGAACCGAGGCAGGCAGCCTGAAGGCCGCCCTACCTGCGCCGCAGCGTGGACAGCATGGCCAGCCAGAAGCCCAGGAACGCCGCCACGCAGGCGAGGACGACGAGCGGCCGGCGGGCGTCGTGATTGAGCGTCCAGGCGCCGATCGCGTGGAAGACGCCCCAGATGACGATGCCGGCCATGATCCAGCGGAGCAGGCGTTCGGCACCGGGCGGCGGGGATGGCGGTTGGCTCATGCCACCGTTATAGCGCACCGGCCTCGGACGGGCCTTTGGAAAAAAAGGCCCCCGGAACGGTCCAGTTCCCAGGGGGGCGGAGAAACTGAACCGTTTCCGGGAGCGATTGGACGAACACGAATTGTCAGGCGTGGACTCGAAGCGGGCGGCGAGCTTCCGTGCAGCCGCTCGTTTCGAGTGGGGCTTTTCCTCTGCCCCGTCAGCCTTCAGGCGTGGCGGACAGTAGATGGCTGTTTTTCCCGGGTCAAGGCCGCTTTGCGAGCGAAAAAGGAGATTTCCCACGAACAGTCCGACAGGCGTCCCTGCCTGTCTGAGCCGTAGGACAGGCGTCCCTGCCTGTCTTGCTGCCGCCGCCGATGCTGAGGAGCCGGAATCGGCGGAAGCTCGAGGAGCATGTGGACCGAGTCCGCGAGGGCCACCGCGACGAGACTTTTGCCGTTCCGGCGACCAATGCGGCTGGAGACAGTGCCTAGACAGGGTGACTTCCCCCTTCACATTCACCAGAAACGCTATGCTCGCCATTTCAACAACCACAGGAGTTTCACGCATGGCAGCGCCCGTCACGACCGCCCCTCCCGCCGCACCGATCGCCGGTGCCGGTGCGCCCCCGACCGCCGAAGCCTGGCAGGCCGCCTTTGAGGCAGCGCTCCCCTACCGGCAATTTCTCGACCGTCACGCGAATCC
Organism: Planctomycetia bacterium; assembly: GCA_046343855.1. GTDB lineage: Bacteria > Planctomycetota > Planctomycetia > Pirellulales > UBA1268 > RGVT01. The sequence goes on from JBKDMX010000134.1 coordinate 5,722, forward strand.
CGACCAGCGGAGCCGCTGGGACGGCTTCCACCAGCGCGTGTCGCTCACGGCCGACCAGAAGAAACTGCTCGGCGGCTTTGTGCGCAAAATGCCGGTGCTCGTGCTCGCCGGAGCCTGGTGTGGCGACTGCGTGAATCAGTGCCCGATCTTCGACCACTTTCAGGCGGCCGCCCCCGCGCTCGACGTGCGGTTTCTCGATCGCGATGCGCGGCCCGACATCGCCGCGCATCTGAAGGTCTGCGGCGGCCAGCGGGTGCCGGTGGCGATGTTTCTTTCGGAAGACTTCACGCCGATCGTCTTCTACGGCGACAGGACGCTCTCCGCCTATCGCGCGGCCGCGGCGTCGCAGCTTGGCGAGAGCTGCTCGAGCGGCGCGGTGCCGCCGCCGGCCGATGCCATCGCGGCAGTGGTGACCGACTGGCTCGACCAGTTCGAACGGGCGCAGTTGATCCTGCGGCTCTCCGGCCGGCTGCGTCAGCTGCACGGCGACTGAGCGATCACGCATCCCTCGGAGACGATTGCCCCGATGAGCAGCCGCGAACGCTGGACCGTCTATCCGCTCCTCTTCCTGGCGATCGGCCTGGCGATCCGCGCGGCGGCCGTGCCGCCGGAGCGGTTCGAGGCGGCGAAGGTCGACAGCCTCGAAGTGACGCGGCTCGTCTGCCGGGAGATCGTCGTCGAGGCCGACGACGGCACGGTGCTGATCCACATGGGCCGCGTCGTGGGCAAGGGCGGGGGCCGCATCGAGATCAAAGACGCCGACGGCATCGACACGATCGCCATCGGCACGCGGCCAGACAGCCGCGCAGGCGCCGTCGAGCATTTCGACCAACGCGGCCAGCCCGCCGAACGCCCGTAGGGTAGGCTTCAGCCTGCCACCGGTACGACAGGCGTCCCGGCCTGTCTGAACCAATGCGACTGCAGACAGGCACGGAGGCCTGTCCTACAAAGGCCGCAGCCCGTCAAGCGAAAACGGACACGATGTCCGTGTTTCGCGTGTCGATAGACAGGCACGGAGGCCTGTCCTACGGCTGAGGAGCCGGAATCGGCGGAAGCTCGAGGAGCATTTGGACCGAGTCCGCGAGGGCCACCGCGACTCGACTTCTGCCGTTCCGGCGACCAATGCGGGCGGCCAACCAATACGACGGCAGACAGGCTGAAGCCTGTCCTACTCGGGCTCGATCGAGGCGGTCATCGAGCCTTTCGAGCGGGCGATCAGCCGATCTGCGCCGAAGGCGTGGATCTGGTCGCGTTTGAGCTCGGCATGCTCCTTCGTCGTCGTGAGCACGATCGCGCGGCCCTTGCGATCGACCTCCTTCGCAAGCTGGAAGCCCTTCTCCGGCGGGTGGCCGAAGAGCTGCTTGAGCATCGCAATCACATATTGATAGGTGTGGTCGTCGTCGTTCCAGAGCACGACATGGTGGCGGGGCTGGCGCTTCGGCTTCTCGGCCGACGCGGGCTGCTTCGCGGCCACGGGCACGGCCGCCGGGGTTTCGGTGACGGGTTCGGCAACGGCGGCGGAGGCGGAATCGCTCATGGTTTCGGCCCTGCGAAGGCCCTGTAGTATAGTGCCCATCCCTCCAGGAGAACCGTTCGTGCTCGACCGCCGCTTCGTCGCCGACAACGTCGACCTCGTCACCAACAACTGCCGCAACCGCGGCTCCTCGGCCGACGTGGCCCGGTTCGCCGATCTCGACCGGCTGCGGCGGCAGATCCAGGCCGACATCGACCGGCTCAATCACGAGGCCGGCCAGGTGAGCAAGTCGATCGCCAAGGCCGCCGATGCGGGTGAACGCGAGGCCCGCAAGGCGGAGGGCCGCCGGCTCCGCGAGGAAGTGGCGGCCTTCGAAGGACGCCTGGCCGAGATCACCGGCGAGGCCGACGACATCCTGCGGCAGATGCCCAATCTCACGCACCCCGCGGCCCCGGTGGGGGGCGAGGATGCGGCCGTCGAAGTCCGCCGCGGCGCGACGCCGCAGCCGACATTCGCCTTCAAGCCGCTCGATCACGTCGAGCTCGGCAGCCGGCTCGGCCTCTTCGATTTCGACGCCGGCGCGAAGGTGGCCGGCCACGGCTTCTACTTCCTCACCAACGACGCCGTGCTCCTCGAACTCGCCCTGCAGAAATACGCGGTGGACCTGCTCCTGCGCGAGGGCTTCACTGTGATGACCACGCCCGATCTCGCCCGCGACACGATCCTCGAGGGCACGGGCTTCATGCCGCGCGGCCCCGAGACGCAGATCTATTCGATCACGGGGAGCGACCTCTCGCTCGTGGCCACGGCCGAGATCACGCTCGGCGGCGCGATGCACGAGCGGATCTTCGAGGCGGAGGAGTTGCCGCTGAAACTCTGCGGCATCAGCCACTGCGTCCGCACCGAAGCCGGCGCCCACGGCCGCGCCACCCGCGGCCTCTACCGCGTGCACCAGTTCACGAAGGTGGAGATGTTTGCCTTCACGCGGCCCGAGGAGAGCGAGGCGATGCACGACCATCTCCTCGACCTCGAATGCCGGCTCTTCGACGGCCTCGGCATCCCCTACCGCGTGATCGACACCGCCTCGGGCGACCTGGGCGGCCCAGCCTACCGGAAGTTCGACCTCGAGGCCTGGATGCCCGGCCGCGGCGAGCAGGGGGAGTGGGGCGAGGTGACGAGCACCTCGAACTGCACCGACTACCAGGCCCGCCGGCTCGCGGTGCGGTACAAGAAGCCGGGCGAGAAGGGCACGCACTTCGTGCACACGCTCAACGGAACGGCGATCGCGATGAGCCGCGCGATCATCGCGATCCTCGAAAACTACCAGCAGGCCGACGGCTCGGTGCGGGTGCCCGACGCGCTCGTCGCCTGGGTCGGCAAGAAGACGCTCACGCCGAAGTGAGCTCTGTGGGATAGGCTTCAGCCTGTCATGCCCTGGTGCGCCCAACCCGGCTTCGGGTGACCCGCACCCCGCTCTCCGGACGCTCGCTTCGTACGACCAATCCGCTACCGCGGATCGGTGCCCGCTTGCCCTTCGCTCGCTCGATGGCGGCTGCGCTTTCGGCATCCTGCCTGCGCTTGCCGCCAACGCCGGCTCTCGGGGCATGGGCACCCCCTCACGGCGTATTGGTTCGCGACGGCAGACCCCAACTCTTCCTCGGCAGATCGGCCGGCTCTTCGCAGCCGTCTACAATGTCGACTCACCCGGAGACTTCCGTGACATGAATCATCCCCATCTGCCGAAAACCCTCGCTGAACTACGGGCGAGCGGCTGGAAGAGCCGCCCTGTGAAGGACGAGGTGCGGGAGAACTTCCTGCGGATGCTTCGAGACGGCAGCGAGCTGTTTCCCGGGATCGTCGGCTACGACGACACGGTGATCCCCGAAGTGATCAACGCCGTGCGCGCGGGCCACGACATGCTGTTCCTGGGCG